>PMYK01000038.1:242-26537 GCA_003171255.1 Chloroflexota bacterium
CTTCTCGGCCCAGGCCCCCAGTACTTTGTCCTTGTGCGGTCTGATGGGGCAGTGCCCATCCCGGTTCCCGGCCTCGTCGCAGTAGCCGAGAGGCACGCACTTTGGGGCCAGGAAGCTGCCCAGGAACGGACTCGTGACGAAGACCTCGTGCCTGATCAACTGGAACAGCCGCCTGATCTCCCACTGCGCCATCGTGCACAAGCGCAGCCCCGACATGTGAATCAGGGCCCGCAGATTGGCGGTCATGACCAGGTTGGTACGGGTGGCGTTGGGAAAGACGAAGCGTGCGTCTTCGCCTGGGATGCCGGCCTCGACGAGCTCGGTGTAGAGCTCGAGTGCGCCCTCGACCTGGTCTTCGTAGCGCTCCAGAAGAGCCGGGTCGGCGTCCGCGATCGTGCCTGGCAACATCGTCGAGGCGCCCTTCTTGTACGAGACGTAGCGCTGACTCTGCTGGTCGAAGGCGACGCCAGCTCGATGGCGGACGAGCTGGTGGCTCAGCGTACGGCTCACACCCGTAATGGCGAACGTGAACACAACATGTTCGATGGTGCTGCCGTGGCCCGACTCGATGACGCGGCTGATCAGCTCGCGCTGCTTCTCCGGCCCGATCCGGCCGTCGACGGCCCGCTCGAAGATGTCATCGGGCGCCAGCTCCGAGTAGCACGTCCGGCAGGCCGTGTAGATGAGCGGGACGTAGTAGCGCTCCACGATCTCCCGGTTGGGGAAGATCATCGTCGCCCGCATGCCCAGGTCGCGGCGACCGGGATTGAGCGGGATCGAGGGAGTTGAGGCGCCGGGCTGGCCCCGAGCGCCGGTGTCGGCCGTCACCGCGTCAGGATAGCCGCTCGGGCGCTCGCCGGATCATGGTCGTCGAGTCGAAGGCGCATCTCGCGACACGGACCGACGACATTGCCAGTGCGTCGTCCGTAACCGGCTATCTCTACTTGAGATAGCCATTGACGACTACTTCATCTGGAGTTAGCCTGATTCGGATGACTGACCATATGGGGCTGGTTCTCTTCGGTGACGTGGTCGGATCGCGGCGCGACAGCGTCGGTTCGACCGCGTGGTTGCGCGATCTGGTTGTCGAGCTCGACGCGGTGTACGGAGACGAGCGACTGGCTCGCTTCGGGTTCACGCAGGGCGACGAGCTTCAGGGTCTGCTCGCGCCGGCGGCCGATCCCTTCACGGCCGTGCTCCACGCGGCCCTCGGATCGGGCGGGCGTCGAATGCGCTGGGTCGCTGTTCGCGGCGAGGCGGATGAGGACCCGGCTGGAGGCGATGTGCCCGCGACGGAGCGCACGGGGCCCGCCTTCGTGGTTGCCCGCCACGCGATCGACGAGGCCCGCACCGGCCACGAGCGGCTCGTCGTCATCACCGGTCGGGCAGAGACCGACGCGCTGCTCGCGGAGCTCACGCCGGCTCTCGTCGACATGCTCGACAGCCTTACCGAGCGTCAACGCCTGGTCGCTCGACTGGCCCTGATCGACGACCTCCGCCAGTCCGAGGTTGCGGAGCGCCTCAAGGTCAGGCGGGCCACCATCTCCGTTTCGTTCAGCCGTGCCCGAGTAAGGTCTCTCCAGAGGCTTGTCGCGGGCATCAGGCGTGTCTATTCGAGCAGCTGGCCAGCCGAACCCTCGGCGATCCCGGCGATCCCGGCGATCCCGGCGATCCCGGCGATCCCGGCAGGAGTCCCGGGAGTGGCGATCCCGGCGACCCCGGCGTCGAGCCCGCAGGTGCCATAGGGAGGTCGTCGTGAAGGATCCGGTGTTGGTCCTGTTCTGGCTGTGGGCTGCCTATCTGGCCGGGCGGCTCGTCGTGGAGGCGGCGCTGCGGTTCCCGCGCGTTCGGGGAGCGATTCCCGGTCGGCTGTCGCGAACGGCGGCCCCTGCGAGCCATCCGCATCCCCGCTGGACGCCCTTGCCGGCGGTCCTGTGGCTGGCAGGCGAGGCAGTTGCGGCCGCGGTGGTGGTCGGAATCCTGTGGCTGGTCCTCCGCGACTTGAGCCTCGACCTTGTTCCTGGTGCCGTGTCGGCGGCGCCTTCGGACGTTCGTCGAGTCGCACTCGCCGCGATTCTCGGCTGGTCGCTCCTCGTCATCAACGTTCCGGTCGCCTGGCGGCTCATCGATCGCCTGCTTCCGGCCGATTCGAAGAAAGTGTCGGGCGGGGTCGACCCCGAAGAGATGGGGGCGACGATAGGAGTGCTGGAACGCGGCCTGGTTGTGGCCCTGCTGCCCGGCGGTGGGCCGGCGGCGGTCGGCTTCGTCGTGGCCGCCAAGACGCTGGCCCGGTTCAAGGAACTCAACAAGCGCCGCTTCGCCGAGCGCTACCTGCTGGGCACCATGGCCAGCGTGACGGTCGCGTTGGTAAGCGCGCTGGTCGCCGGGTGGCTCTGGTCGCAGCCGCTCTAGCCATCGGTGGGCAGCAGTCGACTTGCCATCCACCGTGGCAAGATGCCGGGATGGCACCTAAGGGTGAGCGCTGGAACCACAACCTTCACTATCACCGGGTCATCCTCGACGCCGTCCCGTCTGGCTGCGAGAGCGCGCTCGACGTGGGCTGCGGCGAGGGCACGCTGGCGCGGCAGCTTCGGCGGCTCGTTCCACACGTGACGGGCATCGATCTCGACCAGGCGAGCATCGATCTCGCGCGAAGGAACCCCGACACGGGCGACGTCGACTACATCGACGGCGACTTCCTAACCCATCGCTTTGAGCCTGCGTTGTTCGACCTCGTCGCCTCGGTGGCGTCGCTCCACCACATGGAGGCCGGGCCAGCACTCGAGCGCATGCGCGATCTTCTCCGGCCCGGTGGCGTCCTGGCGGTCGTGGGGCTCGCTCGGGCGGAATACCCTGCCGATCTGCCACTCGACCTTACGGCGGCGGTGGTGAGCCGGATGCGCCGACTGTCGAGGGGCTGGTGGGAGCACCCGTCGCCGGTGGCGTGGCCGCCGCCCGAGACCTTTCACGGCATGGAAGACCTGGCCGCCGCGATCCTTCCCGGTGTCCGCTATCGCCGCCATCTGCTATGGCGATATTCGCTCGTCTGGGTCAAGAACTCGTGACTTCACGCCGTAGCGTGTAGGCTGGCTCGGCCGGTTGGCGTGCGCCGCTCGGCGGATCGGATCGGTGTGTTAGAGGCCCGGCCATGTCGGGCGAGTGGAGGAGTTGGAGATGGCCGACGCCCGCAAGCCCGTGACCGTCCAGTACTTCTACAAGATTCGCTGGGGCTTCCAGGACGAGTTCGTGGAGCTGTTCGAGCGGAACCACTGGCCGCTGCTGCGAGCCCAGCTTGAGTCGGGCCGGCTTCTCGACGTGCGCGCCTTCGAGCCGCGCTTCCACGGCGACGGCCGCCAGGACTGGACCTTCGAGGTCACGATCACGTATCGGGACTGGGCTTCGATGGAGGAGCACACCGACCCGGCCATCGTGCGCCGCCTCTTCCCCGACGCCGAGAAGCTGGCGCGTGAGGAGCAGCATCGATTCGAGCTTCTGGACGCCCACTGGGACACGCCGCTCGAGGAGCACGCGCTGCCGCGATAAGGCTTGTTGCCAGGCAGGGCGACGGGCGGTTCGAGCGCAGCGGGTCGGCCTGGGTGCTCCCAAAGGTTCGGCCCCGCCCTTTCGGCCCCGCCCTATATAGACCAACTTGCCCCAGGTGGGAGTTGGTAAACCACAGCCGCCCAGATGGCCGGCCGAGTCACCCGCTTCTGTCCTGCGCCACCTGGTTTCGAGCGTGATGCGGCGGCGGCGTCGAGCCTCGGGCCCCGTGACGAGCCGATCCACCTGCCCAACTTTCACGGGAGGCAAGTTGGTCTAGATCTGACGCGACGGCCGCGACGGCCGCGCAGCTCAGCCGGGCGGTGGTGCCGGCTGAGCCCGGCTGGGTCGCCGGCGACCGGTCGCGCAGCTCAGCCGGGCTGGGTCGACCCTTCCAGCGAGTCGATCGTCTGGCGCAGCACCTCGGCCGACTTTCGGACGCCTCGAGCCTCGTGCGGGCTGAGGTCGAGACGCAGGACCCGTTCGATGCCGCGCCGGCTGAGGACCGTGGGCAGGCTCAGGCAGACGTTGTCGATGCCGTAGTAGTCGCTGACCAGGCTGGAGATCGACAGGACGGTCCTCTGGTCGCGCAGGATCGCCTCGGTTATCCGCATCAAACCGGCGGCCACGGCATAGTAGGTGGCGCCTTTGCGGCTGATGATCTCGTACGCGGCGTCGCGGGTCTGGTCGAAGATCCGCTCCATCGTGTCGGGGCTGAGCGGTATACCGTTCTCCGCGCAGAACGACGGCAGGCGCATACCGGCCACGTTGGCGAGCGACCAAACGGGCACCTCGCTGTCGCCGTGCTCGCCGATGATGTAGGCATGGACGCTGCGCGGGTCCACGCCCAGGTGCTCGCTCAGCATGTAGCGGAAGCGGGCCGTGTCGAGGATCGTGCCCGACCCGAAGACGCGATGCGGCGGCAGCCCGGCCATGTTTAGCGTGATGTACGTCAGGACATCCACAGGGTTTGTGGCGACGACGATGATCCCCTCGGGATTGGCCTCGGCGATCTTCGGAACGATCTGGCCGAAGATGGCCGCGTTTCGTCGAACCAACTCCAGGCGAGTCTCGCCCGGCCGCTGCCCAACGCCCGCGGCGATGACGGTTATGACCGCGCCCTGGCAGTCCGAGTAGTCGCCGGCGCAGATCTTCGTAGGGTGGGCGAACGGCACGGCGTGGTTGAGATCCATCGCCTCGCCCTCCGCCCGCTCGTGGTTGGCGTCGATTAGCACGATCTCTGACGCGATGCCCGACAGCAGCAGGGTGTAGGCGAACGTCGAGCCCACCATGCCCACGCCGACGATGGCGACCTTTGTCGGCCGGCCCGTGTGGAAGTCGGGCTCGCGCGCCATCGACGGTTCGCCAGTGGGGCGGCGCCGGTGGCCGGGGAGGCGCGTTGGCGCGGTCGCGACTACGGAGGGCGCTGCCGGCCGGCCCTCGCTTGGATCGACTATGTCGCTCATGGTGCCATCGTGACACGCCCGGCCAGGCGAGGCGACCCAGTTTCGCCCGATCGCGCGGTGCGACCCCGACCGGCACCTAAGGTTGGTACAGGTCCGCCCCCCCGGACAGCGACCACGTGCTCGAATCGATGTAGTCCTGGCCCCCGGCGATCAGCACTCGACCGTCCCGAAGCGAGGTCGCGGTGTGCCAGGACCGCGCGACCGACATCGAGCCGGCCGAACGGAACGCTCCCGTCGCGGGGTCATACAACTCAGCCGTCGCGGTATCGCCCGAGACGCTGGAGCCGCCTCCCGCAATCAGGACGCGACCGTCCGGAAGCAGCGCCGCGGTGCTGTGTGCACGATCGAGGGCCATCGAACCCGTGGGCGTGAACCTGCCGGTTTCGGGGTCATAGAGCTCGGTCGAGGTGAGGGCCGGCCCGTCGCCCTGACCGCCGGCCAACAACACGCGGCCGTCGAGCAGCATCGTCGCAGTGTGGAAGTAGCGCCGGGAGACCGTGGAGCCCGTCGAACTGAAGGAGCCGGTCTTCGGGTCATACAGGTCGGCTCCGATTCCTCCCGCGATGAGTACGCGGCCGTCGGGAAGAAGGGTGGCGGTGTTCCCGGCCCGGGGAGTCGTCAGCGCGCCGGTTGGGCTGAACTCGCCCGTCCTCGGGTCGTAAAGCTCGGCCGAGGCGCGGCCCGGCGTCGCCGAGCCGGTCGGACCGTCGTAGTAGCCTCCGGCGATCAGCACCCGCCCGTCTTCGAGCAGCGTCGCGGTGTCGTCGTAGCGCGTGTCGGCCATGGAGCCGGTCGGGCTGAACCTGCCGGTCGCCGGGTCGTACAGCTCGGCCGAGGCCAGGGTCGTAGTCCCAAATACCGGAGGCATATTGTTGGGCGCGGGCGAGCTGAACTTGCCGGTCCTGGGGTCGTACGCCTCGGCCCCCAAAGTCCCAGTTGCCAACGCTCCCAGCCCTCCGGCGATCAGAACGCGGCCGTCGAGGAGCAATGTGGCGGTGTGATCCATACGGCCCATCGCCAGCGAACCGGTCGGGCTGAACTTGCCCGTCGCCGGGTCATACAGCTCTGCGGAGGCCAGGGCCCAGGACGAACCATCGTTCAGCGAGGCCGCCGAGTTCCCGCCCAGGCCGCCGACGACCAGAACGCGGCCATCGCACAAGAGAGTGGCGGTGGCCTGGATGCGCGGGTACGCCATCGAGCCCGTCGGGGTGAACTTGCCCCTGGCCGATGGATCGACGCTTGGCGTTGCGGCGGCGACCGGACTGCTGGTATCCGATGCGCCCGCGCAAGGAGCAGCTGGATGAGCCGGCCCGTTCTGGCCACGATTCACGACGATCAGCAGCAGACTCACGGCGATGACGAACGTGGCCGCCAGGCCCATCAGCGAAAGCGCCGTTCGCCCCACCCGGAAGGTGGCCGGCCGAGCCAGCGGCTCCCGCAGCCTCGCCGCCGCGACCGCCTCACACAGCCGCGAGGATGGCTCGGGTGCAGCGGTGCGGCGGAAGAACTCGCTCAACTCTTGCTCGACGTTGCGATCGCTCATCGCTGCACCTCGGCATCATCGTGTTCGAGCCGCTCGCGAATGGCGGCAAGTCCGTAGTGGAGCCTCGATTTGACCGTACCGAGCGGCCAGCCGAGCCGCTCCGCGATCTGCTCGAGGCTCAGGTCGCGCCAGTAGCGCAGAACCACGACGGTGCGCTGGTCGCCGTTCAGCGAGAGCAGCGCCCGCCCGATCGAATCACGCGCCAACAGCGCCCCGAAAGCATCCCGCGAGTCCGCCGCCCTCTCGTCCGGCTCCGCGACCTCGCGGCGTGTCCGCTTGCGGCGGAGGCGCTCCCGGCAGGTGTTGACCAGAATCCGGTCGATCCAGGCATCGAAGGACTCGATCCGTCGGAGGGATCGGCGGGCCCTCCAGGCTCGCATCATCGCCTCCTGTGTGGCATCCTCGGCTTCATCCGTGTTACCCAGGATGTAGAAGGCAAGGCCAAGGGCGCGACCGAGATAGGCGTCACTGCGGCGGCCGAATGCTTCGTCCTCAGCGCCAACATCCGAACTCACTGTGACCAGTGCGTCCTCCCCTGCGGCCATCGAGGATCTCCTTCATCCGGCGGCCGAATGACCCTCCGGGCCTTTCGGTGCCACTAAAGATGAGGCAGGCCCCGGGAAGGTTCCGGTAGAGCCCGAACTCGGTTGCCGTAACCTACGGTTGACACAACTCGGCCGCGGCTAGAGGGGACGCCAACCGACCGGTCGCCCTTCCACTAGTTCGACGGCGCCATTGTCCATATCCGATCAAGGCCGCGCACCGGGCTCAAAGTTTCAACCGAGTCGCGGAGATTTCCCCCTATGACACCTGGTCGAGCAACTCTCCGTCCGGGCCGAGCAGCTGCAGGACCATCGGGACCACGCCCAGGGCGTGGCTGGCGCAGCTGAGGCAGGGGTCGTAGGCGCGGATCACGGCCGAGACGCGGTTGGTGGCGCCTTCTTTGATCTTGTTGCCGTCGACGAAGCGCTTTGCGACTTGCAAGATGCCGCGGCTGATGGCGAGGTTGTTGTGGCCCGTGGCAACGATCAGGTTGGCCCAGGTGATGGCGCCGTTGTCGTTCACCTTGTAGTGGTGGATGAGCGTGCCGCGCGGGGCCTCGATGACGCCGATGCCCTCGAGGTTGTTGACGTCGGCGTGGGCGCGGACCTTGGTCCCCAGGATGTCCGGATCGTCGAGCAGTTCGCGCATGCGCTCGAGGGCATACAGCGCCTCGATCAGTCGCGCGTAGTGGTAGTGGAAGCCGCTCTGGACGATGCGGCCCAGACGGCCGCGGTACTCCTCCAGCTCGGCGTCCGCTTCCGGGGTGCCGCAGCGATCGACGACGTTGAGACGGGCGAGCGGGCCGACGCGGTAGATGCCGTCGGCGTACCCGGCGGGCTTGTAGTACGGCGCCTTCATGTAGGAGTCCGGCAGCGTCGCCTCGCCGATGTAGGTCGCGTAGTCGTCGGGCTTGACCTGGTCGGCGACCACCGCACCGTCGGCGCCGACGAAGCGCAGGTTCCCGTCATAGAGCCGCAGCGAGCCGTCGGGGCCCACGAGGCCGCAGTACATCGTGGGGAAGTTGGAGAAAGACTCGATCTCGTCCGGGAAGTTGTCCAGTGTCTTCTTCCAGAGCGCGAGCGTGCGCTTCACGATCGCCATGGCTTCGGGCAGCTCGGCGAGAGTCGTGTCTCGGGCTTCCGGGTCCAGCGGGGCGTTGACGCCGCCGGGCACGGTCCACGAGGGGTGGATGCGCTCCTTGGCGAGTCTCTCGATCACTTCCTGGCCGAACTTGCGCAGTGCGATCCCGTCGCGCAGCGCGTCGGGGTGTTCCTCGAGCAGGCCCACGATGTTGCGCTTGGCCGGATCCGAGTCCATGCCGAGCAGGAGGTCCGGCGCTGAGAGGTGGAAGAACGAGAGCGCGTGCGACTGCACGATTTGCCCACAGTGGAGCAGCTCGCGCAGCTTCGCCGCGGCGTCCGGGATGCGCACGGCCATGATCGCGTCGCACGCCTTTGACGAGGCAAGCAGATGGCTCACCGGACAGATGCCGCAGATGCGCGCCGTGATCGACGGCATCTCGTAATAGGGCCGTCCCTCGACGAACTTCTCGAACCCGCGGATCTGGGTCACGTGGAACTGCGTGTCGGCCACCTGTCCCGCGTCGTCGAGCTTGATCGTGATCCGGGCGTGACCCTCGATGCGCGTCACGTGGTCGATCGTGATCCTCTTCATCGCCGGCCTCCTACCCGAACCGCAGCTTGCCGCCGAGGCCCGGTTCGCGGCCCTCGAGCAGGTCGGTCAGCACCTGGAGAATCGCCCCGGGCTTGGGCGGGCAGCCGGGGACGTGGACGTCCACCTTGATGGCTTCTTGCAGAGGCGACGCCTGCTTCAGCAGCGCAGGCACGCCGTCCGTCGGCACGCCGCGTCCTTCCGTCGAGCCCTCGACGAAGACGCGCTCCAGCAGCTTGCGCGTGGGAATGCCATTGCGCATCGACGGCACGTTGCCGGTCACCGCGCAGTCGCCGAGCGCCACGACGACCTTGCTGCGCGCTCGCGCGGTCCTCGCCAGCTTGAGGTCGTCCTGGCTGCTGACCGCGCCCTCGATGACGGCCACGTCCACACCTACCGGCCACTCCTGGGCATCGACAAGAGGGCCGAACACGATGTCCGCCTTCTTGAGCACGCCAATGATCGCCTCGTCCGCATCCAGCAGAGACATGTGGCAGCCGGAGCAGCCGTCGAGCCAGCACGTTCCGATCTTCGGCTTGTCCATCACTGGCCCTCGCGCATCGAGGTCAGGCGGCTCACAGCGGCCTTCTTCTTGGTCATTTCCTCGACTCCCCAGCCCTTCTCGGCCATGGCGCCCGTCGGGCAGGCCTGTACGCACTTACCGCAGCTAGTGCAGGTCGTGGCCTCACCCCATGGACGCTGCAGCTCGGAAACGAGCCGCGACCCGATCCCGCGCCCCGCGATGTCCCAAACGTGGGCGCCTTCGATCTCGGCGCAGGTCCGGACGCAACGCGAGCAGAGGATGCAGCGGTTGTGGTCCAGCACGTAACGCGGGTGCGTCGTGTCCACGGTGAGTTTGGGGAAGTTGTACGGATAGCGAATGTGCGTGATCCCGTGATCCTGGGCCAGAGACTGCAGCTCGCAGTGACCCGACGAGACGCACACGGCACAGGTGTGATTGCGCTCCGCGAACATCAACTCCAGCGCCATCTTCCGGTAGTTGGAGAGCTGCTCCGAACTCGTGGTAACAGCCAGGCCCTCTTGTACCGGCGTGGTGCAGGCAGGCAGAAGCCGCGCGACTCCCGATACCTCCACCATGCACAGCCGGCACGAGCCGACGGCGCTGAGGCCTTCCATGTAGCACAGCGCCGGGATGTATTTGCTATTGGTCCGCGCGACCTCGAGGATCGTCTGGCCAGCGGTTGCCGCGATCACCTCGCCGTCGATGCGGATCTTCACCTTCTCGGTCAAGGCGACCTCCTATCTCTCGGCGCTGCGAATGTCGCAGCGCAGGCAACGGGCCGTCTCTTCAGTCGCCGCCACGGCGGTAAGGCCGAGCGATACCTCCGCGTACGACTGGACTCGCTGCGCGGCGGGCATCTCGATGGGAACGTGGCGGCCGTACTCGCTTGGCGTCTCGGGCGCCTCCATCTTGTACTCGAAGTCGGGGATCAGGCTCGGGGAGCGCTCCAGGTCCATCAGCCGCTTGTCGATGTTGCGGGCGGCCTTCTTGCCGATGCCCATCGCGTTCGACACATTGGAGGCGCCGGTGATGAGGTCGCCACCTGCGTAGAACCGGTCGCGGCTAGTTTCGAGCGAGTAGCGGTCGACCTCGATCGTCCCCTCTTCCTTCACCTTCAGACCCGAGGCCTTGCAGAAGTCGGGGTCCACCTTCTCACCGACCGCCAGGATGACCGTGTCGCACTCGATGCGAATGACCTCGTCCGTAGGCACCGGCCGGCGGCGGCCGGAGGTATCGAACTCGCCGGGCTTGGTCCTGACTGCCTCGATCGCGCGCACCTGGCCGTTCTTGTCGCCGACGATGCGGTGTGGAGCGGCGAGATAGAGAAGCTTCGCACCCTCATGCTCGGCCGCTTCGATCTCTTCGGGGATCGCCGGCATGTCCTTGCGCTCGCGGCGATACACGATCGTCACGTCCGCACCCAGCCGGCGCGCCGTGCGTGCGGAGTCGATCGCGGCGTTGCCGCCTCCGATTACCACGACCTTCTCGCCGATAGGCATCTTCTCGTCACGTTCGACGCCTTCGAGGAAGGGCAGTGCAGGGAGCACGCCGGTCAGTTCCGTGCCGGCCAGATACACCCAGCTTTCCTTCCAGGTGCCGATCGCGAGGAACACGGCGTCGTGCTTCTCAGCGAGTTCGTTGAGCCCGAGACCCTCGCCTACGTTCACGTTGAACTCGAACTTGACGCCCAGGCGCTCGATCAGCTCGATCTCCTTGTCGAGGACCTCCTTGGGCAGGCGGTACTCCGGCAGCGCGTAGCGCAGCATGCCGCCGGCCTGCGGCCGCGATTCGTAGACGGTGACGGAGTGGCCGAACAGCGCGAGGTAGTAGGCGCAGGTGAGGCCCGTGGGGCCGGCGCCGACGACGGCGACCTGGTGCCCGGTCGGCTTGAGCTTCCGCTCGAGCACGCGGCCGACCATGGCATCGAACTTGTCGGTCAGCAGCACTTCGTCGGCGATCAGGCGGTGCACATCTCGCATGTTCACGGGCTCGTCGATCGCGGCGCGGCGGCAGCGGTTGTCGCACGGGTGCTGGCAGACGCGCCCGGTCGAAGCCGGGAGCGGGTTGTCGAGGATCACCGAGAGGAACGCGTCCTCGAGCCGGTCCTCCTTGTAGAGCTGCAGGAAACGCGGGATGTTCATGTGCAGCGGGCACGAGTTCTCACACGGCGAGAGCGCCAGGTCCTCGCATACGCCGGCGCGGCATCGCTTCGCGAGGATATGGTCCTCGAACTCGTGGCGGAAGTGGCGCAGGCTGGTGAGAACGGGGTTGGGCGCGCTCATGCCGAGCTGGCAGAGCGAAGTGTCGCGGACCATGCGGCAAAGCTCGTCCAGACCCTGGATGTCCTCATTCGTTGCGGAGCCGACCGTGAAGCCGTTGAGAACGCGCAGCGCCTTGTCCAGGCCCACGCGGCACGGGACGCACTTGCCGCAACTCTCCGAATGCGTGAACTCGATGAAGTAGCGGGCGACGTCAACCATGCAGTTGTCTTCGTCCATCACGACCATGCCGCCGGAGCCCATGATCGAGCCGATCTGCGCGAGCGTCTCGTAGTCGACCGGCGTGTCGAACATGTCCGCGGGAATGCAGCCGCCCGAGGGGCCGCCCGTCTGCACGGCCTTGATGTCGCGGCCGTTGGTGCCGCCTTCGCCGATGTCGTAGATGAACTTGGCCAGTGGCGTGCCGAGCGGCATCTCGACAAGGCCGGTGCTGTGCACCTTGCCGACGAGCGAGAACACCTTGGTTCCCGCGCTCTTGGGGCTGCCGGTCTCGGTGAACCAGGCCGGCCCCTTCGACACGATCGGCGCGACGTTGTACCAGGTCTCGACGTTGTTGATGTTGGTCGGCTTGCCGTAGAGGCCCTTCTGCGCGGGGAACGGTGGGCGTGGACGCGGCCGGCCCGCCTGATCCTCGAGCGACGCGATCAGCGCCGTCTCTTCGCCGCACACGAAGGCACCTGCGCCCTCGACCGTCTCGATGTCGAAATCGAATCCGCGCCCGAGGATGTTGGGGCCCAGGACGCCGTATTCACGCGCCTGCTCGATGGCGCGCTCGAGGCGCAACACTGCCAGGGGGTACTCGGCGCGGACGTAGACGATCCCCTTGCTCGCGCCCGTGACGAAGGCGCCGATCAGCATGCCCTCGAGGAGAGCATGCGGGTCCGACTCGATCTCGTTGCGGTTCATGTACGCGCCGGGGTCGCCCTCGTCGGCGTTGCAGATGAGGTACTTCTCGGGCCCCGGAGCCTTGGCGAGGAACTCCCACTTGACGCCGGTCATGAACCCAGCGCCGCCGCGACCGCGCAGCTTGGAGGCCTTCATCTGCTCGATGACGGCTTCGGGGTTCTGGTCGATCAGGACCTTGTACAGGGCCTGGTACCCGCCGACCGCGATGTACTCCTCGATGTCGTCGGGGTTGATCAGTCCGCAGTTGCGCAAGACGATCTTGACCTGGCCGTTGAAGAATGGGACCTCGTTCCAGTTGGGCACGTCGGGATAGCCGGTGCCGTACTTCACGTGGCCGGTGAGGTGGTCCCACTCCTCGATCTTGCACAGCACGATCTCGGGCGGCGGCAGCTCGCCGTGTTCAAGGCCGTTCAGGATGGTGTCGACGTGGTTCGGCTGGACGCGGTGCAGCATCAGCAGCGGCCGGCCGGGAACCCAGACGTTGACGAGCGGCTCCTCGGCGCAGAAGCCGAAGCAGCCGACCGGAGCCATCTGCACGGCGAGGCCGCGGGTGTCGATCTCCGACGAGAAGGCGCTGTATACGGCTTCGGCGCCGTTGCCGGAGCCGCAGGTGCCCATGCCGACGGCGATTCGCGGCTTGCCGGGAAGCAGCTTTGCAAGGCCGGCTTCGCGCACGGCGGAAAACGCGGCGAAGTCCTGGATCATCATCTGGCGCGCTCCTTGCGCAGCGCCTCGACTTCGCGTATCAGCGCCTGCTCCTTGACGTGCCCGCGGATCGCGTGGTCGACCTCGACCACCGGGGCGAGAGCGCACTGGCCGAAGCAGGCGACGGTGCGGATGGTGAAGCGGCGGTCCGGCGTGGTCAGCGTGAGCTTGTCGGCGCCGTCGGCGGCCTCCTGCAGGCCGAGCTGGAGCTTCACGCGCTCGAGCAGCGCCCGCGAGCCGCGGGTGTGGCAGGCGGTGCCGCGGCAGATGGCCACGGTGTGCGTGCCCTGCGGGTCGAGGTTGAACAGGGCGTAGAAAGTCGCAACGGCATAGACCTGCGACTGCGGCACTCCCGTGCGCGCGGCCACGTACTCAAGCGTGTCCATGGGGAGGTACTTGTGAGGGTTGCGGTCCTGCAGCTTCTCGAGGATGCCGAGCAGCGCGCCGGGGCGCCCGGCCTGATCGCCGATGATCCGGTCGATCAGGTCCTGGTCCTGTAGGTGCGGCAACGCCGTCCCCAGTCCGGTGGTCATCCAGCCCTCCAAACGGAGGCCGTGCCCCGCAGGCCGGTGCCGTGAAGTGGCCCGCATGAAGCACGGCGATGACCCCCAGCGTAGGGTTGGGTGAGTCCGCGCAATAGGGCCATCCGGACGAGAAAGGACCGGCCGGCCATGCGTACGGGGAGCCGGCCGGCAGGGTGGACGGGCCTTCGGCGAGGGCGGCAGCCCGCGCCGTCGCTACCCCTTGCTCTTGCCCAGCTCCGTGATCACCGAACGAAACGGCTCGGCATAGCCGGTGAAGCCGGCGAAGAGCCCCCAGACTTCCTCCGGCGGGCGGCCCGACTTCAGCAGCTCGGCGCTCCAGCTCTTGGCGTTGGCGCCGGCCCGTGGCCCGAAGCAGCCGAAGCAGCCGCGGTCGTAGGTGGGGCAGAGGGCATTGCAACCGGACGTGGTAACGGGGCCCATGCACGCTTGACCGCCGGCGACGACCAGGCAGACGATGCCCTTGCGCTTGCACTCGCGGCAGACGGCCTCGTCGCGGATCTGAGGCCGGCGGCCGACCAGGACGGCCGTGAGCAGCTCCAGCAGCTGACCCGGGTCGATCGGGCAGCCGCGCAGCTCCGCGTCCACCTTGACGTGCTCGGAGACCGGCGTGGCGGTGGCCAGCGATTCGATCCACTCCGGATGGGCATATATCGCGGCGCGGTAGGCGTCGTGATCGGCCCAATTTCGCAGCGCCTGGATGCCGCCGGCCGTGGCGCAGGCCCCGATCGTGACCAGGACCCGGGCCTGCTTGCGCAGCTCCTTGATCTGGTCGATGTGCTCGGGCGCGCTGATCGAGCCCTCCACGAACACGATGTCGTATGGGCCGGGCGACCGGCGCGAAGTGGCCTCCGGGAACTCGACGATGTCGAAGCGGGAGACGATCTCGAGCAGCTGATCCTCGAGGTCCAGGATGGTCAACTGGCAGCCGTCGCAGGAAGCGAACTTGGCGACGGCAACTCGCGGCCGGGCGGTCCTGCCTGAGGTGGCCATCAGATTCCCTCGCGGTTGAACATGTCGCCGAGGTCATTGAGCCGGAACACTGGGCCATCCTCGCAGACGAAGCGGCCGGCCATCTGGCAGTGCCCGCACAACCCGATGCCGCACTCCATATGGCGTTCCATCGAGACGTGGATCCGATCTGTCGGCACGCCCTTTGAGATCAAGCCCTGGACGGAGGCTTGCATCATCCGCTCAGGGCCGACGACGAAGGCTGTGACCTTGGTGCAATCCCAGGAGATCATGTCGAACAGGTTGGTGACGACACCGACTCGGCCCTTCCATTCGGGACCGGCGCGGTCAACGGTGACCACGACGTCGATGGCCTTGCTCGCGGTCCACGCGGCCAGGTCGTCGCGGAAGAGCTGGTCTTCGGGCGTGCGCGAGCCGTAGAAGAGCGAGACCGATTCGAAGCGGTCGTGGTTGGCTACGAGCGCGTCGACCAGGCCGTGGAGCGGCGAGAGGCCGACGCCACCCGCGACCACAACCGCGTGCCGGCCGTAAGCCTCCTGAATGGGCCAGAACGTTCCGAGAGGACCTCGCAGACCCACCTTGGCGCCGGGGTGCAGGTTGACGAGAGCCGTCGAGGTTTGACCGACGGCGCGGATCGTGAGGTCGATCGCGTTGGCTCGGAAGCGCGAGATCGAGATCGGCACGGCCGGGAAGGCGGGCAGGGCAATCATCACGAACTGACCGGGACGGCCTTCCAGGAAGGCAGGATCCAGGTCTGTCAGCGAGAGCGTGGTCGTGTCCTCGGTCTCAGGCCGGACCGAAGCAAGGCGGGCGATCGAATATGTGCCCGGGCTGGCGGCCACCGGTTCCACGGCCATTGGATGCTCCACGGGCGCGATGGGCGGTGCGATCGCCGCGAGTTCCTCACGAACGTCGATCCGGACAGGGCACCAGGTGATGCACCGGCCGCAGCCGACGCAGCCGGAGCTGCCGAACTGATCCCACCAGGTCGAGAACTTGTGGGTCAGCCACTGGCGGTAGCGGTCACGAGGTCGGGCGCGGAAGTCGCCGCCGGCGACCTTGGCAAATGCGACGTCGAAACAGGAATCCCATTGCCGCTCGGTCGTGCTGGACTTGCCGTCCATGTCCGATTGCTCGATGACCGACGTGCAGAAGCATGTCGGGCAGGACATGGTGCAGTTGCCGCACTCCACGCAGCGTTCGGCGACCTGCGCCCAGCGCAGATTGTCGAGCTGGAGCTTGAGGCGATCGCCGATGCCGGCCATCGGCAGCGGCTCGCCCATCTGGGTCCGGACCGATTCGACGTTGTCGACGGCCGCGCCGGCCTCGGCATGAGAGGGGCGGCGGGTCGGCAGCTTGGCCACGATTGCGGCGCCACCGGGTGAACCTGCCTGAACTACGAAGCCCCCATCGATCTCGGTCAGAAGGATGTCGTAGCCGCCGCGAACTTCCGGCCCCGTCGCCATCGACGTGCAGAAGCAGGTGCTCGATGAGGTTGTGCACTGGACGGCGACGATGAAGGCGGCCGAGCGCCGGGCCCTGAAGTCGTCATCCGTGAACTGGCCGCCCAGGAAGACCCGATCCTGGATGGCCAGAGCCGCGATCTCGCAGGCACGTACTCCCAGGAAAGCGACGGGTGGCACGCTCGGCGCAGGCTGCTCGAAGCCGAAAGTGGCCTTGTGGGCCTTCGCGATCGGTAGATTGGGCGGGAAGGTGAACCTCTTCCAGGACGTGGGCCCGACGGTGTAGCCGAAGGCCCGTTCGTCCGATGCGCGCTCCAAGCGATAGCTTCCGGCGCTCTGGACGTCTCGCCAGCCCGCGGGCAGATCGGCCGCCGTTTGGATTTCGTCGTAGACGATGGCCCCTTCGCGAACGGTGGGGCCGATCACCCGACGACCGGTTCCGCGGATGGCCTCGACGAGTGCGCCGAGATCCTCGCGAGCCAGGAACCACTGCCGCGCCGCGGCCGCCTGGCTGAGGGCAGGGCTGGTGATCACGTCGACGGAGACCTCCTGGGAAGACGACTGAGAGGAGCTAACGAATGGCCCTCAGCGAGCGAATAGATCCAGAAGCTGAAGCCGGGTTGCTCTCAGGCGGCGGGCCACGGCCTTGAGGACTCGAGGGTAGAGACTGGCAGCAAGGGCGTGGTCTTCCTTGAGCGCCGCCCGAAGCTGGATTCCCTCGATGACCAGGGCCTGGCTGGATTCGGTGGCGACGACCGTCGACTGGGCCTGCGTGTCGGCCAGCACGGCCGACCAACCGAAGATGTCGCCCGGCTCGACGCTCAGGATCGTGACCGGCCCGCGCTCGGGGACCAGCGTCCTCAAGGCCAGCCGGCCGGAGATGAGGATGCCCATCTCCTTCGCGGCGTCGCCCTCGTGCAGGATTACCTCGTCTGCCTCGAAATCCTGAATCTCACCGAGCCTGGCGAGACGCTCCTGCGTCTCGGGTGAGAGTTCAGCCCCGAACCACGTGTGGTTGAGCATGGCGATGACCGCAGCGTAATCGTCCATTGCGCGAGCATGCATTTGGGCTCGTTGGGCGGGCAGTGCCATCAGGTCGGGGAGCGTGGGCCATTCGGCCCCGTTGCCGCGCCGGGCCCCTGGCACCGCCGGGCGCCGCTAGACTGCTATGGGTCTGCGCAGGCGGAGTTGCGAATCGATGGAACCCAGGCAGCGCGTCGTCGCTGGTCTGACAGGAGTGGCGGCAGTACTCATCGTGGTTGGTCTGACCGCGGTGATACTCGACCCGGGCTTCGCGCACGACGGCAAGGCGACAGCCGGCGGTACGGGGACGACCCTGGCGCGCCTCAGCTCGCCTCCACGCAGCCCGTCACCAACGGTCCGTCCGTCCTTGCCCCTCGCCAGTGGCAGCCCTGGCACACCCACACCGACCTTGTCGTCCTCGCCCACGGTTTCGTCCGGACCGACCGAACAACCCGCCGGCTTTGCGCCACAGGGCGATGGCTTTGTCTACTACGCGGCCGATGGTTCGACGATCCCGGTCGCTGCGGTGGCCGGCCTCGAGGTCCGGATCGAATCCGGCAAGGCCCACTACTACGCCCTCGCCTCCAATCACTTTGGGCTCGCGACCGATTCTTATGCGGGCGACTTCATGCCCCTCGTGACAATGGGCCAGGCCGACGGATCGAGCGCCGAGACGGGTGGGATTGTCCTGGCCGGTGCGGTAGTGACGAAGATGATCGCCGACAAGCTGGCCTCGATCCCGACGGACGCAGACCGCTGGATAGTCGCCCTGCCGCTCGACATTCGATCCTCGTTCGCCTCGACGGTAGATGTCTCGTTCGACCAATTCGGCCTTGCCGGCTGGTCGAATACGTCGCGGGTGGTCGTTCGCTTCTCCGGCTCGCTGCCCGTCGTCGAGGCGGTCCCGACCAACGGCGGCTTCCACGTTCTGGTCGAGCAACTGGGTGTCACTGCCTGGCAGGTCATCGATCCCGTCCGGCTGGGCCTCCCGCCCGGCGCGATCGATCCGGCCCACGCCATGAATCAGCTGCTCGTCTACGGCAACGGGTCTCCGAGTATCAAGAGCGACTACATCTTCGACGGCAAGGTTCCGGTCGGGCAGTTGATGCTGACGGCCAGCGATGACGTCAGCGTGTCACTGGTCGTGAACGGCCAAAGCGAGGTCCTCGGTCCGGACAAGGTCCTCACAGTCGGCGACGTGCCTGTCTTCGTCGCATCCTCCTAGAGAATGGCGAGTACGCCGAAAAGTCAAACTCCGGGATGACCTCAACGGAGGGCACGCTGGCTAGACTGGCGGCACGGACAGAGAGGCAGCGAGGTGGTTCATGACTGACAGATGGCACGATATCGACGCCCCGCGCGATGACGGCCGGCAGCGAGGCATGCTCTCGGTGGGCGTGGTCCTCGTCCTGCTCGGCGTCTTCTTCCTCGCCTCCGAGCAGCTGAACCTCGACTTCGGCAGATTCGGCTGGCCGATCTTCGTCATCGCGCCGGGCCTCTTCCTTCTGCTGCTCGGTCTGGCAATCCCTCACGAGGGCGGACTCGGCGCGGCGATACCCGGCGGGATCATCACGACCGTCGGGCTGCTTCTGGCCTTTCAGGATGCGACCGGCACGTACGCCAGCTGGTCATATGCCTGGGCGCTGGTTGCGCCCGGCTCCGTCGGCGTGACGCTGGCGCTGTACGGGCTGCTCCACCGCCGCTGGGATCTGCTCGAGTCGGGGCTTGGGACGGCCGCGGTAGGACTCGGGCTGTTCATCGGCTTCGGGCTCTTCTTCGAGAATGTCCTCAGCATCGACAATGGACAGTCGAACACGGCGCTTCGGGATGCACTCCCGTTGATGGCTGTGTGCTTCGGCGTCGCGATCGTGATGTTGAATCTGATTCCCTGGCGATCGGGGTCCAGGGTCAGCGCCGATGCGTGGAGACCGGTCGACCCGTCGGCTCCCCCCACGCCCCCCGTGCCACCCGCCAGCTGATTTCCGTCGCCGTCCGACCAACCCCCGCCACAGAACCCGCTCGTCGGACCGGCGAGCGACTAGCGGACCTTGACTACTTTGTAGTCGACCGTGCCGGCCGGCACCTGTACGCGGACCTTCTCGCCTGGGTGTCGGCCCATCAATGCCCGGCCGATCGGTGACGTGAAGCTGATCTTGCCGGCCGCGGCATCGGCTTCGGCCGAACCCACGATCGTGAAGGTCTCCTCGCCATGGCGGTCGGTCGCGACCACGACTGTCGATCCGAGAACGACTTCGCTGCCACCCTCGTGGCTGGCTTCGATGACGACCGCGGACTTGATCATCTGCTCGAGCTGCTGGACGCGGCCCTCGAGGAAGGATTGCTCCTTGCGGGCGGCATCGTAGTCGGCGTTCTCGCTCAGGTCACCGAGTTCGCGGGCGGCCTTGATCCTGGAGATGACTTCAGGCCGGCGGCGAATCGTCAACTCATCGAACTCGGCGTGGAGGGCCGCAAGGCCGTCGGCCGTCAGGTGCGTGGGGACGTTGGCCAGGCCGGAGCCGGCGGCGGCGGTCCTCGACGAGCGCCGCACAACCGGGGTCTCGATGGCGGACGGTCCTGTGGTTGGCGGCACCGGCTTGGCGGCCTTGCGGGGCGCCGCCTTGGCGCGCGAAGGCTTGGCCAGGGAGATCGGTCTGGTGGCGCGGACCCGGAAGGACGAACTACTGAACGACATCTCGGCTTCGGTCGCGTCCGGCAGCACGGTCACCTTGGTGATCTTGACCGGCCTGGCGGTCTCGTCGTGGAGAGGCGCGGTGAGGCCGTGATCACGGCGCTGGCCGCCGGGAGTGGCCAGGACCGCATACGGCAGCCCCCCGACCGTCTTTACGAAAGTCTCGAGGAGGGTGTCCTCGTACAGCTCGGGGTCGCTCGCGGGAGCCCACCAGATCCGAGTCTTGCTGATGTCGTGGAGCGTCTTCAGCCAGTAGCCAGACGGCTGTGGGCGTCGCTCCCCGAGCGGGGTCTTGTACATGCCGGCCAGTCGGGCGGCGACGGACTTCCGGCTGGAGCCCATATACAGGATCACCTGACCGGGCAGCCAGAAGGAGGCCAGCCGAGACTGCAGCTCGGCGACGCTCGGTCGCCTGCCATCGAGGCGCAGATCCTGGGCGTGACCGAGCCATTCACGGATTGCGTCCGGGTCGATAGACACCTTGGGCTGAGGCGCGGGCAGCTCGACGATGAATATGCCCGGACTGCTTCCCGTGACCGGCCGACCCCACTGGATCGGACCCTCGACGGATAGGCCATTGGCGCGCAGCAGATCCCGGCCATTTAGGAGCGGCGCTGGAGAAGATGATGTCGTCACCGGTGAACCGTGCCTTGCCTGTGCCTCTCTGTCAAACGCGCGCCCGCCGGTGCCCGTTGATGTGGTGGATGAAGGCCCAGGTGAATGCCGGGGCCTTCGAGCCTCTGGCGGGAGAAGCTCTACTTGAGGAGCGACGGATCCTCCGCGACCGGGATGCCGAGCAGGAGCGGCAGGCCCATTCGGTTGGTGTAGATGGGGCGATAGCGATCGGTGTTGTACATCGTGGGGATGTCGATCGAGCGCGGGCCCTGATCGGGGTTCGGGAGCGGGGAGTGGCTGTACTTGCCGCCGCGGATGGCGACCATGCGGCCACTCACGCCGTCGGCGATGAGGTTCATTGCCACGTTGGCGAAGGTGATGCCGACGATCGAGTCGACGGCGTCGGGGTCGCCCGAGCGGAGGTCGTAGGTCAGCTCGCTGGCGAGCGTCTCATGGCCTGAGCGGGCCTGGATCTCGGAGGCGAGGACCTCGGCGACGTTGGCCTTGTGCTTGTGGCCGAAGGCGTCGGCCGGGCCGTACTCGGTCAGCTCGCCGCCCTTCCAGGTCGCGCCCTCGGCGGCGATTGCGAAGGAGTACTTGCTCGGATTGTTGAGCTTGTCCTCGACGAGAAGCTCGACCAGGTGGTCCAGGTCGAACTCGTACTCGGGGATAAGGCAGCGGCCGGACGTGACATAGGCGGTATACAGGGCAGTGAAGCCGGCGTCGCGGCCGAAGATTCGGAAGACGCCGATCCGCTCGTGTGAGCCAAGGGTGGTCCGCTGGCGGTTGATCGCATCCTTGGCCCGCGTGATGGCGGTCGAGAAGCCGATGCAGTACTCGGTGCCCTGGACGTCGTTGTCCATGGTCTTGGGCACGGCCACGAGCTTGACGCCCTCGTCGGCCAGGACCTGGCTGAAGCTCAGGGTGTCGTCGCCGCCGATCGGGACCAGGTAGTCGAGGCCGAGCTTCTCGATGTTCTCGAGGACGACGGGCGTGAAGTTGTAAACGCCCTCCTTGACCTCGAGCTGCTTGAGGCGATCAGGCCCGATGTGTGCCGGAAGCTTGCCGGCCTTCATCTTGCGGGCGTTCGTGCGCGACGTGTGGAGCCAGGTTCCGCCGGTCCGATCGATCGAGCGGGTGTTGGTACGATCGAGCGGGATGATGTAGTCGGTGTCCAGCCCGGGGCCCGGCTTCATGTGGGTCAGGCCTTCCCAACCGCGCCGGATGCCGTAGACGTCGTAGCCAATCTCGGTTGCGCGATAGACGACGCTCTTGATGACAGCATTCAAACCGGGGACATCGCCACCGCCGGTGAGGATGCCGATGCGCGGAGTTCGACTCATGCGTGCCTTCCGTGGATGTTCGGGCGCAGCCGGGAGTTGCGGCCGCGATGTGATGACCTGCATATCTTAATGCCGGCGGGGTCCTCGGCGGTGGTCCGAAGGGCACGAAACGACGCGGTCGTGTCACGGGTGGGGCCGACTCGTGGCCCCACAGCCGCGGGACGAGTGGCGGAAGGGCGCGGCGAGGCCGGCCGGGCGAGAGGCGGGGGCCCAGCGCCGCCCGCGCCGCCCGTGCCCTCCGGCTAGGGCTCGAAGCGGTAGCGCAGGAATAGGTCGTCGCCCGCGCGCCGGACAGAAGCCAGGTTGGCCCAACGGCCGCTACCCTTGCCGAAGCTCGTGCCCTCCACGAGGGCGAGGCGATGGACCGCGGCATCGCGGCCCGCCACTTGCGGGGCAACGGTCAGGAATAGCTCATCGACAATCCGGGCCCGGAGCAGCTCGCCAAAGAGATGCGGCCCGCCCTCACACAAGGCCACGCGGGCGCCGGTGCCGCGGACGATCTCGAGCAACGCCCCGGCCGGGACTCGTTCTCCATCCCCGACCACCTCGACCCGAACGTTGCTGGAGACCGGCAGCATGGCCAGACGGTTAGCCCCGGCCTTGGTCGTGGCCACGATGACGGGCACGCCCGGCGCGTTGAGGCCGGCATGCGCGACGTCCAGGTTGCCGCTGGCCGTGACGACGATCGTGGTGGGCTGGGGAGTGAGCCCCAGATCGCGGCGCCAGGACGCGAAGGCGTCGGCAAAGGCGGGCTGGACGTGGGCCGAAGTCCAGACGTGGCGCCGACCGGCACGTAGAGTCCCGGCCCCAATCACTACGACGTCGGCGAGGCCTCGCAGCAGGGCCATCATGAATCGGTCCGACTCGGAAGACCCGCTTATCTCTGCGCCCCCGGCCCCAACCTCGCCCGGGCCCATGGCGACGACCCCGTCGAGGCTTGTCACGAAGTTCGCCACGACCGTCGGTCGCTCGGCCCGGAGATCGATCATCAGGTCGCCCGGGAATCGGGCGGCAAGGGGCGGCGGTAGCAGGCCACCGCGGCGATCGACGGCATCCCTCATCGGTTCGGGCGCATCCCACAGGGATTCGAGCGAGAGCCCCTCGCTGCGGCCGGCCATGCTCACCTCAATTGCGGGCGCCTCGCTGGAGCCCTCCCAGATCGTAGAACTCCGCGCGCAGAGCCGCATTGGTTTCGAACGCGTCGGCGCCCCGCGGCCCACGAGGAGGGCCTGGTACGCCATGATTGGCGGATGCCTGGACCAAGGGTCGCTGCCGCCCGGACGCTCATCGGGGTCGACGTAGGTTCGACCCACATAAAGGCCGCGCTGGTGGCCCCGGGGAGTGGCGTGATCCACGTCGCTCGCCGCGCCACCGAGACCCACCTCGTCCGCGGCGGAGGCGCGTTCCATCGCCCCGCCGAGCTGCTGGCGGCCGTTGGCTCGGCCATCGCAGAGTGCGTGGCGTCGGCCGGTGGCGCTCGCAACAAGCCCGTGGCGATCGGGATCGCCAGCATGGCCGAGTCCGGCGTCCCGATCGATCGCCGAAACCTGCCCGTCGGAGACATGCTGGCCTGGTACGACCCACGGCCGGAACGCCAGGCCGCGTGGCTCGAGCGGCAGATCGGCGCAGCGCCGCTCTTCGCCCGAACCGGCCTTCGCCCGGAGTCCAAATACACCCTACCGAAGCTGCTCTGGCTGCGCGAGCAGAAGGCAGCCGATTTCACGCGTCTCCGCCACTGGGCGGGAGTGGCCGAACTCGTCGCGCTCGACCTGACGGGCGCCCTCGCCACGAACGCCTCGCTCGCCTGTCGGACTCTTGCGTTCGATGTCACGGCGCGCGCCTGGGACGCCCAGCTCCTCGCCCTGGCGAGCCTCGAGCCAGACGAGATGCCCCAAATCCTGCCGCTCGGCCGGGCGGTGGGCGGGTTGACCGCCGGCGCAGCGACTCGCCTCGGGTTGCCGAGCGGGACGCCCGTGGCCATTGCCGGCCACGACCACCTGGCCGCGGCGCTTGGCGCCGGCGTCACCAAGCCGGGCGATGCGCTCGACTCCATGGGCAGCGCCGAGGCCGCACTGCTCGTGACCGAATACCCGGTCCTCGTCGACGAGGTGCGGCGCACCGGCTTCTCGACCGGATGCCACGCTCTCGACGGGCTCACCTACGTGTCCGGTGGTCTGCAGTCGTCCGGCGCTCTGGTCGAGTGGTTCGTAGACACGTTCCTCGGCGGAGGCGCCGCGGCCGCCGCAGCCCCTGCGGGTCGATCGGCCCGGTCCCGCACGGAACCGCCCGATCGATACGCGCTCTTCGTCTCGCTGCTCGAACAGGCCGGGCCGGGGCCGGTCGAGCCGATCGTTCGCCCGTATCTGCGCGGCCGGACGGCGCCCCACCGCGATCACTCGGCCAGCCTGGAGTTCGAGGGGCTCCGCGAGACGCACACCCTGGTCGACCTCGCTGCGGCCGTCGTCGACGGCGCGGCATACCATGTCCGGTGGATGCTCGACGAGCTCGGCCGGGTGACGGGGATTCCGCTCAACCACGTCAAGCTCACCGGCGGCGGAGCGCGCAACCGTCGTTGGGTGACCGCCAAAGCCGCTCTCGGCCCCGGCCGCCTGGAAGTGGTCCGGACCGACGAGGCGGCCGCCCTCGGTGCCGCCCTGGTTGCGGGCGTTGCCGCCGGCGTCTACGGGTCGATCGACGAAGCGCTGACCGATGCCTCGCCCTTCGACCGGGTCACCGCCCCGCCGACCGTGCGAGCCCGCTACGACGCCGCGTATCTGGATCGCTGGCTCCCGGCAGTGGTCACGCGCCTCCGCCAGACCGGGAACTCCTAGGCTCGCTCAGTGGAAGGCGGACGCCTCCAAGCGAACGAGATCGACCAGATTGCCCAGCGCGATGTTGACGTCGACCACGTGCAGGCCCCAGGCCGGTGACTCGGCGACGCTCAGGTCCGGCCGCCGGTCGGATGCCCCGCCGGTTCGATCGATCTGCAGCCACGTCGCGCCGCCGGAGGTCTTGCACTCGGCCGAGAACTCGCCGGGGTACGACACGAACGGGGTCGTTGCCATCGGGGCCGGAGCGGCCGAGCCCAGGAAGAGCGACAGGCCAACCGTCGGGAAGTACGGCTTGAGGGGAGCGCTACCGCCGCCCGGCGCGGCCGGGTTCACGCACAACACCTGCAAGGGCACGGTCGAGTTCTGTGAAAACGGGTTGATGCCCGAGCCGACACGGCCGAACAGCGCGTCGGCCGGCGGCGTCGAATCGAAGCTCGAATAGGCGACCACGCACCCGGTCTGGCCGGCCGTCGAGCAGGCGGGAATGTTCGCGAAGTCGCCCCCGACCGACTTGCCCACCGGAACCGTGACGTTGCCGCCAAGCAGCAGCGCCGAGACGAGCAGACGGCGCGTGCTCGGGTTCGGGTCGACCTCGGCCTTGAGCAGGGCAGTCAGCATTAGCGCGCCCTGGCTGTGGCCGATGAACACGATGCCCCGGCCGTTGTTGTAGTGAGCCATGTAGTTGCGGAAGGCCGAGTCGACGTAGTTGTAGGCGACGAGGGCCGACATGTATGAGATCTTGCTCGGCGTGGCGATCGCGGCCAGGGTCAGCTGCGGGTACATCGGTGCGTAGACCCGGCAGACCTGCGAGAACCGAGCCGCCTGGGCCACAGCGACCGCCCGTTCCTCGGGATCGATGCTCAGGGTGGCGTTGACGCCCTTTTGGAGGCTGACGGTCGGGTAGACGTAGAAGCAGTCGATCGTTGGGTCGGCGGCGGGCGAAGCCGGCTGGACGATCGATTTGCCTGTCGCGTCGACGATGGTCGCGTCGAGGCTGCCCTGACAAGGGTCGCTGGCCAGGTCCGGCTTGCAGAGCCAGGTGGTGTCGTCCGGCGCGGGCGAGGGCGGCGCGGCCGTGGCGGACGAGGTCGAGGATGCCGCCGGATCCGACTGGCCGGGCGCGGCCGGCGTGCCTGGCGCCGCCGCGGCAGAACTCGACGTCGGACCTGTCGGTGGGCTCGCCGTCAGAGCAGAAGAACTGCAGGCGGAGGTCGCGATGGCGACGATGAGCGTCAGGACAATCGGTTTTCGCATTGCGGCATGGTCGCCCCGCAGCCGCCGCCTGTCCAACGGTACCCCTCAGCCGAGGTAGGCGGCCGTCTCGGTCCGGACAAGGTCGATCATGTTGCCGAGTGTCAGGCTGATGTCGTGCAGGTGCAGGCCCCAGGTCGGGCCGCCTGACTGCACCAGGACATACATCGTTGTGCTGGAGCTCGAGCGCGTTATCTGAAGCCAGCTCGCCCCGTTCTCGGTCTTGCATTCGCCGGTCAACTCGCCCGAGTACGTGACGTAGTGAGTCGTGGGGGTTGGGCTGGGGGCCACTCCGAGGCGGACTACGTAGGCCGTCTCGAAGTAGGTCTTCAGGGGAGCGACGCCGCCCCCGGGCAGGGCGGGGTTCACGCACAGGACCTGCTGGGGCCC
>PMYK01000006.1 GCA_003171255.1 Chloroflexota bacterium
GGCCTGCCCAAGAAGATGGCGCTTGAGCTGTTCAAGCCCTTCGTCATGCGCCTGCTTGTCGAAAAGGGCTTCGCCCACAACATCAAGAGCGCCAAGCGCATCGTCGAGCGCGTCCGGCCCGAGGTCTGGGACGTGCTCGAAGAGGTCATCAAGGACCACCCTGTCCTGCTGAACCGCGCCCCGACGCTGCACCGCCTGGGCATCCAGGCGTTCATGCCGGTCCTGGTCGAGGGCTCGGCCATCCAGATCCACCCTCTGGTCTGCACCGCCTTCAACGCCGACTTCGACGGCGACCAGATGGCCGTCCACGTTCCGCTCTCCACTGCGGCGCAGGAAGAGGCGCGGACGATGATGCTGTCCACAGCCAACCTGCTCTCTCCGGCGGACGGCAGCCCGGTCGTTGCCCCGACCCAGGACATGGTCCTTGGCTGCTTCTACTTGACGATGGAGAAGCCAGCAGTTGCGGGCAAGAAGATGCGCCTCTTCTCCAGCGAGCAAGAAGCCATCCTGACCTACCAGATGCGTGAAGTGACCCTCCACGAGCCGGTCATCGCCATGGTCAAGGCCTGGGACGAGGCGGCCGAGGCGGCCGTCGATACCCGGATCCAGACGACCATAGGTCGCATCATCTTCAACCAGATCGTGCCCGAGCGGCTCCGCTTCAAGAACGTGAACATGAAGCGGACCGAGCTGCGCAAGCTCGTTGACGAGTGCTACCGGATCCTCGGCCCCGAGGAGACCGCCAACGTCGTCGACGGCGTCAAGGGTGTCGGCTTCGAATACGCAACCCGCGGCGGCATGACGATTGCCGTGGGCGATATCGTCATCCCACCCGACAAGGGACGCCGCCTCAAGGAGGCCGATGCCTCAGTCGACCAGATCGACCGCCAGTTCCAGCGCGGCCTGATCACCGACGACGAGCGCTACGAGCAGGTCGTCGACGTCTGGCAGAAGACCACCAACGAGATGTCCAGCGCGATGATGGACGGCCTCGATCCCTTCGGCTCGGTCCGGATGATGGCCGACTCGGGCGCCCGAGGTAACAAGGGCCAGATCAGCCAGCTCGGCGGCATGCGAGGCCTCATGGCCGACCCATCGGGCCGCATCATCGACGTCCCGGTGCGGAGNNAGCAACTTCCGCGAGGGCATGACCGTTCTCGAGTACTTCATCTCCACCCACGGCGCCCGCAAGGGCCTCGCCGACACCGCGCTCCGTACCGCCGACTCGGGCTATCTGACCCGCCGTCTGGTGGACGTGGCCCAGGACGTCATCACTCGCGAAGAGGACTGCGGTACACAGGACGGCTCCTGGATCACGCGATCCGAGTCGGCCGAGATCGCCAGCAACGAAAAGGGCGCCTACCAGAAGCGGATGGTCGGCCGCCTCTCCGCCGCCGATCTCTTCAATCCCACGACGGGCGAGCAGGTCGCCGAGCGCAACCAGGAGATAACCGAGGCGATCGCTCTAGCGATCGACGAGTCCGGGATCGATGAGGTCCTCGTTCGCTCGCCGCTCTCGTGCGAGGCGCGTCACGGCGTTTGCCGGCTGTGCTACGGGCGAAATCTGGCCACGGGCTCGCTGGTTGGTATCGGCGAGGCCGTCGGCATCATCGCCGCTCAATCGATCGGCGAGCCTGGCACTCAGCTGACCATGCGAACGTTCCACACCGGCGGCGTCGCCGGACTGGACATCACCGCCGGTCTGCCGCGAGTCGAGGAGCTGTTCGAAGGCCGCATCCCCAAAGGCAAGGCCGAGATCAGCCACATCGATGGCATCGTCGAGATCGTCCGAAGCGACACCGGAACGCGCGTCAAGGTCACGAGCCGGGAGCAGTACGACACTCACATCGCCCTGGCCGCCGGCACCGAGCTGCTTGCAGCCGCCGGCGACATGGTCGAGGCCGGCCAGGTCATCGCCCGAGGTGAGGGCGGCGACAAGGCCAACGATGTGACCGCCCCGGCCAAGGGCTTCCTCGTCCACGAAGGCGACGACCTCGTCGTCCGCTCCGAGGACACGGTCGAGCGCGAGTACGCCATTCCCCACAACGCCAAGCTCATGGTCGAGAACGGCTCTGATATCCGCGCCGGCGATGCCATCACGGACGGGCCGATCAACCCGCAGGAGTACCTCGAGACCCGGGGCAAGGACAGCGTCCAGCGCTACCTGGTCAAGGAAGTCCAGAAGGTCTACCGCAGCCAGGGCGTCACGATCAACGACAAGCACATCGAGATCATCGTCCGCCAGATGCTCCGCAAGGTTCGCATCGATCAGCCGGGCGACACCGATCTCCTGCCGACCGAGCTGATCGATCGCCTCGACTTCGAGGAGGTCAACAACCGGGTCCTGGCCGAGGGCGGCGAGCCCGCCACGGCTCAGACGGTGTTGCTCGGCGTGACCAAGGCCTCGCTCAACACGTCGTCGTTCCTCGCGGCGGCCTCCTTCCAGGAAACGACTCGGGTGCTCACCGAAGCCGCCATCAACGGCTCCAAGGACCACCTGATCGGTCTCAAGGAGAACGTCATCATCGGCAAGCTCATCCCGGCTGGGACGGGTGCGCCGGCCAACATCGCCGCCGCTCGCGAGCGGGCGCGCCGGGCTGCCGAGGAGGCGCTCGCCGGCGAGTCGCTCGAGCGTCTGCGGGGTCCCGAATACGAGTACAACCCGTTCCTCGAGGAGGCCGGAGGCGTGCCGTCCGAGGAAACCGCGGATCTGGCTTCGCTCCTCTCCGCCAGCGTTGGCGGCGAGCCTCGCGAGGACGAAACTGACTTCGTCAACCCCTTCCTGGCTGCCATTAGCGGCGAATCCAAGGGCGATGGCGAGGAGCTCGTGTTGCCCGGCACCGAGGAACTCCTCGGCGAGATCAAGAAGGACGACGAGTAGCCACTCGTCGGCCGCCCAAAGCGGGCGGTCTCACCTTGACCGAGTGAATCGCCACCGACCCCGTTCGGTGGCGATTCGATTTCTCCGGCTGGTCACCGAGCGCAATCAGCTCGGTTGGCGACCGAGTTGCCGGTCCACAGGGACGTTTGACGCCCGGACCGGCGCGCTGCTAAACTCCGCCTTCGTGGCTTCGACGGAAGCCGCGGTTGGCATGTGCCAGTCGCGACGACGGAAGAGCCACCCGGACGGCGGAACCCGATCACGATCACCGGCCTCGGCCGGCTCGTGGACGGCCCGCCAAGTCATCGAAGCGATCCGCGCCAGACAGATCGCCTCCAAGTAGCGACAGGGTCCGCTGCGGCGGCCCATCGGACGCCGGAGGCCACCGCAAGGGCGCAGGTTCCCGTCGATCGGACTCGAGCCGGGGCCCAACCCGGCCGGGATGCCGCGCCGACGTCGGGTCGTGAACAGAATCAACCAAAGCGGTAGCAGAAAGCGAAAGGAGCAGCGTCTCCGTGCCGACAATCAGCCAGCTCGTGCGACACGGTCGCCAGCCGAAGATCTCGAAGATCAAGGCGCCGGCCATGCGCAAGAACTGGAACAGCCTGCGCCAGCGTCAGGTGGCCATCCCAGGAGCGCCACAGAAGCGCGGCGTATGCCTGCAGGTACGCACGATGACGCCGAAGAAGCCGAACTCGGCTCTTCGCAAGATCGCCCGCGTCCGGCTCACCAACCAGATGGAAGTAACGGCCTACATCCCCGGGATCGGCCACAACCTCCAGGAGCACTCCGTAGTCCTCGTCCGCGGTGGCCGCGTGAAGGACCTGCCGTCGGTCAAGTACCACATCATCCGGGGCACGCTCGATGCCGCCGGAGTGAAGGACCGCAAGCAGGGCCGCTCCAAGTACGGCGCGAAGGCCGCCCAGCAGAAGGGCAAGAAGTAGCATGCCGCGCCGTCACACTATCGCCCGCAAGACCAAGTACCAGGGTGCTCCGTCCACCCGACTCGGCAGCCGCTTCGCGACCAAGCTGATGACCGACGGCAAGCGCCACCTCTCGGAGCGCATCCTGCGAGAAGCCCTGGCCCGTGCGGAGGCCCAGGCTCGCCGACCCGGCATCGAGGTCCTCGAGTCGGCCATGCGCAACGCGACTCCAATCATCGAGGTCAAGCCGCGTCGCGTCGGTGGCGCAACGTACCAGGTCCCGGTCGAGATCCGGGGCGATCGCCGCATGTCGCTGGGCATCCGCTGGCTCGTCCAGGCGGCCCGTAAGCGCAACGGCAAGAGCATGTCGGAGAAGCTTGCGGCCGAGCTCGTCGATGCCATGAATGGCCTCGGCGCGGCAGTCAAGCGTCGTGAGGACACCCACAAGATGGCTGACGCCAACAAGGCCTTCAGCCACTTCAAGTGGTAGGCCTCGGCTAAGGGAGTACCAGAACTCGTGGCACGTCAAGTTCCGCTCGCAAGAACGCGGAA
>PMYK01000019.1:0-26398 GCA_003171255.1 Chloroflexota bacterium
GGCGCCATGGCGTGTTGCCGCGGCGTCAGGAGCCGAATCCGGCGGGCGAATTGGCCGTGGCAAGCTGGCAGCTCCCTTGGTGGATGACGCGGGCCACTGTGACAAACGAGATTTGGTTGGGCTACGAGACTATGGTACCGGTGGGTCGAACCACCGAGGCGCCCTGCCACGAACGTCGCGCGAAGGATCGAGACCCGATCGAGGGCTGCGGCCGGGGTGTAGGATCGGCCCGTGGCTGCCACGATCCTGATCGTCGAGGACGAATACGCCGTAGCCCGAGGGATTCAATACGCCCTTCAGCAGGAGGGCTATCAGGTCGCGGTCTCGAGGTCGGGCGAGGAAGGCCTCGAATTTGCATTGCGCGAGGGGCCCGATCTCGTGGTCCTCGACGTTCGCCTACCCGGCATCGACGGCTTCGAGGTCCTGCGCCGCCTGCGCACGAGCGGCTCGAAGGCACCGGTCCTGATACTGACCGCCCGCGACGAAGAGATGGACAAGGTCATCGGGCTGGAGCTCGGTGCCGACGACTACATGACCAAGCCATTCGGGCTTCGCGAACTGATGAGCCGCATCAAGGCCCTTCTGCGACGGGCCTATGGGGACCTTGCCGACGCGGGAGGCGGTCGACTGCTCCGTCACGGCGACCTGCTGATCGATCTGGAGCGCCGGCGCGTCCAGCGAGGCGAGCGCCGCGTCCCCCTGACTGCCACCGAGTTCGAGATCCTGCGCCACCTGGCCAGCCGGCCGGGCCGTGTCTTCTCACGCCGTGAACTGCTCGAACTGATCCGAGACTACGAAGCGCTCGACCAGGACGAGAAGACGATCAACGTCCACATCAGTCACCTGCGCGAGAAGCTGGAAGACGATCCTTCCAGCCCTCGGTTCGTCCTGACGGTTCGTGGCGCCGGGTACGCCTTCGCGGAGCGCTGAGGTGGCCCGAGGGCGCAATCGCAAGAAGCCGGGCGCGCGTCCGGCGGCGGGCGCCGCATCAGCACCGGCGGACGCAGGCAGTACGCCCGCGCCGCCTGCCGTCGCGTCGAAGCCCTCGTCGCAGGGTCCGGGCACTGGCCGCCGCCTGTCTGTGCCGATCTCGCGAGCTCTGCCCAGGACCTTCCAGGGCCGGCTGACACTCGCCTTCGTCCTGGTCTTCGCCATTGCCGTCGGCATCGTTTCGGTGCTGACCGTCCTCGTCCTGGACGGCGACCTCCGCGGCCAGGAGATCACCAATCTCGAGGCTCGAGCCAACGCGGTGGCCGCCGTGGTGAGAGTCAAGGCCGAGGCAACGGCTGCCCAGGACCCGACCAACACGACCGTCGTCTCGGCCGACAACACCCTCAACGACAAGGTCGTTGCCGCAATCGGCGACGAGAAGACCCTGACCGACTACGCCAACAACGTCGCGCAGGCCGATCTCCGACTCCGTTTCGGGCTTGGCTCCGAGACGTCACGCGGCATCGAGCTTCTTCCGGCGACGCCGATGTCCGCGTTCAGCGCACCACTCAGCGCGGAGCCAGGGCGAGGGCAGGCGCGCGACACCATCAGCTACACCCACATCTTCAAGTTCACCGACCCAGACGGAGTCAAGCCGCCCTGGTATCTGGAGGTCAGCCTCTCGGCGCCCTACACGACGCGGAACAGCACCATCATGAGTGTCGTCGGTTTCCTGCTCGTCACGGCAGGCGGGGCGCTTCTGCTCGCAATAGTCGTGTCGTCCGTGCTGGCCCGCCGCTTCACGACGCCACTCCGCCGGCTGACCGACGCGGCCCGGGCGCTCGCCGAAGGCGACCTGGCCCGACGCGTTCCCGCCGATCGGGCTCGGGCGGGTGGGGCCGAGATCGCCGACCTGTCGCGCCAGTTCAACGCCATGGCCGACCAGGTCGAAGAGACGATGGACGTCATCCGCCGCGATCGCGACATCAGTCGAGAGTTCCTGGCGGACGTCTCGCATGAGCTTCGAACACCCCTGGCGGCGCTGCGCACATTCAACGAACTGCTCCAGGAGAAGGCAGGCAGCGACGTCGCGGCCCGCACCGAGTTCCTCGAGTCGAGTGCCCAACAGATCGAGCGACTCGACTGGCTGGCCCAGAACCTTCTCGAGCTGTCGAAGCTCGACTCCGGGCTGATTCGCCTGGACCTGCGACCCGACGACCTTCGGGCGACGGTCCTCTCCGCCGTCGAGCAGGCCCAGGTCTCCGCCGGACGGCGAGGTCTCAGCCTCGCGGCAGAGGTGCCGGAAACGCCGCTGGTCACGCGCCACGACCCACAGCGGGTGGGCCAGGCGCTCACGAACCTGATCGGCAACGCGTTGAAGTTCACCCCACGCGGCGGCTCGGTTCGGGTGGTGCTGAGTCCTCATGTCAGAGGGGCGCGCATCCAGGTGGTCGACACGGGCGTCGGGATCGACACCAACGAGCTGCCCCATGTCTTCGAGCGCTTCTACCGCGGCTCGCGCGCCAACGAGGCCCGTGGCAGCGGCAGCGGTCTCGGGCTGGCGATCGTCCGGTCGGTCGTGGAGATGCACGGCGGACGGATCATGGTCGAGAGCCACGTTGGAAGCGGTTCCACGTTCACGGTGACGCTGCCGACCGATCCACGGACCTCCGCCGATGCCGCAGCCGCCGGCGCGCTACCCGCCCCAGGCCTGGTGGGGACATCTTCACCATCGGGCCATGGAACGTGACCGCTCGTGCCCTCCGGATTCGGAGCGTCGCAGCGGCCGCTTCGCCGAGCGGAATTCAGGCGCAAATCTGGCTGCGCGCATAGCATTCGCGGCAGATGTCCAACCCCAACTTCCCGGAGATCCAGCGGTTCGAGCCACTGCCGGACCAACGCCATAGCTGGCGGACGGCGTTCGTGGGCGATCCTTCTGGCGCGACTGGCCCCACGACGCCGGAGCGATGGTTCGAGCCGGCTGCCTCTCAAGGGACCGCGTTTGGGGGCACGCCTCCCACGACCCCGAGCCGTGGCTATGGCCGAGGGCTTGTCGGCGTCCTCATCGCGGCGTCCTTCGTGGGCTCGATAGTCGGGGCCGGCGGAACCTACCTCGCCCTGAGTGCCTCCGGTTCGTCGGACTCGGCGACCGCGGCTTCGGCGTCGTCAGGCCTCGCGAGAGTGGGCATCCAGTCGGACACTTCAACGGTCATCGCCGCCTTGAAGCAGGTCGGCCCGGCCGTTGTCCAGATCTCGACCGATGACGGCGCAGGTAACCAGTCGGTCGGGTCTGGAATCGTCTATGACTCGCGCGGCTGGATCCTGACCAACAGGCACGTGATCACCGGCGCACAGACCATCTCGGTCCGGCTCGCGGACGACCGCCAGCTGACCGGCACGACCTACGGTGTCGACACCCTGACCGACCTCGCCATCGTCAAGGTCGACAGCGTGGCCGGCCTGACCGCCGCCCCGATCGGTGATTCCGCGCCGCTCCAGGTCGGACAGCTGGCGATCGCAATCGGCAGCCCGCTCGGGCTCAACTACCCCAACACGGTCACGACCGGGATCGTTTCGGCGCTCGGCCGCGACATCACCGTTCCCAGCGACAACCCCGCTTCATCTACGTCGGTCGGCCTTCACGGCCTGATCCAGACCGATGCCGCGATCAACCCGGGCAATAGCGGCGGCCCGCTCGTCGATGCGTCGGGGCAGGTCATCGGCGTAACCACGGCCCAGGCCTCAACCGCCCAGGGGATCGGCTTCGCCATCCCGATCAACATCGCCAAGCCGATCATGCAACAGGCTCTGGCGGGCGAGAAGCTGTCGAGACCGTACATCGGCGTCACCTACGAGCTAATCGATCTGGGCCTCAAGCAGCGGCAGAATCTGCCACTCGGCCAGGGCGCCTGGGTCCACATGGACGATGCCAGCGGCAACTCGGCAGAGGCCGTCACCCCCGGCAGCCCGGGCGACCTGGCCGGCATCAAGACCGGCGACATCATCACCAAGGTCGAGGGCCAGACCATCGATCCGCTGCACCGCCTCGAGGACGTGCTCGTCCAGTACCCGCCCGGCCGAACGGTCAGCGTCGAGATCTACCGCGCCGGCGGATACATCACGCTGAAGGTCACGCTCGGCACGCGCCCGGCCTCGACGAACTAGCTAGATCTCGCCCGGTCCAATCGAGAGCCTCCTGCCCGTGCTCGGCGCAATGGCCAGCTCGATTTCATCGCCCGAGCCAGACCCGCGGCCAGCGGTGTCGGACTAAAGTCGACGAGTGATCTCGACGGCGGCATGGTCCAGCGGCCCCGGCAGCGAAACTCGGGGTTTGCGGACGCGGACTACCACCTCCGAGACGCCTGCGAGCTCGAATGCGGCTAGGAGGCGAGCCGCGATCCTCTCGGCCAGAGCCTCCAGCAGCCGGCAGCTCGGGCCCTCGACCACGTCGCGGCAGATTTCGAAGACGCCCCGATAGTCGACGGTTCGCGAGAAGTCGTCGGTCCGGCCGGCGGGTCCGAGATCGAGATACACCTCGACATCGACCTCGAACGGCTGGGCCTGAATTTGCTCCTCTTCCAGCACGCCATGCCGGCCATCGAATCGCATGTTCACGAGGGCGATGTGGTCGGTCACGGCCGAACGCTCCGGCAGATGGCGTCTGCGACCAGCGCCGCCCGGACGTTGGCCCGCACGTCGTGGACTCGGATCATGTCGACCCCGGCGGCGATTGCGATGGCGGTTGTGGCCAGGGTCCCCTCCAGTCGATCCTCCGTCGGCAGGCCTCCGAGAACCCGGCCGATGGTCGACTTGCGGGAGGTGCCGAGCAGGATCGGCTGCCCGAGCTGGCGCAATCGACCAAGCTCGCGCATCACCGTCAGGTTGTGTTCCGGCGTCTTGCCGAAGCCGAAGCCAGGATCGACGATCAGGTTCTGACGCGGCACGCCGACCGCCAGGGCCCGGTCCAGCGCGGCGCGCAGGTCCTCGATGAGCTCGGCCACGAAGTCGCGATAGTCGGGCAGCGTCCGGTTGTGCATGACCACGAGCGGCACGCCGCGGGCGGCGGCGAGGCGGGCCAGCGCATCGTCGGTCGAGACGCCCCAGACGTCGTTCAGAAGAACGGCCCCGGCCTCGAGCGCGGCTTCGGCCACGGCCGGCTTGGATGTGTCGACGCTCACCGGCACGTCGGGGAGTGCGGCGCGGATGGCCGAGATGACCGGGAGCACGCGAGCCGTCTCCTCGTCGGCATCGACCGGATCGTGGCCGGGCCGGGTGGACTCGCCGCCGACGTCGACGATGTCCGCGCCCTCGTCGACCATGCGACGTGCCTGGATGACGGCCGCCTCCACCGCCGCTCCCCGCCGGCCGGCCCCGGGTGCCAGCAGACCGTCGCCGGAGAACGAGTCCGGCGTCACGTTCAGGATGCCCATCACGTACGTGCGGCGACCCCACTCGAACAGGCGCGGGCCGATCCGGGTGGCTGGGAGGAGCACGGTATTGAGTCCGAGCGGGCTGGCGCCCTCGGCTGCGGTCACGGCACGGCCTCCAGATGGGGCGACGGCGGATCCGGCACGAGCACCGGATCGGAGACGAGTATCGCCCTCGCGGCGCCAACCAGATAGAGGGAACCCGCCACGATGACGGGGCCGAGGTCGCTCGCGGAGCCACGGCCGCTCGCGGAGCCACGGCCGGAGCCACTCCCCGGGGACAAGGCGGCGTCCAAAGCCGCGGCCGGCTCCGGGACCGCCTCCGCGGCCCGCCCCGCCAGAGACGCCCAGCGGGCCGCAAGCAAGTCCGCCGCCAGCGCCCGCCCGCCCGCCGGGGTCGTGCAGATGACCCGTGCCTCGCGCAGCAACGTGGACCCGGAGAGCGCCCGGATGACCCCATCCACGTCCTTATCGGCCATGATCGCAAGCACCAGCGTCGGCCGCCCCGGGCGCAGGAACGGCGCCATGTCGTCGAGCGCTTCGGCGAGGGTCGCCGCCCCGGCCGGGTTGTGGGCTCCGTCGAGCAGGACCTCGCGGCCGGAGGCCTCCACGAGCTCGAGCCGCCCCGGCCAGCGAACCGCTTCATAGCCGGCGCGGCGCGCCTCCCCAGGGACACGGGCAATCCCCGCCGATTCGAGGGCGTCGAGCGCAGCGTCGGCGACGGCCACGTTCGCCGCCTGGTGGCGGCCCCTCAGTCCGACCCGGACCCGACCCAGCCGCCCCAACTCGACCTCGATCCCGTCACGGCCAATAGCGCTCAGCGGCGCGGGCGGCGTCACGACCAGCGGGGCCGCCACTCGCCTGCTTCGACGCTCGATCACATCGAGCGCCGAACCCCAAGCTCCGGTCACCGCTCGATCGCCTCGCTTGATGATGGCGGCCTTCTCCCTCGCGATCGCCTCGACCGTGGCGCCGAGCCGATCGGTGTGGTCCAGCGTTACGTTGGTCACGACCGCGACGCCGCCGTCCCAGGCATGAGTGGCATCGAGCCGGCCGCCCAACCCAACCTCGACCACCGCCAGATCGATGCCGGCTTCGGCGAACCACAGGAACGTGACGGCAGTCAGCAGCTCGAACTCGGTCGGGTCGCCGTGGCGTCTGGCAACACGGTCCGCGATGTCGACGATCCGACTCACCAACCTCGCAAACGTGTCGGGGTCCACCGGTTGGCCGTTGATCTGCAGCCGCTCGCGGTAGGTCACGAGGTGCGGCTTTGGCGTCTCGCCAACCTTGTAGCCAGCCTCGGCCAGTGCGGACCCCATCAGGGCCAGCACACTGCCCTTGCCGTTCGTGCCGGCAATGAGGGCGCCGCGGAATGACCGTTCGGGGTGATCGAGCGCCGCCAGCAGGGCGCGAGTTCGTGCCAGTCCCAGCCTGATGCCGAACCGACCGCGCGCTTCAAGAGTCGCGAGCGCCTCGGCGTAGCTGAGCCGGGTCGCCGTCAATCCTTCGTCAGGTCGTCTTCGTAGAAGACGCACTGGTTGAAGCGGGGCGTCAGGCAGACGTCGTTGACATAGCCCTGCTCGAGGTGGACCCCGCCGCGGAGCTGGCAACGCGAGACGTTCTGCTCCTGGCGAATGAGGGCCTTGAGGAGATGCGGCGCCTGGATCGGAATCGCCCCGCGGCTGCCAGTCATGTAGAAGTGCGGGCAAACGTTGCGGCGCAGGCTGGGCAGCCCGAAGCCACCACGGCCCACCGGGATAGTCGGATAGCGCGCCGGCGCGCCGGGATCGGGGTGGGTGATGATCGGCAGCCGCGGTGCCGTCCGGGTCGCGATTCGGCCGGCAGGAGGCATCCCGCGCTGGTTCGTGCCGGGTCGAACCCCACCAACGGGCGCCGCTCGACCGCCAAAGCCGGCCGCCGGGCGAGCGAAGCGGTTATCGGGATTTCGGGGCCGATCGGGCTTGGGGTCTCGTGCGTGCACTGTCGCCTCGAACCTGAGCGAACGCACCTGAACATCCGCTCTCTACAGCAGAGTACATCGATCCGCCGGAGACGCGCACGATGTGCGCGCGTTACGGAAGTCCGTCCTACTTACGAGTAGTCGGCTTCGTTTGGGAGGGCTACAGGGATCCTATGCAGGCGGACCTTTCGGGGATGCGACAATAGCCCCTATGCCGATGCGAGAACCACGAGCTGCGCACGTTCGGCCCCGGCCGCCATCGAGCGACCGGCTGTCGGCACGCTCGATAAAGGCATCCGCTCCGCCTCCAGACCTGATGCGGCGCTACCGGCCCGTTCGTACCGGCCCCAAGGTCCCGCCGCAAATGACCGTGGTCATTGTCAGCGCCTGTCTCATGCTGGGGCTGGTGACGGTGGCCGTCGGTTCGGGGCTGGTGACCGACTTCATCGGCCAAATCGCCGGGGCCTTCGGCAACGCCATCTCCCGGATGACCTCGCAAGCGCCGGCGACAGCGCCTCCGTCGGGGGTCGCGCTCGACACCCCCGTCCTGGATCCACCATTTGACAACGGCTACACCAACCAGCCAACCGTGGCGATCCCGGGGAGCGTGCCTGGGGCATCCGTCGGCAAGACCGGCTACTCGGTCCATGTCTATCAGCTCGGCAAGGACGGCTCCCAACGGCAAGTCGCGGTCGTCACGGTTGGTGCAACGACCCACTTCACCACTCCATTCGTTGCCCTGACCGAAGGTGACAACGCCTTCATGGCCACCCTTGCTACGCCCGCCGGCGAGGGCCGGCCGTCGCCGATAGTTACCTACACGCTCGACACCAAGCCACCGAAGATCGCAATCACTTCTCCGGCCTCGGGCGCCAAGGTGACGACTTCTACGGTCGATGTGTCGGGAACCTGCGATGCTGGGGCGACGGTTGCCATTCGGAACGAGCAGGCGCCCGGCGGCGCCTACAGCAGCCAGGTCGTCGGATCCGACGGCCACTTCAAACTCAACATCCCGGTCGTTGCGGGTCCCAACACGATCGACCTGACGGCGACCGACCAGGCGACGAACGCGACATCGACGAGCCTCGTTGTCAACCGCGACTACGGCAAGCTGGCCGCCCATCTGGCAGCCACGCCGACTAAGTTCGCGTCGTCGTCGCAAACGACACTGAAGCTGAGCCTGCACGCCACGTCCTTCAACGGCGGGCCGCTGGCCAACGCCAAGGTGACGTTTACGGTGATGATCCAGGGTCTCGGCCCGATCGTCTCGCCCGAGCTGACCACCGACGAGACCGGCGTCGTGAACTGGCAGGTGGCCATTTCCGGTTCCTCGCCCGGGACCGGCCAGGCCAGCGTGCTGGTGACTTCGGCCGCCGGCGATCAGGTAGCGGCCACGGCCACGGTCACGACGACCTGAGCAGACGACCACGGCGTGAATCTGTCGTGGGACCACTGTTCGGCTGAGGCGATCGCAGCTACAATCGAGCCATGGTTAGCTGGCGCTGCCCGCACTGTGGAGCGCCGCAGCAGGAGGCGGCGCGGTGTTGGGTTTGCCACCGCTCGACGACCTCCTGCGCCTCCTGTCGCAACTACCGCAGGGCCGTCGCCGGCCTTCTCGGCTATTGCGTCCTGGACAAGCGGCGCGCCCCGCTCACCGGCGATGAGGAGCGACCGTGCTGGGAGCGCTCACCGGCCGAGGCGGTCGAGGAAGCCAGCCCCGTCCCGGGCGAGATAGCCGGACCAGGTGTCGCCGGCGGGCGAGGGCTGTGGGGGACTCCCGGCCCCACGGAAATGCCGCCCGATCGGGCCGCCCCAGAACACGGCATGTGGACCGAGTCGGATTCCGTCAAGGATCCGGAGAAGGCGCGCCACCAGCACGGGGGTTCTATTCCGTCACGACCGTGGGGCCCCGTACCGGGTCACCCGGAGCCGACCGGCTGGCGCCGCGGGATCAGGACGGTTACGCGAAAGGGCTAGGTGGGGGGCGGCGTCGGTTCCGGAGTCGGCGTCGGTTCCGGAGTCGGCACCGGCGTCGGAATCGGAGTCGGCACCGGCGTCGGGCTCTCGGTGGGAGAGGGCGTCGGGCTGGGCGATGCGGTTGGCGAGGGTGTGGGCGCCGGCCCGCTCGAAACCACGTAGTCGACGGTCGAGCCGCGCTGGACTGAGACACCTGCACGCGGGTTCGAGCTGATGATCTGGCCGAGCGGGATCGACGGGTTGTTTTGATCGCTTCGAACGCCGGCCTGGAGCCCTGTCGTCTGGAACGCGGCCAGTGCGTCGGCTTCGGTCAGGCCCACGACGTTCGGAACCGTGACCGTGGGCTGACCGCTCAACACCGTGACCGTGATCGTGTCGCCCGCTTGCATCTGGCTTCCAAGAGCCGGGCTCTGGTCCACGACTGTGTTGTCGGCCTGAGTCGTGTCGTTCGGCTTCAGGGTGAAGGCCACGCTGAGGCCGACCTTCTGGGCCTCCAGTTGCGCTTGCGTGTACGACTCGCCGATGAGATTGGGCGCATACACGGTGGCCGGCAGCGACTTGCTGCTGACGATCAGGACCACGATGAGCCCGATTACGGCGATGATGAGGATGCCGAGCATTCCGGCAACCCACGCCCACGGGCTCGCGCCCATCGGTTCCGGCTCGGGCTCGGGCTGGGAACGACGCACCGGCCGGCGGGGGCGCTCCGGTTCCGGCGAGTAGCCGTTTGTGGTGTCGTCGTCGGGGTCGAACTCGTCGACGCCGCCGGGACCCGATGCGTAGGCGTCCTGGGAGTAGGCCACGCGACCGCCGCGACCCGCGGCCGATCCGGCGGCTGAGGTCGCGGGCCCGGCTGCGGCTGCTGCGACACCCGCGACACCGGCGGCGCCCAATGCCTCTGCCCCGAACGCGGTCCCGGCCGCTGCCCCGGCGCTCGCCACTGCCCCGGCGTCCTGATCGAGGTACGACTCGAGGGCGACGGCCACGGCAGCGGCCGACGGGTAGCGCTTGTCCGGGGCAGTCGACAGGGCGAGCAACGAGATCTCGTCGAGGGCGGCAGGGACGGCCGGGTTCAGCGCCGATGGGCGGGCCGGCGGGCCGACTCGACGGGCAGCAACGACCGCCTCGACGGACTCCCCATCCCAGGGTGCGCGGCCCGTCAGCAGCTGATACAACAGGAAGCCCAGGGCTTCGACGTCGGACGACTCTGAGGGCACAAGGCCCAGCCTCGCGCCGGGGGCGACGGCCGGAGTCGCGGCCGTCGCGTCGCCGACGTGGCGCTTGATGTTCGCGGACGTGGCGTCCGTCACCGCGGCGGCGGCTCTCGCGACGCCGAAGTCCGTGACCTTGACATGGCCGTCGCGAGTGACCATTACGTTGCCCGGCTGGATGTCGCCGTGCGGCAGCCCGCGAGCGTGAGCTGCCTGCAGCGCTCTCGCGACCTCGGCCGCGGCGCGAGCCGCCCGTCGTGGCGGGACCGGCCCATTGCGCTTCAGGAGCGTGGCCAGATCGGCGCCATCGACGTACTCGGTCACCAGGTAAGTACCGGAGTCGTCCGTGCCGAAGTCGTAGACCCTGGCGATGTTCTCGTGCTCGAGGCTGGCGGCGACCCGGGACTGCCAGCGGAAGTCGGACATGAAGTCGAGGTTCTCGGCGTACTCAGGCCGCAGGAGGTTGAGGGCGACGTCTCGCCTTTGCTGGAGATCGTTGGCCCGGTACACGGTGGCGAAGCTGCCCTCGCCGAGCAGCTCAACGAGCCGGTAGCGGCCCCCAATCATGTTTCCGATCTCGGCCAAAACGGAGATTCCTCTCAAGGCTTGCGGAGCCGCGCCCCCAAGAACAGCTATCTGGTCGTCAGCTGAGGTCGAGCGTCTGCAGGTACTTTCGGAACTGACCCCCGATGTCCTGTCTCTGGAGCGCCAACTCTACAGACGCTTCGAGCCAGCCCATCGTGGTTCCGGCATCGTATCGCACGCCGTCGAAGGCGTAGCCATATACGTCCTGCTCCTGCATGAGCGCCTCGATCGCGTCCGTCAGCTGGATCTCGCCGCCCGCACCGCGCGGCGTCTGCTCGAGCTTCTCGAAGATCTTCGGAGTAAGCACGTAGCGGCCAATAATCGCCAGATTGGACGGCGCATCCTCCGGTTCCGGCTTCTCGACCAGACCGGACAACTTGTACAGCCGCGGATCGCCCGGGCCCGCAACTTCGCCGGCAATGACGCCGTACCGACACGTCTCTTCGCGAGGCACTTCCATGACCGCCACGACCGAGCAATGAGTCTGCTCGTAGGCGTGGATCAGCTGGCCGATGCACGGGCGCTCCCCAACCACGACATCGTCGGAGAGGATCACCGCGAACGGCTCGTGGCCCACGAGATCCCTCGCCGTCAACACGGCGTGGCCCAGGCCCAGCTGTTCCTTCTGGCGGACGTAGGACACCTGGGCGAGGTCGGAGATGGCCCTTATCTGGCGCAGCTTGTCGATTTCGCCACGCGCCTCGAGGAGTTGCTCGAGCTCGAGGTTGATGTCGAAGTGATCCTCGATCGCCCGCTTCTGGCTGCTGGTGACGATGATGACCTGCTCGATACCGGCCTCGACCGCCTCTTCGACGCCGTACTGGATGATCGGCTTGTCAACGAGCGGGAGCATCTCCTTGGGCTGGGCTTTGGTGGCCGGGAGGAAGCGGGTGCCCCAGCCCGCCGCCGGAAAGACAGCTTTTCGTACTCGCATCTGCCCTCAGCTTCGATCGGTCGCAGAGGCGACCGGCTCGACGAACTCGTGGTCGTTGCGATGGATGCCGTCGCACAGCCCCAATCGACGCGGCTCGGTGGGCACCCAGACCGGCCGCATGATCTGGCGGACCTGTGAGCGCCGGCAGAAGAGCATCCCTCGACTGGACATCCAGGCCAGGACGTGGCTCGGGTCGGCGTGGAACTCGAAGGGGCCGGGATTGAGCTTCGCTGATTCGATCCATGAAACGGGCGCCTCGGGGGCGACGATGTCGAGAATGCTGACCCGCCAGGGCCGACCCTCGATTGCCTCGCCACATCCAGAGCAACGGACGGCTATGTTGTCGCTGACGATCGTGGGGATCCGGACGCCGTACAGTTCCATCGCGGCCGGATCGTAGCAGGTCGCCGCCAGAAAGGAGCGGACCTCTCAGGAATGGATGGCTACGACGACAACCTGCCGCCTGCCGAGGCGGCCCGAGAACGGCGTCGGGATCGCGACGCGGACGCTCACGCACGGGCCGGCATGAAGACCGGCCTGGCGAAGCAGTTCAAGCAGGTCCTCGACACGCAAGTCAAGCGCGCCGAGGAGGCGGCCGGGCACAGCCGCAAGGGCCCACGCCCCGCGTCCGAGACTCAGCCGCCGAACGTGAAGGAGTAGGCCCGCGCCCCGGCGGCGTTGAAGGTGATGGTCACCGTCCCGCGGGCGGCCGTCGGCAGATGGACCAAGTGGTAGAGCCGAGCCGCCCCGATCGCCATCGAGCCATCCGCCGCAACGTCCTCTGTGGGCGCGGAGCCATCAGCTCCCGTCACGGTCACCGTCGCCGGGACCGGCGAGTCTGCGGCAGCCACGAGATACACGTCGCGGGCGAAGAACGAGAGCTCGAGCTTGTCGCCGGTGGTGGTCGCCGTTGCGTACTGCGGCTGGAAATCGAAGGTGCCGGAGACCGCAAACGTGTCATCCGGCAGCGAGCTCGGGAAAGTGTAGTGGTTCGAGCCGGGAGCAGCCGTCTCGGGTGACACGAAGCCGGCGGCCCGATCGGTCCCGATGTAGGTCTCACCAGTCTGGTTCTGGACGAACGGGGGAGGCGACGCCGGCGGCTCGGGGCTGGCCATTGCCGCCGAACCCGCTTCGGCCAGGAGACCGCGTATCTCCTGCTCCGTCTGGTTGTAGTCGCCCTCGCCGAAGTGCGTCGACCGGACGTGGCCGGTGGCATCGATGAGGTAGTCGGCGGGCCAGTACTCGTTGCTGTACGCCGTCCACGTGCTGTACTCGTTGTCTTGAGCGACGGGATACGTGATCCCGAAGCGGACGATCGCCGCTGCCACGTTGCCGGTGTCGTGCTCGAAGGCGAACTCGGGCGTGTGGACACCAACGACAACGAGCCCGGCGGCCGCGTACTTCTGATACCAGCCCTCGACGTAGGGCAGAGTCCGGATGCAGTTGATGCACGAGTAGGTCCAGAAGTCCACCAGCACGACCTTGCCGCGCAACCCGGAGATCGTCAGCGGACTTGAGTTGAGCCAATGGTCGATGCCCGCAAACTCGGGCGCCGCGGGGCCCACAGGCAGGGTCGATCCGGCCGGGACCGAGGCGCCCGCCACGTCCGAGCTCGGGGCCGGGGCAGCGCCGATGTCGTGGAGAGCCGACTGAACCTGGTTCGTCCGCTCCAGCGTCTGGAGCGTGCCGGTCCAGTCGGGCAGGGCGCCGGTCAGGTCGGCCGAGATTGCCGTGTCGGCCCCGATGGCCATCAGGCCGGCCGTGGCAAGCACGAGGATGCCGAAGGCACGACCCGCCCAGGCCGAAGCGGACCGCAGGCGCAGCCTGGCCAGGGCCGCTCGCCCTCCGAGCGCGATGGCCAGCAGCGGCAGCCCGGCTCCGATCGCGTAGGCGATGACCAGGGCAAGCGTCGCCAGCGAGTTCGGGGCAGTGACGGCAAGACTGGTGATGGCGCCGAGGATGGGGCCGGCACAGGGCGTCCAAACCAGGCCCAGGCCGACGCCGGTTGCCAGTCCCGCGGCAATGCTGATCGGGCTGCCCACGCCGGCAGATCCGCCGCCCGGAGCCGAACCGTCGGCCGCGGTGGAGTCGGCCGCGGTGGAGCCGGCCCCGGCCGCGGAACCCCGGAGCCCGCTACCGAAGCCGGGATCTCCCGTTCGTCCGGCGTCAGTGAGTCGGGAGCCGACGCCCGTCAGGCGCGATGTCATGCGCTCGAAGCGAAGGCCCAGGGCGGGCACGAGCAGCGTGAGCCCGAAGATGGCGATCAGCACGATCGCTGCATCGCGCAGGCTGGAGCTCGGGAGGCGCAGCGCCTGGATGATCTGAACGCTGGCCAGAGTGAAGAACGAGAAGCTGACTATCAGCCCGGCAATGACCAGGAATGGGCGCCGCCGGTCACCATCCACGCCGGTGGCGAGGACGATGGGGAGGATCGGAAGGACGCAAGGCGACACGGCCGTAGCAAGGCCGGCGACGAAGGCCACAAGTATGAGTACGACCATTAGAAAATGGTAGTACGCCCGCCTCGCGGCACGGTCAACCGAGGTCCACCAGGCCGCGGGTTGGGCCAACCGAAGCGACACACCGCCTCGGCGCAGACCCGGCTGGCGGTCGGGTCGGTACAATTCAACCCCTTGTCCACCGTGGCAGGTCGCTTCGCGAGCCCTACCGAACCACCCGCAGAAGGGCGCACACATGCACATCCGGCACGCTCGAGGGTGGCGAGCAGCATCGGTCATTCCTGCGGCCGCGTTCGCGGCGTCTGTGCTCCTGGCCGCCGCTCCTCCTGGTGCGGACCCTCTCGCCGTGTCAGCGACTCCTGCCGGAGAGACGAGAACCGCGCCTGCCGCTGTCGCAGTACCCGCCCAACCAGCCCCTGACCGTCTCCAGGCTCTTGCCGAGGGACGTGGAGCCGCCGCAATCGCGGGGCTCGGCGTGACCGCACTGGCTTCAACGGTCGAACCGCTTATGGTGGCGCCACGGGACCCGCCGAGACCGGCAAGCGCGCTCTACGGGGAGTCGGGCTTCGGCCTCGTGAGCGACGTTCCCTTCACTCAGGCCGTCGACTGTGGTGGGTACTCCTGCCAGGTCCGGCTCGACATCTATGTTCCGACAGGGCCGGGGCCATTCCCGACCGTGGTGCTCGCTCGTGGCGGCCCCGGCGGTCTCGGTGGCCGCAGATACCTCGCCACGTTCGCTCGCGAACTCGCCAGCCGCGGACTGCTCGTGTTCAACGCCGACTATCGAGACGAGGCCGCCGACGGCGGCGGCTATCCGGCTGCCTTCCAGGATCTGTCATGCGCGGTGCGCTTCGCCAGGTCAGAGGCGAGCCGCTACGGCGGGGACGCCGGCGCCCTCACCCTTGTCGGGCATTCGCTCGGGGCCTGGGTCGGATCGGTCGTTGCGCTGGATGCCGACGAGTTCAAAGGCGGCTGCCTGGCGGATGGCTCGGGTCGCCCGGACGCCTTCGTCGGGCTCGCCGGCAACTACCTGATCGATGCCGGTGAGGTTGACTCGGACCTGTACGCCTTCTTCGGCGGATCGGCGACGGCCACTGCCGCGGCCCGGGTGGCGAGCAACCCCTTCAAGTACGCCACTCGCCTGCCCATCCCGGTGCGACTGGTTGCGGGCGGCTGGGACGTGACCGTGTACCCCTCGGCGTCGATTGCTCTCAACGCCTTCCTGAAGGGACGCGGCTGGAATGTCGAGCTGACGCTGGTCCCCGGGGCAAGCCACATGTCGATACTGCAGGCGAGCGATTCCGGCGGGCCAAGCGTGGCTGCGGTCTTCTCGGCCATTTCCGCCGCCCGATGCACCGCCGACGCCATCGACCCGGTCAAGGGGCGCCGGGGCCGGTAGCCGTTCGGATAGGGGCCGTTGTAAGCCTTGCGTTGGGCGTTCGGCGCGACTCGGTGGGCCTGTCCGCGGTGCACCACCGCTTTCAGGTTGTCTACAGGCTCCGCGGTCACCTTTGGTCGAAATCAAGGTACCTCGGCCTGAGCGGTCCCCAACGCCCCAGGAGCTCCGCATGAACGCTTCGTTCGCTCCCGTGCGACGAGCGACTCAGAGCAAACGCGCCACAACCGTAGCCGCCGTCGCCCTTCTCATTGGGGCGATCACGTTGACCGCCGGCCTATCGACCGTCTCCGCCGCGCCCTTCCAGGCCGCCGGACTGCCGGGCGGCAGCCCGGTCGCGGCCGGCACCTCGCCATCAGTTTCGGCGACGGCCGCTGCCGTGGCGACCACGATCGCGGGCACTGCAGAAGCGACCACGGCACCGGCCCCTGCACGGCTACCTCCGACCGGCCCCGCGGCCCTGGGTCCCGTCCCAGCCCAGGTCGGGTCCGTAGCCGCTCAGCCGACGCGAGCCCAGGCCGTCGCGAATTCCGCCAGCTACGGCACTCAGTCGTTCACGACCATCAACGATGCGGTCTATACAGCGCCGGTGAACTGCGGCGACCATACCTGCCAGATCGCCCTGGACGTTTACGTGCCCACGGGACCCGGCCCCTACCCGGTAGTGGTCTTGATCCGCGGCGGGCCCAGCGGCTTTGGGGGTCGTCTCGGGCTGGGCCTCTTCGCCAGCCAGCTGGCGAGCGCCGGGATGATCGTGTACAACGCCGACTATCGCGATCTCGCGAGCGAGAACGGCGGATACCCGGCGGCCTTCCAGGACGTGGCCTGCGCCATCCGCTATGCCCGGGCGACCTCACCCACGCTCGGTGGCGACGGCGTGGTCACGCTGGTCGGGCACTCGTTCGGCGGCCTGGTAGGGTCCATCGTGGCCCTCGACCCGACGGAGTTCCAGGGCGGCTGTCTCTACGACGGATCGGGGCGGCCCGACGCCTTCGTCGGCCTGGCCGGCAACTACGACCTGCAGTACAACCAGGGTGACCTGTACCGGTTCTTCGGCGGAGACGCCACCGCGACCGCCGCGGCCCGGAGCGCCGGCAATCCCTTCAACTACGCCACGCGGTCGCCGATCCCGGTCCGGCTCGTGGCCGGCACGGCCGATCAGACGGTGGATCCGAACGACTCGGTCGAGCTCGATTCGTTCCTGGTCAGCAAGGGCTGGAACGTTGGGCTGACCCTGGTTCCGGACGGGACCCACATGTCCCTTGTGGAGATGTCGGCGGACGGCTCGACGAGCCTGGGAATGATCTATCAGGCCATTCAGGTGAGCGAGGAAACCGCCGACGCCACCAATCCACTGAAGGGCAACCAGGCACAGTAGTGCCAGGCCACGAAACGATGTCGGCGCAGTCGCGTGCGCGATCTTCGACGGCTTCGGCACAGAAGCCCGGCAACGACATCAGTCTCGTGTTGCTCCTCGCATCCGTCGGCACGTTCGTTGTGGGTCTGGCGATCGATTTCCTGCCGTGGTGGATGAAGGGGCGACCCCTGCCGGGCGGTGGGCGAGCGTAAAGGGGGAATGATCGACGAGACCGTCGCCGACCAGCCGTACGCATCCGCGATGGCTGTCAGTGCACTCCGTAGGGCCGACTACCGTTCTGGTCGCGATCGGCAACGGTGTGGCAAGAGCGATGGCCGATGCTAATCTCCGCGTTGTTGACTGTCGTCGGCGCAAGGGGATCGGGAGGGAGACGTGATCGACTCGAGTGGCGCGTCGGACGGACCAATCAGGCTGAACCCTCGAACGTGGTGGAGCGTCGCGGCGCACGCGGGGCTGGCCGCTGTCCTGGCTTGCTGGATGGTTCTCAGCGGGTTTGTCCCACAGGCCGGCTGGCTGTGGTCCCTCCAGGGCTCTGACCGGTTGGCCTGGGTGATCTTCACCTGGGCCTCCTCGTTCCTCGTGATCTGGCGCGTGGCCCTGGGCAGGACCATCGAGTGGACGGTCACGAGCGGTGCGCTTCGCCGGCGGCGCTGGCTCTCGCGGCCCGGCCGCCAACCGTGGACCGTCGCGACGCTTGGTCCCGGCACCGAGATCGTCCACGAGACCAGGTATCGATGGCGCGTCTGGCCGACCGGCATCGAGATCTACCTCTGGCCCTGGCCCGGGCAGACCACGCGCCTCATCGGAGCCATGGATCGAGCAGGCGTGCGCGTCGACGACTTCCGCGGCGACTGGGAGCGCGAACATCGGAGGCTGAGCACTCTGGCGCTGCTGGCCTATGGCGTCGCGGTGGCCGTCTTGCTGGCGACCCCTGCCATCGGGATCGCGTTGGGCTCAGGCCTGCCCGTGTTGCCGCTCGTGGCGTCCGTCGGCGCGGCCGTCCTTGGTCAGGAGATCGACCGGTCGCCCTGGAAGTCCTCGAAGCCCTCGCCCCAGGACGGCTGACCGGCCGGCGCTCGGTGCCAGGCACCAACCACCGGCCGTGGGCTAGCGGCACCTTCCGAACGTGCTCGCCGCCCGGCCAGGCTGTGGCTGGCGATCGTCCCGGCGCCCGCCAGGGATGCGTCGACCGTGCAGGATCGGCGAGCAGGCGGCCCCGGGACGACCGAGAATTGCTTACCTCAACAGTTGCATATCACCGGAGCGAGAGCGCTCCCCACCTGGCAAAGAAGCGAAGGATCCTCAAGTGCGTCGTCTAGTCCTGATCGTGCTGGGGAGCGCGTTGCTGTTCTCGGCCTGCAACTCCGCCGCCCAAACCGCGGCACCAACTCCGACGGCAACTCCCACGGCAACCCCAACCCCGACCGCCACACCAGCCGCCACGCCGACACCCTCGCCAACCGCTGCCCCAGCGGACGCCGACTGGGTGGTCCTGGCCCCTCCCGGAGACGGCTTCACAACCAAGTTCCCCGGCGAACCCAAGCTGACGACGACGACAACGACGTCCAAGGCGGGACCCGCCCCGACGTTGGTATGGGAGTATCTCGCGAACACGGATCTGGACTACAACGTGGCGATGTGGCAGTACCCAGCCGGAGCCACGACGGGCATGACCCCCGCGGCCATCTACGACGCCGCCATCAGCGGCATGGACTCGAGCAACGGACTGACCTTGAGCACGCAGAGTGACATGACTCTCAACGGTCACGCCGGCCGAGCCTTCACCCTCGGCGGCGCTTCGTACGCGCTCCAGGGAGAATTGGTCCTCGTCGGCGACAACCTATACATGGCCTACTCGTCATATGCTCCGACCGTGAACACTGTCGGGGTCACTGCATTCCTGGCCGACTTCCAGCTGACCGCCTGAGTCAAGTGTGAGCGACCAGGTCGCACAGGACGCGGAACACCCCGCTGGGGCGCGACCATGGGAGGTCCGGTTCGCTGCTCCTTAGGAGCACAGCCGCAGCGCTACTGCCTGCCCGGCGTTCTACGATGAAACGCCGGCGACGTGAGGGACGTTCGGCGGCTGACGAGGACATCCCTACTCCGCGAGGACGGGCATCCGGCTGATGTCGGGGTCGGTGAAGATATCGAGGTCGTCGCGGCTCGTCGTCGAGAACTCCGACACGACGGCGCCGTCGGGTCCGCCCTGGAACCAGTGCTTCGTGTTCGGCGGGACGGTGAACTGCTCGCCCGGATGGAGCACGATCTCTCGGGTGGCCGTGTAGACGCCGCGCTCGGCGCGCACCGGGTTCGCCTTGGGATTCGCGGTCGGCTCGCCGCCCTCGACGTGCAGGTACACGACGCCGGTCCGGACTCGGAATGTCTCTTCCTTGCCCGGAGTACCGTCGAACGGCGGGTGGCGGTGCTCGGCGCAGGTCTGGTGCGGGAACAGCACCAGCTCCTTCGCGCAGACGCGCTCCGTGTTGACGTAGACGACGATCTCGGTGCCCAGGTGTTCGAGGTCGCCCAGACCGAAGTCCACAACTTCTATGGCGGCTAGTTCGGTCGGCGTGATCGCGAACCCGGCCGCGGCGAGCATCTCGGCGGCGCGAGAGCGCGCCTGCTGTACCTGCGCTCCGGTCAACATGGCGTTCTCAGACCTCCGCAAGTTGCGGCCGATACGTCGGCACGGGGCCGATTTCGGCCGTCATGTCCAAGCATACGCTGAAGGCTTTCGGGGACCGAACGACGTGCCATAGTTGTCTCGTCGGTGGCATAGCTGGAGAGGCGTCAGATGGATGGTGTGACCTGCGTCGGTGGGACACTGGCCGACATCCTGGCCCGCCCCGTACGGGCGATGCCGAGCCCCGGACGGATCGAGCTCGTCGATGAAATGAAGCTCGCGCCCGGCGGCTGCGCGGTCAACTCGGCCAGCGCGCTCGCTCGGCTCGGTGTCCCGGTTCGCCTCGTCGGCCGGATCGGGCGCGATGGTCTCGGCGACTTCCTGGCCCGAACGATGGCCGAGCGCGGGGTCGACGTCGCGGGCCTCGCTTGGACGGACACCGGGACATCGGCGAGCATGGTCTTCGTCGCGCCGGGCGGCGAGCGCTGCCTGCTCCACACCCCCGGCGCCATGGGGACGTTCGACTCCACCGACATCGATTGGTCGCTGGCGGCCCGGTCGCGGGTCTTCTTCGTCGCCCAGTTCGGGCTTCTCGGCCGCTTCGACTGGTCGGCGGCCGGCGCACTTGCGCGGGCGCGAGACTCCGGGATGCTGACCGCCCTGGACACCGTCTGGGACGCGAGCGGCAGACTCTCCGACAAGGTCGCACCGTGCCTGCCGCTGCTCGACTACTTCCTGCCGAGCTACGACGAGGCGAGGGACATCACCGGTCTGACCGACCCTCGCGAGATGGCTCGTTCCTTCCAGGATCGGGGCGTGGGCACGGTCGGGATCAAGCTCGGCGACGACGGCTGCTACCTGCGCGGCCCGAAGGGCGACGAGGTCACCGTGCCGGCGTTCACGGTGGCGGCGGTCGACGCGACGGGAGCGGGCGATGCCTGGTGCGCAGGATTCATCGCCGCAGTCCTGTCCGGGCGCGAGCTCGCCGAGGCGGGTCGTCTGGGAAACGCGGTCGCAGCCTGCTGTGTGACCGCTCTCGGCGCGTACGACGGGATCCGAGACATGGCTGAGACCCTTGCCTTCATGGCCGGCGCGGGCGGGCCCGAATCGGCCTGAGGCTTCCGCGCGCGAGCATCACCAGGCGGTCCTCGGCGACCTGGTAGCTCGCCGCCTCGGCAATGAAACGCCATCATCGGCTGGTGGAGCGCCTCGGAGCGCCCGGCTGCCCCTTCGACGAGGATCGACCCCAATGCCCGCCATCACCGTCCCCGACATCACCGTCCTGCCCCGCATTCCGGAACCGGACCCAACCGTCGCCCGCATGCGTGCCGTCCGCAGCCTGACGACCGCCCCGCATGGGCTCGAGGGGGAGGGCTTTCCCGTCCGGCGGGCGTTCGCCGGCGTCGACCTCGGCGACCTCGACCCCTTCGTCCACCTGGACCAGATGGGCGAGGTCGAGTATGCGCCGGGCGAGCCGAAGGGCACACCCTGGCACCCACACCGGGGATTCGAAACGGTGACCTACATGATCGACGGGACGTTCGAACACAGCGACTCGAACGGCGGCGGGGGCGTCATCACCAACGGCGACACGCAATGGATGACGGCCGGTTCCGGGATCCTGCACATCGAGAAGCCGCCGGAATGGCTCGTCATGAGTGGCGGCCTATTCCACGGGTTCCAGCTCTGGGTGAACCTGCCCCGGGCCCAGAAGTGGGCTGCGCCGCGCTATCAGGACCTGCGGGCGAAAGAGGTGGCGGTCGCGTCCTCTTCTGACGGGGGCGCGCTCGTCCGGATCATCGCCGGCGAGGTCGCCGGGCACAAAGGGCCGGGTTCGACCTATACGCCGATGACGCTCGTCCACGCAACCCTGAGCCCGGGCGCGCGCCTGTCGCTGCCGTGGCGCGCCGACTACAACGCCCTCGTCTACGCCATGGCCGGACGCGGCACCGTCGGCCAGGAGTTGCGGCCGATCCAAACCGGGCAGCTCGCCGTATTCGGACGCGGCGACACCATCACGGTTGCGGCCCTTCAGGCCCAGGAAAGCCGCAGCCCGAACCTCGACGTCCTCATCCTCGGCGGCCGCCCGATCGGAGAGCCCGTCGCGTGGATGGGGCCGTTCGTGATGAACACGCGAGAGGAGATCTTGCAGGCCGTCGCGGACTACCAGGCCGGCCGCCTGGGCACGATTCCCGCCACGACGGCGGTGCACAACACGCCCACGTCGATGGTGGAATTCGGCCAGCCCCAGGACGGCGAGCCCGCCTGAAAGTGGACGCCGTTCGGCCGGGGCTTGAGGGCGCACCCGGCAACGTACCGAGGCGCGCTCGCGTTCTATGCGGGAGCGTCTGGGTTTCCTGCCTAGCAGACCCGGCAGTAGCAGGCCACGTCGTCGGTGGGACCGCCGAGGGCCGCTTGGTCCCCTTATTGACCGGCCGCCATTGGCCGCCGGCCCTTTTCGAAGATCTGCCTGTACAGGTCCTCGCCGTAGCTCGTCGGCAGCGGCTCCGCCTCCACGACCTTGAAGGTCCGCCGCGCGTCGTTCTCTCGTTCGGCCCGAAGGAAGAGCGCCGAGTCCAGGTTCTGGACGAAGAAGCTGTGGGTCAGGTCGTAGAGATGGGTTACGTACAGCACCCTGACGCCCGATTCCGTCAGGGCTCGGACGATCTGGCGGGCGATCTCGGAGCCCTCGCGTTCGTTGGTGGAGGCGAAGGATTCGTTGGCCAGCAGCATGCCGCCGGGCCTGGCTGCGTCCACGATCTCGCTCATCCTGGCCAGCTCCTCATCGAGCCGGCCGCTTCGCATGCTGACGTCTTCCTCGCGCTTGAAGTGCGTGAAAAGGCCGTCGCACGCACTCGCCCGATACGCCCTCGCGGCCACGAACATGCCGGCCTGCATCATGAGCTGAGCCTGGCCAACGCTGCGCAGGAAGGTCGATTTGCCGCCCTTGTTGGCACCGGTGATCATCACCAGCGACTTGCCGTCGGCATCGAAGTCGTTCGGAACGATCCAGGCCTTCATGCTCAGGCTGAGGCAGACATCGTACAGGCCTTTGCCGCTCAGCCCGCGGTCGCCAGCTGGCAGCGGTTCCGGAATGCAGGTGGGCTGTTTGAGTGCCGCAAGCTGCCCGCCGAGGTTGAGACAACCCACGTAGAAGGCCAGCTCGAAGCGCAGGTTCCGCAGGAAGGCCAAGATGTCGTCGGCGGCCTGGGCGAGCGAGATGGCGACCGGGCTGATGCCCCTGCCCCTCAGATCGGACAGGGCCTTGGCGCGGTCCTCCTCCGTGCTGCTCTCCTGCTTTCTGCCGCTCTGCGCTATCAAAGACATCAGCGCCAGGGCCGGCGACAGCGTCGAGCTGCGCGTGCGGGGGGCTTGATTGGGCGTGGTGTTGACCGTGCGAACGTCGCCGATGCGGCTCGCGACGAACCTGCGCCAGGTCCCCGGGCGCGGTTCCAGCAACAGATACGACGGGCTCTCGTTGGCGTCGCCCAGCACGGCGGTCATCGAAACCCCGTCGCTGAAGGCCAGGAGCTTGAGGTGCCCATCGAGAGCCTTGAAGAAGTCGTCGTCGAGGTCGCGGGAGAGCGTGGCGAAGAGTCCCGTGAAGCCCACAGAGCGGAACTGACCGGCCTGGCGATCAGTGATCTGGCGCACCTTCTTGAGCGACTCGGACAGCAGCTCGAGCACCGCCACGGACCGGTGGAGCAGCCCCTCCGCATAGTCGTCGAGGAGTCCGCCCCAGATCTTTCGTTCGGCGGCGAGGATCTTTCCGACCAGGTCGTACAGTTCGCGGACGGCGGTCGGATGCTCGGCGCAGTCCGTCAGGACTTGCTGCCGATAGCGGATCTCTTCGGGTTCGACGAGGCTGGCCAGGACCACCGCCCGAACCGTCTCGAGCACGAACTCGTCGCCCTGGGCCATCGACCGGAACAGCAGCTCGAGACCCAGGTCCTCGGTCAGCCCGGTGCGGTTGGGCGACAGCGCGGCCTGCGGATCGAAGTCGCGATCGGCATGGAGGAGGAGCGCTTTCATGCCCCGATCCGCCGCTTCACGCTGTCGTAGGAAAGCCGGTATTTGGCGGCGATCGCGGCCGCGTAGGCAAGCCCGTTGGCCGGCCGGCGGACAACCTTGTACGTGCGCACATCAGGGTCGTCCGGGTCGACGGTGCTGACCATGCTCACCGTCTTCTCGTTGAGGGTCGACAGCTCGTCCAGGAAGGTCACGCAGACGCACAGGGCATCGAGGTCACTCACTCGGGCAAGCACCGCCCGGTTCAGAAACACGGCATCGTCGAGCGACGTGGAGCTGAAGACCTCGTTCAGGATGATCAGGCTGCCCGCGGTCGCGCGCTCGAGCAGCTTGTGGACGTGCTGGAGCCCGATCTCCAGCTCGCTGCGCTGGTTCTCGACCTTCTCCTGGCGCTGGAAATGGGTGAGGACGTGGTCGGTGAGCGGCAGCCTGGCGTCACGGCCGGGAACCGGCAGACCCAAACTCGCCAGGAAATGCATCTGCCCGAACATGCGGGCGAAAGTCGTCTTGCCGCCCTGGTTCGGGCCCGTGATCACCAGGATTCGCTCGGGATCGTCGAGGAAGAAGTCGTTGGTCACGATCGCCGTGGCGTCGTGCAGGCGGCGAGCCAGTGCCAGGTCGAAGGCGTCGTGGCCGGAGATCGCCCTGGAGTCGGCTCTCACGACCGGGAGGCACAAAGCCAGCCCTTGAGCCCGCAGGTCGGCAACGTAGGCGAGGTACTCCAGGTAGAAGTGGATTTCGCGATCGAAGGCGGCGATCGTGGCGTCCAGGTAGCCGGCGTGCCTGTCGGCGTACTTCTCCAGGCCGGTGAACACATGCGGGTAGACCTGAGCCACGGTGTCCAGCACGGCGCCCTCCAGCTCCGTCATAGCCGCAGAGGCCGAGATGCTGAAGGTGTATTCCGTGGCGGGGCCGGCCCGGAACCTCGCGAAGAGCGCGCCTATTTCGGCCGCGTAGTCCGCCTCGGCCCGGTCGCCTGCCTTAGCGACCTGGACTTGCTCGCCGCTGATGTGGACGCGGTACGTGATGGCCGCCACTTCGCCGGTGATCTTCTCGGTGTCGGCGATCAGCGTCGTGAACTCGGCCGACTTCACATACGCAGCCAGGTATTCGCGCAGACCTTTGAAGCCCTGGGACCGCAGGTCCGTGGTCGCCAGCGTATTCGTCAATTCGGTCACGGCGTCGCAGTAGACGCCGACGGCGCCCGCGAACCAGCGCAACTTCCGGTATCTGGAGCTTAGATCGCCGTGGGCCAGATGCTCGCGCATGATGCGCAGGCCCTTGGAGAAGGCGCGAATGTTCGCCGCCAGCGCCGGATCCTCGAGATCGCGAAAGACGTCCTGCCGGTAGTTGACCGAATCGACGCTGCCGAGCGGCGTGAGGAACAGGGGCCGCAAATCGTACTCGTCACGTTCGTCGGCGATCGAGCGGAGGACGTGATCGAGTCTCAGGTCCGCGAGGAGCTCGGCCGCGGCCGCGTCATCCAGGCGCCTGCCCGCGTCGGGTCGATCGAACAGGATGCTCTGGAACTGCACCCAGAGATCTTACGCCGGCCGGCGAGGTGGTCGGCGGCGCAGTACCCCCCCAAGGATCGACGAACTTCGTACAGTCTGTGTCAGGCCTCCTCCGGTGGGTAGCAGAGCAAGCTGGGGGCGACGGTGCAGGTGCGACACGAGCTGCCAGCCGGCATGTGCGTTATAGGGGAGGGTCAGCCGCTGAAGGGCGGTGGCGGAGATGCAGCCCCGGTGCAGTTCGGTCCCTCCCGTGGGGGAGGTGCCCGCCTGCTTTCCGCTGGATATCCGGCTCGAAGGTATACCGTAGAGGGACATTGCTCTCGGTTCGTTGCGGACGGGCCGACCGGCGAGACGCCATCGGCTGCGGGCCGGTGCGTCTCCTCGCCCGATCCGCCGAAGGACCATGATGACCCAGGGTTCCAGCGACCAGCAGCTTCTCGATGTCGCCCTCGCCACCGACAGTGTCGGTCGGCACAAGGCCGATCTCGAGCAGGCCAGGCTCGACGCCAAGGAGCTCGAGAAACCGGCCGCCGAGGAACTCGAAGCCCTCTCGGCCGACATGATCGGGATCGACGACTCGGTCCGCATGTACCTCAGCGAGATCGGTAGGGTCGTCCTCCTGACCGCCGAGGAGGAGGTCGTCCTGGCCAAGGCGATCGAGCTCGGNNTCTCGCTCCACGAGTGGACGACCCACGACACCGAGCGCAAGACTCGGACGGCCAAGCCTCGGCACCGCCTGCCGTTCGGGCCCGAGGCGCACACGATGGTCCGCGCTGCCATCGCAGACGGGGCGTCCGCCCACCTGCTCGTGCCCACGCCGGACTTCCATTTCGTCAAGGCCGCCAAGGATGCCCAGTCCGACGGGACGAAGCAGCTCCTCCAGGACGCCCGCCACCTGGCCACGGCCTACAACGAGGCGCTCACGCCGGACGCGTTCGTCACGCTGCTGGACTTCGCCTACCTCGCGGT
>PMYK01000019.1:26482-27700 GCA_003171255.1 Chloroflexota bacterium
CCGGAGGTGCCGCTCGACACGAAGCTCGCCCACCGCAAAGGGGAGCTGGTCAGGATCGGGCGCGATGCCCGCGAGCAACTGACATTGGCCAACCTCCGACTCGTCGTGTCGATCTCCAAGAAGTACGTCGGCCGCGGGATGAGTTTCCTGGCCCTCACCCAGGAGGGCAACATCGGCCTCATCCGGGCTGTCGAGAAGTTCGAGTACGAGCGGGGCTACAAGTTCTCCACCTATGCCACCTGGTGGATCCGCCAGGCCGTCACGCGCGCGATCGCCGATCAAGCTCGCACCATCCGAATCCCGGTCCACATGGTGGAGACGATCAGCCTCCTCATCCGGGTTTCGCGCACGCTGCTGCAGGAGCTGGGCCGCGAGCCGACGATCGATGAGATCGCCGAGGCGATGTCGCGCGGCCAGGAGGTGGTGGTCACCCCGAAGAAGGTCCGCGAGATCATCAAGGTCTCCCAGGAGACTGTGAGCCTCGAAATGCCGATCGGCGAAGAAGGGGACGCGCATCTGGGCGACTTCATCGAGGACCGTGGCGCGGTGGCCCCGGCCGAGGCCGCAACGAACCAACTGCTCAAGGAACAGGTGGCGGCCGTGCTCGGCTCGTTGACCGGCCGTGAGCGCCGGGTGCTCCAGCTTCGCTTCGGGCTGGAGGACGGCCGGGCCCGGACGCTCGAGGAGGTTGGCAAGGAGTTCAACGTGACCCGCGAGCGGATCCGCCAGATCGAGGCGAAGGCCCTTCGTAAGCTGCGCCACCCGTCCCGCAGCCGAAAGCTCAAGGATTACCTGGAGTAGGCCCGATTCCTTGGGCCCGGCTCAGTGACCTTGGCGCGGCCTTCCTGCCCAAGCCATTCACTCCGAAGCGCCTGGCGCGCAAGGTTCGCGAAGTTCTGGATGGCCCGGCCGCCTGAGCAGACGACGAGGATCGCTCGCCCGGGCGTACGCTGGCTTCACCCCACATAGGAGACCGTTGATGAATGTCCTATTCATCGGTGGCACCGGCCTGATCAGCAGCGCCTGCACCCGCCTGGCCGTGGAGCGCGGCGTGGAACTCTTCGTCCTGAACCGCGGCAGCGATCCGGACCGGGCGCACGGCGCAACGCCGCTCATCGCCGACCTGCATGACGAGGCGGCGACCGAGCGAGCGCTGGCTGGCCACCGATTCGATGTCGTGGTGGACTGGATCGCGTTCACCCCCGAGGACGTCGAGCG
>PMYK01000051.1 GCA_003171255.1 Chloroflexota bacterium
TGATGCAGGCCTACGCCGAGGGCTTCGAGATCCTGCACGCCTCGGACTACAAGCTCGACCTGGCCGCCATCGCCGACCTGTGGATGCACGGCTCGGTCGTTCGATCGTGGTTGCTCGAGCTGGCCGCGTCGGCCTTCTCGCAGGACCAGGACCTGATCCACGTAAAGGACTGGGTCGCCGACTCGGGCGAGGGTCGCTGGACCGTCCAGGAGGCGATCGACAAGGATGTCCCGGCGCCGGTCATCACCCTGAGCCTGCTGAACCGATTCCGCTCCCGCCAGGACGACAGCTACCAGGGCAAGGTTCTGGCGGCGCTGCGCAACGAGTTCGGCGGCCACGCCGTGAAGACCGAATAGCATGGCGATGCGTCGAACCAAACCGGCAATCAGCCGCGTGGCGGCCGACCGATGAGCCCGTCCCGCGCACCCGGTCCACCGCCCCCGGCCCGCACGGCCCGCCAGCTGCGCGAGGCAACCACTGCCGCGCGTCGCCGCCCGCGGCCCGACACCGACGTGAACCCGCTCCGGCAGGGACTGCGCCTGGAGCGCGTGCCGGACCCATGCGCCTTCGTGCTGTTCGGGGCCACCGGCGACCTGGCTCACCGCAAGGTCATGCCGGCGATTTACCAGCTATGGCGGACGAACCTGCTCCCGGCCGAGTTCAGCCTCGTGGCGGTGGCACGCCGGCCGTACACGAATGAGGCCTTCGCGGCCGAGGTCCACGCCTCGCTCGAGAAGTACTCCCGCGTCCAGCCGATCGACGAGGCGGCCTGGTCCGACCTGGCCAAACGCATCAGTTACCAGCAGCTCGAATTCTCGGACGACGCCGGCTTCGACAGACTCAGCACTGCGCTTGACCGGCTGGACGTGGAGCGCGGAACGGCCGGCAACCGGCTCTTCTACCTCGCCACGCAGCCGTCGCAGGTCACCGAGATCGTGCGCCAGATGGGCCGCGTCGGCCTCGACCACGAGATGCGCGGCGGTGGCTGGCGGCGGGTGGTCATCGAGAAGCCGTTCGGTCGGGACTTCGAATCGGCGCGACACCTCAACCACGAGGTGTCCAAGGTTCTACGCGAGTCCCAGGTCTACCGGATCGACCACTACCTGGGCAAGGAGACCGTCCGCAACCTGCTGGTCTTCCGGTTCGGCAACGGCATCTTCGAGCCGGTCTGGAACCGCAGCTACATCGACCACGTGCAGATCACGGTGGCCGAATCGATCGGCGTGGAGGGCCGCGGCGCCTTTTACGAGGAGACCGGCGCGAGCCGCGACATTCTGCAGAACCACCTGCTACAGCTGATGACACTCGTGGCTATGGAGCCGCCCACTTCGTTCCAGGCCGACGCCCTCCGCAATGAAAAGGTCCAGATCCTGCGAGCCATCGCCGCCCCCGATCCCGAGCACGTCCGCCGGGATGTTGTGCGGGGCCAGTACGGACCCGGCTGGGTCCAGGGCGAGCCCGTGCCGGGCTACCGGCAGGAGCCCGAGGTCGATCCCGAGTCGGAGACTGAAACCTACGTCGCCGGCCGCTTCACGATCGACGACTGGCGCTGGAGCGGCGTCCCGTTCTACCTGCGGGCCGGGAAGCGGCTTCCGAAGCGCACCACCGAGATCTCGATCCAGTTCAAGGAAGTGCCGCTGCGACTCTTCCGCGAGTCGACCGGCGATCCCGCGCCAAACGTCCTGGCGATGCGCATCCAACCCGACGAGGGAATCATGCTGCGCTTCGCCGCCAAGGTGCCGGGGCTGGGACTGGACGTGCGGACCGTAAACATGGACTTCGCCTACGACACTTCGTTCGTGGTGGATTCGCCCGACGCATACGAGACCCTCATCCTCGACGCGCTGCTCGGCGATGCCTCGCTCTTCACCCGAGCGGACGAGGTCGAGGCGGCCTGGTCCGTCGTGACTCCGATCATCAACGCCTGGGCCGACATGGCGCCGCCGCACTTCCCCAACTACGGAGCGGGGTCATGGGGGCCGGAGGCGGCCGACGAGCTGCTGGGTCGTGACGGCAGACGGTGGCGCAGGATCTGATGCCTGCCCGGCCGGTGGCCCATTCCGTGGCCGAGATCGAGGGCCAGCTGGACAAGCTCTGGGCGCAAGCGGCAGTCGTTCGGACGGACGCCGCAAAGGCCGAGATTGCCCTGATCGCCGCTCAGGCCGAGGCCGCCGCCCAAGCCGCCCCCGCCCTCGCCGAGGCGAGCGACACGAGCGACGCCGGCGGCCATAACGTCGCTGCTCGCACCAGCGTGCTGAACCTGGTGGTCGTGACAGGCGATCAGGAATCAGCGGAGAGGTGCGCGGCAACGATCCTGGGTGCCGCCAGCCGCCATGCGTCGCGCTCGCTGATTCTCTCCGCCGTGGACCCCGAAGGTCCTCCCGGCTTGGAGGCCCGCATCGACGCCCTGGCCATGTCCAAGACCGGCGACGGCACCGAGACCGGCGCCGAGACCGTCCACATCGTCGCGAGCGGCGAGACCGGCCTGCACCTCGCCTCGATCATCGTGCCGCTGCTTGTCCACGACCTGCCAGTCGCGCTGTGGTGGCCAAACGATCCGCCCCTCGGCTCGCATCGCGCCGATCGACTCCTGCCCATTGCCGACCGGCTCATCGTCGACGGCTCGGCCTGGACGGGCAACGGCCTGGACCTCCTGGGCCTGCTGGCCGTGGCCGCCGAGCAGCACCAACTCGTCGTGGCGGATTGGGCGCTGCTGCGCCAGGCGCGCTGGCGCGAGGCAATCGCGTCGGTCTACGACCTGCCGGACCTGCGGCCGCACCTCGGCGCCGTCCGGCGCATCGAGCTCGAATACGCGGCCCCGGAACCCGGCGACCCGACGGGCCAGACGAACGTTGTCCGGCCGGTCTACCACGTCGCCTGGCTGGCCTCACGGCTGGGCATGACCGTGGTGGAGCAACTCCGCCGCGAGTCCGACGGGCGGAGAACCGCCGCTCTCCGCCAGAAGGACCACGCGGTGGAGGTTGTGCTGCGACCGGTCGTGTCGGACCTCGGCGCCGGTTCGACGGTCCGGGTCAAGATCGTTTCGCGGTTTCGGGGCGTCGAGCTGGTTGGCGAGGTGGCCGCGGGCGATCGCACCGTCGACGTCCTGCTGCGCGACAACGGGCGAGAACGAGTCCGCCGCGTATATGTGGCGCCTCGCCTGACCGACGTCGATCTCCTCGGCCGGGCAGTCGAAGAAGGCGCCGCCGAACCGGTCGCGGTCAACGCCCTGGCGATGGCCGGTCGACTTCTGGGCGTAGATTCAGCTTTGCACAAGGCGTCCGAACGGCACAGGAGTCAGGACTATGACTGAGCAGGAGCCCGACCTCTCCCCGTCGTCCGACAGACTGTCCGGCACGAGGGCCGCCGCCCTGCCGGCCCCGAACAAAGGCGAGCCCGAGCTGGTGGTGACCGCCAGCCCCGATGCGGCAGCTCACGAGGCAGCGGAGCGGATCGCGGCCGCCCTGATCGCCGCCGTCGAGCGGCGCGGCCGGGTCGATTTCTGCACCACGGGCGGGAACGCGCCAATCCCAATCTACCGGCTGCTGGCGCACGCCCCGCTTGTCGACAAGATCCCGTGGGCACAGGTCCATGTCTGGTGGGGCGACGATCGGTTCGTGCCACGAGGCCACCCGGAATCGAATGTGACCGCCCTGGACGATGTCCTGCTCGGTGGTGCCGGGTCGACCGGCGGAGCGCCCCTACCGACGTCCAACATCCATCCCTTCCCGACGGATCGGGCTCTGGCCAAACTCCACGACCCGCAGTGGTGCGCCGCGCAATACGCCGAGGAGCTGTGCGCCGGGGTGCCGATGGTGGACGGCAACTGGCCCGGCTTCGACCTGATCTTCGTGGGCGTGGGCGACGACGGCCACGTGCTGTCCTGCTTCCCCGACTCGCCAGCCCTGGCCAGCATGGCCTGGACGATGGGCATTCCCGCACCGACCCACATCGAACCGCACCTGCCACGCGTCACGATCAACCCGCGGCTTCTGGAGGCGGCACCGGTCCTGGTTGTCACATGGGGCGCGAGCAAGACCGAGGCCCTGGGCCACGTCTTCGGACAGGTCCGCGACGAACGCCGTTGGCCGGTCCAGCGAACGCGCCGAACCGGCGCGATCTGGATCGTGGACGAAGAGGCGGCCGCCCAGATCCCCGCGAACCTGCGCGGGTAGGCTGGACTCGCGGGCTGCGGCGGCCGGCTCGGGCGTTTCGAAGGCGGCTGGCTCTCGGCTTCGGCAGCCTCTTTCGCGGCAAGTGCCGCGAGGGCCGCGTTGACGTTGCCCCCGACCGACTTGAGGATCTGCGTGCAGGGCGCCCGATCCTCGGGCTTCACTGTCTCGGGAATGCCCGAAATGGTCACCGCGGCGGCGGGCGTCGACAGAGCCTCGACCGCCGCTTCCTGAGCCCGAATCGCCGCCGACAGAGCGCGACGGACGGTTTGCGAGCGACCCGTAGCGGCAGCTCGCACAAGGCAGGACCGCCGCTCAGGAGAGCGGCGGTCCTCTGCGAGTGACCAGACTGACGGGCCCGAGCTACGCGATCTCGGCGGCCTCAAACTTGGTCTGGCGCAGGAACCACAGGAACATGACCGCGCCGGTGGCCGCGAATCCGAGCAGGCTGAGGTTGAGGATCGGATACGAGACGCTCGGGTTCGACCCCGAAACGAGCGCACTCGGGATCCCGCCAAGGTTCGCGATCGCGTTCAACGAGTCGGCCTGATCGGCGGCCTCGACGCCGAATATCTGCGGGATGATGTAGAGCATCGAGGCGATCACGAGCAGGATCGAGACGATCCGGAACGTCGTCGGATTGTCGTCGGCGTCGCCGGTGACCTTGAACAGCAGCGCCCAGAACAGCACCAACGCGGCGATCGGAGCCGTGATCGGAACGCCCAGATCGGCGCTCATGTAGAGGTTGGGGAAGAGGAAGATCGCGCTCAGGGCGAGGGTCACCACCATAAGGCCGTCGCGCATCAGGATGTAGCTCAGCCACCACACGTCGCCTCCGAAGCGAAGCGTCAGGCCCTGCAGGTAGCGGACGATGTACGGCCGCGCGAAGTGGAGCGACAACGTGAACGCCCACAGGATCGGCAGCACCGCCGCGATCGAAAGGATCATCCAGTACTGAGTTCCCTGGACGAGAGCTTGCTGGTCATTCATCGTGATCTCCTAGCTCTGCGCCACGGACTGGCTGGCGGCTGGGGCGTCGGCCTTGCGCGGGGCGGGCGAGGCCAGGCGGAGGTTGTAGACGACCGCCGTCAGCCCCAGCACACCGACGATTGCCTGGGACAGGTAGCACAGGGCCAGGGCCCAGGTCGGGTTATGAGAACTCACCAGGACCGAGGCGAGCTGCGTGGCGATGCTGCTGTCGACCATCGTGACCTGGCTCCCCAGGAGGTACGGCACCAGGTACAGAGAGGCTCCAAGGCCGATCAGGAAGGTCTGCGCCTGGAAGCTTCGGGAGTCGGCATCGCCTCTGGTCATGAGCTTGAGGATCAGCACCGCGAAGGCGCATGCGCCGGCCAGCCCGCCGGTAATCGGCAGGTCGCTGTTCTTGACCACGTCCGGGTAGAAGTAGATGAAGCTGCCGAGGAAGACCTGGAGCAGGAAGACGTCCCGCATCCCGACGTAGATGGTCCACCACAGATCGGCGCCCAACCGCAGGGTGAACTTGCGAGTCAGGTGGAGCATGTACGGCCTGGCCAGGTGGAGGGCGACCGCCAGCAGCCAGAGCGCAACCAGCGCGGCGGCGATCGTCCCTTCGATGAATTGCTCGGCGGCGCCGAACGCGGGGGATTCCATCAGTCTCGACCTCCTGTGATCGACGGCGGAGTTACCGCCGATTCGGCGGGCATGGACCGGCCGCTCAGGGGCGGCGCTGGTTCTCTGGCTGGAGCACGCGGGCCGTCCCTGGGCCCGCGTCCGGATTGGACGTGGACCTCTTCGCAGCGGTAGACGGCGTCGCATCGGAAGCAGCGCGACGCCTCTGACCTGGCCGCGGCCGGCTCCAGGCTCGGCTGAGTCGCCGCGAACGAGCCCGGCTTGTAGGCCGGCAGTTCCATGCCAACGCGTGGCCGCGTGGCCAGGTCGACGGTCAGCACCGGCTCGGGCGCCTTGGGTACGCGGACCGTGGCCATTATCTCGGCCTCGCCGTCCCGACTGCCGGACAGGTACTCGTGGATCGAGCCGGCAGCCCGACGGCCCGCGCCGACGGCGTGGATGATCGTCTTGGCGCCCGACACGACATCGCCGCCGGCGAAAACGCCCTTGCGCCCGGTGGCCTGGCCGGCGTCCGCCACGATCCCGGAGAAGCCGCTGGTCTCGATACCGGCGCCCGCGGGCAGGATCGACGGATCGGGCTCCTCGCCCACGGCCACCATGACCGTCGCCGCGTCGATGCTGCGATCGCTGCCGGGGATCGGCTCGTAGACGGCCCGTCCGCCTTCGAACTTGCCGGTCGGTCGTTGCTTGATGTACTTGATCGAGGTAACGCCCTGGTCGGTGCCCTTGACCTCCGTCACGGCCGCTTCGAAGAGGATTGCGATGCCTTCGTGTTCGGCCGCTTCCACTTCCTCGGCTTGGGCCGGCATCTCGGCTCGTCCGCGCCGGTACAGGACCGTGACCGACCTGGCTCCGGACCGAAGCGCGGACCGGGCCGCGTCCATGGCGGTGCTGCCTCCGCCCACGACCGCGACCGAGCCGGCCAACACTGGCTTCTCACCGAGGTTGACCTGCTTGAGGAAGAGCGTTGCCGGGACGACGCCCGGTAGACCGTCGCCGGGGACACCGAGCTTGCGACTGCGCGATGCGCCCGTGGCCAGGAACACGGCCTGGTACCTGGCCTCGAGATCAGCCAGGGTGAAGTCGCGGCCCATCGCGCTGTCGAGCTTGAGCTCCACGCCCAGGCCCACGATGCGGTCGATCTCCTCGCGCAGCACCGTCCGGGGCAGGCGGTATTCGGGAATGCCGATGGCCATCATGCCGCCCGGCACCGGCATGGCTTCGAACACGGTCACGCCGTATCCGAGCCGGGCCAGGTAGTACGCCGCCGACATGCCGGCCGGTCCGCCGCCGACGATTGCGACCTTCTCCTTGCGGCGCCTGGCCGGCGGCGCAACCGGGGGCAGCTTGCCCTGCTCGGCGGCGAAACGCTTGAGACGCCGAATGGCGATCGGTTCATCGAGCGTGCCGCGCCGGCAGACCGACTCGCAGGGCGCGGTGCAGATCCAACCGCAGACCGACGGGAACGGATTAACCTCTGAGGCGACCGCGTAGGCCTCGTCGTATCGACCCTGGCCGATGAGCCCGACGTATCGTCCGGCGTCCGTTCCGGCGGGGCAGGCGTCCTGGCACGGGGCGATGGGGTCGCGGCGGGCGTCGGTCACCATGGACCGCCAGACCTGCCAGTCCTGCGGCCGCTCGCTCGTCCGCCAGCGGAATAGGTCGCCCCAGGGCGAGACGCGAGCCGGCTTGAGGGATTCGCGGGTGACCTCGCCGAGCGGCTGCCAGGCCGGGGCCGGCTCCAAGGGCCGGTTGACCGGGCCCTGACGAGCGGCCAGTGGCGTTGCACCTTCCACGCTATCCAGCAAGACGACGTGCGTGGGGCATTCGCGGACGCAGATCCCGCAGCCAATGCACTCCCCGACCTGGATGGGGTATTCCATCATCCAATCGAAGGGCTTGCCGTAGACGCCGGCCCCCTCGACCCCGGGCCGTTGCGGCCGGGTCATGTCGAGGGCCTGAACCGGGCAGACGTCCATGCAGACGCCGCAGTTCAGACAGCCCCCGTTCTCGATCTGGATCCGATAGCCCATTGGACGCCTCGGCCGTGCGGTTTGCTCGACCACATCATGGCTTCGAGGGCGACCAAATACATCTGCCGGAAGAAAGTAATCAGCCCACCCGGCCGGGTGGGCTCACCAACTGCCCGTTGGCGTCAGTGGCCTGCGGACTCAGCGGTGGCGGACGGGAACGTGGCCGAAGGACCGCTCGTGAGTCATGTAGTCGCGCGGGGGATCGGGCACCAGACCCTCGCGTACGGCGCGGGCGGCAAGCTCGGCGCGGTTCTGGGCGTGCAGCTTCTCAACGATGTTCTTGAGGTGGAACTTGACGGTGTTCTCGCTGATACCCAGCTCGGCCGCAATCTCGCGGTTGCGCTGGCCGGTGGTCACGAGTTGGAGGACCTCCAATTCGCGGTCAGTCAGGCGTTGCGTGGCCTGCTGGCTGCCGCCGGGCGTCCGCAGGAACTCGTCGATGATCCGCGCGGCAGTCGCCGGCGTGATCGCCGGCTCGCCTCGGGCAACGCCTTCGAGCATAGTTCGCAGCTGCGCCCCTTCGAGATTCTTGAGCAGGTAGCCCTGAGCCCCGGCCTTGATGGCCCGGAATAGATCCGCCTCGTCCTCGCTCACCGTTAGCATGACGATGGCAACCTCAGGATGGCGCTCCTTGATCCTCGCGGTAGCCTCGAGCCCCGAGACGTTCGGCATGCGAACGTCCATCAGGACGACCTCAGGCGACGTCGCATCCACCAGCTCTATCGCCTCGGCGCCATCGGATGCCTGGCCCACGACTTCGTGGCCCCATGCCAGAAGCAGGGACGCTACGCCGTCACGGAAGAGGGCATGATCGTCGACGAGAACGGTTCTCATTGGATCAGTGTGCCTCCCTGACGGCCGGAGAGGGAGCTCGGACCGCCTGGTGCGGCGCTCCGGCACCGTCCGTCTCGCCGGGTGAAGCAACAAGCCCTGAAGGCAGGTGCCACAAGGCGCCTCCCACCGGAACGTGTAGCTCAACCAGCGCTCCTTCACCGAGTCGGCTGCGCCAGACGATGCGACCGCCGACCGATTCGGCCCGCTCGCGCATGCCTGCCAATCCGAAGTGCGGCCACCGCTCCGGACCGATCGCAAGGACGTCGACCTCGAAGCCGACGCCGTCATCCTTCACTCGCAAGACCACCTCGTCGGCCTCGAGGGCCAGGCTCACGCTCACTCGCTGGGCATGAGCGTGCTTGCGTACGTTCGTCAGAGCCTCGCGGGCGATGCTGAAGACCTCCGCCTGGGCAGCGGTTGACAACGGCACCCTGACCGCGTCGGGTGTCGCGCTGAACCCGACGGCGAGCTTCGAGGATTCCGCGTACGCGGCCGCATACTCCTCCAGCGCCGCGGCCACTCCCCGACCCGGCGGCACGGGCGCCGAGAGGGTCAGAATCGCCTCACGCACGTCCACATAGACCGAGCGGGCCGCCGCCGCCAGCTCGCCGAGATGCCGGCGCGCCTCGACCACGCGGCCGTGAGCGAGCATCTCATCCACCGCTTGGGACTTCGTGTTGACGTAGGCAAGAACCTGGGCCAGACCGTCGTGCATCTCGCGAGCGATCCGCTCCCGCTCGCCCTGGATCGCCAGCACCTTCAACTCGCCGTGCAGCCTTGCGGCCTCGAGGGCCAGGCCGATCTGAGTCGCCAGAGCGGACAGGGTCTCCACCTCGGAGGCTTCGAACCGACGCCGATTCCCAGACTCGATAGCCAGGCCCAGCATCCCGATTCGCTTCTCGGCGTGACCAACGGGCACCGACAGCCGGATCTGGTAGCCGGGTCGGAGATAGCACTCGAGATCGTCTTCCTCTCGCGCCATGACTCCGACGCGCGCGGGCCGGTCGCCGAGCAGGACATCGCCGGCAGTGCTGGTCGCCCGCAATCGCAACTCGCCGGCGGGACCGTCCAGGGCCAACAGCGCAGCGTCCACCCTCAGAAGAGACCGGGCGTGGTCGACGATTGAGGCGATCGTCTGCTCGGGGTCCGCCTGACCGGACACGGACAGGCTCACGTCGTACACGGCCCGCAGGACGGCGTTCCTCGACTCGAGTGCGGCGTTGCGCTCTCGGAGATCGCGGGCCAGCCGATCGATACGACGGAAGGCCTCCCAGGCGCCGGTGCCGACGACGGCGGCGACGACGGCGACGACGAGCAGAGCGTGGAACGGAAACGGCAGGAAGGCATCGAAGACGGTGTCACTCAGCGCCTCGACGGTACCGACGAGGAGAACGGCGGCGAGGACGACCAACCAGCGGCGGCCGGGATACATCGCGACTCCGAGCGCGGCGAGCGTCCGGCCGCGTCCACGTGGCGGCTCTGCCCACCCTTTCGAGGGGCAATATGCGCCCACATGGGACCGTGCGGTCTGAATCTGGGCTGCTGTCCTGAGGTGCGGCACGATCCGCCGGGGATCCAGGCACGTTGGACGATGCCGCTTCCATTGCCTCGACCGCCAGCGGTGGCTCGTCGGCGTCATGCGCGAGGCTGACTCGAAATCCTGCGGACGGCCGACGCTCAAGATCGGTCGACGGCGATAAGATCGGTCCGAGGCGTCCCCCATCTCAACCAACCGCAGCGCAGCAGGAGCCGGTCGTGCCGCACATGGATTTCATCGGCTGGATTGTCGTCGGCCTCTTCGCCGGTGCCCTGTCCGGCGCCGTAGTCGAAAAGGGCCCGCATGGCTGTCTCGCCAACACCGTCGTCGGCGTCCTGGGCGGACTGCTCGGCGGTTGGTTCGCAACGGAGCAGTTGCACCAGGACACCACGCACGGCTTCCTGGGCGCCCTGGTGGTGGCGTTTCTGGGTTCAGTGGTGATCCGACTGGTGCTCGACGCCATCGAATCCGACGACCGACGCCCCCCGCGCGACGACTGACCGCCAGATTTCCGTAGCCTGGGAACCGGGCTTCGGCCCAGATGGAGCGCAGACGGCAACGATGGAAGGCAACGTCTGACCGGCGAGCGAACCTACCCGTTCCGTCAGGCTGGACCGTTTCGACATCGCCAGCGCCTGTATCGACGATCGCGGTAGCATGCGTCCGCCACGAATCCGGCCTCTCGGAGCAGCTGCCGCTCCGAGCCCGGGACAGCCGCTCGCGTAAACAGGCCCCAAGGAGGGCGACGAAGATGACCAGCCGCATCGAAACCGCCGCGTCCTCGCAGCCGGGGACGCCCGCTGCGGCAGCACCCGTAGGGCCAAAAGCGGCCACCGATCGACCCTACTCGCCCGGTCTCGAGGGAGTGATCGCCGCCGAGACCGCGGTTGGTTTCGTCGACGGCCAGAACGGACGGCTCCTCTACCGCGGCTACCCGATCGGGCAGCTCGTCGAAAAGGGCACGTACGGCCGCGTCGCCGAACTTCTGTGGACCGGCGAGTGGCGCAGATCCGCACACCTAGTACCGACGGCGGTGCCGGAGCCAGTCATGTGCGCGCTCCATGAATTGCCCGACCACACCCACCCGATGGACGCGCTCCGCACGGCAGTCTCGGTCTGGGGCGCATGGCGACGTCCGCACTGGCCGCCGACCGTTGACCAGGCCAGAGAAGTGACCGCCATGGCCCCCTCGGCGCTAGCCGCATTTCATCGCCTGCGAAACGGCCTCGAGCCGGTCCAGCCGAACCCCAAGCTCTCTCTGGCGGGCGGCTTCCTGCAGCAGCTGACCGGCAAGGACCCCGATCCGGCCGACGCCCGGGCCCTCGATGCCTACTTCATCGTCGCGGCCGAGCACGGCCTGAACGCCTCGACGTTCACCTGCCGCGTCATCATCTCCACCCGCTCAGATCTGGCCAGCGCCATCTGCGGCGCAATCGGCGCGCTGAAGGGCCCGCTCCACGGCGGCGCACCGGCCGAGGTGGTCAGCCAGCTCCACGAGATCGGCTCGCCCGACCACGCCGAGAAGTGGGTTCGGGAGGCCATCGCGCGCGGCGACAAGATCATGGGCTTCGGTCATCGCGTCTACCGCGCCTACGACCCTCGCGCGGCTGCGCTCCGCAAGGTGGCGGAGGGCATGTCCGACATGGCGGGCTGGCTCGACACCGCCGTCAAAGTGGAGGACGTGGTCCTGCGCGTCTTTGGCGAGCTCAAGCCGGATCGAGTCATCAAGACGAACGTCGAGTATTACGCGGCGGCCGTGCTCCAGGGCGTTGGGCTGCCACCGGACCTCTTCCCACCGACGTTCGCGCTGGCCCGCATGGCCGGCTGGAGCGCCCATGCCATCGAGCAGGCCTCGGCCGACAAGCTGATCCGGCCGGACGCCCGCTATGTCGGTCCGGCCGAGATGGACGTTCCAGCGCTGGGCTCGAGGTAGCAACTCGGCTCCGTCGCCGACTCCTAGCTCCGGTCGAAGGGGACCGAGCGCGACCGCAAGGCCGTCGAGGCGAGCTCGCGCAAGCGGATTGACGCGGCGATTGGCCTCAGAGGGCCCGCAGGAAGTAACCTTCCAGGGTCCATCGTCGACCGTCGGTGGATCGGACAGGAGGAGCCGGGTGGACGACAGGATCTGGAAGAACTTATCGATCTTGCTGGGCGTGGTCTGCGCGCTGCTCATTGGCATCGCAGGCGCCCTGCTTTTGCTTGAGCATCGTGCCGGGTCCTCGACACCCTCGTCAGCACCCCAGTCGGGCGATATTGGGGGCATCTCGACGCCCGGCGACACCGCGCTGCCGTCTGGTGGCGTGCTGCAGAGCACGGGCCCGAGCATCGCGCCCGCACCGACGCCAACTCCGGGCAAGCCCAGCCCCGCCACGATCACCTTCAACAACCTGGCCCTCGACGCCGCCAGCGACGCGAATGGGTTTGCTCGAACGTTCACGTTCACGAGCGACGGCGCCGGCCCCGTCACCTACGCCGTGACAAAGACCTCCGCCGGCGGCACCACCAAGATGTGCGCAAAGGTCGACTCGGGCGCGTTCACCTGTACGGTCAAAGCCATGCCCAGCTTCCTCAAGGGCACGGCCGATGGGCCTCACAACACCTGGGTGGTGACCGTGGTCGGCTATGGCTCCTCCAAGCCGACCGTGGATGTCACCTTCACCTGGCCGGCGTCGAGCCCCAAGATCCAGCTCACCCATGGTCGCTTCCAGGGAAGCTCGACCAAGGGCGTGGCGGATGCCCTCAACGGCTTCTCGGCAACGTTCAAGCCGCGCGTGGGCGGCGCCGTGAACGTGCAGGCCACGTGGACCGACGTCAGCACAGACGCGAGCATGACCCTATTCGACGCCACTTCCCCGCCGAACCTCACAGTCGATCAGCGTTCGTACAAGGGCGCCACCTACATCAACCCGGCCTTCACCGCCAACGTCGATCCAGCCAAGACATACCTGGTTGAGTTGCGGAATCTTTCCGCCGACAGCCAGCGTCCGGACCTGACGGCACAGATCTCATTCCCATAGCCGTCGCCTCGGACGACGCAGCCGGGTGCAGCACGCACCGCCGCGAGTCATTGGTCGCTGTGCCATTCAGTCGGGCCTGATCTCGTCCACACGCACAACACGCCCCAGAGCGCGGATCCGGAAGCCAGTCCAGACCTGCGTCCGGAAGTAGATATCCGCCCGGACCGCCGCCAGCGCCGCTTCTTCGCTGGGGGCACGGAGCAGGATGAGCGAGGCCGACATGTCCGCGAAGGCCCCCGCCTCCACGATGGTGCCCGACTCGCGAAGTTCGGCGATGCGGGCCAGGTGCTGGGCCCTGACTGCCGGGCGGCGTTCGGTCGCATCGGGACCGTAGGCGGCCTCAACGACCCAGATCCGCTCGATTGCGAGGCCCTCGGGAATCTCGCCTGCCACCGATCCTCCTAGGGCTGGTCCGGCGCGCGCGACGGCGCCTTGGGCACCCCCGGGTTCGCCGGGTCTGCCGCGGGCGCCGTCGCCTCGGGATCGCTTCCATCGGTCGGTGCCGTATCCGGTTCGGGAGCTGGACCGGCGGCGTCGTTGCTCGCACCCGTACCCTCGACCGCGCCTGCGGCGCTTCGCCTGGCGCGAACGGCCCGATCGAACTGAATCGGCCCATCAGGATCGTTCTCACCCGTCTCTGGCTCGTCTCCGGCCAGCTCGGCCGCCGAGACGTGCGCCTCCGCCAGAAGTGAGCTTGCCAGGCCGGTCGACTCCTGGGCCCCAGCCACTCCCCTGGCCTCGGGCGAAGCGGCCGCCGTCGACCCGTTGCCGTGGGCCGCGGTCCGGGCCGCGATCGGGCTCGTTGCCGCAGGTTCGATATCGATCGGACCGGGCAGCTCGACCACCGCGTCGGCAAGCTCGTCGTATCGGTTCGAGCAGGCCAGGTAGATGACCTGGAAGTCCGACGACAGCTCGCGCAGCAGCAGCGCGGCCCTGGCCGCCCGGGTGTCGTCGAAGGTGACGAACGGGTCGTCGAGGACCAGCGGCGGACGTTTCCCCTGCGTCACCAGCCTGACCAGCCCGATGCGAGCCGCAAGGAAGACCTGGTCGATCGTGCCTTTGCTCAGCTGGCTGGCCGGGACCCAGTCGCCCCGCTCCGGGGCCCAAACCTGAATATCCAGGGTGTGGTCGTCTATGTTCACCCGTCGGTATCGACCGCCGGTCAACCGGGCGATGTCCCGACCGACCTGCTGCTCGAGGAAGCGGGTGGCCTTGCGCATCGTTCCGCTTTCCGATGCCTCGATCGCCGCCAGTGTCATCTCGTAGATGCGGACCCTTCGCTTGAGCCCGCCGAGCTGGCCCTGCCAGGTGACGAGCCGCTCGGCCTCGCCCGCGACCTGCTCCGAATCGACCGGGTTGGCGTCGACTCGGGCCGTCGCGGCCGCCTCTGCGTCGCGTGCCCGCTCGAGGGCAGCGTGGCGGTCGCGGACCTCGGCCTCCAGCCGCTCGCGGGCCCGGGCGTCGTTGGCGCTCGGCCCGATGGCATCGAGCGCGGCCGTCTTCTGCTCCATCTCCAGAGCGGCCCGGTCCCGCAGTTCAGTGACGCCCCCGGTCTGACCCGCCAGAAACGCCGATATCTGCACCTGGAGAGTGGCGATCTCCTGCCGCCGGCCCTGCTCCACCGAGAGCAGCTTCTCGGCCGCAGCGACGTCCGTGGCACCCAGCTCACGGAGGATGTTCTGCACTCCGGAGTGAGCGACCCGCAGGCCCTCCTCGGTCCCCACGCGACCCTGGCGTCGCAGGGTCCGATCGCGCCCGCGAGAATCGTTGATGCGGCGGACGTTCATCGCCACGGAGCGATGTTCCCAGAAACGGTACCCGAGGAAGAGCGCGACGCAGAGGAAGACGAAGCCGAGCAGTAGCACCGGCGGGAGCGACCGGATGACGCCGAACGAGGTCGCCAGCCCGCTCGCCGACAGCGCGATCACGGTCAGGATGCCGAGCATACCGAAGGCCGGCTCGGGCTCGTCGGGCTCGACCTCCGGACCCAGGTCCTCGCGCAGGGTCTCCTGCATGATGGAGACACGGCCCTGGAGGGTCCGCATGCGGTCCAACTGGTCGCGCAGCCCGGACATGGATCGCTCGGGTGTGGCCTCGAGCTCTTCGAGCCTGCGCTGCGCCTCGGCGGCCTGGCGGTAGCGCTCGAACCGTTCGGTGATGACCGACCGATCCGATCGCAGGCGCTCGGCCTGGCGGGCGGCCTCGAGCATGTTCCGGCTCTCGGCCAGGGCGACCTCGGCCCTCAGCCGAGTGTCACGGGCGACGGCCAGGGCATCGCGGTCCTTCTCGAGCTTCTCGAGCGCCGCCTCACCGTTCTTGAGAGCCATCTCGGCCCGCGAAACCGCCTCTTCGGCGATCTTGAGGCGGCCCGGGTTCTTGTCACCGCGCGACTTCAGGGCGCGGATCGCGTCCTCGAGTCGGCCTCGGGCTCGCGACGAGCCTTTGTCACCGCCGCCGATGCTGGCCTGCAACCGGTCTCGCAGGGCACCCTCGTCACGATCGAGGTCATCGAGCTCCTCGTGCCGGATCGAAGCGGTCGAACGGAAGAAGGACTCGCTGGGAATGCCGGTCAGGTCGGCGATGATCTCGTTCGCCCTGGTCGGGTCCGTGTAGGTCTGGCCGTCAAAGTCGAGTGAGACACGCCCCCGCTGGCCGCGGAACTCCTTCTCGAGGACACCGTGGATGGCGCCCCCTCCATTCGTCCCCAAGTCATCGTCGGCGACGAATTCGAGACGCGTCGAGGAGCGCCCGTCCTCGAGCGCGCCCCAGGATCGGAGCGCCTCAAGCTCCGCCGTGGCGGCCGTGGGCTTGAGGAACAGGGCCAGCTCGAGCCCGCGCTGGATCGTCGACTTGCCGGCTTCGTTCGGGCCTCGGATGATCGTGAAGCCGGGAGCGAGCTCGATGTCGAGATCGCGGTGCCGCCCGAAATCCCGAAGCTGGAGGCGGGTGATCCTCATCGGAGCGTGCCCCAGCTCACAGCGTCACCTGACGACCTTCGAGTAGATGGCGGCCGAGCCTCAGGACTTCGCGAACGTCCGCCAGGTCTTCTGTCGGGTCTGCCCCGGACGAACCGCCTCGGGCCGGCGCTTCCGGGCCAACGGCAATCTCGAGTTCTGCGATCCGGTCGCCGACGCTCCGCACGAAGGCGCCGAGGACGGTATCCGGCGGTGGTGCCGTCCCTTCGGGCGAGACTGGGATCGACGCGTCGCGGATGCGGAAACGCAGGAAGGACGGCGACAGCGATCGCTCGACCTCGTCCACGTCGAGATCGAGTTCGTCCGGGTAGAGCCCGGTCAGACGCACATCGAAGACCAGGTTCGAGTCGGCGTGGCGACCCAGGACGTCGATCAACTCGGGCTGGCTGTGGACGCCGCTGACGTCCATGTCGAGTTTCTCGCAGCGAGTCTGACCGACCCGCTTGGGCTCGATCGAGACAACATGGCGCCCACCGCTGTCGTCGAGCGTCACGATCAAGACCTGCCCGGCACCGTCCTGATCGACGGCAACCGGCTCGGGGGCACCGGAATAGGCATACGACACGTTCCCGGCTCGACCTTCGATGGCAGAGTGCCAGTGGCCAAGGGCAAGGTAGTCGAGGCCGGTTTTGGCAATCTCTTCCTGGGTGAAAACGACGGCGTCGGCGTCGGTTCGACCGGGGATCGCAAGGGCGCCGTGGACCATGCCGATCTTCCAGGTCGCTCGTGTGTCGGCCTTGACGTCGAGCCCCGCCAGCGGGCTTCGCGGCGAGCGTTTGGTGTCAAAGACACGGCCGTAGACGATCGCGTCGAGAGGCGCGAAAACGATCTCCGACAGGTACGGCGTCAGGACCACCACCCAGTCGCTTGCGGCTCGGGCCATGCCCGCCAGGTCGTACGACCTGTAGATCGACGCCCCGTCGTAGACGTCGTGGGTCCCCGGGATGATCACGGTGCGGATGCTCGCCCGGGTCAGCCGTCCCAACTCGGCCGCCACGCGCTCAACCGAGCGGCGCGGCTGGGTATTCGAATCGAACAGGTCGCCCGCGATTAGGAAGATGTCGACCTTCTCGGCGATGGCCAGGTCGACAGACGTCCTGAAGGCGGCGAACTGGCGCTCTCGCAGGACTGCAGCGCGTTCGCCCAGGTCCGTGTGCCGCGCCCCCAGATGGAGGTCGGCTGTGTGAAGCAAGCGCAGCATCGGACCGATCGTTCCTCTTGCGCTCCGACAGTCTTTCGCACCCGTTCAGCGGTGTCTCGCGCGGCTCGCCGCCGGACCGATGCGCGCGGCCCAAGCCGCCACGACCGGTGCCGTGGAGACGAACCGACGGGGCGATTGTGGCAGGTTCGGCCGATGCTGATGCGGCCTAGTTGAAGCAACTTCGGCAGGCTGTTGCGCTCCTGTTCCGCCCTGTCCGACTCACCGCAACAGCCATTCAGTTGGGCGGGCCTTGCGTGCTATTCTCCCGCCCTGCCGCTGCGTCCCAGACAGGCACTTCTGAACTCAAGACTGTCGTCCGGATCCGCTCAAGCCTCCCAGCGCCCCAACGCGACCCGGCGCAACTTCGGTTCGGCTGTCCCCGGGACCGTCGGTAACGGAAACCGCGGCTCCGGGAGGAGAAACGTGATCTATGTAGATCGGTCTCTGGCCTGTGTCGATTGCGGCGCGGAGTTCGTCCACTCGGCCGAGGATCAGGAGTACTACACGCAGAAGGGGTTCGTTTCAGAACCCAAGCGCTGCCCGAGCTGTCGCGCCGCAAGGCGCTCGATGAAGGACAACGGCGACGGAGCGGGCCGTGAGCATGGCGGCACCGGAGGGCCGCGCGAGTACTTCGCGGTTGTCTGCACGCGATGCGGAAACCAGGCCCAGGTCCCCTTCAAACCGCATATGGATCGGCCGGTCTACTGCTCCGACTG
>PMYK01000036.1:0-140 GCA_003171255.1 Chloroflexota bacterium
GTCACCGGCCAGGCCGGCGCCATTCGCCACGGCATAGCCCGTGCGCTGCTTCAGATCGATGCCGAGACCAATCGCCTGCCGCTCCGTCAAGCTGGGCTCCTAACACGAGACCCGCGAATGAAGGAGCGCAAGAAGTACGG
>PMYK01000036.1:193-26942 GCA_003171255.1 Chloroflexota bacterium
CTTCAAGTCCGCTCGCTCCGGTGCTCGTGGCCGCCTCGGTCTGACCTCGCCGCAGCGGCGACGGTTGGATCGCGGGCGGGCGATCCCTTCGTTGGCCGCTGCGCTCCTCGCTCACGGACTTCAAGTCCGCTCGCTCCGGGCTGGCCGGTGCCGCACGCTCAGGCGGAGGTCGTCTCCCAGAAGTCGGTCATGAGTTGGTTGGCGCCGGCGGCATCCTGAGGACGATGGCCTGCCCCGGCGAGCGTGGCGCGACGCGCGCCGTGGCCAACGAACACCTGGGCGACTTCGTCGTAGAGGGCCGACCATCCCCCGGTCACGACTAGGGTTGGCGGCAGCGACAGAACGGCCCAATTGAGGGGTGCATGCCACGGGGCGGCCTGGAGGCGTAGTCGCCGAGCGCGGAGCCGGCTCTCCTTCGTGACCCTCTCGCCCGACACGGGTGCGCCGAGGGCGGTCACGAACGCGGTCTCGTAGGCGACGTCGCTCGACTCTGCGGCGCGATCAAGCACCGGCGACAGCGCGGCGACGTGTGCCTCCACATTCGGTCCGCCGCGTGCCAACGACATGCAGGCCGGCTCCAGCAGGAGTAGCGATGCCACTGCCTCGGGTCGCTCCTGGGCTGCCATGATCGCCGCGATCGCCCCATACGAATGGGCAACGATGTGCCCCCGATCGCCCAGTGCGGCCAGCACCCGCGAAACGTCGCCGCTGAAGTCGGTCGGACACGGATTCTCCCTCGAGCCGTAGCCCACACGCTCGATGAATCGCGGTCGGAACTCGGAGCCGAGATGGCGCTGCATCGGCCACGCCTTCTCACCTGCCCGTCCGGCGCCATGAACGAAGACAACTGTGCGGGCTGACGCTCGCTTGCGCGATAACGGGGAGCGGAGTCCTCGATTGCGATCCATGTCGTCAACTGTGAACAACCCGGTCGCCCAATACAAGTCAGTCAGAGGCTTGCCATGGAGTGGCAGCCCACTCGGGCCCTCGTGGACTGCGCAAGTGTCATAGACTGCGTGACATTCGCAACCACGATCGCCGGGCGGCCAGACCCCCGGCGATCACGCTTTTTGGGAGAAGGCAATGGAGCAAGCCCTCGCGTCGGTCGGAACCGGCCCTCTTCTGGCACGCGACCTCCTCAGCTCCGCCGACCTGACGCGTGACGATAACGAGCTCGTATTCGCTCGCGCGGCCCACCTCAAGCGAGAACTCCGCGCAGACCACCGACATGCCGGGCAGCCACTGGCCGGCCGGACCGTGGCCCTGATTCTCGAGAAGCAGAGCCTGCGGACCCGAGTCACCTTCGAGGCAGGTCTGGATCAGCTGGGCGGACACGCCCTGCATCTGGGGGAGGGGATCGGTTTCGGGGTTCGCGAGAGCGTTTCGGACGTCGCTCGCAACCTGGAGCGCTGGGTCGACGGCATCGTGATTCGGACGTTTGCCCACTCCATCGTGACCGAGCTCGCGGCCGAAGCCGGCATTCCCGTCTTCAACGCCCTGACCGACGACGAGCATCCGTTCCAGGCTCTGGCGGATCTGTTCACCCTTCGTGAGCACTTCGGCCGGCTCCAGGGTCTGGTTATGACGTTCGTGGGTGACGGCAACAATGTCTACCACTCGCTGGCGCTGGCCGGCGCCGTGATGGGCATGGAGATCCGACTCGCTCACCCCGAGGGCTACGGTCCGAACCCCGCCATCGTGGCTCTGGCGGAGAAACTTGCCGCGGCCAACGGAGGGAACATCGTCGTCGGGCGGGACCCAAGGCAGCTTGCTCATGGGTCCGACGCTCTGTACACAGACGTTTGGGTGTCCATGGGCCAGGAGGACCAATCCCGCGCTCGCCTGGCGTCCTTTGCCGGCTACAGCGTTGACACTTCTCTGCTGGAGCTCGCAGGCGCAGCGGCAGTTGCCATGCACTGCCTGCCGGCCCATCGCGGCCAAGAGATCACAGCCGAGGTCATCGACGGTCCCAGAAGCCTTGCCTTCGAGCAGGCCGAGAACCGGCTCCACGTCCAGAAGGCGTTCCTGGTCGAGTCCCTGGGCCGCTAGTCCGGACCGTTGCCTGGCGTCGAATTGGACACCTGGCGTAGGACGATGCGACGAAGCCGGTCGACGCACGTACCCGAGACGATTGACCAGCCGGAAGTCATGATGTCTATATGACTGACGACCTTTATGAGCGCTACAAGGAAGCACTCCGCGTTGGCCATGTTGCAGTGCTCCGCGGCTCGCTCGAGGATGCCGTCGATGCGTACCACAAGGCCGCCTCGATCGCGCCTTCGCGCGCTCTGCCGCATACCAGCCTGGGCGGTGTGCTGCTGCGGCTGGGCCACCTCGAAGAGGCGTTGGTCGAATACGCGGCGGCAGTCGGGAGGGCCCCTCATGACGAGGGGGCGCTGCTGGGGCAAGCCGAGGCCCTCACCATCGCCGGCCAGCGCGTAGATGCCGCCCAGGCCCTCGATCACGTGTCGGAGGTCCAGGAGGCGGCCGGCAGGCTGCCCGAAGCCGCGGACACCCTCCGACGGGCCCTCAAGCTGGAAGACACCACGGAGCGGAGCCGCCGGCACCGCGGTCTGCTGCGCGAAATCCGGCTGTCTGCGGGCGATCAGGCAGCCGAACAGCTGCTCGCCCGCGCTCTCCGGCTCCGCGACGAGCCGGCGGGTGGCGCGGTCGAGGCAGCCAGGCCATTCGCTGCGAGCAGCCCCGCGCCGTTCGCTGCCGTGGCGCCGATATCAGACTACCGACGTGATACGTACGTCGAGCCCGAGCCGATGGGCGGCGACGGAGAGACTCCGGTGGAGCCCGCCGCGGTCGAGTCGCCCGCGCTGCTCGCCGACTTCGTCGAGAAGGCTCCCGTCAGTTACTACGTCGAGGGATTCGGGCTGGTCGAGTCGCGCGTCCCGCAGGCTGTCACGGCCGCCGCGCCGCCTCCTGACCCGCTGCGCGGCGCGGAGTTCCTCAGGCGAGTGAAAGCCGCCGCGGAAGCCGGGGCTTCGGCACCGCACGAGCCGGCCGCGCCGCCGCCAGACGCGCGACCCGTCGAGGACCAGGAGCTCGAGACCGTGGAGTCGCTCGCGCCGGCCGTTTCGTCATCCGGCGCCTCAGCCGCGGCTTCGCTAGAGCAGGTTCTCGAGGCCGTTGGCGTCATGGAGGGCGTATTCGACACGGCGACGCCGCCGGGCCCCGTGGGTGAGAGCCAGCAGCAGCCCACGGGCGATGAGTTGCTGGTCGCGGCCGAGGCGGCAGACGTCGCCGGCGACTACACCGCCCTACGGTCGCTGCTGCTCTGGACCGCTCGGGCATACGCCCGCGAGGGCAGATTCGAAGCCGGACTGGACGCCACCCATCGACTGCTGCAGCGAGCGCCCGGCGACGTCGATGCCCACCTGGTCCTGGTCGAGTTGTATATCGCGCGCGACTGGAACGGTCTGGCTGCCGAGAAGCTCGCCCTGCTTGGCCGGCTGGCCGAGCTGAACAACGACGAGGAGATGCGTCAGCGGCTTTGCGCAGTGGCCAGTCGAGCCTTCCCAAAGGATGAGCGGCTGGGAGCTCTCTGCGCCTAGCGGCGTCGGCGGTGGCGGGGTGCGGCGTGTCCGCTGTCGGGAATCTGACCGATTGCTGACCCGTCGAGCCAACCGGCTCCGGCGTCCACGCTCCTTCGAGATGCTCCGACCACCTGGCGTGGGCGCTCGGCGGTATACACTTGGGTTGCGATGCCACTGATTCAGTCGGCGCTCGACCAGGTCAGCCCGAACGTTGTGGCCGATATCGCGATCACGGCTCTGCTGATCTACTGGCTCTTCAGTTTGATCAGAGGAACGCGCGCGGTTCGGCTGGTCGTCGGCGTATGCCTGCTGCTCCTCGTCTACGGCGCCGCCGTGACATTCGACCTTCGGCTTCTGACGCTCATTCTTCAGACCAGCGCGTACGTCGGCCTGTTTGCCCTGGTCGTCGTTTTCCAGCCCGAGCTTCGGCGGGCGCTCGATCGAATCGGCCGACTCGGGTCGCTGGGCTGGTTGATCTCACCCGCTGAGCAGTCCATAGCCGTCCACGTCGCGACCGAGGTTGCCAGCGCAGCGGAGCGGTTGTCCCGCGAGGGCCACGGCGCGCTCATCGTCATGGAACGCGAGACTGGACTCCAGGAGATCGCCGAGAACGGGGTGATGCTCCACGCGGACATCTCGGCCGACCTGCTCGTAACGCTCTTCTCGCCAAAGACACCGCTTCACGATGGCGCGGTCGTGATCCGCGGCGACAAGATCCTGGCCGCCGGAGCGCTGTTGCCGTCGGCCGAAACCACCATCCCGCTAGAGCGGTTTGGGACGCGGCACAAGGCCGCTTTGGGTATGACCGAGCAAACCGACGCCGTCGTCGTGGTCGTATCCGAGGAAAGTGGCCAGATCAGTCTGGTGGAGCGGGCCCGCATCGTCCGCAACCTCGACGAGCCCAGGCTCGCTCGGGACATCGCCCACCTGTTGCATCCGCAGACCGCCAGCGGCGTCTTCCAGGATCGGACACCTCCGCGACGGGTCGGACCAACGGTCCGCGAGCTGGCCCGCCGGGCCCGTTTAGGCGGGCTCAATCGCCTGGGGGGCCGTGCCGGTCGAGCCGACAGGCCCCGTGCGGCGGCCCCGAGCGACGAAATCGAGGGGCAGGAGAAGGCGTCGTGAAGGTCCTGCGCTTCGTCTTTCGCAACTGGCTCCTGAAGATCGGGGCCGTCGTGCTGGCGGTTCTTCTGTATGGGGCGATGGTGTTCCTGCAGTCCAGCCAGCAGTGGCCTGGAAGCATCGCCATCGAAATCAGGAACCAGCCCACCACAGCCTTCCTGATCGAACCGAACCCCATGGACGAAGTCAGGGGGATCAGGTACATCGCGCCGCCCGATGTGCAGGTCTCGCAGTCCAGCTTCCACGCGGCGATCGACCTGACTACTGCCAAGATCAGCGACAGCGAGTCGTCCTCGGTCCAGGTTACTCTGCAGGCCGACGTGGGCATCCAGATCATCGACTACCAGCCCAAGCAGATCAGTGTGCGACTCGATCCGATCGTTCAGAGGAAAGTAGACATCGTCGTCAGCAAGGGAACGATACCGGCCGGCGTTTCACCCGGACCGACGACCCTGAGCGCGACCACGGCCGAGGTTTCCGGACCGGCCGCTTACGTGAGCAAGGTGCTGTATGCCGAGGCCTTGATACGAATCGACGCCTCCGGCCTGGACGTGAACCAGGACGTCGATCTCGTTGCCCGCGACTCCTCCAACGCCGTTGTCAAGAACGTCGAGTTCAACCCCCGAACCGTGAACGTGCAGATGCAGGTTGGCAGCCTGATCCGGACCGAGCCCGTGCCCGTCAACCCGATCATCACGGGCACTCAAGCGGCCGGCTACTACGTCACCTCGATCGACGTGACGCCGCCCATCGTGTCGGTACGTGGTCAGGCCGACGCTCTCGCCAAGCTGAACGGCAAGGCCAACACCACGGCCATATCCATCGCCGGCGCCACCGGTGATGTCTCGGCCAACGTCAACCTCGACCTGCCCTCAGGCGTGACGTCGAGCGTGACCACTCAGGTCTCGGTCGTGATCCACCTCTCGTCGCCGGCCTCGACTCGAAGCGTCAGTGTTGGCGTGACGCCGCTCGGGGCGCGCTCCGATCGAACCTATACGCTTTCGACCCCGTCGATCGTGGTGACGCTTGGCGGTGCGACGGCGGCGCTCAACGCCTTCGACACGTCGACGCTCGTGGGGACCGTGTCGGTCGCCGGTCTCGACGTGGGCACATATGCCCTTTCGGTCTCGGTTTCGGTACCGCCGGGCATCACAGTCCAGGCCCGCAGCCCAGCCCAGGTCACCGTGACGGTGGCCAATCCCTCACCGTCGCCACCGCCGCCTTCAGCCTCGCCGACTCCGTAGGAGACACTCTTTGCCCCGACTCTTCGGCACGGATGGTATCCGTGGCACGGCTAACGTCGACCTGAAACCCACTCTCGCCTATGCCCTCGGCCGGGCAACGGCCCATCGGCTGGCTGGGCCCGGGCGGCCCATAGTGATAGGCCAGGACACCCGTCGCTCCGGTGACATGTTCGCGGCCGCCATCGTGGCCGGGGCAACCAGCATGGGCGTTGATGTCCACCTGGTTGGGGTCGTGCCAACGCCGGCCCTGTCGTACATAACGGAGGCCGGCAAGTTCGCGGCCGGGATCATGGTCTCGGCCTCCCACAACCCGGCCCGGGACAACGGCCTCAAGGTCCTCGACGAGCACGGCCTCAAGCTCGATGAGGATGTCGAGGACGAGCTCGAGCAGCTCATCTGGACTTCTGACGAGCTGCCCGGCGCCGCGGCCGACGCGCTCGGTCTGGCGGTGCAGGATCACGAGCTCTTCGAGCTGTATGTCAAGCACAGGTTGGAGCTGGCTGCGGCAACGCCCACGCGACTGCACCTCGTCATCGATTGCGCCAACGGATCGGGCGGGGGAGCGGCGGCCAGGATCCTGGAGGCGACTGGGGCGCGCGTCGAGGTGCTGTTCAACGACCCGGACGGGACCAACATCAACGCCGACTGCGGCGCCACGGCTCCCGGGGCGCTGGCCAGGGAGGTTGTTGCCCGCGGTGCGGACGTCGGCTTTGCGCTCGACGGGGACGCCGATCGCCTGATCGCGGTCGACGCCTCCGGTTGCGTTGTCGACGGCGACGCCGTGCTCGGCGTGCTCGCGCTCGATCGGCTGGCTCGTAACTGCCTACCGAACGGCGCCCTGGTCGTATCGATCCTGTCCAACGGCGGGCTTCAGAAAGTCGTCGAGGAGGCAGGCGGCCAGGTCATCCAGACGCCCGTGGGAGACAAGTACATCTTCGAAGGCATGCTCGTGAACGGGGCCGTGCTTGGCGGCGAGAAGAGCGGCCACGTGATCATCCTCGAGCACACCAGCAGCGGCGACGGTATCGTCACCGCCCTCGAGATACTCGGCGTGATGACCAGGACCGGCCGCAGCCTGGCCGACCTGGCCACGCAGGTGCCGATGCTGCCCCAGCAACAGCGCGCGATCCCGGCCCGCCACAAGGACCAGTGGGAGGGCGACCCGGTCATCCGCAAGGCGATCGCGCGAGCGGAATCCCGCCTCGGCGCGGCCGGTCGAGTCCTGGTCCGGCCATCGGGCACGGAACCCGCAATTCGGGTCATGGTGGAAGGACCTGACGGCGACCTCGTGGCGGAGCTGGCCGACGAGTTGGCTGCCCTGGCAGGAGAGCGGCTAAACTAGCCACCTTCGGCGGGGGCGAGGTCTTCGAGACCGGGAGCGTCATTGCATGTGCGGAATCATTGGATACACCGGGCCTCGACAAGCTGGGCCAGTCCTGCTCGATGGACTGCGCCGTCTCGAGTACCGGGGTTACGACTCCGCCGGCATCGCTCTCGTCACTGAGAATGGCGATCTGTTCGTCGAGAAGCGGGCCGGCAAGGTGGCCGTCCTGGCGGATGCCATCGGCGCCCAGCCCCCCAGCGCCGGGGTGGGCCTGGGCCACACTCGCTGGGCCACTCATGGCCGGCCGAGCGACCTCAACGCTCATCCTCACAGCGATTGCACGGGCCGAATCACCGTCGTCCACAACGGCATCGTCGAGAACTTCCGCGAGCTCCGCGACGAGCTCGTGATTCGGGGCCACACCCTCGCGTCGGAGACGGACACCGAAGTGGTGGCGCATCTGGTCGAGGACGCATACAAGGGCGATCTCGCCGACGCGGTCCGGGCCGCCCTGGGCCGGCTCGAGGGCGCTTACGCCCTGGTCGTGATGCATCGCGATGAACCCGAACGGCTCGTCGGCGCTCGACTCAACGCCCCTCTGATCGTCGGCGTTGGCGATGGCGAGAGCTTCCTCGCATCCGATGCCGCGGCGATCGTGGCCTATACCAAGCGGGTGATCTTCCTGGCCGACGGAGATGTCGCGGACGTGACGCCCGGCAGCGTGACGATCACCGACCGGTCGGGCAAGGTCGTCGACCGCGCGGTCGACATCATCCCCTGGTCTGCGGAGGCTGCCGAGAAGGGCGGCTACGCCCACTTCATGCTCAAGGAGATCCACGAGCAGCCGGCCGCGCTGACGGCGTCGATGACCGGTCGGCTCAGAGGCGAATTGGTCTACCTCGAAGAGCTGGACCCCATCCGCGAGCGCCTGGCCGGGATCGATCGCGTCGAGCTGATCGCCTGCGGCACGGCCTACTACGCCTCGCTCGTCGGCGCGGCCCTGTTCCAGGAGTGGCTCGGCGTCCCCGCAAGATCTACTGTCGCCTCCGAGTTCCGGTACAGTCCGCCGCCGATCAACGAGCGGACGCTGGTCGTGGCAGTAACCCAGTCTGGCGAGACGGCCGACACGATCGCTGCCGCCCGACTCGCCGGCGATCGCGGCGCGGTCGTCGTGTGTGTCACCAATACAGTCGGCTCGGCGATCACCCGCGAGTCGCACGCCTCCGTATTCCTCCAGGCCGGGCCGGAGGTGGCGGTCGCGGCCACCAAGACGTTCGTCACGCAGGTTGCGACCGTCGTAATGCTTGCGGCAGACGTGGCCCAGCAGCGAGGGCGCCTGTCGGCCGATAAGACAGCGGAGCTCGTGGCGGCCCTGCGCCGCCTACCCGACCAGGCCGAGCGAGCGATCGAGCTCGCGGCATCCACCGAACAGATCGCCGAGCGCTATGCCGATGCCGCCGGCTACATGTATATCGGCCGAGCGTTCGGCTATCCGGCCGCTCTCGAGGGCGCCCTCAAGATCAAGGAGATCAGCTACCTCCACGCCGAGGGCTATGCCGCCGGCGAGCTCAAGCACGGCCCAATCTCGCTCCTCGATGCCGAGGTGCCGCTGGTCGCCGTGGCAACGCGTTCGGCGGTGTACGACAAGCTGATCAGCAACCTCATGGAGGGCCGGGCTCGCGACGCTCGGGTCCTGGCGGTTGCCACCGAGGGTGACTCCCAGATCGAGAAGCTGGTCACGGATGTGTGCTGGGTGCCGGATACGCTCGAGCCACTGAGCACGATCCTGGCGGTGATCCCGCTCCAGCTCTTCGCCTATCACGTGGCGGTCAGGCGCGGTCGTGATGTGGATCAGCCACGCAACCTGGCCAAGTCGGTGACGGTGGAGTAGGTGGCCGGCCCGCGGCAGCCATCGACCTCGAGAGGCGGCACGGATTCTGCGCCCGCCATCGCCGAGGCGCGCGGGTCCAGCCTGGAGACCGCGCTGCCGGCGCCCCCACCCGAGACAACCGAGCTCGGGATCGACATCATCCGCGTCTCTCGGATCAGGGATTCGATGGCCCGCTTCGGCGACCGCTTCACGCGACGCGTCCTGACTCCCAACGAGATGGCATACGTTCGCAACCGGGCGGAGACGATGGCCGGACGATGGGCCGCCAAGGAGGCCGTGTCCAAGGTGCTGGGTCTGGGTGTTCGCGGGATCGGATGGCGTGACATCGAGGTCGAGCGCCTGCCGACCGGCCAGCCGGCCGTGAAGTTGCATGGCCGGGCAGCCCGACGTGCCGAGCAGCTGGGCATGGGCCGGATCGCCATCTCGATCAGCCACGAGTCCGACTATGCCGTTGCGATCGCCTATGGCGTCAGAACGGCCGGCGGCCGGTTCCTCTACCCGCCCGACATCGAGGAGCGACTGAGCGAGCGCGAGGCTTCGCTCATGCGGCGATTCGAACGGCTGCGCGCGCTCGCGCAGGACGTGGCGGTGTCCGAGGAGAAGCGTGCGACCGGCCCGGACGGCCCGGACGGCCCGGCCGGTCGTCACTCCGAAGAGGGCCTCGAGGAGGGAACCGATGCCTAGCCGAGTCGTTCATGAGCCGATCCTGCTCGATGACGCCACGGCGGCCGCGCTTCTACCGCCGCGACCGGTCCGCGGTCACAAGGGCACGTTCGGCAAGCTGCTGGTCATCGCCGGTTCGGTCGACTACGCCGGTGCCGCGCTGCTGGTCTGCACCGCCGCGGGTCGGGCCGGAGCGGGCCTGGTGACGTTGGCCACGCCCGAGTCTCTTCAGCCGCTCTTTGCCGCGAAGGTCGTCGAGGCCACGACGTTGTCGCTGCCCGAGGACGACGTGGAAGAAGTGGATCCGGAGGAGGCACTGGGCCGCATTCTCGACCACGATCACGACGCGCTGGTGGTGGGCCCGGGGCTCCGGCCGAGCCTGTCGATGACCGAGCTGATCCGCGGCCTGCTCGCCCCCGACGAGAACGGCGAACCCGTGCCCGCCGTGCTGGACGCGGAGGCTCTGCGATCGCTGGCCACCGTCGACGGCTGGCCCTCCGAGGTTGCGGCCCGCTGTGTCCTGACACCCCATGTCGGTGAGTTCCTGCGGTTGCGCGCGGCGGACGGCGTTGACCCTCAGAAGCAGGGCGATCTCGTCTTCGACGATGCGCGCCGGCTGATCGCGGCCCGCGACGCGGCTCGCGAGTGGGGCCAGGTCGTGGTCCTCAAGGGGGCCCGGACGGTCATCGCCGATCCGGACGGCCGCGCCGCCGTCTCTCCGTTCGAGAACCCGGCGCTGGCGAGCGCCGGCACCGGCGACGTGCTGGCGGGGACGATTGGCGCGTTGCTGGCCCAGGGATTGGGCACCTTCGAGGCGGCGCAGCTCGGCGTGTATCTGCATGCCATGGCCGGGGAAGCCGTAAGGGCCCGGTTGGGCGATGCCGGCTTGCTCGCGTCCGACCTGACGGCCGAGTTGCCGCTGGCCCGCAAGAAGCTGGCGGCCCTGCCCGGTGCGGGCTCCGGTCCGCCGAGCGGGGCAGGCACCGTCGCGGACGGCCAACGGGGCGTGGCGTGACGGCGACCACCCACGTGAGCACGGGGCGGCCCCCGGCGACGCGCCACCAGTTGATCGAGATCGAGCCCGGTGGACCCCTGCCGCCGCTGCCAAAGACGGCGTGGCTGGACATCGACCTCGATGCTCTGGTCTCGAACGTGCGGCTGCTGCAGGGTCTGCTGCCGCCTGACGTGAGGGTCGAACCGGTGATCAAGGCCGACGCCTACGGGCACGGCGCCGTGGCCGTCGCCCGGGCGCTCGTGGCAGAGGGAATCCGAGGCTTCAGTGTGGCCACGTTCGACGAGGCTCTGGAACTGCGCCAGGCCGGCATCGAAGTCCCGGTCGTGATCCTCTTCCCGATACCGGCCGAGCTTGCGCCCGACGCGCTGCGCCACTGCCTGTCGATCACGCTCGGCGACCAACTGCTTCTCGGGCGGACCCTCGCGACGCTGACGGCCGCGCCGGACATCAGACGCGGCGGCCGGCTCGACATCCACCTGGAGGTGGAGACGGGTCTCGGTCGGGGCGGCGTCCAGCCCGATGAGGTCGCCGAGGCATCGGCCGCAATCGCCGCCAACCCGCGCGCCAGGCTAGTGGGGCTTTGGTCGCATCTCCAGGCGCCGGACGATGCCCACGTGACCTCGAATCAGGACTCGCGTTTCGTCCTGGCGTCCGAGCTCGCGGAGATCGCCGGCGTCAGCCTGCCGGCGCGCCATCTCTCTGCCAGCGGGGGTTTGCTCGCGGCCAATGCCGGAACGTACGACGTCGTGCGGATCGGCATTGCCGGGTATGGCATCGTTCCGGACGGTTTGACTGTTGCCGGGCAGAGTCGTCTGGCCGCCGCCGGTCTGCGGCCGGTCATGTCGCTGCGAGCGCGTCCGGTCCGCGTCGCCTGGCTGGAGGCAGGGTCGGGTGTCAGCTACGGACCGACGTTCACTACGAGCCGGCGGAGCCGCATCGCAACCCTGCCACTCGGGTACGCGGACGGCTTTCCGCGCAGCCTCTCGAACAAGGCCCAGGTCCTGGTCCGCGGGACCCGCGCACCGCAGGTCGGAACGGTCGCGATGGACGCCATCATGGTCGATGTGACCGACGTCCCCGGACCCGAGGTGACCATCGACGACGAGTTCACGCTCATCGGAGAGCAGGGAGGAGGGCGGATAACGGCCCTCGAGGTGGCGCAGTGGGGCAACACGATCTCGTACGAGGTCATAGCCGCAATGTCGGGGAGGCTACCCCGGGTGTACTATGCGGCAGCCGAGGTGGTCGGGATGCGCGCAGTTGCGTGCGATGCGAGTCGGGGCCTGGGGGGGCCCGGAGACCGATCGATCGAGGCATCCGAGGAAAGACCGGGCCCGCTCGGCTGCGAGTGACCGGTTCACGGGCGACGACAACGGAGAACGTGCTGACTTGATCCAGATGCACGGCCGCTCGGAAGAGCAGCGCGACGACCTCGTGGAGCAGGCTGCTCGTGAGATCCAGCTGCGCGGCTTGACCGTGTCAGCGGTTCTGTTCCTGCAGGCAAGCCGCCCCTACCGTCCACTCGGGAGCAGCGCGATGGTCTTCTTCGACCCCACCCTGCGCCGCGTCTTCGGAGGCGAGTTGCCTGTCGCGACCGAGATCCTGGCCGACGATCTCGGGATCGAGCAGCTCATCGAACGGCTGCAGGATCCGGACGAGGAACTCTCCTGGGACGCCTGAGGGCGGACAGCGAGGATGGAGCCGGGTAGCATAGCCGGGTGACCAGCCAGCCTCGCGCGTTCTTTGCCGTCGACCTGGGCTCGGCCACCACTGCGGCAGCCGTACTGGGGCACGTCGGCGGCCGGTTGCGGCTCATTGCGCACACCGCCGCGCCTGCTTCCGTCGACCTCGACTCGATGCTGATCGGGCTGCTGGCGCAGGTCGGGCGGATCGACCCCGAGATGTTCGAGGAGCTTTGCGCGGGCGATCCCCCTGACATCCCGACCCTCGTCGCGACGTGGCCCAGAGTCGTCGCAAGAACGACGCCCCAGCGGCGGATTGCCGTACTCGCGGGCTCGCGGCGGCAGCGGCGTCGGCTCGAAGCGGCCGCGCTGCGAGCCGGATGGCTGGTCGTCGGCGGCAGCGCCGATGAGGATGACCCGGTTGCTCTCAGCCGGATGGTGCTGTCCATCGAAACGAACGCCGTGCTGCTCGGGGCCGATCACTCCCCGGCGGGCGACGAGAAGCGCCATCTGCCCGATCTGGCAGCGCTGGTTGCCGCGGCCGCTCAATCCCGACCCGAGTTGACGGTCGTTCTTGCGGGCGGGGCCGCGGGCTATGAGTCCGTGTTCGCGGCGCTCGCGGATGCTCGATCTCGCCACCAGCCGATCGTGTCTAGCGGGGTTGAGTCAGGGGCCGGCGCTTTCGAGGCCGAGCCGATGGCCGCCGAGTCGTGGGAGAAGGCTCAGACGAAGCTGGCGTCGCCGCGGACGGAGACCGATGGCGAGGCCGCTACCGACGAAGCCGTGATCGACGGAGAGCCACCCGAGGAGACGGTCGCCGAGCCGTCAGATTCCCAGGGTCCGGCGGCGGACTCGCTAGACGCGGGCCAGCCCGAAGCCGAGCCGCGGGACGCCGAGGAGACCTGGGCCGAAGTGCTCGTAACAGTCGAGCCGGGCGCCGGGGAGCCGGTCGGAGCCGCCACCGAACGGGTCGCGGCTGCGGACCCTGCCGATCCCGCCACGGTCGACGCGCAGGCAGCGGTTGCACTCCCATTCGTGGCTGCCGAGGCAAGCCCGGTCTTCCCCCATGTGCTGCTTGCGCCCGACGCCGAGGCCGGTCAGCCCGCCGGCGCCTCGCTGCAGCAGGTTCTCGAAGGGCTGCGCGCCTTTCCGAACGACAGCCGGCTCGGGGTCGCCCGTTCGATCGCGTCCCTTGCATACGTTCTCGATCGATCTATCGAGACCGTCGAGATCGGTCTGCAGGGTGGCCTGTGGTCTAGGTCCGAACCCTTCGGCGAGGGGCACTTCACAGTCGTCTCCTCGCATGCCTGCCTCGCGGACGCCTCGTTCGCGCCGGCGAACCCGTCCGAAGAGGCGATCGACAGCGTCATAGCCTGGTCGACCGCGGTCCTGGATAGGCACAAGGCAATGGACCGGCTGAACGACCTGCGGCTCACTCCATGGGGCGAGGCCGATGGTGAGGGTGCCGTCTTCCGGGTCACCGCCGCCAAGGCGGCGTTTGCGCGGCTCATCGCGGCCGAGCCGGAGATGGCGGCCAACCCAATGCCCGAGTTGCTGATCGCCGCGGGTGGGGTGTTCGCCTCGGCGCCGCCCTCGGTCGTGGCCCTGGCCATGGCCGACCTGGTTCGCCGGCATGGCGTGTGCCATATCGCCGCCGATGGGGCCCGCCTTTTCGGCCCGTTGGGCGTGATCGAGGACGAGTCGGAGCGGCGTCGGTTGATGGCCAACCTGGCCGACGACATCCTCATGCCGCTGGGCAGTCTCATCCTCCCCGCCGGCGTGCGTCAGGGTCGGAGTGCCGGGCACATGCGGCTGAAGGGTGCGTCATCCGCGGCGGAGATCGAGCTTCATGCGGGCGTGATCCAGGTCGTGGACCTGCCGCCCGGTCGAGCCGCCCGGGCCGATCTGGACTTCCGCGACGCCGTTCGACTCGGCAACCGCGCCCGCCATTTCTCTGTCGATGTCGGAGGCGGGCTGGGCGGTCTGCTCGTCGACCTTCGCGACATTCCGATGCGCATCTCCGACCGGCCGGAATCGCGGAGGGCGGCGCTCGAGGCCTGGCAGCGCGGCATGTGGCCCGAGGTGGATGAATGAGCGCGGTCAAGCCGCCGGCCGGCCGCGAGATCTCGCCGGAGCTCGCACGTGTGGCCGGACGCCGTGTCCTCGTGTTCTCGCCGACCATCCGCTTCCGACTCGGGCCGGGCGACAGGGCGCTGGTTGAACCTGGCGATTCCGTTGTGCCGGGCATGCCGATCGCGGAGCGCACGCCCGATGCCGAGCTCATTGACGTGGGCCGCCTGGACACGCCGAACGGCATGCCGAGGAAACCGGCGAAGGGACCGAGCGCGGCCGACGACAAGTCACTCGAGCCACTCTGGAAGGAGGACCGGGTGGAGGCCGCCGCAGCGTCTGCCATGACTCGGCCGCCGATGGCCGTCAGGGCCACGCCCGGATCTGCCCCGATCCGCCAGGATCGGCGCCGCGCGCCGGTTCCCGGGAAGTGGTGGGTCGGTGGCGCCGAGCGTCGCGAGAAGTTGTCCAAGGGCAAGCCCGCGGTTCGCGTCGGCGGAACATTGCTATTCGAGACTCATGGCCGCTGGCGCGCCGCCGCCGGCGAGCGACACCAGATCGTGGAGTCGCCCGTTGCCGGTGTCGTGCGTGATGCCCGCAATGCCGTGGAGGTGACAATCGAGGTGGCTGGAGCCGCCATGCCCGGGGCCATCGCCGCGGGCGAGCCATCGCGCGGCTACCTCGACGTTCCCCGCCTGACCGATGGCGAGCTGTGGGCCAGCGCCCTTGACGTGGGCCGCGCCGGCGCCGTGGTTGTGGCCGGCAGTCGCATCTCGGCCCAGGCGATCAGCCGGGCGCGCGCCATGTCCATCCGCGGCCTCATCGCCGGCTCGGTCGGGGAAGGCGAGCTGCGCGACCTCGAGGCGTCCGAGTTGCGTCAGAAGGCCAGTCTGGCACCGTCGGTGCCGTTCGGGCTCATCGCCCTGGACGGTCACGGGCGCCGGCCCATCGCAACGCCGATCCTGGCTCTGCTCGCGGCCATGGCCGGTCGCGAGGTGGCGATAGTGACCGACCCGCCGCTGCTCGTCTTCGACGTGGCCGAGGTGCCGCTGCCCGAGCTGCCGCCCGACTGGATCCGCGTCCGCAGCGGCGTCCATGCCGGCCGAGAGGGCCGCTGGCTGGAGTCCGCCGGGTTCTATCGGTTCCGTGGCGGGATCCACCTCGACGCCGCGGTCGTCCGCTTCTTCGACGAGACCGACACGACGGTGATCCCGGTCTCGGACCTGGAGAGGTTCGTGTTCTAGCGAGGGGCTGAGGGATGGCGAAGAGCCGGCGGATCACCGATCCGAGCATCGGCTCCGCGGAGGCGATTCCGTCATCGTGTCGAGCCAGTCCGCCCGGGTGGGGGTTGCGGCCGCGCCAACTGGACCAACTTTCCTGAGGAGGGAGTTGGGCGCGACTCGAGCATCGGGCGAGGGCGCCGAGTCGCGGCGCCGCAGGTTCTTGCGGGCTTTTGCTCGTGGTTGCCGGTTCTTGCGGGTTCTTGCGTCGGTTTCCGAACAAAGGAGATTGCCGGGCCTCTCCGTGCCATCCAGTGAACGATCGGGCGTGCCGCACTCTTTGCCAACTCCCACGCCAGACAAGTTGGTCCGGCCTGGTGCTAACCGACGGCGTGCGGCGGCTCGCCCGGTGCCTGCCGCTCGGCTCGCCCGGTGCCCCCGACCGCGGTCCGGAGCGGCGGAGAGCGCGTTTCGGGTAACCTCGCGGGGTGATTGCAGGGCAGAACCTCGAACGCATCGTCGTCACGCGTGACCCGGCGGATACGCGCGCCCTGGCCGGGGCGCTGGCGGCGGTTGCGCGGGCGGGCGACCTGATCAGCCTGGTCGGCGATCTGGGCGCCGGCAAGACGCAGTTCGCGAAGGGATTCGGGGCCGGGCTTGGGATAACGGACACGATCGTGTCGCCGAGCTTTGTGCTCATGGCCGAGTATCGCGGCCGGCTGCCGCTCTTCCACGTCGACCTGTATCGGTTGGCCGACACGGCCGAGGCGCTGGCGGGCGGCCTCATCGATGAACGGCAGGCCGACGGCGTCACGATCGTCGAGTGGGCCGAGCGTCTCGCGGACGCGATGCCGGACAAGCGGCTCGACGTCCTGATCGACGGCGCCGGCGACGATCCGCGGCGGATCACGATCCGGCCGGGCCACGCCACCTACACTCGGTACCTCACGGCGGTGCCGGGCACGGTCGAGACGGCGGATGCGGGCCTGGAGGCCGGACGGTGACGGGCGGCAGGGTCCTGGCGATAGACACGTCGGGCACGTGCGCGCTCGTGGCCCTGGGCGAGGCCGACGGCACGCTGCTGACTGAGCGGCGCTGGCCGGCGGGCTATCGCCACGGCGAGGAGCTGCTGACCCGCCTCGACGAAATGCTGACGGCCAGTGGAACCGCCCTGACCGATCTCGGCGGGATCGTTGTTGGAATCGGGCCCGGCGCCTTCACCGGGCTGCGGGTTGGTCTCGCGACGGCAAAGGCACTCGCCCGAGGACTTGGCGTGCCCATCGCCGGCGTGCCGTCGTCGGAGGCGCTGCTCCGGGCGGCAGGCCTGGCCGGCGGGTTCGAGGGGACGCAGGCGGTCCTGCTGCTGCCCGCCGGCCCTTCCGACCGAGTCGTCGTCGCCGGAGGCCAGGCTCGCCTGATCCGGGGCGGCGATGAGCCCGAGACCGAGCCCGGCGCGGTCGTTGTGGCCGTCGACCTGCCGGACCGCGCCCCCGCGGCGGCGCTCGCCCTCGGCGCGCAGGCCGAAGCGGGGCTCTCGGCGGCGCTCGTCGGTCTCGGTGCCGAGCGGCTCGCGGCCGGTGGCGACGACGTGGCTCTCCTCGTGCCCGAGTACGTCTCGCTGCCGCGCGGCGTGCCGGCCCTGAAGGGGGAGGTGCGATGGTCGCACGACCACCGGTGAGGGTAGTGGTCGACCTCATGACGGTCGACGACCTGCCCGCCGTCCACGTCATCGAGGGGGAGAGCTTCGGCACTCCCTGGCCGGCCCACGCCTACCGGCAGGAACTCGAGAACAACCGGCTGGCCCACTACATCGTGGCCCGCTGGGGCGGCGAGATCGTCGGCTTCGCCGGGATATGGCTGCTCGTCGACGAAGCCCACGTGACCACGTTTGCCACCCGACGGGCGTGGCGGCGGCAGGGCATAGGGGAGAGGCTGCTGCTGGCGCTGCTGGATCTGGCGATTGCACGTGGCGCGCATGAGGCCACGCTCGAAGTCAGACCATCCAACGCGCCGGCCCGCCGCCTCTACGAGAAGTACGGCTTCAAGAACGTCGGCGTCCGGACGCGCTACTACAGTGACAACAACGAGGACGCCCTGATCATGACCACCGACTCGCTCGACGGCCGGCCGATGAAGGTGCGGATCGCCGAGCTCAGGGCGGCGGTGGCGGCCCGGCCGGACATCGAGGTCGGGGCCGATGGACGGCCGGTCGCCCGATACGGGGGCGCCGGGGTTTCGTCCGCGGCCGATGGCGCCGGAGGTCCGTCCGTGACCCCGGCCGTCGGGGACTCGACCGGATCGACCCCTTCGGCCGGCTCGACCGACTTGAGTTCACCTGCCGCCCCCGACCGCGAAGCTCGTGTGATTCGGCCGAGCAGGTTCGCGCGGAGGGGACCGTGACCACGGGCAGCCTGATCCTGGCCGTCGAGTCCAGCTGCGACGAGACCGGCATCGCCATCGTCGAAGACGGCCGCCGCATCCACGCCAACGTCGTGGCCAGCCAGGTGGCGATGCACGCCGCGTCGGGCGGGATCGTGCCCGAAGTGGCGGCACGGGCTCACCTGCGCTGGATCGTGCCTGTGCTCGACGAGGCCTGGGCCGCCGCCGGCGCCGACTGGGACGACATCACGGCGGTGGCCGTGACCGAGGGCCCAGGGTTGGCCGGCTCGTTGCTGGTCGGCATCAACTTCGCCAAGACCCTGGCCTACGTCCACGGCAAGCCGCTCGTCCCGGTCAACCACCTGGAGGGCCACCTGTACGCGGCCTGGCTGGTGGATGAGACGCGCCAGGTGCCGGAGCCGATCTTCCCGCTGGTGGCCCTGATCGTGTCGGGCGGCCACACCTTCCTCATCGAGATGCGCGATCACCTGCGCTACCGGCTGCTCGGCGAGACCGTTGACGATGCGGCGGGCGAGGCCTTCGACAAGGTCGGTCGGCTGTTGGGCCTGCCGTATCCCGGCGGGCCGGAGATCATGAAGGCGGCGGCCGGCGCAACGCGACACGATGTCGTCTTCCCGCGGGCGTGGCTCGGTGACTCGTTCGACTTCAGCTTCAGCGGGCTCAAGACCGCCGCACGGCGAACGATCGCGGTCGAGACCGACGGCGAAGGCACCTCCATCGGTGGGACGGCCCTGCCGGACGACCGCGTCGCCGAACTGGCCGAAGGCTTTCAGGATTCGGTGGTGGATGTCCTCGTGACCAAGACGCTCCGTGCCGCCCGCCAGATCGGGGCGAAGTCCGTGGTGCTGGGCGGTGGCGTGGCCGCGAACCGCGTCCTGCGCGATCGCCTTGCGGCTGGCTCCGCCGCGGCCGGGATTCCGCTGGTCGTGCCACGTCCGGGGCTCTGCACCGACAACGGGGCCATGATCGGGGCGGCCGCGGCGCGGCGCTGGGAGGCCGGCGCCAGAGCCGGTCTCGATCTGGACGCCCGGCCGTCGCTGCCGCTGGCGCGACGGTGAGCGGCGTGGAGCCGCCGAGACGCCCGCGGCTCGATCCGCTGGCAGTTCGACGTCAGCTCCGCGATGAGGGGCTCAGGGCCCGTCACGCACTGTCGCAGAACTTCCTGGCCGATCCCGACGTGTTGCAGTCCATCCTGGACCTGGCGGCTCCGGAGCCGGGTCGGCGGATTCTGGAAGTGGGTCCTGGACTGGGCATCCTGACCGGCGGGCTGCTCGACGGTGGCGCATCGGTCACCGCTGTCGAGCTGGATCGCAGACTCGCGGCCAGGCTGGCCCGGACTCAGTCGGATGCGATCGAACGGGGTGCCCTGAAGCTCGTCGAGGGCGACATCCTCGACCAGAAGATCGCCACGTTGATCGAGCCGCCCTACGAAGTCGTGGCCAACGTGCCGTACCACATCACAAGTCCGATCCTGCATCGTTTCCTCGGCTCAGCCCCGCGGCCGGAGAGGCTGGTCCTGATGGTCCAGCGGGAGGTCGCGGAGCGGATCTCGGCCGCGCCCGGTGACATGAGCTATCTGTCGGTCTTCGTCCAGTACCACGCCTCCGTCCGTATCGCATTCAGGGTGCCGCGCGACGCGTTCGAGCCCGCGCCGGAGGTGGAGTCGGCCGTGGTCGAGATCCGGCCGGTCGATCCGCAGGGCGACCACGCGCGCCTATCGCCGCCTGACGAGGACGAGCTCTGGCGGCTCGTGCAGGCAGGCTTCCGAGAGCGGCGCAAGAAGCTCCACAACGTGATCTCGCGGCAGCTGACGCTGCCCGGCGCGACCGTCGAGGCGGCCCTGACCGCGGCCGGCATCGACGGCAACCGGCGGCCGCAGACGCTCGCGGTGGATGAGTGGCTGGCCCTGCGGGTCGCTCTTGCGCCACTTCCCGTCAAGAGCGGGCGGTGACGACCGAGATGACCGCGGGCGCCCGTGTCCACGTCGTCCGGTTCGCGCCGGCCAAGCTGAACCTGACCCTCGCCGTCGTCGGTCGACGCGACGACGGCTACCACGCCCTGCACTCGATCATGGTCCCGCTGGCGCTTGGTGACGCCTTGACGGTGTCCGAGGCCCCGGCTGGTGCGACTCGCGACTCGCTGCGGGTCACCGGGCTGGGCCTATCGCCGTCGCCGGACAACCTCGTCCTGCGGGCGATAGCCGCCACTCGGGCGGCGCTCGCAGCGACGAGCCACGACCCGACAGCGCAACCGCGGTCGCTCCAGCCGCCGCTGGCCGCACGCCTGGCCAAGCGAGTGCCGGTCGCCGCGGGGCTCGGCGGGGGCAGCAGCGACGCGGCCGCGGCAATCGACGCCGCGCTTGCCGCGTGGTCCGCGACTCTCGATCCGGAGTCGACTGCGGCGCTTGCCGCGTCGCTCGGCTCCGACGTGCCGTTCTTCCTGGCCCGCGGAGTTGCTCTCGTCACCGGCCGGGGCGAGTTCGTCGAGCCGCTGCCGGACATCGGGGCCGAGCCACCCGCCGTGCTGCTGGTCACACCTCAACTGGCGCTGGCGACGCCCGGTGTCTTCAAGGCGTTCGCCGGCGGTGAGCGCCAGCGCGATGCCACTCGTGCGCTAGAGGTGTCGGAGCGTCTGGCGGCGGAGCTGAGAGCCGGCCTGACCGGGTCCGCCCTTCTCGCCGGGGCCGCGGATCTGGCGGCGGGCAACGATCTGATGCAGGCGGCGTTGTCGATTGCGCCCGGCCTCAGGGGTTTCATCACCGCCCTCGAGAAGCTGGTGGGGCGGCCTGTCTGCCAGTCCGGCTCGGGGCCCACGCTGTGGTCGCTCTATGCGACCCTGGCCGAAGCCCGCAAGGCGGCGCGGTTCGTGCGCCTGGCCGCGGCGAACGGCACGTTGCCGGTCATCGGAGCGGGCGAGCCATTCGTCGTTGCCACCATGATCGCAGGCCGGCACTCGCCGCCCGAGGTTCAGCTCACGGATGGCGCAACCGTTACTATCCGGCCGCGCACGGTCCACAATGGAACGGGCAGTCGGCCCCTCCGCGGTGAGCCGGTGGCCGAGCCGGGAGATCCGAAGGGAGGCGAACCACGATGAGTCGCAAGGAGATCGCGACCACGACCGCGCCGGCGGCGATCGGTCCGTACAGCCAGGCGATCGAGATCGATGGCTTCGTCTTCTGTTCCGGACAGCTCGGGCTCGATCCGATCACGGGAGAGCTACTCGAAGGCGTCCAGGAGCAGGCCGAAAGGGCTCTCCTCAACCTCGAGGCCGTTCTCGGAGCCGCCGGATTGACGATGGCCGACGTGGTCAAGACGAACATCTTCCTCGTAGACCTCGCCCATTTCTCGCAGGTGAACACCATCTACGGCAAGCACGTGGTCGAGCCGGCGCCGGCCCGCAGCACGGTCCAGGTCGCCGCTCTGCCACGCAACGCGCTGCTGGAGATCGAGGCAGTCGCTCGGCGGTCCAGTTAGTGGCTGCCACGACGGGTCACGGATGGGCGCGCAGGCCGGCGGTTCCGTGCTACCGTCCGATGCGATGAGCCAGACCTCCGAAGGCGTTCTTCCGGTAGTCCTTGCCGCCGGCCTGGGGATTCGTATGAAGTCGCGCCGGCCCAAGGTCCTGCACGAATTGTGCGGACGACCGATGCTGGCCTTCGTCCTGGCCGCGGCCCGCGAGGTCAGCGGTCGACGTCCGCTGGTCGTGTATTCGCCACCGACGGCAGCCCTGAAAGACATCTTCGCGGATGAGGCGGACTTCGCCCTCCAGCCGACTCCGCTTGGTACGGCCGACGCCGTCCGAGCGGCAATGGCGGTCGCCCCGGAGAGCGTCGGGGAGATTCTGGTTCTGTCGGGCGACGTGCCACTGGTCCAGGCCGACCTGCTGGCCGAGCTGATCGACATCCGCCGCGCCCGCAACGCGGCCGTGGCGCTGGTCGCGGTCTACTCTTCGGAGCCCGAGGGTCTGGGCCGGGTGGTTCGCAACGCCGACGGCGGCCAGGTGCTTCGCATCGTCGAGGAGAGGGACGCCACGCCCGAGGAGCTCGAGATCGAGGAGATCAACGCCGGGGTCTATGCCTTCGACGCGGCCTGGCTGCGCCGCCGCATCGGCGACGTGAAGGCCTCCCCGGTTTCAGGTGAGTTCTACCTGCCCGAGCTCGTGACCCTGGCCCGCGACGACCGCCGGCCCGTGGTCTCGCTGGAGGTCGAGGACGACGGAACCCTGATCGGCATCAACGACAGATCGCAGCTCGCACGGGCCGAGCTCGAGCTGCGGATGATCATCAACGAGCGCCACATGCTCGCCGGGGTGACGATGGTCGATCCGTTCCGAACCTACGTGGACGTGACCGTCGAGCTGGCCTCGGACGTGATCCTCGAGCCGGGCGTCGTCCTGCGCGGCAGCACGAGAATCGGCGAGGGGACTCGGATTGGGGCGGGCAGCCAGATCATCGACACCGTGATCGGCCGCGACTGCCTCATCTGGGCGAGCGTGCTCGAGTCTTCGGAGGTCGAGGATGAAGTCCAGATCGGGCCGTTCTCGCACCTTCGTCCCCAGTCGTCGATCGGTCGCAAGGTCAGGCTTGGCAACTTCGCCGAGGTCAAGGCCAGCCGCCTCGAGTCGGGGGTGCAGCAACACCACTTCAGCTACATCGGCGATGCCGAGGTCGGTGAGCGCACCAATGTTGGCGCGGGAACGGTCACCTGCAACTATGACGGCGTGAAGAAGCACCGCACGAAGATCGGCAAGGAAGTGTTCCTGGGCTCCGACACCATGCTCGTCGCTCCGGTGGAGCTCGGCGATGGAGCCCGCACCGGCGCCGGATCGGTGGTCACAAAGGACGTGCCGGCGGGGATGCTGGCGCTGGGCGTGCCCGCCCGGCTGCGCAAGCCTCGTGCGCAAGTCGGAACCACTGCTGCGGCCCTCCCCGAGCCGGCGGCTGACGCGGATGCGGGGAGTCCGGCAGTCGAGGAGGCCGCCGAGCGAAGCCACCGATGAGTGACGTCGTCCTGCAGCTGCTGGTCGTCCTCATCCTCGTCTCGATCGAGGCGGTATTCGTCGCGGCCGAGATCGCCCTGGTGACTCTACGACACAGTCGAATCGACCAGCTCATCGAGGAAGGTCATCGCAACGCCCGCCGGGTGAAGCGACTGGTCGAGGACCCGGGCCGGTTCCTGGCCGTGGCCCAGATCGGAGTCACGTTCGTCGGCTTCCTGGCCTCCGCATACGCGGCCGTGAACCTGGCCGAGCGCCTGGCTGGGGTGATCGCCCACCTCGGCGTCGATTTCCTCACGACCTACTCAGCCGGCCTCGCCGTCCTGATCGTCACGATGCTGCTGGCGGCCTTCACCATCGTCTTCGGGGAACTGGTTCCAAAGACCCTCGCCCTGGCCTACCCGGACCGCGTGGCCTTGACGCTCGCCGGACCACTGGACCTCATGGGCCACGTTTTCGGTCCGCTGGTGAATCTGCTGACCTGGCTGACGCGCAAGATCGCCGGAGGATTCGGTGCCGGCGTGGCTCGCCAGGCCCAGATCAACACCGAGGAGCTGAAGCTCATCGTCGAGCGGGGAGGGGAGACGGGCGTCCTCGAGGCCGAAGAGGAGCAGATGATCAGCGCCGTCATCGAGCTGGGCGGGCGACGCATCCACGAGGTCATGGTTCCACGGACGGACATGACGGCCCTGCCCGTCACCGCCACGATGGACGAGGTCATCGACACCTTCATCAAGGAAGGCCACAGCCGCATCCCGGTGTACAAGAAGACGATCGACGAGGTCGTCGGCGTCATCTATGCGAAGGACCTGTTGCCTTTCCTCAAGGGTGGGCAGAAGCCGGAGCTACGCAAGCTGCTGCGGACGCCATTCTTCGCGCCGGAGTCGATGACGATCGACGACCTGCTCCACAAGCTCCAGGGCCGCCGAGTCCACCTGGCCATCGTCCTCGATGAGTACGGTGGCACGGCCGGCATGGTCACGATCGAGGATCTGCTCGAGGAGATCGTGGGCGACATCCAGGACGAGTACGACGTGGAGGAACCGCTCACGGTGCGGCTCTCCGACGACGAGGCGCGCGTCGATGGCCGCGCGTCGGTGGACGACCTCGCCGAGCTGTTCGACCTGGACATGGGCGGGCTCGAGGATGCCGATGAGTACGACACAGTGGGCGGGCTGATCTACCACCGCATCGGTGGCGTGCCCCGGCCGGGTGACAGGGTCGACATTTCGGAGCACGGCCTCACGCTCACCGTCGAGGTCACCGACGGGCATCGCGTTGGCAAGGTCCTCGCGGTCCGACACCGAATCGGCGACAGCGATGGCGCCGAGAGCAACGCCGGCGGCGAGTCGGCGAAGGGCGCGGCCCGGTAGCTTCGCGAAGGAGGACGGGTTGCGTTGGCTGAGGCGCCATCAGACTGGCGTTCTACTGGCGGCGCTGGTGGTCGTCACCTGGGGCGCCCTGTTCGTGGCCTACGACTACCGCAGCCCGGTCAGCCAGTTCCTGCGGGGTGTCGGCACGGTTCAACTCGAGGGCTGGAGCGCATACGACCTGGACACGCTGTGTGTGCGGTTGGAGGCCACACAAGCCTCCCCAAGGACGACAGTCGAGAGTGTGGTCCAGGTTGCCCGTAAGGCCTTTCCGGACGGCGAAATCCGCGAGATCCTGTTCGTGTCGCTCCACGACACGTGCAGTGGCGGCGAACCAAGGCTGGCTTGGGTGGTGGCCATGACTCGGGCCGCGCCTGACGCGGAAGCCCAACCCGAAGGCGAGCCGCAGGAGCGAGCTGTCGTCCTGGTCGACGCGGCCACGGGCGAGGAGATCGCCGGCCACGGCTGGTAGGTCCGTTCAGGCCTTGATCACCCCGACGATGATGCCGCGGAGTGATTCGAGCGCGCCGGCGTCCACGACGCCCGCTGCCTCGAGTTCGGCCAGTGCCTGGTCGCGGTATGAGCGAGCCTGGTCGCGGGTGTAGTCGCGGCCGCCCAGCTTCTCGATCAGCGTGACCGCTTCGGCGACCTGATCCTCGTCCGGCTTGTCGATTCGCCAGGCTGCCTCCAGGTCGCCTCGCTCTGTCGGGCCGGCGTGCTCGAACGCGTAGATCACCGGCAATGTCATCTTGTGCCGGGCGACGTCCGTCGGCTCTTTGCCGGTCAGCGCCTGCTCTCCCCATATGCCCAGCAGGTCGTCGTTGAGCTGGAAGGAGATGCCGAGCGCCCAGCCGAAAGCCCGATACCGGGAGATGATCTGTTCGTCGTCGGTGGCCAGGACTGCGCCGGCTTCGACCGAGGCCGCGATGAGTGCGGCGGTCTTGCGGCCGATCATGTCGAAGTACAACTCGACCGACACCGGCTCCGCACGTTCACTCGCCCAGATGTCGAGGTACTGGCCCTCGCACAGGGCCAGGCAGGTGTCGTCGTGGAGCCGCATGAGTCGAAGCACCTTGGCGTCAGAGAAGCCGAGGTCTGTCAACCGGTGAAGGGCCTTGCGGCTCAGGGCGAAGAGCATGTCTCCGGCGTTGATAGCCTGCGGGATGCCCTGGATGGCCCACAGAGTCGGGCGGTGGCGACGCTCGGTGTCGCCATCCTCGATGTCGTCGTGGACCAGGCTGAAGTTGTGGCCAAGCTCCACGGCCGCGGCACCCGGCAAGGCAGACCGGTAGTCACCGGCGATCGAGGCGTATGAGAGCAGCCCGAGCAGCGGCCGCAGCCGTTTCCCGGACGAGCCGCTGCCGTCCAGGCCCAGGTGGTAGCGGCACATGGCGTAGAGCCCTGCGGTCGGCACATCTCGATCCGAGACCAGTCGCAGGATTTCCTGCTCGGTATCGGCCGTCAGTTCGAGCAGGGAGATAGACGTCTTCACGCGCGAAATGATACCAACCGGCTCCTGGAAGCCGGATCGGCCGGCGTCGCCCGTGCGGTCACCGGACCGCGGGTCCGCAATGTAGGTCGAGCGCTCGCGCTCGCGCGGTCGCGGGCCCGCACACTCCCGAGTTCAGACCGGTGCAACGAAGGCCGAGCCGGGGAATTCTGGAACCTCGTCGTGCGGGCCGGGAGGGCCTTCGTCGCGCATCTTCGCCGAGGCCTCGTCGATTTCGATGTCGGTCAGCTCCATGCGTGCGAACTCGTCGTCGGTCGCGGGCTCGTAGTCGGCCGGCGTCGCCCGTCCCGGGAAGTAGCGGGCGGTCATCGCGTCCAGAACGCGGCGCTTCTCGGTGATGTCGTCGATCTGGCGGCCGCGACCGTACGCCACGACGCTGCGGTAGTTCGCCGTGTGCATGGAGGCGCTCTTGGAGGCGACCAGCTCGACGAGCCTGGTGACGGCCACAACCACCGAGCGCCCGTCACGGATGAGCCGCAAGGTGGCGTTGCCGGGCGAGCCGTGGATGTAGATGTGGCCCGCTTCGTAGTGGTACAGGAACGGGATGACACGCGGCTCGCCGTCCGCGACGCACGCGACGTGCGCGATCTGTCCGGCCAGGAGGAATTCCTCGACCCGCTCGGGTACGGCTCGGTCGGCGTGACGGCGGATTCGCGTCCGGTCGGAGTGGGGGCCGGGCGCGGCCGGGGGTGCGGCGG
>PMYK01000016.1 GCA_003171255.1 Chloroflexota bacterium
GGCGCGCGGGCCCTTGGGGCTGGTCTCGATTTCGAACGAGACACGCTCGCCGCCGATGAGGCGATCGAAGTCGAGAGGGGCTACGAGGCCGCCGCGGTGGAAGAAGTATTCCTTGCCGTCTTCGGCTGCAATGAAGCCAAAACCGCGGTCGCCAACGACCTTCTTGATTGTACCGGTGGTCATAAGTGACCCTTTCCTCTTCCCGAACGAGACGGCAGACGCACGGTCTGTTCGAGAAGGAAGGTCGACCACGCGGAGCGTCACCACAAGAGGTGGCGACGCACCCACAGTACTCGCTTTTGGCCGATAGCACAAATGTTGAGTCCCTTGGTATATGGCTCTGAGCCGGTGAAATGGCGCGGCGTCGCCGGCGTCGCGGCCGGCGCGGGCCGACTTGACCGAATGGGGCAACGGCCCCATGGTGGTATCAGCCCAAGGCGCCGGCACTGGTTCAGTCGCTCGTAGCGCTCGGCAGATTGGATGGCCCTCAGTGGCCCGCAGACCGTTCCGCACCGCCGACGCGCTCATCGTGGTGAGCACCGACGGCTACTTCGACGTCTTTCCGCCCATCGATCGATCGCCGAACGACAAGCCAAACTACCGCGGAGTCCTGGCCGAGCTGGGACCGACAGTCCGCGGCTCAGATGACAGGCTGGCCGTCCGTCCCGAGTCGGTCGCGCTTGCCGCCGCGGTCTCCACGTGGGCCCGCAGCCACGGTGCAGCCGCCGTGAGAGGCGAAATGGGCTTCGGCCGCAACGCCAGCAAGGCCTAGCTCGCTTCCTACCCAGACGGCCTAGCCGTGTCCCCCGTGCTTGCCGCGACCCACAAGGGAGTCTCCCATGACTGACGAAACCACCAACACGCCCGCCGCTCCGAAGCCAGAGCCCTCCAGTGGAAAGTCCGGATATCGCAGCGCGCCCGCCGCCGCCACCGTCGACAGCCGCCAGAATGGCGGATCGGGCGTCCAGCGAAGCCACCTGCGAGATCGCAAGGCATGGCTCAAGAAGCGCTCCCGCGCCGGCCAGACCTGGGCCCAGCGCAAGGTCGCAAGCGTGACCTACTGCCCGGCCAAGACGTCTCGCTGATCGTCGACATAGTCGGCATCGCCGCGCGAGCGCCGCGCGGGCACGCGCGGGCGAACGACCCGCTCTCTGTCACCATTCGAGGATGACCGGAAGCGACCGCACTTCTCTGGATTCGATCCCGAGCGGCCGCACGCTTGCCGACCTGCCCGAACCCCTGGCCCTCCTCTTCGATCTGGACGGCACCGTGGTCGACACCGTCCATCTGCGTGCGGAGGCCTGGCGACGGGCGTTCCTGCGCATCGGTCTCGCCATAGACCCGGCGGCGCTGCGACCGTACATGGGTTCCGACGGCCGCTGGCTTGCCGGCGAGGTTGCGCGGGCCGCGGGTCGCGAGTTGGACTGGGCGGCGAGAGACGAGCTGGACCGAAGCAGCGGGGCACTCTTCGACGAACTCAACGTTTCGCCGGCGACCCTGCCGGCAGCGACCGAGCTCCTGACTGCCCTCGAGGCGAGCGGTCGACCCTTCTGCATCGCCACGGCCAGCCAGCCGGGCCAGGTGGCGGCCTCGGTTCGGGCGCTGCGCCTGCCCACGCCGCCCACGATCACCGACGCCGGCCACGTCGAACACGCCAAGCCCGCCCCCGACCTGCTGTTTGCGGCGGCCGCACAGCTCGGCGTCGCGCCGCCGACCTGCTGGTACGTGGGCGATTCGACCTGGGACATGATGGCCAGCGTTGGGGCGGGGATGATTGGGATCGGCGTGGCCACGGGCGCCACCCACCCGGACGGCCTCCTCGCGGCGGGAGCGGTCGTGGCGATCCCGAGCCTGGTCGATCTGCTCGAAGACCTGCGCCGGCGAGGCGTCGTCGGCGCGTAGTCCCGGGTAGGTGACTAGCGCGGCACCATGTTGAGGGTCAGCAGCGGCTCGAAGCCCGTGATCACGATCTCGGCGTCCCTCAGGTTTCCGGGCTTGCCGACGCCGACACAGCCCATTCCGGCTCGTATCGCAGCCTCGACGCCGGCCTCGGCGTCTTCGAAAACGACGCAGTCCGCATTGGGCACTCCCAGATCGGCGGCGGCCCTGGTGAAGACCTCCGGATCCGGTTTGGCCTTGGACACCTTCGTGCCGTCGACGACGACATCGAACGCCGCGCCGATTTGCAGTCGATCGAGGATGAGCGACGCATTCTTGCTGGCGGAAGCGAGGGCGATCTTGATGCCCTTGCTCCTGAGGAAGGCGATGTATTCCACCGCTCCCGGAAGAAGCTCGTCGGGCGTCATGTCGCTGATGTACTGAACGTACCACTCGTTCTTGCGGGCGGCCATCGCTTCGCGGTCGGCCTCGGAAACGTCGAGCCCGCCGATCTCCAGCAGTATCTCGAGCGACCGCATGCGACTGACGCCCTTCAGCCGTTCGTTGTCGGCTTCGGAAAAGTCGAAGCCCAGCTCGAGGGCCAGTCGTTTCCAGGCCAGATAGTGGTATTTGGCCGTGTCCACGATGACGCCGTCGAGATCGAAGATGGCCGCGCGCATGGTCCTTGCCGTCATGCCCGCCCCTGCGCGAGAACGAGTCCGTCCGTGTTGATCTCGCGAACCTCTCCGCGGACGAGAGCGGCGAACGGAGCACCTGCCATCAACTCGATGCGGGCCTCTGTCTGGGAGACGCTCACGCGGACGATCGAGTCCCGATAGGAAACCCGGAAGCTGTAGGACTGCCAGTGCTCGGGGATCGTGGGGTTGAACGCCAGGAGATCGCCGTCGGATCGCATGCCGCCGTAGCCGTACACGACGTTCATCCACGCCGCCGCGATCGAGGTGATGTGGATGCCTTCGGCCGTGTTGCGGTTGTAGTTGTCAAGGTCTATGCGGGTCGCGAAGTTGAAGAACTCGAAAGCCTCCCGCGGCAGCCCCAGCTCCACGGCGAAGATCGAGTGAAGCGACGGTGAGAGCGAAGACTCGTGGATGCAGCGCGGCTCGTAGTAGTCGTAGTTGGCTCGCTTTTGGGCGAGTGAGAAGGACCCGCTGTACAGGAACATGAACATCAGCACGTCGGGCTGCTTGATCATGTCATTGCGATAGATGCGGTCATATGACCAGTTGTGGTAGAGCGGGAAGTCCTCGACCGGGATCGCGTCCACGTCGATGTGTGGCAGATCGAAGAAGCCTTGGTGCTGTTCGTATATCCCGGTGGCGGGATCGAGCGGGATGATCATGTGGTCGGCCATGTTCTGCCAGGACGCCAGCTCATCGGCGCTGCATTCGAGCTTCCGCATGACGTCGTGTCTCGCGCCGGGCGCGGCCTCCTCCATGTCGGCCAGGACCGAGAGCGTGTACAGGAACGTCCGCTGAGCCATGTAGTTGGTGTAGCAGTTGTTGTTCACCATCATCTGGAACTCGTCGGGGCCCATGACCGCGTAGTAGCCGAAACCGTTGCTCCGGGGCGACCACTGGCCGCGGCTCGCCAGAAAGCGGCAGATCGGGATGAGCAGCTCGATCCCCTCGGTGTGGAGGAAGTCCAGGTCGCCCGTGATCCGGGCGTAGTGCCAGATCGCGTATGCCACGCTGGTCGTGGGATGGAACTGCAGGCTGGCGTGCTGCCAGAGAGTGCAGCTCTCGGTGCCGTCGATGGTCGCGATGGGATAGCAGGCACCCGCGCAGTCGAGGCTGTGAGCCCGCTCCTCGGCCTGGGGCAGCGTTCTGAACCTGAAATCGATCAGGGCCTTCGCCGCCACTGGATTGCTGAAGAGGTAGTAGGGCAGGCAGTACGTCTCTGTATCCCAGAAGGCGTTGCCGTTGTAGGCCTCACCCGTCAGCCCCTTGGCGCCAATGTTCGATCCCTCAACCGCCCCGCGATACGTCTGCTGCATCTGGAAGATGCAGAACCGGATGCCCTGCTGAGCCTCGGGATCGCCGTCGATGGAGATGTCGGCCTTGTCCCAGAACGACGTCCAGTAGGCCCGGTTCTCCTCCAGGGCTTCGTCGTAGCCGGCGTTGGCGAGGCCGTCGAGGATCCGCGACCCTCGTGCCCACGTGTCCTCGGCGGCGTCGTGCGGGTTCCTGGTCGTGAACAGGACGGTCGCGCGGTCGAGGTGCCGTTCCTGCCCCTGAGCTAGATCGAGCGTGAGCCGACTCCCGGCGAACTTGTCGCCGCAAACCGGCTGGCTCGTGATGGACTCGGCCGAGAGCAGCCTCGAGCCGGCGAAGAGCTTGTGCTCGATGCTCTTGCTGACGCCGATGATGGCCCACCTGTCGGCCTGGGCGTCACTTCGAGGGCAATCCCAGAAGTTCCGACGGTACATCTCGTGGGGCAGGGCGAAGTCGAGGCCCAGCGTCACCGTGATGGGCCCGGAGAAGTTGAGCGGAGTGAAGCTGATCCGCCCGAAGCCGAGCTCATTCGTCTTCATGCTCAGGAAGCGAGAGAAGCCGACCTTGAGCTCCTGGCCCGCCTTCGTCGTCCACGTGAACTCGCGACGGACCTGGCCCGTGTGGAAGTCCAGTTCGCGGCGGAAACCGGAGAACCGACTCCGGTTTAGATCCAGGCACTCGCCGCCGAGTTCGATGCGGGCGTGGAGCCAGTTGACAGTGTTGACCATGAAGGCAATCCGGTTGGAGATGCCTTTGTAGGTGGTCGGTTCCTTGAGGGCGTGCTCTTCGTAGATTCCGTTCAAGTAGCACCCGATGAGCGTGTCGCCCGAGTACTCCTCCTCGAAGTACCCGCGCACGCCCATGTGCTCGTTGCTAAGCGAGAACAACGACTCGGAGACCCGGCTCTTCTCGGGATGGAACCCGTCCTCGACGATCTTCCACGCGTCGACGACTAGGTAACAGTCCTGAACCTTGGCCATGAACTGTCTCCGTGCGGCCCGGGAAGCGATTTGGGCGGGTCCGTGGGCGTTGAGCCAGCCGGCGCCGACCCGAACCTGGCCGGAAGCCGGCAGATGCTTGCAAGAAGTGTGGCAGATTGTGCAAGATTCTGCGCGTCGGTTGGGTCAGGCCTGAGGCCCCTCGCCAATCTCATATTCAGGCGCTCGGTGACTGCTATCAAGCGCAATGGGGTCGAATCCGCGGTCGGCCCAGTCGAAGCCGCGCGGGCTGAGCGTGAATCCGGGTCACCCCGACCGCTCCAAGAGGTGGCGAGGCCCGCTTTGACGCCATACCAGTCACCTGGCGCCTGAACCTGAGGTTTGCGGCCGCCATGCGTCGGTACCAGTCACCCGGTGCCTGAACCGGGGGGTCGGCGTCGCCACACTTCTATCGGTGGCCGCGGGCTAGCTCTTCGAGCCGGGCGTCGGAGATTCCGAAGTGATGCGCGACCTCGTGACGGACCGTCTCGGCAACGCCCCGCGCCAGCGAGTCGGGGTCGCGGAAGAGGCGGAGATGCGGGCCGCTGAATATCGTGATCTTGCTCGCCACCGCGGCTTCATCCGCGCCGTAGCTGGTTCGCGGCACTCCCGTGTAGAGCCCGAGCAAACCCGCGGCTCCAAGCGAAGTCAGCTGATCCTGGGTCGGCTCGTCCTCGACCACGACGGCCACGCTTCCGAGTCGGTCGCGGAAGACCGGCGGCAGCGAGTCCAGCGCCGCGAGCACGAGCTCGTCGAACGCGTCCGGGGCCTCGTCCGGTGCGAATTGCGGGTCGGCGATGGGATCGCATCCGGACGGTTCGCCGTCAGAGGGCTGAGCAGCCGGATCTGGACTGGGTGACATGGGCCCCATTATCTGCGTCAGCGCCGAGGTCGGGAGGCGGCTGGCTGACACAACGTCCCGGTCCGACGGGCGGCCACCGCTGGAGGTCGCCCGTCTAGCTTGCGCCGACCGCTCGAGCCGCGCCTCGGGTACGATCTGGCGACCCGGCTCGGGCACGAAGCCGCCTTGCGGCATCGTCCCCCAACTCTGCGAGGCTTCATGACGACTCAGATCTCGGCTGTCGCATTCGACCTCGGCGGAGTCCTGATCGACTGGAACCCACGCCACCTCTATCGCAAGCTCTTCGGCACCGACGAGGCGGCCATGGAGCGGTTCCTGGCCGAGGTCTGCACGCAGGAGTGGGATGCCGGCCTGGACGCCGGCCGCCCCTTCGCCGAGGGCGTGGCGGAGCTCGTCGCGGCCCACCCCGACCAGGCCGAGCTGATATCCGCCTTCCAGCTGCGCTGGCTCGAGATGCTGGGCGAGGCGTTCGAGGGGACGGTCGCCATCCTGCGCGAGCTTCGACGAGCCGGTTTCCGAACCTACGCCTTGAGCAACTGGTCCGCCGAGACCTTTCCCGTGGCGCGCTCGCGGTATTCCTTCCTCGACGAGATGGACGGCATCCTCATCTCGGGCGAGGTCAAGCTCGCCAAACCGGACCCGGCGATCTTTCGCCACTTCCTGGCTCGCTTTGGCCTGACCGCCGAGACCACGGTCTTCATCGACGACCGCGAGTCCAACGTGACCGCGGCCGCCGCTCTTGGCATGAGGGCGATCCTGTTCACGGATTCGACGCGTCTCCGCACCGACCTGCGCGCCATCGGCCTGCCGCTCGACACGGCGGCGAGGTAGGCTCAGCGCCACAGCCCCGAGAGCAGGCGGAGGTGGACGTTGACCGCGCTGGCCAGGCTATATGTTCGGCAGCTTCAGCGCCACGACACGACAGGTCTGGCGGCCGAGCTGGCCTTCCGGTTCATGTTCGCGACGTTTCCGTTCGTGCTCTTCCTCGCCGCGCTCGGGGCTTCTCTGGCCGGCTGGCTCGGTGTCGCAGACCCGACAGGTCGGATCATCTCAACGCTCGGCAGCAGCGTCCCGTCGGGTCTGGTCGGCCCTCTCCAGACGCAGCTAGAGAAGGTGCTCGCCCACACTGAACCGGCCCTGCTCTCGGTAGGGGCGCTCGCCACTCTGTATACGGCGGCCGGTGGCGTCAACGCCGTGATGAAGGCGATGAACCGCGCGTTCGGGGTGGCCGACAACCGGTCGCTGCCGGGGCGGATGGCGGTCGACATGGCACTCACCGTCCTGGGCGGAATCGGGATCGTGACTGCGGTCGTGGCCATCGTAGGCGGGATGCTCGTTACCAGAGACCTGGCCGATCGGGTCGGACTTGGCGGCGCGACCTGGACCGCGCTCTCGCTCCTGCGCTGGCCCATTGCCTATGGGGTCCTGCTGCTCGCCGTAACCACGCTCTTCCGATACGCCTCGTGCGTTCGACCGCCGTGGCGCTGGGCGGCCGTCGGAGCGGCGGCATTCGCAGTCGCCTGGCTGGTCGTCACCTTCGGCTTCGGTCTCTACGTTTCGCGACTCGGGCAGTTCGACGCGACGTATGGCGCGCTCGGTGGCGCGATCGTGCTGATGCTGTGGTACTACCTGAGCGCGATCATCCTGGTCTGTGCCGCCGAGCTGACCGCCATCCTGGCCGAGACGTTCGACCCCGACAAGCTCCAGTACGAGGACAGCGAGAAGCCAGGCGTGCCGGCGGGGCCGGCCTAAGCCCTGCTCACCTGCACGGCCCGAGGGCCGTCGGCGTTGGCTTCGATCTCGAACGAGACGCGCTCGCCGCCGAAGAGATTCTCGAAGTCAAGCGGGCGCTTCACGCCGCCGCGATGGAAGTAATACTCCTTGCCGTCTTGAGCAGCGATGTAACCGTAGCCGCCCTGTGGATGAACAGTCTTGACGGTACCGGTGTTCACGACTTGACCCTCCTTCTTCCCGAACCAAGAAGCAGACGCACGGCCCTTCGGAAAGGGAGGGGTCGACCACGCGGAGCATCGCCGCAGACGGCGGTAACGCCCTCACGGTACGCGCGCTCGACCGCAAACACAACGGCAATCGCGGTTGGTCGGGAGCCTTGCAGCGGCGCCTGGACTTGGGTGGCGTCCTATTGGACTTCCCGGGCGGGAAATGAGGTGGCGGAGTCCCCTGCAACCGCAAACGGGCCGGCTGTCGGATAGGCGACAGCGACCACCTACCGCTGGTCCCTACGATGCACAATGCGGGTCGGCAGGGAGTTGAGCGGCCGACCTTGCTCAGCCGAGCCGGCCAACGCGTTGCGTGAGGAGCGGTAGGGGATGGCGGACGGGGAAGGCGATCAAGCGCTGCTGGAGCAGCGGCTCGTGGAGCTGACGCGCCGGATCTCGGAACTCGAAGCCCGAATCGAGGAGGTCGAGGCGCGACCGACGGGGCCGGCTGGGGCGGCGAGGCCGGATGCGGGCCGGCCGCCTGTCCAACCGGACCAGTGGCGAGGCGTCCCGCCTCAAGGGTGGCAGCTATGGCCGCCGCAGCAGCCATCGGCACAGCCCCAGTCCTGGCCGCCGCCGCAGCAGCCGCGACAGCCGTGGAGCCGGCCGCCCCAGCCACCTCAGCAGCCGCGTGAGCAGGTGAGGCCGCCGGAACCGCTGAGGCCGAACGAACCTATCAGCCCGCAGCCGAGGTATCCGGATCCGACGCGGGGCTACGCCGGCGCGCCGGCGCAGGGCACGTACCGGCCCGTGGCGCGGCCGCTCGCCTCGGACCCTCGGACCCAATCTCTCTCGGAGGAGTTGGGCATCTCGCTGGCATCTCTCCGCGACCTGGAGTCGCGCCTGACCGGCCGTCTTCTCGGGTGGGTCGGAGCCGCGGCAGTCATGTTGGGAGCGATCTTCTTCCTGAGCCTGGCGTTTAGTCGAGGCTGGATCGGCCCCGAAGGACGCGTGGCCATGGGTGTGGCCGGCGGAGGCCTGCTCGTCGCATTGGGGACATGGCTGTTCGGACGCCGCCAGGAGCAGCTTGGCCACGTATTGGTCGCCTTAGGACTGGGGGTCGTGTCGCTGTCCCTCTTCGCGGGAAACGCGGTTCTACTCGCTCTACCCGCCGGAGACGGCCCTCGCCGGCTCTTTCGTGGCGGCGGTCGCGGCCGCGGCAATCGCCGTCCGGGTCAAGTCGGAGGCAGTGGCCATCTACGGGTTGCTGGCGATCGCTGCCGCGCCGCCGATCATGGGCGCAGGGGCCAACGCCGTCACGATCGCCTTCCTGGCAGTGACCGTCGCCGGCACCACGGCCATCTCTCTGGCGAAATCGTGGCGCTGGTTGCCACCGACCGCCTTCGCCATCACGGCTCCACAACTCATCTTCTGGCTCCTCTCCAAACCCGACGCACCGACGGCGGTCGTGGCCCTCGCCGCCTACTGGCTGCTCCACGCGGTCGCGGCGTCGGCCGACGAGCTGCGAGCGCCGGGAGAAGCACGACAAGAACAAGAGGCGGCGCGGTCGGCGTCGCTGTTCTTTGTTAACTCGACCCTCGCGATAGGCGGCGGGCTGTACGTGCTGTCGGGCAACTTCGCCGCCTGGCAGGGCGCGTACGTCGCGGCAGCCGCGCTGGCCCATTTCGCCTTCGGCGCGTACTTCGTGTGGCGCCGCGGCGACATGTACCCGTTCGGAGTGTTCATCAACGCGATCGGGGTGACGGCCGTGGCGATCGCGATCGAGCGCCAGTTCGATGGGCCGCCGGTAGCGGTCGGCTGGGCGATCGAGGGCGCCGTGCTGGCAGGAATCCTTGGCTTTCGGCGCAACACCTACGCCGGCTGGGCGGCCGCGATTCTGGGAGCCCTGGCGGTCGTCCATCTGGGCGTGTACGAGTACCCGTTGCTTCACTGGTCACCCGAGGGCGGGTCCGGTACCGGGCCGTTCGCCTTCGCCGACCCCGCCGGGCTGACGATCGGTGGCCTGCTGATCGCCGGCCTCGTTGCCGGCTGGCTGTCGCGGAGGAGCGATGTTCGAATCGGCCTTCTGATCGCGGGGTCGTTCGTCGTCGCCTACTCGCTGCCGTTCGAACTGTCCGGCGCCGCGCTCGTGGCCCCGTGGGCGTTCCAGGCGGCGGTGCTGGCCGGCGTATGGCGGTTCCATCGCAACGACTATCTCGGCTCCACGGCCGCGGTGATCGGCACCATCGCCGTCGCCCATTTCGGCGTGTACGAATATCAATGGCTCAATTGGTCGCTGAAGGGGGCCACGGGCTCGGGACCGTTCCCCTTCGCCGATTCGGCGGGTCTGACGCTCGGATCCCTGCTGGTCGCCGGCCTCCTTGCCGGCCTTGTGTCGAGAAGTCGCGATGTTCGGCTCGGCCTGGTGGTCGTCGGGTCGCTCGTGGTCGCATATTCGCTGCCGTTCGAGCTGTCGGGTCCCGCACTGGTCGCGTCGTGGTCGGCCGAGGGAGTCGCGCTGACCGCGATCTGGGGTTTCCGTCGCAACCCGTATGTCGCCGGTGCGGCCGGAGTCGTCGGCGCTCTTGCCGTTGCCCATCTCGGTGGGTATGACTATCCGTGGCTTCAATGGTCGCTGAAGGGCGCCGCCGGCCCCGGCCTATTCCCATTCGCCGACTCTGCCGGTCTGGCGCTCGGGTGCCTGCTGGTCGCGGGCGTTCTTGTCGGAACACTGTCCCGTAGCCACAGCATGCGATGCGGCATGACGACCGCGGGCTTGCTCCTCGTCGCCTACGCTCTCCCGTTCGAGCTCTCGGGGGTTGCGCTCGTCGCCGGCTGGGCCGTCCTTCTACCTGCCTCGATTGCCGCCGAAGGTTTGCTCGACCGACTGCCCGGGGTGCCGGAATCACGGGCGCGCCTGCGCACGACGCCCGTCGTCGAGATGACCGAGGTGCACTGGCCCGACTCGCCTCTGCTGCCCGCCGGGGCAGCGGCTTTCCTGGCGGTGGCCCACATGCTCGCCTTCGAGATGCCGCTCTCCTCAGCCAATGCCATCGTGGTGCCGGCCGTGCCGTTCGTGGATCTCGCGACCGCCTCGGCGGCGATTGGCATGGCCTCGTTCCTGCTCGCCGCCAGGATCACGGCTCGTCCCGACCTTCGCGTCGGCGCGATCGTCGCGGCGGCCGCTCTGGCGGGCTACACCATGCTCTTCGAGCTAGCCCTGCCGTACGCCGTGGTGGCGTGGTGCGCGCTGGCGATCGGGCTGGGCGTATGGTCGTTCCGTCCGTCGTACAGCCGGTGGACGTATATCGCGGCCGCCGGAACACTTGTCGCGGCGTCAGTCGTCGCGATCCTGGCGCAGACCGTCCCGATCGAACGCCTGGGAGTCCAGGCCAGCGTGGCTTCGACCGGGGGCTGGTTCGCGCTGAACTCGATCCTCGCGATCGGCGCGACGGCGCTGACGGTGGCTGCCGGCGCACGCTATCTGCCGCTGCGCCAGACCGTCAGACCGATCCTGACGGTGGCCGCCGGTATCGGCCTGGTCTATCTGGCCTCCGTCTTGCTCGTCGACTTCTTCCAGGGCCGCGTCGGCGGTCCCACGGCCGTCGAGGAGCTCCAGAAGCAAGCGCAGGTTGCCGTCTCCATCCTGTGGGGCCTCATCGGCATGGGCGTCTTCCTGGCCGGCATCATTGGTTGGCGGCAGGGCGTCCGAGAAAGCGGACTCGGCTTGCTCGCCCTCGCCACCGGGAAGGTCTTCCTGTTCGACCTGAGCTACCTCGACGTGGCCTACCGAGTCCTGTCGCTGATCGGCCTGGGCCTGCTCCTGCTGGCCGGCGCCTACGCCTACCAGTCGCTTCGGCCGCGCCGTCCCATTTCGGGCGACGCGCCCAGTCCGGGCGCCGCGCCGGGTCCGGGCGCCGCGCCGGGTCCGGGCGCCGCGCCGGGCGAGGTTCCCGCGCCTTAGCGGACCGGCCTCAGGAGCGGGCCACGCCGTCCAGCCGCAGGCGAGTCCACGAGGCGCCAAGCAGCAGGACCTGGAAAGCCAGGTGCAGCCACGCCAGAGCGACGAACACGGCCCCTTACCCGCGGCCGTCAGCCGATGCTGAGGCCACGCGCGATGCCGTCGGCCCAGGCGTCGATGGCCGTCCAGTCGCGAAAGTCGCCCTCGGGCAGGAACCTCCGGCTGACGACGCGTTCGGTCAGGCTGAGATCGCTGCTCTTCAGTGCCGTGCGGTCGAGGGCCCCGGCAAACACGCGATGGTCGAGCGGCTGAATTGCCCGTCGGAAGCCGGCGATCTCTCGCGGCTCGATCGCGTCGCCGGACGTCGCCCACCGCCCCAGCGGACCGCTGCTGAAGAGCCAGACTGGGTGAGCCCGAAGGACCGCCGTGCTGCGCTTCACCAGCGCGGCCGCGTCCTTCATCCAGTGCTGGCCGTAGATGCCACTGCCGATGACGAATGCGTCGGCCGCCGGCAAGTCCCGGAGCCGCTCCGCCGACTCGATCCGGACGTCGAGACCCGCCACGCCGAGCCTTGCGGCGACGCGCTCGGCAATTCCGCGTGTGGCTCCGAGGCGACTGCCGTAGATGACCGCTACTCGCATCTCATTCACCTCGCCGCGCCGGAGATCCGGCCATCGCGCATCTGGACGACCCGGTCGCAAGCCTGGCCGACTTCGGGGTCGTGGGTGACCAGGACGAACGTCTGGCCGTGCTCTCGATTGAGTTTACGCAGAAGCGCCAGGATCTCCTCCGATCGGGCCGAGTCCAGGTTGCCCGTCGCCCCCGACGACCACCGCCGCGTCCTGGCCGTGCTGGCGTACCTGCGCTAGGCGTCCACGGGCTTCTTCTGGGCGCCCGCCGATACCGGCTGCCACTTCTGCCAGTTCGCCAGGCGCGATTCGTAGCCGGCCGTGGCCATCGCCAGTGGCCCCTCGCCGAAGAAGATGCGCAGTGGCGGATCGTCCGAATCGACGATCGCCCGGACGGCCTCGCGAGTGGCGGCCGGGTCGCCGAGAACAGCGATGCGTTGGGCGCGCGACCGTCCGGCCGCGGCGCGGCTCTCCTCGTAGGCGTCCATCGGTTCGGTGTGCTTCGCCGAAGAGCCGCCCCAATCGGTCGAGAAGCCGCCCGGCTCGATCATCGTGACCCTGATCCCGAACGGGGCGACTTCCTGAGCCAGCGCCTCGCTGATGCCCTCGAGCGCCCACTTCGAGGCGTGGTACATGCCGATGCCGGGGAAGGCGAGGATGCCCCCGATCGACGAGACCTGGATGATGTGTCCGCCGCCCTGCCGGCGCATGAACGGCAGCGCCGCCTGCGTAACCCACAGCGCCCCGAACAGGTTCGTCTCCATCTGCGCCCGCGCCTCGGCTTCGGTCAGCTCCTCGACCATACCGAACTGGCCATAACCCGCATTGTTGATGACCACGTCGAGCCGGCCGAAGTGCTCGTGCGCGCGAGCCACCGCGGCGAAGTCGGCCGAGCGATCGGTGACGTCGAGCCCGATCGGCAGCAATCGATCGCCGAACCGTCCGACCAGTTCGTTCAGGGTTTCGGGCTTGCGCGCCGTCGCGGCGACCCTGTCGCCCCGCTCGAGCGCGCCGATGGTCCACTCGCGCCCGAACCCGCGCGACGCTCCCGTGATGAACCAGACTCTGCCAGCCATGTGTTCGTTCTCCTTCATCGCCCGGGATTGGTTGGAGCGGGTCGCCACGCTGAGCACCCGACGCGAATTCTGGACCTTGACGACGAGGCAGGCCCTTTTCGTCGGCGCCCCAAGAGTGACGTTGCGGCAACAATCATTCAAGGTGGCGCCTCCAGGCTAGTTCCCGCTGATCCTCGCCCATCGCCGTATAGGTCCGTCTCTGGCTGCATTGCTGCTATGCTGCATTACGTGAAATCGCATTTCATCGCCGTCCAGTCTCGAGGTACGGTTGCACTGCCGGCTGACCTTCGGCGCCGGCTGCATCTGGACGAACCGGGCGTGCAGATCGAGATCGTGGAGCAGGACGATGGCCGCATCGAGCTTCGGCCGGTTCTGCCCATTCCGGCGGATCAACGATGGTTCTGGACCGATCGCTGGCAGTCCATGGAGCGCGAGGTCGATGAGCACGTGGCTGCCGGCCGTGTCGCCGTGGTCGACGGACCCGACGCGCTGTTCGAGCACCTCGACGCTTCGCTCGAACCCTGACGCGTGAAGTTCCAGATCACGCCCGCTTTCGACGGAGACTGGGCGCGCCTCAGCGAGGCTGAGCGAGCTCTCTTTCGAGCCGTCATCCGGGATGACTTTCACCCTGCCTGCGAGCGGCGCCTTGCCGATCCATCCGCATTGTGGCCGGCCAAGCTGCGAGTCCGAGGCGTGGCCAACGCGCCAGGAATCTGGGAGATGACCTGGAGCTTCTCCGGTCCAGACGGTCGGGCCACGTTCGAGTGGATCCAGGTCGGCGGCGAGCATGGCATCCGCTGGCGCCGGATCGGAGGCCATGCCATCTTCGGCGAGCCTTGAGGGGATCGCCGGGAGCGGCGACGCGCTGATGCCATCGTGCGCACGCTCCTCCGCTTACTTGGACGGGTCGTTCACGCGACCGAGAAAGAGGACGGCGCCTGAGGCGTTGTCGCGGACCAGGTAGAGGAACGGCTTGTCCACGTTGAATTGAATGTGCGGGGGAGGAGTCTCTTCGCCTCCGCCCGTGACGGCTCGGCCGGTGACGACCGTGACCGCCGACGCGGTCGTTCCCTCTTCGACCACATCGATATTCGCCTGATGGATGACCTTGTCGATCTTGAGCTGCTCCTCTGTGGTGATGCCCGACAGGTCGGCGTTGTCACTGAAGACGAGGGGCATGCCCATGTCGACCAGGGCATTCTTGAGGTCGAAGCGAGTGTCGATCGAGAACCGCGGCAGGGTGAAGTCGACGTCATAGGGCGACTCGGTCGCGAGGAGGGCGGCCAGCTTGGCCTGGCTCAGGCCGCCGACGAAGTCCGACATGTTGTTCGGCACGACGATCGTCATCGACATGCCGAAGCCGCTCAGCGGCAGCTCCACCGCGCGGTAGTCGGCGCCGGCGGCATAGGTCATGCGCCGGCTTGTCGCCATGGTGGGGACCGAAACGACCGATCCGCTCGCGGTCGTGAAGTCACGGGACCTGGTGTCGGCCGCATCGAACGGCCCCGCCCACGCGGCCTTGAGGTAGATGGAGTTGGCCAGAGCAAAGCGAGTGAACCCCGTGATGTCGCCCGGCTGAAGGACCGATGGGATCCGACCCTTCGTCTGTTCGCTGGCCCACTTGTTGATCGCCAGCCGCGCCGCTTCGGGGTCCGTGCGGAAGTCCAGCACGCCTATGCCCGAGTCGAAGCCGGAGCTGAGCGCGTCGAGGTAGTCCGGCTTGAAGGCCAGATCCTTCTGCAGGAAGGTCTGGTTCGACACGTCAAGCTCGACGGCCGGATCGGGATTGGCGGGATCGGGCGAGGCGCCCAGGGGGAGGGGATTGCCGTCGGCGTCGACATAGGTGGTCTTGGATCCGAGCGAGACCAGCAGGGCGGCGATCTCGCTGGCCTGCTCGGTCGAACCGAACGAGTGCATGACCTGCGCCATCTCGGCGGCTGTCTGGCCCTTGGCTCCGGGCTCCACCATGGCCAGCGCCAGGGCGATGCTCGTGGGCGATGCGCACAGGTTGCCGCTCGAGTCCAGATGCCGGAGCAGGTCGAACCCGAAGTCGTTCAACTCTCCCGCGGCGACGGCTCCCGAGTCTCGGGCGGGGGCCATCGGCGCCGCCAGGCCCTTGATGATGGTGAAGTCGCCCAGCTCGGAGGACTCATAAGGCTGGGGCGATGCGATCGCGGGCGGCGTCTGCAAAGGGCTGGCCGCGGAGGTGGAGTAGGGCGACGGCGTGCTGCCCGGACTCGGGCTGGACGAGGGCGTCGCTACGGCGCCGCCACATGCGGCGGCAACGATCACCGCGATCGCGAGGGCGCCGGCGGCCCTGGCCCTGACCATCGACCTGGACCCGCTCATCACAGCCCTCTATTAGCTCCCGGCCTCGAGTGAGGCGCCCCCATCATGACGCCGCGGAGGCCGCAACGGTTGCTCAGGATCCCAGGGGCCGCTGCGCTTCATCTCGCGCTTTCGGCGGCCGACGATCAAACTTGTGGGAGTACGTCGTGCCGTCACCGGGCTCGTGCCCAAAGGGAGAGCGTTCCGTGGCAGTCGAGAGCAGTCGCAAGTCCCTCGTTCGATGCGAGATCACCGACGATGTCGCGTGGCTCACGCTCGATAGCCCGCCGGTCAACGCGTTGAGCATGGAGCTCATCGACGAGCTGGCCGCCGCGATGGACGTGGCCCGTCCGCCCGACGTTCGAGCCGTGGTCATTCGAGCCATGCCGGGTGCGAAAGTGTTCTCGGCCGGCCACGACGTCAACGAGCTGCCCGTCAACGGCCGCGACCCCCTGACGTACAACGACCCGCTTCGAAAGGTGGTCCGTCAGATCGAGTCCCACCCGAGCCCCGTCATCGCCATGGTCGAAGGCTCGGTCTGGGGCGGCGCTTGCGAGCTTGTCCTGTCGTGCGACATCGTCGTCGCCTCGACCGAGTCGACCTTCGCGCTCACGCCCTCGCGCCTGGGCGTCCCGTACAACATGAGCGGGATGCTGAACATCCTCAAGGTCGCCGACATGCATCTGATCAAGGAGATGCTGTTCACCGCGCGCCCCATCGGTGCCGTCCGGCTCGGCGCCAACGGTGTCGTCAACGTGGTGGTCCCGTCCGCCGAGCTGGCCGACGCAGTGGCCTCGCTGACGGGCGCGATAGTCTCAACCTCGCCCCTCGTGAACCGGATCCTCAAAGAGGAGTTGCGCGTCCTCTCGAACGCGCATCCGCTCACGCCCGAAGCCCACGAGCGCATCCAGGCGCTCCGCCGCGAGGCCTACGACTCGGACGACTACCAGGAAGGCATCCGCGCCTTCAAGGAGAAGCGCCCGCCGGTCTTCCGCGGGTCCTGAGCGCGGGCGCGGTCGCCGCCGCGCCAGCGCGGGAATTGGTGCGAGAGGGGTGGCACAAATCTGGGCTCTGCGTCGTTATCAGGGTGTGGATATCGCGCATGAGGAGACCTGGTTCTTGGGGGCAGCCAGACCTGCGACAGCGGACCGGCTGGAGTCCGACCGCGCCTTCGAGCTGATGTACGTGGACAGCTGGCCGCGCCTCTGCCGCTATGCCTGGGTCCTCGTCCGCCATCAGGAAGATGCCGAGGACGTCGCGGCCGAGACCGTCAGGCGTGCCTACTCCGCCTGGCGCGATGGTCGCGGGCCTGCCGGGGATCCACTGCCGTGGCTCTTCGTAATCGCCCGACGCATCGTCATCGACCGCAACCGGCGCCCGCTCAAGGGATTGCTGTCGCTGTCCGGGCCTGGAGGCGACGTCGCCGACGATGCCCGAGGCCCCGACCCGCTAGGTCGGGTGGAGGCCGCCGTCTGGTTCGGCCAGCTGCGCGCCTGTATGTCGGCCCGCCAGCATGAGGCCCTCGTGTTGCGGTACCTATTCGACCTCGACGACAAGCAGATTGGGCGCGTGATGGGGCTGTCCCCGGCCGGGGTCAGGTCAACCGTGTCCCGTGGCGTGGCCGCCTTGCGCAAACGACCGGAGGTCCTGGAGCGATGAGCGTCGACAACATCGAACATCTTCTCGGGGCCCGGATGAAGTCGCAGGCGGCCGAGCTTGATCGCGTCTTCCGGCCTGCTCCTCCTCTGCGAATGCTGCTCGCGACTCCGGCCGCGGCCTCCGGTCGGCTCCGGGGAGTGGCCAGGCTCGGGCTCGGGCTCGGGATCGCCCTGGCCGCGGCTCTGACCCTCGTGTTTCTCTCCGGCGGGATGTTGCTCGGCTCTTTGCCCCACGTCCAGCCGCTGGCCACGATCTCGCCCGCGCCCGTGACCTCGGTTGCGCCCTCGCAGTCGCCCGACGCCGCGCCGGCGACTCGAGCCTCGCCGACGGCGTCGCCGTCGGCTCCGCTGGCCGTCGGCCTGCTCGAGCTGTCCCGCTAGTCCGTCGCGGCCTGGCCCGATCGAGGGTCCGCCCCGCCGGCTCAACGCGCCGGGCTCGCCCGGAAGACCCTGAGGGAGGCCCAGCGTGGATACGACGTGGGTTGATTCGGCTCGCCCCGGCATGGCCCCGAGGCGGCGGTGGCGCCTGAGCGCCGGGTTCGGCGGCATCCTCTTGATGCTGGCCACTCTCCTGCCCTGGTGGCGTGTCGGAGGCGGGCCGGGCGAGTTGCCCGCTCGCGGCGACGCCGGCATCTCCGACCCGTTCGGCCTCGCGGTCTTCGTGGCCGGGGCCGCGCTCCTGCTACTCGCGACCGTGCGCTACGCGACCGAGGCCCCTCTCGCGATCGACCGGCCGCTCGCGTACCGGGGGCTCCTCGCGACTGCGGGCTGTGCGTTCGCGGCGCGGGCGATCGAGCTGGCGGGCCAGGGTGCGCTGCCGCTTCCGCCCGATCGGGGGCCCGGCTTCTGGGTCGTGCCCGTGGGGCTCGCCGCCGTCGCGGTCGCGCTCCTGGCCATGCCCCGGCGCGCCGACGAGCCGCGCGCCGACGAGCCCGACGCCACAAACGAGCCCGACGCCACGACCCGCGGACGCCTCGACCGCCTCGACATCTGGATCGCGGCCGGGCTCATCGTCGCCGTCCTCGCCGGCCGAACCTACGGCCTGGGCCAGCCGACTCAGATGTACTTCGACGAGATCTACCACGCTCGAACCGCGACTGAGTTCCTCCAGGACTGGCGCTACGGCATCGACCACCAGATCTACGAGTGGACCCATCCGATGCTGGCCAAGTACGCCATGGCCGCGGGCATCGCCCTCTTCTCCGACGACCGGGTCACGGCCGCCGCCACCCTTGGCGTGCCGGTCGAGGACGCCGTGGTTCAGGAACGGATCGGCTCCGGCTCCGAGGATCGGCTCTTCGTCGCGACGGGATCGGCGGTCCGCATCTACGACCTGTCGACTCGCGGACTCCTTCAGACACTCGCGATACCGGGCGCGGACGCGTTGTCGGCCCCGAGCGCCGGTGGGCTGGTCTACGTGGGTACCGATGGGGGAGCCGTCTACCTGATCGACGCGACGGGCCTTCACCGGTCGGCCGTCGACGCCGGGTTCCCGATCGCCCACCTCTACGCAGGCGCGGCGCCGTATCTGATCGCTTCCGACGCGGCGGGCGATGTCGTCTCGATCGACACGAGCGCCGGTTCCGTCGTGGCCCGGGCCACGATCCCGGGCGCAGCCGACTTTGGAGCTCTTGCCGGGCAGGGTCAGCCGGCCGGAGGCGCCGCGCCGGTCCTCGTCGCCTATCGCGACGGGGTCGCGCTCATCGACGCCCGCAGTCTCGCGATCGAAACAAGCGTCCGTACCGACTCGCCGGCGACCTCGCTGGCGTTCGATCGAGAGTCGGCCCAGGACACCCAGACCGTCTACGCCGCCGCCGGCGATTCGGTCGTTCTCGTTTCGGTGATGCCCGGTGCCACGCCGTCGCTGGCGCTCGAGAGCGGCCGGCCATCGATCCAGATGCCCGGCGTCGTTACGCGGCTCGTCTTCGACGAAGCCACGAAGATCCTCCACGCCCTGGGCCGTTCGCCCAACGGGTCCGGCTGGACCGTGTACGCGATCGAGGCGAACGGTGGCGCGGTCTTCTCCGACGCCCCGTTGCCGTTCGAACCCGTCGCACTCGGCCTCGACACGCAAGCCGGCCACGAGGAATTGCTCGCCTTCGCCGCCGACGGTTCCACCGCAGCGGTGGACGTGGGCCAGTTCGCGTTCTCGTGGCGCATCGTCGGCGTCTTGTTCGGCGCGCTGGGGGCCGTGTGCCTCTATCTGCTGGCGCGGATGCTCTTCAAGCGTCGGAGTGTGGGGCTGCTGGTCGGCTTCTTCTCGCTCGTGGACGGAATGATGTTCGCCCAGTCCCGGATCGCCACGAACGATGTCTACGTGGGCGGACTGCTCCTCCTCGCCTACGTCATCTTAGCCGCGCTGTGGCTGCCCGTGACCAGGAGGCGGTGGGCCTTCTGGCTGGGCATGCCGGCTCTTGGCCTGGTTCTGGGGCTGGCCCTGGCCTCGAAGTGGGTGGCCGTGTACGCCATCGCCAGCATGGTGATGCTGGTCCTGATCCGCTCGGCGTTGGGACGCGTCGTCACCGTCGTAGGCCTCGCGGTCGCGACCGGCGTTCTGGGCTGGCTGGCGATCGCCTCGACGCCCGGCGCGCCGAACCTCACGTTCGCGTTGATCATGCTGGCGGTCACCGTGGTCGCGGCCGCCGCAAGCGGGCGCCAGACCGCGCCCGAAGGCTGGCTCCGCCCCGGCTGGCGCAGCGGCCTTCGGGCGGCCTGGACGGCGGTCTGCCTCGCGATCGTCCCCATCGTCGTCTACGTCGCGCTCTACATACCGTGGGCCATGCCCTGGCATTCCGAGAGCACGTCCTCGATTGGACCTCTGCCGGTCATCGCCTGCTGGCACGTCGACAGCTCCACAGGGGTGTGCGACAACGCCTGGCCGGTGGGCCACACCGGTCAGACCCTCTGGGACCTGACGGTTCAGATGTACGACTACCACAACAACCTGCGTTCGCCGCATCCGGCCGCGTCGCCGTGGTGGGCCTGGCCGCTCGACCTCAAGCCCGTCTGGTTCGAGAGCGGCTCCGCGCCCGGAGACCTGACTACGTCGATCCACGACGGCGGCAACGTGGTCCTGTGGTGGCTCGCGATCCCGGCCATGGCCTTCGCCGCCTGGCAGGCCTACAGACGCCGCAGCCTGGGCGCCGGCCTCGTGGCGGCGGCCTTCTTCTGGCTGTGGCTCGGCTGGGCGCGCATCGATCGCGCCACGTTCGAGTACCACTTCTACGCGGCCCTGCCGTTCTTCCTGCTCGGCCTCGCGTATTTCCTCGCCGAGCTGTGGCATGGACCCTCGCCACGGACGTGGCTGCTGGCGAGGGTCTCTCTCGCGGGCGTGCTACTCCTACCGGCGGGTCTGTGGCTGCTCCGCCCGGCACTGTGTGGCCTGGCGGGGGTCGACAGCGGGGACTACTTCGGCGCCGAGGTTTGCGGGCCGGGATGGGGCGCGGGCGCGGCCGGCCTACCGTCTTTCCTGATGCCCGCCCTGGCCGCGGCCGGACTCGCGGGCGCATGGCTGCCCCTGACCGCGCGCAACCCGCGCCGTCTCGTCGTGGCCGTTTGCAGCCTCGCGGCGATCTTCTTCGTCTGCGACTATCCGGACCTTGCCGCAATCCCGGTCCCGACTTCGATCGGCCCGGCCTTCGCTGCCCTCAGCCCAACCTGGCAGTACGGCTTCCAGTTCTCGACCAACCTGCAAGCCTCCTCGCCGGTCCAGTTGCTCGGCCCCGGCTCGATCGGGCTGATGGCCCTGGCACTCGTCGCCGCCGCTGCGGCAGCGTGGCTGTCGGGGCGGGCCCGGCGCGTTACCGACTGACGGCCGAAGTGCAGAAGAAGTCCGAGAGCACCGGCGCAAGGACCTTGGCGTCGACGTCGTGGCGCTGGTTCGGCAGCTCCTGGTAGGTGGCGTGCGGGATGGTCTCGGCTAAGGGATGGGCCGTGATCTTCTAGTTGGCGGGTCAGGCGGCGGCTCCGTCTGGGCGCCAAATGTCCGCCACCAGGAACGCCACGACACTTGGTACGAGGATCAGCCCCCCAATCTCCAACCCGATGAAGCACACGAAGAGCAGCGATACGTCGATCGCCACGGCCAGCCACGAAACCAGGATTGAGATCCCACGCGCGACGGCAAGGACGCCCAGCCATAGAGCGGCGTAGCCGAGTGACGGAACGCCCGGGTTGAAGGCGATGACCGCGAGGCCGACGACGAGTAGCAGCCAGCCACTCCACAGGGCCGTTCGACTGGCAATCCGCATCGACGATGACCTCCCCACGCTGGTTGTCCGCAGCCGTCCTGGTCGAGTCTACCCGGCCAGGTGAAGTCCTCCTGGCAGTGCGACTGCTTGACATGCGACCCGGCGAAGCCGATCATTCCTCATGATCATATGGCCATAGTGAATGATCAAATGACCAAGTACCGTGATCGTGAGTCGAAATGTCCGTTCCGCTCATATCGAAGGCAGCCGAGGGCGTCTGGCAGGTCATGGCGCTCAGCCCGGAGCGCCCCTTCTTCCAACGCGAGCTCGCCCGGTTGACGGCCCAGCCCTACAACGGCGTTGTTCAGGCGCTTCGCCGGCTGGTCCGAGACGGTCTGGTGACGACCGCCCGGGTTGGCGGCAAACCCGCGTTCTACGCCAACCGCGAGAACGCGTACTTCGAAGAATTTCAGCGTATCGGGATCAAGAGCCTGGGCATCCCGGAGGCGCTGGCGGCGGGCGGCGTAGAGCCCATCAAGGTGGCCGTGTTCGGATCCTTTGCGAAAGGGAATGCCGCGGCCGGATCCGACCTGGATGTCTTTGTTGTGGGTTGCGAATCGACACCAGGCGCCGCCGACCTGGCCGTGGCCGAGATAAGCCGCAGGCTAGGCCGCTCTGTCAATGTCGTGGTGTATGACCACGCCCGATACCTGCAGGAACGAGAGGACGCCGCAAGCTTCGTCTCGGCGATCGCGAGTGGCCCGATCGTGAACCTTCGCGGCACCATCTGATGCGTGCTTTCGCGGCCGAAGAAGGCCGGATGGACTGTGCGAACCTGCAGGAATCGCTCGCCATCGCGAGGCTGTCGGAGTAACGTGCAAGAGCGTCCTGCCCATATCGCCCAGTCATAGGGAGGGAGACATCGTGGCGGACGTTGGCGCGCAGGGGACGGCCGTGGTCGAAGGGCCGAAGATGCCGAAGTGGGAGGCGGACTCCCGAGAGCGGGTCAAGCTCGGGATCCGCAAGTTTTCCAAACCGCTGGCCGAGTTCCTCGCTCGCGACGCCAATGAGGGCGACACCCGGCTCCTCGTCACCGATTTCCTGTGCGAGGCACTCGGATTCGACAAGTACACGGACCTAGCCACTGAGTACATGGTCAAGGGTGAGTTCGCCGACTTCGGCGTCCGGATCGATAAGCAGCTCGTGGCCTTCATCGAGGTCAAGCGAGTCGCAACGAAGCTCAACCAGAAGCACCTTCGCCAGGTCGAGATGTACGCCGTCAACGAGGGCATCGAGTGGATGCTCCTCACCAACGGCGTGCAATGGCAGGCCTACCACCTGACGCCCGGTATGCCGGTCTCGATCGACCTTGCGCTGGATGTCGACATCCTGGGGCCGGAACCGTCCGCCAAGAAGACCGAGGCCCTCTTCCACCTCACCCGCGAAGCTCTCAAGCGCCGCCGGATCGACGACCTCTGGAAGGCCAAGCGAACCACGGCGCCAAAGGCGATCGCCCAGATCCTGGCCTCGCCGGCGGTGGTGACGGTCGTTCGAAGGGAGTTAGGGCACCAAGGCTACAGGGCCACCGATCCCGAGACTGCCGCACTGATCCAGGCCGCGATCCGCTCGGATTGCCAGTAGGCGAGCGGAACGCCATTCCAAATTCGACTGGGACGTGTAGCGACCATCCCGCAATGAGATACGGCCAGCGACGCGGATCGCCTGTCAGGCTGCGCGTCGGCGGTTGAGCCGGCGGGTGCGGAACACGAGGTAGGCGGCCCAAAGGCGGGCGTGGTCCAAGCCGAGGAGGTTGTCAACCATGAAGGCCGCACCTTCGAGGTCGCCAGCGGCACGAAGAGCGTTGACGCGATCGAACGCTTTGAGAAGTCGCTCGGCCAGTTCTTCGCTGATCTCGGGCACAAGCAGCCGCTCGGCCTCCTTCGTCTCGAGCTTCAGGACGCCGCCGCCGTAGGCGCGGCCCTCGATCTCGGCGCTCAGCAGGGTGAGCGAACTGCACATCACAACCGCGAGCGCGCGGACGGGCGGCGCGCACGGTCGGAGGGTGACGCCGTGCAGCAGGTTGCTCGACGATGCATTCGCGTCGTTCACGATGAGGCGCGGGCCGTGGTGGTTCATGTATGGCAGGAATGCTTGCGGCTTGGAGCGGGGGAGCGGGACCGCATACCACGGCTTGCGGACGCGGCATTTGTAGCGTTCCGAGATGCCGGTCGCTTCTCCCTCGGCGAGGTACGCGAGAAGATGCTTGTTCCGGGACTTGGGTTTGGCGGCCAGGTCGAGAAGGAGATGGGCCTGCTCGTTCCCAGCCACCAATCCCGGTACATCCCCGGGTCGGCGCATGGTCGGAGTCAGGATCGCGGCGGGCAGCCGACGGCGGGCCGCTTCCTCACGCGACAGCACGAAGAAATCGTTGGCGCCGGACACGAAGCCGATGTCCACGCTTGCGATGGAGCCCAAGGACACTGCGACTCCCGAATCAAGGACCTCGGCATAGACCGCGCCGGCCTCGAAGTCGACTGATCCGCTCCAGCGGGCGGGAGGGCTCACGCTCGCTCGGGCCGCATGCGCGCCTACGTCCACCGTGACGAGGCTACGCTCGTCGGCGATACGAATGACGCGCAGGCCCAGATGGTCGTCGTTGGAGGCGAGCAGCAGGACCGCGTCCACCTGCGCATCCGCAAACACAGCTCGGTCGAAGGCGACGACCAGGAGAGAGCCGAACCGTCGCAAGAGCAGATCGCGGACCGGCTGGCCGTAGTCGGTGTGCAGTAGCTCCGCGGGAAGCACGAGGGCGAGCCGCCCCTCGGGGCCCAGGAAGCCAGTTGAGTGAACGACGAAGTGCGCCCAGGACGACGCCAGATGGGTCAGCTCGACACCCTGGCCTCTGGCCCGGGCCAATCCTTTGCGGCGATCCTCGCCGAAGAAACCGTGATAGCGGATGTAGGGCGGGTTGCCGATGACGGCGTCTATCGGCGGCATTGACGAGGGATCGATGTCGAAGAAGTCGCTGGTGAGGATGCGGGCTCCGGCGGCAAGCGTTCGTGCCTTGTCGGCCTCGCCGGGATCCCGCTCGATGCCCACCAATCGATCAGCCAGGCCACCGACACCAAACTCGGCGAAGCGTTCGCCAATCGTGCCAAGAAACGCGCCGTCCCCGCACGATGGCTCCAGTACTCGATCGTCGGCCGAACGGATTGCCCACCGCGCCAGAAAGCGTGTCAGCTCCGCCGGGGTGTAGAAGGCGCCTCTGGCCTTCAGTCGGTCTCGGCTCGGAGCGCTGGTCGAGATCATGAAGCCATCCTACGAGCGATCATTCGACCCGGCGTCATGTTCCTTGTCGATCCGGCTGAGTGCAGCCTGAGCGTCGGCAGCCGGCCCAAGCGCCGAGCTCGGGATGGGCTCTGGGTTTTGGTCCCGCAAGGCCGTGAGGTCCTGACAGGCGCGATACAGAACCTGGTCCATGCCGATCTCGCGCGGGACGCCGAAGATGCGGTAGGTCGTCGGTTCCACCTCCGAAGCCGGCCCAAAGCAGAACAGTCCCACGCCGTCCATGACCTGCGCGGCTGTGTGGGCGAAGGCGACCGTGGCGTCGAAATCGGTCTTGCTCACAACGCGCGCGGCGATGAACAGATACGACGTCGGCGGCACCGACCGGAGCCAGCTGGTGAGGTTGCCGCTGGGCGCTGAAGCCGCCTGGCCACGGGATGCCATGATCCGCCCGTATTCGGCCTTGAGGTCGATCGTCTTGAACGCGGCTTCCTTGACCCGTTTGGCCAGATCCGAAGAGCCCGGTCTGCCGATCGGCTTCTGCGTGGGCGACAGGGGATGGCGCGGGGTGCCGACGGCTTTGACCTCCAGGGTGAACCTAACGACGCCTGTATTGGGGTACGTCACGTCGAGGTTGTGGTTCGCGAACACGAACCCGGGAACGCCTCCTCGCGAGAACAATTGAACGCCGCCACAGCCCTCCAGCACCAGCGCGATCAGGTCGTTGAGGAAGTCGCCCTTGCCGTTTTGCAGGTCGCCGATGTCCGCGATCCCGGCGGCGACGTTGGCGTCGAACTCCTCCATGGCCCGAACGAAGGCGTCCTCGACCTCGCGCCATGTCTTGGGTCGCGCTTTCTCGGCGGCCCGGTACATGCGCAGAAGCGGCGCGCACGCCGGTTTCGTGGCCACGAGCGGGCTGGTGGATCTGGCCTTGCTGGTCTGCCTCGACACGAGTTGGTGCCCCCTGCTAGTCAGTGCGCCCTGGGCCGAACCCCTTGTCGGGCCAGCCGTCCTGCTTCTGCGATTTCCCTCTGTTTGCCAGGTCCTACGGCCACTTGAGGCTCGTAGCCAATTCCAGTCAGCACTCTGAGGTCCACATTGAGGCGGTATACGCCAATTGGGGCACGGTGGCGGTCAGTGCTGGCGTGGTCTTGCCAATGATCAATGGAGCGAACGCGTTGGTCGGCCTCGAAACTTGTGGCCACTTCGCGTGCGTACTCGAAGTTCCGCCCCCGGCACAGAAGATAGACGCTTCGAACGGCCTGCCTCAAGGACCATTCCACTGCCTTACGGTACGGATCGCTTCCCTTGGCAGCGTAGACAGCGGGATTGGCGACGAGGATGAACTCGACGTTGATCTCCCTTCCGCGGAAGTTGAGCTTGACCTTATCGTCGTCGCCGTGGGTTCGCGTGGCGATTGAATAGAGGAAATCCACAAACTCCGCCGACTCCAAGGCGACGTCCTCACGAGTGAACCTCCCGGCCATTCTGGTGCCGAGATCCCTGAACTCAGCGACGAGAACGGTATGAAAGAGAAAGTCCTCCCGGAGGCGGTCCAACTTCAATGTGAGGTCTTGGAGCCTGCTTCGATCCCTAATCGCGGGCGACCATATCTGTTCAATGAACTGGGCGGCAGCATCCGCGTCGCTTTCGGAGAGCAGGTCTTTGGCCACCACGAAATCGATACCCTGGGAGACTTCAGGGTCCAAATAGAAGCGGGCCTTTGGCAGAACGGCCATTCGAGCGTATGCCCAAGCCGCCGCAACTAGGTTCCTCGTCCAGTCATCGTGATGGGCGATTCCCACCACGAGGGTCCCGTCCGGCAGCTCGCGAATTGCTTCGCCGGACTTGAGGAACTCGAAGTGAACTGACTTGGGAACGGCGCCGACGCAGCTAGCGCCTATTCGGTCCAGCGAAGCGCCTAGCTTGCCTTCAACATCCTGCTTAACCGCCTGGCGCTCGACTTCGTGGCTGGCCCAAGCCACGTGTGCCAGGATTCTTGCGGAAGCCTGCTTGAACTCATTCGGGTACGCCTTGGCTAGTATGGCAAAGGGGGTCAGGCAGAGAGGAATCCCGACGGCGAATGCCAGGATCTCACGTGGCCACGGAATGAAAGCGAGGCAAGCCAGTAGGAACGCGCCAGCCGTGATGGTCGAAGTGAGCGCTCGGCGCGGGGTTCCGAATACGAGGCCCCGTGCGACTCGACGGCGGTCAACGCTCATGTCGCAGGCCTCTCCCCAGCACTAGGCACGTGAAGCAAAGCGGACGCAGACTTGAGCCTTGCTTGAGGTATCCGGCCGCCATTCCTTTGCCGTCAGCGCCGCATTCCACGCATTTCCATTCCTGAAGCCCTTCCTCCCCAAGAACTTCCTCGAGATCTTGCACATGGATGGCTGAAAGAGTTTGGGATGCGGCGCGGGACCCCGCCGCCCGGTCATGACTGGTGGTCTTACCCATCACGAGCAGCCGCTCGTGGAGCCGCAGTTGAGGCACTTGTAGCAGCTGCCGTTGCGGACCATGATCGAGCCGCATTCGGCGCAGCTGGGGGCGTCGGCCTGGGAAGTGAAGGTGACCTGGTTGCGGCCTATGCCCAGGCTGCCGAGGGTGGCGCGGGCCTTGCCGTTGCCATTGCCGTTGCCACTCGCGTGGACGGTGGTGCTGCCGGAGGCAGAGGAGGCCGTGGAGCGGGGAGTGTCGGAGGGCCACTCTCTAGCGGGCGGCGGGGTGGGGGATTCGGAGGCTGGAGCTGCCACTGCAGTCGCGGGTGAGGAGGCCGCCGGCGCGCCAGCGGCGGTGTCCGACGAGGCCGCCTCTCCACTCCCCGACGAAGCTGGCCCCGCGGCGCCAGAAGAGCCACTCCCTGAGGTCCCGGCGCTGCCGGCTCCGGGGGTTCCGCCTAGACCCAGGTTTAGCGGCTGCACCGAAGATTCCGCGGTTGCCGAACGGTCTATCAAGCCCAGCGTGGCTCGGTCTTCCGGCGGCAGGAACCTGGATCCCATCCAGCGGAAGATGTAGTCGATGATCGACTTGGCGATCGGGATCTCCGGATTGGCGGTGAAGCCCGACGGCTCGAACCGGACGTGGGCGAACTTGTGGACCAGGTCGTGCAGCGGCACGCCGTACTGGAGGGCGACGCTGACAGTGGTCGCGAAGCTGTCCATCAGGCCGCTGATTGTGGAGCCTTCCTTGGCCATCTTGAGGAAGATCTCGCCCGGCTGACCGTCGGGGTAGAGGCCCACCGTGATGTAGCCCTCGTGGCCGGCGATATCGAACTTGTGGGTGATCGCGGTTCGTTCGGCCGGGAGGCGGCGGCGGTATGCCTTCGGCTCGAGCGGAGCCGCGGCGGCGGCCAGCGCGGCAGCAGCGGCCACGGCCTCGGCTGCCGTTGCGGCGCCGTCGGTGCTCTTCTTCTTGCCCGTCATGAGGGGCTGCGAGCGCTTCGAGTTGTCGCGGTAGATCGCGATGGCCTTGAGGCCCAGACGCCAGCCCTCGAGGTAGACCGTCTCGATCTCCTCGGCCGTGGCCGCCTCGGGCATGTTGACCGTCTTGCTGATCGCGCCCGAGAGGAACGGCTGGACCGCCGCCATCATGCGGAGATGGCCCAGGTAGTGGATGGAACGCGTGCCGTTCATAGGCTTGAAGGCGCAGTCGAAGACCGACAGATGCTCGGGCCGCAGATCCGGCGCGCCTTCGATCGTCTCGCGCTCGTTGACGTAGGCGACGATGGCATCGACCTGTTCGGGCGTGTAGCCGAGCTTGCGCAGGGCGCCCGGGACGGTCTGGTTCACCATCTTGAGGAAGCCCTCGCCGACGAGCTTCTTGTACTTGACGAGGGCGATGTCGGGCTCGATGCCGGTGGTATCGCAATCCATCATGAAAGCGATGGTTCCGGTGGGGGCGAGGAGCGTGGTCTGGGCGTTGCGGTAGCCGTGCGATCGGCCCAGGGCGAGGGTTTCGTCCCAGATGTCGCGGGCGGCGCGGTGCATGTCGGCGGGCACGGATTGCTTGTCGGGGATGCCGTGGGCGGCGTCGCGATGCTTCTCGATGACGCGCAGGAACGGCTCCTCGTTCTTGCGGTATTCGGCGAACGGGCCGCCGTGGTCGCGGGAAATGATCGCGCTCTGGCGGTAGGCCTCGGCGGTCATGATCGAGGTGATTGCGGCGGCGTAGGCCTGGCCCTCGGCCGAGTCGTAGGCGAGGCCGCGGCTCATCAGCAGCGCGCCCAGGTTGGCGTAACCCAGACCGAGCGGCCGGAACAGGTGCGAGTTGTCGGTGATCATCGGCGTCGGATAGCTGGCGTTGTCGACCAAGATCTCCTGCGCGGTGATGGTCACGCGGCTGGCATATCGGAAGCCTTCGACGTCGAACTCGCCGTCGTCCTTCACGAACTTCATCAGGTTGAGCGACGCCAGGTTGCAGCTCGTGTCGTTGAGGAAGCTGAACTCGCTGCACGGGTTAGTGGCGTACTGGCGGGCCGAGTTGGAGACCGGGTTCCAGTCGTTGATGGTGGTGTCGTACTGGATGCCGGGGTCGCCGCAGACCCAGGCCGCGTCGGCCATCTCGCGGAAGAGGGTGCGGGCCTTGAAGGTGTCCATCGGCTTGCCGTCGACCACGGCGCGCGTGGTCCAGCTGCCATCGGCCACCACGGCGCGCATGAAGTCGTCGGTGACTCGGACCGAATGGTTGGCGTTCTGGAAGGCGACCGAACCGTAGGCCTCGCCGGTGAACGACGGGTCGTAGCCGGCCTCGATCAGGGCCCAGGCCTTCTTCTCTTCCCGCAGCTTGCTGTTGATGAAGTCTTCGATGTCGGGGTGCGTGACGTCGAGGATCACCATCTTTGCGGCGCGCCGGGTCTTGCCGCCCGACTTGACCACGCCGGCGAAGGCGTCGTAGCCGCGCATGAATGAGACGGGTCCGGAGGCCGTGCCGCCGCCCGACATCTTCTCCTTGCTCGATCGAATGGTCGACAGGTTCGAACCGGCGCCCGAGCCGAACTTGAACAGCATCGCTTCGGTCTTGGCCAGGTCCATGATCGAAGACATCGTGTCCTGGACCGAATTGATGAAGCAGGCGGAGCACTGCGGGTGGGTTTCGACGCCGACGTTGAACCAGACCGGCGAGTTGAAGCTCATCTTCTGGTGGACGAGGAGGTGGGTCAGCTCGGCCTGGAAGGCGTGGAGGTCTTCATCCGTGGCGAAGTAGTGCTGGGTTTCGGCCCAGCCGGCGATGGTGTCGACGACGCGGTCNNCGGTCGATCAGCTGGCGGACGCTCGTCTCGCGGTCGGCGGTGTTGAGGTGGCCGCGGAAGTACTTGCTCACGACGACGTTCGTGGCGAGCTGGCTCCAGAACGCGGGGACCTCGACGGCCTTCTGCTCGAAGACGTTGACGCCCTTCTCGTTGCCGATTGCCGCGGTCCGGATCTCCCACTCGATCTCGTCGTAGGGGTGGACGCCCGGCACGGTCCAGCGGCGCGGGAAGTGGAGGCCTTTGACGCCGTTGCCGGTGAAGCGGCCGTCGGGCAGCATGGTGGCGACGCTCTCAGCCATGACGGGGACCGGGGTATTGCCCGCGGCCTTGTTCGCGGCTCTGTCCGTGGCTCTGTCCGTGGCTTTCGCGCCCGAGGTGGTGGCGCTCGCGGCCTTGGGGCTCGCGGGGGTCGCATTCGCGGCGGCCGCGTTCGCGTCGGCTCGACTCATTTCCTCCACCTCTCTGGGTGCTACCGGCTCGATCGATCATGTCGAAGCTCGTCTTTGCGGTTCGTGGCCTGGTTTTCAGTTGGTGGCGTGGCGATGTGGCGTGGCAGTTGTCTGGCAGCGTGGCGCCCTGTGGCTCGGCGCCCTGTGGCTCGGTGTCGACGCGTGGCGCCCTGGCATAGCGGTGGGGCCTGCCCCCGTCGGCGTGCCCGCGAGGTACCGGAAGACCCTCCGGCCCGCCTCTTCGGGCCGTTGGCCGGTCTCCCTCGGTGGTGACGATAGCTGCGGGTGCTCCGGCGATGCTCCTCCGATATGTCGTTCCGACGCCGCCTTCGACCGTGACATTCCGATCCATTCCGGCGCCTCGCGGGCTTCTCCGGGGCCCGCGCGACCGACGGAATGTACGCCTGCTGCCCGAGCCAGTCAAGACCGCAAAACACAACATCTAGTGGTATCCTGCTATACGCAACCACAACATCTGGGGATCCCGACGGCAATCAGGTGGAGATCCGCCGCCGTTTCGTGGACGGCCTGCGGATCGTCTGTGGATACCCTGTGGATGACCCCGGTGGTGGCACCGCGTCGCAGTCTCTCCGGGCCGTTCGGCGCCGGAGCGGAGCAACCGCCAGAACGTACGTTCTATTATTGCATTGCCTGGCCAGTGCCTCAGGGTGGGAGCCCCGCGGCGGAGGGTCGCGCTACTGCGTGGGGCGTGGTTCGCGGCTCAAACGGCTGCCCCCGGAGGCGCCGCCCGGCGACTCCGGACCGCCTCCCGCCTCGTCGCCCGTCACCCGTCGCCCGTGGCCTCCCGTCTCGTCGCCCGTGGCCCGTGACCCGTGGCCCGGCTAATCGGCCGATAAGCCGGGCACGTCATCTTTGGAGGATGGATCGCGTCAAGATCGGCAACACGTTCCGCGCCATTCGCGTCGAGTTGCGTCTCCGCCAGTCAGACGTGGCCGCCCGCGCCGGCGTCTCGCAGCAAACCGTGTCCGACCTCGAATGCGGCAGGTTCGGGACGCTGGCGATCGGCACGTATTGCCGGATGGCCGAAGTCCTCGGTGCGGACGTCCAGTTAGCCCCGCATTGGCGGGGGCCCAAGCTCGATCGAATCCTCGATCGCAGGCACGCTCTGCTCCAGAACGCGGCGGTCGAGCTGCTGACAAGGTTCGGCTGGGAGGTCCGAACCGAGTTCTCCTTCAATCGCTACGGCGATCGTGGGTCGGTCGACATCCTCGGCTGGCAGCCCAACCGCTGCGCCCTCCTCATCGTCGAGATCAAGACCGAGATTGTGAGTCTCGAGGAAACGCTGCGGGTCCTAGACATGAAGCGACGGGTGGTGCCCATCGTGGCGCGGCTCGAGCGCGGCTGGCTGCCCCTGTGCGTGGCCAATGTCCTGGTCCTGCCCGACGCTTCGACCCATCGGCGATTGGTGGAGCGCCACGCCTCACTGGTGTCCGCCTCACTGCCCGAACGAACCTGGGCCGTGCGTCACTGGCTCGCCGAGCCCAGTGGACCGCTCCGAGGCGTCCTATTTCTAGCTAACACCGATACGGGCGGTACTAAACCGAAGGTGCCGCCATCGCGACGGGTGCGAGTGGCTCGATACGCCCCAACCGGGCCGCATCTGGTCGGTTCTGCTCAGATTCGCGCCCAGAATCGACGCTGAAGAGGCGAACGGCCCCGATCCGGGCGCTCTAGCAGGCCGAGCTTCAACTTAGTACCGCCGCCATCGGTGTTAGCTCGAACCTGGCCGGCGCAAGAGACGACGACACGGTCCGGAGTCGCCGGTCGGCGACTCCGGGAGCATTCGGGGTGGTGGCCCGCTCGGCGCCGCGTTCGACGAGTGGCGAGTGGCGAGTGGCGAGTGGCGGCACGGGGCCGGGAGGCGGGCACGGGGCCGAGTGGCGGCACGGAGCCGAGCGGCCGGCACGGGGCTGCGCGGCCGGCACGGGGCGCGGACGGAGGCATCTCAGGCGGGCGTCGCGGAGCGGAAGCGAGGGGCGGGAGCCCTACCGGCCGGAGGCCGGGCGGCGGCGGGGGTTGCCGCGTTTGCGGGTGGCGCCGCGGCCGGGGGACCAGCGAGGGGCTTCCGCGGCGTCGGCGTCGGAGTCGGGGCGCGAATCCGGCGATGCCCCCGAAGGCGTCGGAGGCGCCGGCCGTCCGATAGCGGGCGCCGAAAGCCGCTGACTCTCGAGACGCCCGATCAGCCATCGATTGCCGACCGTTCGACCGCCCGCACGCCGAATCGAGTTCGACAACTCGATGTCGTCGGTGACGACCAGGGTGCCGAGGCCGCGGTCGGGGTAGCTCTGCTCGACCAGGCGCGCGATGACCTCGTCGGCGGAGATGCGGCCGGCGTAGCGAACCTCCACGCCCGACGCGACGCGGCGCGAGACGAGGCCGTGCTCGGGCGCTCCGTCGAGGACCACGACAACGGCCACGCTCGGCGGGACGATGGCCCGCAGCCGACCGATCAGCGCGGCGGCGGGCAGCGGGGTCGGCGATCGACGGAGCGCGAACAGGACGTTGTTGCCGTCGACGACCAGGCGCTCGATGCCCTCGAGAACGCGCCGGTCGTCAGGCACGCGAGGCCCGATTCGGCGCGGTCTCGCGACCCGCAGGCGAGGCCCGATTCGGCGCGGCCGACACGGCGCGCCGCCACGCACCGGCGGGCCAAAGAGCCGCACCTCCGCGCGCCGCGACTCCGCGCGTTGGGCGCCGCTCCGGTAGCATCCTGGCCATGCTCCTCCTCGTTGACCTCGATGGTGTCGTTTATCGCGGCGCCGAACCCGTGCCCGGAGTCGCGGCCGTGCTGGCGGCTCGCGCCGCCGCCGGCGACGACGTGGTGTACGTGACCAACAACTCGATGTGGTATCGCGCCGACTACGTTACGCGCCTTCAGTCTATGGGCGCGCCGGTTTCGCCCGACCGAATCGTATCGTCTGCCCGCGCCACGGCCCTCTATCTGCGCGATCTCGTGCCACCGGTCGGGCTGGCGCTCGTCGTCGGCGGCGCCGGTCTGGTCCACGAGCTTGGCGACGTTGGCATAAGTGTCGTCTATTCGGGCGATGCGGCCGAACGCTGGAAGGCGAACGGTCGGGACGCGGCGGCTGCCACCGGGCCGGTCGACACGGTTGTCGTGGGCCTCGACCTCGACTTCACCTACGCCCGACTCGCCTGCGCCGCCGAAGCCGTCCGAGCTGGAGCCAGGTTCGTAGCCACCAACCGCGACCCGGTCTATCCCCTCGAGAAGGGGTTGATGCCCGGGGCGGGGTCGCTCGTGGCGGCTATCGAAACGGCGTCGGGCCACACGCCCGTGTCGATCGGCAAGCCCGGGCCGCTGCTCCTGCAGGTGGCCGCTCGGGCCGTCGGCGCCGACGTCGCCGAGGCGGTGATGATCGGCGATAGCCTGGTCACGGACGTGCCCGCGGCCCAGGCCGTGGGTGCCCGGTCGGTGTTGATGCTGACCGGGATCACGACCCGGGCTCAGGTTGCGGCCCTGGCCACGGCCGACCAGCCGACGGAGATTGCCGAGGATGCCGACGAGCTGGCGATCGTGCTCGATCGACTTGCGGGTGCCCGTTAAGCGGACGATGTTGGGGTGGCGCAGCTAGAGGCCCGACAGGTTGACGTTCAGGGCGATCGGTTCGTCGGCCGGGATCTCCTTCTGCGCGATCTTGCGCTAGGGCACCCGTTCGGCCCGGACGCGGCCGCGTCGGTGTAGCATCGCCGGCAATATGACCACCCCCAGCCTGCCGCCACGGCCGACCTACGGCTCGAGCCTAAGGCCGATCGAAGAGCGCGATCTGGCCGGCTACGGTTCGCCCGTCGATCTCGATGGTGACGACCTCGGCCTCGACTCCGAAGACTACGGCGAGTACGAGCTCGGAAAGGGCGGCCGACGCAGGAGCCTGGCCGGCCGAGGCTTGATTCGTCTCGGTTGGCTCGCTCTCGCCGCCGGTCTGGCGTTTGGTTCGGCCGGGCTAGCAGCGGCGGCAGATCACACGCCGTCGAGCGGGAACAGACCGGAGCTCACCTGGGGGGCGGATCAGGCGCTGTCGGTCAAGCTCGACGCAGCCGTCCGTGATCTGGCCAGGCTCAAGGATGAGGTCGACTCGCTCGGCCAGATGGCTCGAAACACGCTGTCGAGCCTGGCCCAGGTCAATCAGCCGGACCTCCAGACGGCCTGGGACGAAGGCTGGAACAACGTCAGTGCGATCGACGCGGCGGCGGCGGACCTCGACAACAGGCTGCAGTGCGGGGCCTGGGAATCAACGCTGCACGCGGACTTGATCAAGCAATACAGCCCCGCACTTGTCGATCGGTATCGCAAGGTCTGCCTGGCCCTGGCATCGGTGTCGCCTCTTCGGGACGACTGGCAGTCGATGGTCAACGGCAGCCAGACAGCGATGCGGGTGGCCAACGACATCGAAACCCACGACTCGACCGCAGGCGATGCGCTCGAGCTCGCGACTCAGGGTCGCTTCCCCGACGCCCTGGCCAAGCTCGATGTCGCGTCGTCGGCCATCGTCGATGCCAATAGCGTCGCAACGCATCTGGCCGTTGTGACCGACGTATCAACCCTTACGCAGTGGCTCGACCGGACCAAGGGGATGGACGACGCACTGCGTCTGCTGTGGCAGACCATGATCGACTCGAAGGGCAAGGTGACCGCCCAGGTGACGGCCGCCCTCCGAGGAGTCAATAACGCAAAGGCGCTGCTGCCCAACAGCACGGACGTGCTCCAGGTCGTCCTGTACGAGATGGCCGGGAATCTGACCTCAGACGGCATCTCGATCGAGACGGCCAGGGGCACCCTCGCCGACGCGCTGACGGACCTGACCGGAGGGACCGTCTTCGGCGGGTAGCGGTGCCGGCCGCTCGCGCACCGTCCGTCTGGCCCCCCAGCGCCCCGCCGTCGACTCGATAGACTTAGCCAATCGTCACAACGCCGGCGCCCCGCGCCGACGCCATGGGTTTGCGGCGCCCCGATGAGCCGCGCGGCCGGAGGCCTGGTCATGCAGTTGCGCGTCGTCAGCGATCAACCCTGGGACGTTCCCGCAGACGTGCTCGCCGTTCCGTTCGTGGGCGAGCCAACGTTCGACGGTGTTATTGCGGAGATCGACAAACGGGCCGGCGGCGAGCTGACCGCGCTGGCCGCCTTCGGCGAGCTCAAGGCCGAGAGGTATGGCTCGGTGGTCACGGCCGCGGGACAGCTGCGCGCCGGCAGGCTCCTGGCCATCGGCGCCGGCGATGCCGACTCGATCACCCGGCAGGTGGTCGTCCGCATCGGGTCCGCGATCGAGCGTCGCCTGGCCGGTCGGACCGTCAAGTCGCTGGCCATCTGGCTGGGCGAGCTCGGCGATCGGATCGATGGCGGAGCGGCCGCGGTGGGTGAGATGCTCGCACGCGGCGTCGTCGAGGGCGAGTTCGAGCCGGCGTCGATCTATCGCGACGGGCTCAAGAGCGCCCCGCCCGCCCTTGACGAGCTGATTCTCATTGCGTCCGCCGCCGACGTGGCGGCTGTGAAGCGGGCGGCCGAACGTGGCCAGGTGATCGGCGAAGGCGCCAACGTCGCCCGTCGGCTGGCCAATCGCGCCGCCAACGACGTCACGCCGGAGGTCCTCGCGGGCGAGGCCCGGGCGATCGCCGAGCGCCACGGCCTCCACATCGACGTGCTGGATCCGAAGCGAGCGACCGAGCTGGGCATGGGCATGTTCCTTGCAGTCGGCCGAGGCAGTGCCAATCCACCGCGGATGATCGTGCTGCGGTCCGGCGAGGAAGGCGCGAAGGACGCGGCCGGCCGGCGCCTGGCGATGGTGGGCAAGGGCGTTTGCTTCGACTCGGGCGGTATCAGCATCAAGTCGGCCGATCGGATGGAAGAGATGAAGATGGACAAGACCGGTGCCTGCACCGTGATTGCCGCCATCGCCACGGTGGCTCGACTTGCCCCAGGAACGCCGCTGCTCGCGATCGCCCCGGCCGTCGAGAACATGCCCGGTCCTCATTCGGCCCGCCCCGGCGACGTGGTCAAGGCAATGAACGGCAAGACCGTCGACATCATCAACACCGACGCCGAGGGCCGCCTGATCCTGGGCGACGCCATGTGCTACGCGGAGAAGCTCGGGGCCACGCACCTGGTCGACATCGCGACCCTCACGGGCGCCGTGGCTCGGGCGCTCGGCGATCAGATGACGGGCGCCTTCGGCACGCCACAGGTCTGGTATGACAGCCTGACCGCGGCCGCCGAGCGGGCAGGGGAGCGGTACTGGCAGCTGCCCATGATCGAGGAATACCGCAGCGACCTCGACAGCTGGTATGCCGACTTCATCAACACCGGCTCGGCCGAAGGCGGGTTGATCAAGAGCGCGCTCTTCCTCCGCGAGTTCGCAACGGTGCCGTGGATCCACCTCGACATCGCCGGGACCGCGTACTTCCGCAAGAAGACCACCTACGCTCCGGCCGGAGCCACCGGCGTGGCTCACGCCACTCTGGTGGAGCTGGCACTGGCCGGCGCCAGGTAGAGGCCGGGCGCGGCCGGTCGGGGGGCGGCGCTTCCGCCGCCGCTCCAGGCTGCTCCGAGTCGCACGCGGCCGCACAACGAAGGGAGGCTAGCTTGCCGTCATTGCCGACCGGGTTCGATCCACTCGTGCCACTACTCGGCCTGGCGGGGCTGGTCTGGGGCGTGGCGGCAGACCGCATCTCGGCCCGCTGGCCGCGCCACGAGGACGGCACGGTCCGGAACGTAGATTGGCGGACGCTCGTGGTGGCCGTCTTCGCGGCCGTTGCTCTGGCCGCGGTTCCGGGGCGTTTCGACGATCTCGGGCAGCGGCTGCTGTTCGGCGGCTTCTTCGCGGCCTGCGTCCTGCTGATTGCCACGGACCTCGATCAACGGCTGATGCCGGATGTGGTGACGCTGCCGCTGATCGTCCTGGGCGCCCTGGCCCTGGTCTGGAGCGGCGACTCGCTCGTGTCGCGATCGCCGGCCTGGTTGGCAGTCCTCGGCGCGATCGTCGTTCCGGGGCTGCTGTTCGTCGCCTCGCTGCCCTTCGGCGAAGGCGCCTTCGGCGGTGGCGACGTGAAGTTCCTGGTATCCGTAGGCTTGCTGACCGGGTTCCTGCGGATCGTCATTGCCGTGTTCGCGGGCGCGATGATCGCCGGCGTCGTCATCGTCACGCTGCTGCTCGCGCGCCGCGTGACGATGAAGAGCTACATCCCGTTCGGCCCGTTCCTGATCATCGGGGCGGTCTGGGCCACCTTGCTACCGGCTTCGTCCTAGCCCGCCGCTCAGCCGGCGACCTGGCTGATTACCGCCACGCGCCAACGCAGGAATGCGCCGTCCGACGGCGGACTTACGCCGCTACTGTCGTTCGGCGCGTGTCGCAGCTGGGGCAGTAGTAGGTCGTGGCCTTGTTGGCGTTCTGCTCGAACCCGAGCAGGTTGGCGACCGGCCCGCGCAGCCCAGTCTTCTTGACCTTTGCGGCCGGATAGCCGCACTTGCACCATTCGACTGTCTCGACGCCGGCCTCGATCTGATGCTCGTCGGCCAGGAGCGCCTCGAAGAGACCTTGCTTGTCCTTCTCGGAGCCTTCGCCGTCGATGATGGCGAGGGCTCGCTGGACCAGATCGAGTCGGGTGAAGGGCGCGCTGCGGGGCTGGTTGAGGGTCGCCAGGGTCGCCGCCGCGGAAACACGATCCCGCCACTTGGGCGCGGTCGTGAGTATGGCGTCGAGGGTTTCCACCGCCGGCTCGCCGATCTCGGCGACCTTGTCCCACTTTCCCTGCGCGGCCCAGAAGTGGGCGGCGGTGGCGTTGGCCTCGTCGGGCTGCCAGCCCAGTTCGGCCAGCGCGCCGACGATGTCGGTTCGCTCCAGGGCATCCACTCCGTCGAACGACGAAACGAGAAGTGGGATGGCGACGGGGCCGCACTCGGCGCAGTGGCGCCACTGGCGCAGGGCGGCCCAGTAGCGGGCGCCGGTCAGGTTCTTGGGCGGCGTCCAGCCGATCTCCGCCAGCCCTCGAGCGGCAGCTCGCCGGATGCCGGGATCCGTGTCATCGAGCGACGCCGCCAGTGAGGTGGCGACCTCCTGCGTCCCGATTCGAGCCAACCGCCGGACGGCGATCTCGCGGACCTCTGAGTCGCCGTGGTCGAGGGCCGACCGCAGCTGCCCGATGGCGCTGGCGTCGCACAGGGCATCGAGCGCACGCGAAGCCGCCCGCTCGACCGCCAGCGCGGATCGCCCGGTCGACTTCTGGCGGACCTGCTCGTGGGCCAGAACGATGATCAGAGGCGGGACCGCCTGGACATCGCCGATGGCCTGGAGGGCCTGGATCGCGGCGACCCGCACACCCTCGTCGGCGTCCATGATCGTCTTGACGAGGGGCTCCACAGCCGCGGTGTCACGGATCCGGCCGAGCGCGGCGGCCGTTGCGCGACGGGCGTCCTGATCGGGGTCGGTCAAGAGCCGGCGATACACGGCGGACGAAGCGATGGCTCGGACGTCCGGATCGCGGTCCTCGAGCACGCTCACCAGCGGTTCGACAACGCGGAACCCCCCGCGAGCCGAGAGGGCTGCGACGGCGGCGCGCCGAACGCCGGGATGCTCGTCCGAAAGCAGCCCGACCAGCGGCTCGACGGCCATGGGCTCCTTCAGCGGCGCCAGGGCATTGGCGGCCGCCATTCTGATCGAGGCGTCTTTGAACGCGAGTGCCTTGATCAGGCCTTGGGCGTCTCTCTTGGCCTCCAACTGAGGAATGTTGGGCGGACCGAAGAGCGGCATATTGAGAGCCTCTTTCCCTCGTTCGGATTGCCGAGCCAAACGCTCGGGAACGGACGGATTTGTGCGCTGCGGTAGCCGGCAGAGCGTGCTAGTGGACGTGTGCAGAAAGAGGCTAGCACCCTTGCCGGTGTTTCTGCGAGAGCCGCGGTGTCAATGATGGCCCCGCCACCGGCCATCTGCACCTCAATCGACCGTACCACACAAGAGTGGGACCTTAGAGCGGTTGGCCGGTGTATTATCTGGTCAGCCGGAGTCGTCCTGAGGTAGTGCCCCTCCAACGGACGGCGTCAGACCGGCGGGCGTAACCGCATAACGTGCTCACCGGGAGCGCGCGCAACGGAGTGCTCGCACGATGACTGCCCCGAACGACCGCCGCGCATATGGCCGCAGCCCGCACCGCTGGCGGCTCCTTCAGCTAATTCTCGGCCTGGCCCTCGTTGCGCCCGGCCTTGCCTTCCAGTCTTCGCCCCCGCCGGTCAGGGCCGACTCCCTATCCGACGCAGTCGCGGAGCAGCAACGACTGGCCAAGCTGATTGCCGACCAGAAGGCGCAGCTCGCCAAGCTGTCGGCTCAGCAGACCTCTCTCAAGAGCCAGATAGGGGAGACCCAGCAAAACCTGAACGGCGTGCGCACGTCCATCGATGACGCTCAGGCGCAGATCACCGCCCTCCAGACCCAGATGGTCGGCGTGAAGGCTCAGTTCGACGACCTTGCCGTCCAGCAGGTCGTGCTGTCAACGGAACTCGCGCAGCTGACGGCGCAGCAGAATGCCAAACAGCGTGAGCTCGAGGCTCGCCAGCAGGTCCTTGCCAGCCGCCTGGTTAGCGCCTACGTGACCGACCAGACGCCGTTGCTGCAACAGCTCCTGACCGCCCATTCACTGACCGAGGCTCTATCGGACGTCTCGTATTACGGCGACATGGCGCACGCCGACAAGGCCCTGGCCGATCAGATACGGCAGGACCAGGAAACCCTGGCGCAGATGCGTCAGACAGTCGAGATGGCGAGTGAAGCCAATGCGATGCTGAAGGACCAGGTCGCCGGGCAGAGGCAGTCGCTCGCCGATGAGCAGGCCCAGCTGACCGCGGAGCAGGATCAGCTCACGGCTCTCAAGGCTCAACTCGAGACCCAGCTGGCAAGTCAACAGGCCGCCGAGGCAAAACTCGAGAAGAACAAGTCTGCCCTCGACGCCACAATCAGGTCGAACGGCCAGGCCATGGATGACCTGGCCAGTAAGATCGACGCGCTAGTGAGCCAGCAGGGCTTCGTTAGCAAGATCCCGTCCCAGTACAGCGGCACGTTGAAGTGGCCAATGGGCGGGGTGATCACCCAGGAGTTCGGCTGTACCGGAGTGGCTTCGGAGCCGCGTGTCGGCGGCTGCGCTCACTTCCACCAGGGCATAGACATCGCGGCCCCGTGCATGACGCCGGTCTACGCGGCCGGGGCGGGTGTGGTCGTCTTCGTCGGCTACAACCCGTACGATGCGCCGCCGCAGGCATGGCTGGTGATCATCGCCCACTCCACGAGCATGGTTACGTGGTATGCCCACATGACAGCCAAGGCGCCGGGCGGGATCGTTGTCGGGGCGCCCGTGGTGGCCGGCCAGCTCGTCGGGACTGAGAACACTACGGGCCACTCCTCGGGCTGCCACCTGCATTGGGCAGTGAGGGTCAACGGCGCATTCCTGAACCCGCGGCTGTTCCTGTAGAACGCGCTTCGGGCACCTCGACAGGCGCACGCCGGGCGACGCCGCCATCCTCCACTCGGACCTGGCGGCGGGGTGCTAGCATCGCCGTAGCTCGGCCACACCCGAGCCCGAAGCGAGAGGACGCCCGATGAAGCGAACTCTGGCCGTGATACTCGCCGGCGGCGAAGGCGAGAGGCTCTCCATCCTCTCGTCGTTACGGGCCAAGCCAGCCGTCCCATTCGGCGGCAAGTACCGCATCATCGACTTCGCGCTCTCCAACTGCGTCAACTCGGACATCGACAATGTCGTCGTCCTGACCCAGTACAACCCCCGCTCCCTAAACGACCACATCGGCATGGGCCGGCCCTGGGACCTGGACCGCAACTACGGCGGCGTTCGGATGCTCCAGCCGTACATCGCCCGCGGCCGCGTGGCCGAGTGGTACCGCGGCACCGCGGACGCCGTCCTGCAGAACCTCAACGTTATCGAGCAGGCACCGGGCGACACGGTCCTCGTGCTGGCCGGCGACCACATCTACAAGATGGACTACCAGCCGTTCGTGGCCGCCCACCGGCGCCATCGCGCCGACGTGACGATCGCCGTCCGGCGGGTGCCGCTCGCGGATGCGTCACGAATGGGCATCCTCGCCCTCGACGAAACGGACCGCATCGTCGAGTGGGCCGAGAAGCCGCGCCAGCCCAAGTCGGACCTGGCCAGCATGGGCGTGTACGTCTTTTCGAAGCGGGCACTCCACCAATGGCTGACCGACACCAGGTCGGACTTCGGTCATGACGTCATACCGGCGATGATCGAGGGCGGTGCGCGCGTCTACGGCTACCGCTTCGACGGCTATTGGCAGGACGTGGGAACCGTTCAGTCGTACTGGGAAGCCAACCTGGCACTGCTTTCGGATGCCCCGGAGCTGGACCTCTATGACCGCGAATGGGTCATTCACACTCGGTCCGAGGAACGTGCGCCGGCCAAGATCGGATCCACGGCGCAGGTCCATGGCAGCCTGATCAGCCATGGCTGCGTGATAAACGGCTCGGTCGTGAACTCTGTGCTGTCGCCCGGCGTCGTAGTGGATGTGGGCGCGGTCGTCAGAGACTCGATCATTCTCTTCGACTCGGTCATCCGGCCGGGCGCGGTGGTCGATCGGTCAATCCTCGACAAAGAGGTGGCCGTTGGCCCGGGCGCCATCATTGGTGAGGGGACGGACTTCGACGTCGTCAACCGCCGCGAACCGGGGCGGCTCAATACCGGCATCACCGTCGTGGGCAAGCGGGCAGTCGTTCCGCGTGGCGTGCGGATCGGCCGAAACGTTCTGGTCGGCGAGGGTGTGCGGGCGGCCGACTTCGTGTCGAGGGTCATACGCAGCGGCTCGACCGTGGAGCGGCCTCGCGAGCACCAGCCTAGACCGGGGGCGCGGGCCCGGGTCACGGAATCGTCCGACGGGCACGACGCTCCGACCGGCGTCCTCGATCCCCCCGAGTCGGGCACAGACGCCGCAAGCCGGTCCAGCTCTGGGGGTTTGCGCGCCTCCAGGGAGACGAGCGACTGAGGCGGATGTCGGATTCGCGGCACGCCCGCCGTCGGCACACGCGGCCACCTGCGCGCGCCGCCGCTCGAGTCTGATCGGTCGAACGTAAGTGGACCACGGCGTAATGCGCCTCCGCTTGAGCACCGCCGGCCTCGCGCTCTTCCTGGTCGCGACGGCCTCGCTGTGGCAGGCCGCCACGCCGGCCGGAGTCGCGGCTTCCCAGAGCGAACTTAGCTACGTCTCCAGCTCGACCTGGACGGCAGAGCCGCCCAGTCGGGTCCACGTCGTGGCGGTCATCACGGCCACTTCTCATACCGCGGCCGACGGCGACCGCCGCTATTACTACGACCGAATCCAGCTGACCCTGCCGCAGTGGTCGGTCGACATCCAGGCCACAACCACCAGTGGCGTTGTGCTTGCCGCCACGGTCGAGTCGACAACAGGATCGAGCGTGATCGTCAGCGTTGGCCTCGACCAGCGCCTGTATTCGAGCGAGAGCGAATCATTCGACCTCACCTTCGACCTGGTCGATAGCGGCGGCTCTACCGACCGCAACTTCCGAATCGGCAATAGCCTGATGTCGTTCCCGGTGGCCGCGTTCGGCAGCCCGAACACACCGGGCAGCTCCGTCACGGTCGAATTTCCGCCCTACTTCACCGTCACCGAGGAGATCGGCAACTTGACCCGGTCGGTTTTCGGTTCCGGCGAGGTCGTCTTCTCGTCAGGCGTTCTCGAGGCCCCGACCCAGCTCCTTGCCTGGTTCACTGCCGTCCGGCCCGTCGCCGCCAGCGACATGAGGGTGCGCTATGTCAGGATCGGAACTCTATTCGTCGGCCTTCGGTACTGGTTCGACGATATCGGCTGGGCGGACGAGGTCGAGCGCGTTCTTAGGGCGGGCTACCCCGTGCTGCGCGACTTGATCGGCCTGGGCGATCCGACCGAAACGACGCTCACGGTCGTGGAAGCATCGACCGAGGAAATGGGCGGCTTCGGCGGCTCATACGATCAGAGCAGTGGTGAGGTCCAGGTCGGGTATCTGGCCCTCCCATTTGTGGTCCTGCACGAGACGGCTCACTTGTGGTTCAACGACCAACTGGTGAGCGACCGTTGGGTCCAGGAGGGCTTCGCTTCCTACTATGCCCAGCAGGCCGTCAACCTCCTCGGGTTCACCTCGCAGGGCGTCCCGGTGCTGACTCCTCGACTCCGCCTGGCGGCCGTCCCCCTCAACGACTGGGCGACGCCCGGTGAGCCTAATTCGGCACTCGACCAGTATCTGTATGGCGCCACGCTCGAGGTGGCCGGGCAGATCGCAGATGAGGCCGGCGCGGACGGGTTGAAGCGCGTCTGGGCTGCCGCTCGAGCCGACAGGTCCGCCTACCAGCCTCTCCACTCGGCTCAGGTCGAATCACCCGCCGAACCCGCCACCGATTGGCGTCGATTGCTCGATCTGCTCGAGCAATCGACCGGTCGATCGTTTGAGCCCATCTGGCGCCTCTGGGTAATGAACCCGGCCCAGACGAGTCTGCTCCAACAACGCGATACGACTCTGGCCGCATATGCGACCGCAACGGCTACGGCCGGCAGTTGGGACATGCCACCCGAGGTCCGCAGGGCACTCGATACCTGGCAGTACGGGCGGTCGATGGCCCTCATCGACCAGTCTCTCGAGATCCTCGTTCAACGTGACCAGATCGCGGCCGAGGCGGCGACCGAGCAGACCACGGCGCCGGCCACACTCAAGACTGCGTTCGAGCACCAGAGTCTGTCGGCCGCAACCGCCGAGATCAACCTCGAATTCGCGGTCATCGATGAACTGTCCGCCGCGCGCCGGGCTGGAACAGAGAGCGGCAGCGCCGCCGGAGTCTTCGGTCTGCTCGGTGCCGACCCTCAGGCGGACCTCGTCGCGGCCCGAAGCGCCTTCGCGAAGGGCGACTTGAGCCGTGCCATGTCGCTTGCGACGAGCGCTCGCACGGCCTGGCAGAGCGCCGACGCCGCCGGGCAGATCCGCATCATGGGCAGCCTCGCGGTGCTGGCCGGGGGCCTGCTGCTGCTCGCTTTGTTGATGTGGACGCGCCGCGACAGGTCGCGGCGTCGTGTCGGCGAGGCAGCAGCCGCGACCGTGACCGCGTCAGGCCCGACCTCGGGCGCGACCGCGAGGGGCGGGGCGCCCTTCGGTGCCATGCGACCGGCTCAGACCACGACTCGCGACGAGGCCACGACTCGCGACGAGGCCACGCCTCGCGACGCGGCCACGCCTCGCGACGCGGCCACGCCTCGCGACGCGGCCACGCCTCGCGACGCGGCACCGACCGACTCGCCACCGTCTGAGATGCGAGCCGTCGCCCGAGCCGGCGCCTCGTCGAGTGACCATCACGATGCGGGCGGCCGCGCCGGGCGCGACGGAGGCGCCGGGCACGATGGAGGCGCCGGGCACGACGGAGGCGCCGGGCACGATGGACTTGCCGGGTCAGGTGTGGAGACCGACGCCATCGCGGTGGCCGACGGCGTGGCGGCGGGATCCGACGAGTCGGCTTACAACCTGCTGCAGCGCGGCAGCGCCTTGCTTCGTGCCCGCCACAACGCTCAGGCGGCCGTGGTTCTGGAGCGGGCGGCCCGGCTCGAGTCGACCAAGGGTTCGGTCCTGGAGGCCCTGGGTCGGGCGTACTACAACAGCGGCCAGCATGCCCGCGCCGCCGAGACCTTCGAGGCGCTGCTCGAGATCGATCCGTCCGCGCACTACGCCCACTTCGCCCTTGGGCTCAGCTTCGCCCGACTGGGTCGTAGCCGCGAGGCCAGGACGCATCTCCGAATGGCCGCTGCCCTCGATCCCGCGAGCGAAACCTATCGACGGGCCCTCGAGAAGATTGAGGCAGCCCAGGCCTGACGAGCCGGCCTCCGGGGCGGCGGGCGATCCGCACGCGGCCCGTCCAATCGGCTAGAGCCGGCTGCCGCTGGATTCGAGGCGACGGGCAAGCCAGAGGATGCCCGCGACCGACTTGGCGTCTTCGATGACGCCGGCCTCGACGGCTGCAACCGCATCGCGCCAGTGGAGCCGCGACAGCCGCAGGTCCTCGTCTTCATCGGGGCTCAGCCGGTCCGCGTCGGCCGGCCGCAGGTCCGTGGCGAGATAGAGAGTCAGGTATTCCGTGGAGAAGCCGGGGGCGCTCCAGAAGCCGCCCATTCGTTCCATCGAACCGGCCCGAAAGCCGGTCTCCTCCTCGAGCTCGCGGTGAGCGGCAAGAGCCGCGTCTTCGACCACGCCGCCGTCGATCTCCAGAGTGCCGGCGGGCAGCTCGAGCATGGCTCCGCCACACGGCACGCGGTACTGGGTGACGAGCAGCAGCCGACCTTCGCTGTCGAGCGGCGCAATGACCACCGCGCCGGGGTGGACGACTATGTCCCGCACGGATTCGGAGCCGTCATCGCGGGCAAATCGGTCGACCTCGAAGACCACGTATCGGCCGGAATGGAGCTGCCTGCGGTCCACGACCCGCTCCTCGAGCTCGACGTCAGCTGCGCGCAAATCGTCGAGGAGCGAATCCAGGATGGGCCGTCCGATTGGAGCGCGATTCGGTCTAAGTCGGGCAGGGGAGTCGGGCATTGGCGAACTATACGCGAGGGCCAGCCCGGGTCCGCTTAACGAACCAGCGCCCCGGCCGAAGCCGAGGCGCTGGTGAACTGAGCCGAGAGAACTAGGCCGTGATAGGCCCGAACGGGAGGGCGAAGTTCGTGTCCGGGTCGAAGAGCTGGACACGATCGAGCGGGATCCGCAACTCGAGCATGTCGCCGGGGCGGACCCTGTAGGACGAGTCGATGAGAGCCACGATGTCGCGGCCCGCGCCGGAGGCGTGGATCAGCTCTTCGTTGCCAAGGTACTCGACGACCTCGGCCTTGGCGTTCACGCTGGCCGAACCGCCGGTGATCGGGCCAAGAACGAGATGCTCGGGGCGGAAGCCAATGATCAGCTGTCGACCGGTGGCCCCGACCGACTCGCGGAACTGCGGCGGGAGCGGAGCCGAGATGCTCGAGCCCTGAAGCGCGGCGGCCTCGCCGGTGCCCGTGAACTCGACCGTGGCGAAGTTCATGGCCGGGCTGCCGATGAAGCCGGCCACGAAGCGGTTGATCGGCCGGTCGTAGAGCTCCTGCGGGGTGCCGACCTGCTGCAGGCGGCCCTCGTTCATGACCGCGATGCGAGTGCCCATCGTCATGGCCTCGATCTGGTCATGGGTCACGTACACGAACGTGGTGTTGAGGCGCTGGTGCAGGCGGAGGATGTTGGCTCGCGTCTCGACGCGCAGCTTGGCGTCGAGGTTGGAGAGCGGCTCGTCCATGAGGAAGACTTCCGGCTCGCGCACGATGGCTCGCCCGAGGGCGACGCGCTGGCGCTGGCCGCCGGAGAGCTCGCGCGGCTTCCGGTCGAGGTAGCGGGTCAGGTCGAGGATCGCCGCAGCCTCCTTGACGCGGGCTTCGATCTGGACCTTCGGGATGTGGCGGAGCTTGAGGCCGAAGGCCAGGTTGTCGCGGATGGTCATGTGCGGATAGAGCGCGTAGCTCTGGAAGACCATCGCGATGTCGCGATCCTTCGGCGGGACGTCGTTGATGATCCGCTCGCCGATGCGCAACGTGCCGTCGGTGATCTCCTCGAGGCCGGCGATCATTCGCAGGCTCGTGGTCTTGCCGCAGCCGGACGGGCCGACGAGGACCATGAACTCCGCGTCGCGGATGTCGAGGTTGAGGTCGTCTACGGCGACGACGTCGCCGTAGCGCTTGCTTACGTTTTCGAAGGTTACAGTTGCCATTGGGCGAGGCTCCATGGTTCTTGTGGGCCGATCCCGGGATGCTAGCAGTCCATTTTCGTTCTGGCTCCGGACGCCGGGCCTGAGGCCTCCTAAACGTTTAGCTGGAGGACGGGTCAACGAGCGCGCTCGAGGGGTTTCGCGTCGGGCCCGTATCTGGAGCTGACCCGACAGGTGCATTCAGATTCACTTCAGCCCGGTCGCGTACAACACAATCCACTTGGAGAACCAAGACGTCCCTCACTGGAGCGCAACGATGAGCGCAAACGAGCCGCATGACCCGCACCAGATGCCACTGGATCCCGGCCACCAAATGAGTGTCGGCGGGCCCATGCCGGCCGACGGCGCGCCCCTGTGGCGCCCCGAGACCGGCGCAGACGAGCCGGCCGAAGAACTTGGCGAGTCGGGTTCGTCTGCCTCGGCGATCCCGACAGGCTATCCGGCCGCGCCGACTGCGCCCACCTCGCCGTGGGCAGCCCCGGCCGCGTCGTGGACGACGCCGCCGCCACCGCCGGGCGAGCAGCCCGGATACCCGACGCCAGGCTACGGGTGGCCCGGGTACGGCGCGCCACAGTATGGGGCGCCGCAGTATGGGGCGCCGCAGACGCCCTACCAACCGTGGGCCCCGCCGCCCCCTCCGCCGGCGCCGGTCTCTGGCCCGCCCAAGCAGCAGAGCGCCGCTCGGCGCCTCGCGCCCCTCGTCGTAGCAGTGGCCCTGCTGTCCGCCTCGCTCTCGGCAGGGGGCACCTACGTGGCAGTGTCGCTTGCGGCGAAGCCGGCGGCCGTGGTCACCGCATCGACCGCCCAAACCGGCAACGCGCAGCTGATCAGCCTGACCCAGACCGACGCGATCATTCGTGTCGCGAATACGGTCAAGCCCTCCGTCGTGACCATCACATCGGATGGCACTTCGAACTTGTCGCCGTTCTCCGTTCCCTCGACCGGTGTCGGATCGGGGTTCATCGTCAGCGCCAACGGCCTGATCCTGACCAACAACCACGTGGTCTCGGGCGCAACGACCCTGACGGTCACGCTCGATGACACCCGCCAGCTGTCTGCCACGGTAGTCACGACCGACGCCGCGCACGATCTGGCCCTCATCAAGGTAAATGCCACAGGCCTGACTGCGGTCACGCTCGGCGACTCCAGCACCGTGCAGGTCGGCCAGCTGGCGATCGCCATCGGCAGCCCGCTCGGCACGTTCACTGACTCGGTGACGCAGGGAATCATCTCCGGCACCAACCGCAGCATCACCGTGGGAGATCAGGCCTCGCGAAGTGAGGAGAACCTGTCCGGGCTCATCCAGACAGACGCGGCAATCAACCCCGGCAATAGCGGCGGCCCGCTTCTCGATGCCAGTGGTTCGGTCGTCGGCATCATCACGGCGAGCGCGAGCAACGCCCAGGACATGGGTTTTGCCATCCCCATCAACCAGGCCAAGCAGATGATCGCGCAGGCAGCCAAGTAGGGCCATTCGCGCACCCAGGTCGGCGCCCGGCGCGCGTTTGGTGTCGGCTCGAACGGAACAGGCAGGCCAGCAGGGCTTCTTCAGGGAAGTTTCAGGCGTTCGGCCCATACATCCGACTGGGCGTCCCCGCATTGGCTCCGCCAATGGTGAAGGTACACGGCGAGACACCGAGAGGCTTGGATATATGAAGATCAGGTTGGCCGCGATCGCGTTGATCCTGGTGGGAGTTGGAGCCATCGTTCTGGCTGTGGTCGGCCCCACATTCGGCTCTTCGTCGAGCTCGAAGTATCTGACTTCGACCGTAACCACGGGTACGGTCAGTGCCCAGTCCGTGGCAACTGGCACCATCGCAGCCAGCACGGTCTACGGCTTCAAGTTCGGAGTGACGCCCGACATCGTCAGCTCCGTTGCCACCACGTCCGGCGGCGGCGGTTCCACAGGCAACAACAGTTCGAATAGCGCGCAGGGCGGATCGTCCTTGATCTGGCCGGTCCAGTCCGTCCTGGTTACCGTGGGCGAGAAGGTGACCATGGGCACCTCTCTTGCGACCGCCGACGCGACTGCCGCCAACCTCCAGCTCACCTCGGCGCAGGCGACCCTGGCGTCGGCTCAGGCCAAACTGACCGCGGATGCCGGCAAGGCGGATACCGTCGTCCTGACCGATCAAGCTCAGGTCGCCACCGCTCAAGCCACGGTCAACGCCGACCAGGCGATCGTCGACGCGGCCACGCTCACGGCTCCGGCCGACGGTCTGATAATCGCCGTCAACCTGTTGCCCGGCGTGAACGCCCCGAGCGGATATGCAATCGAGGAATCGGTTGGGCCGATGGTGGCCACCTCCGGTTTTGCCGAGTCGGACATAGCCAACCTCAAGGTCGGGCAGAGCGCGACAGTGTCCATCACCGGTGCGAAGGTATCCGTGCCCGGAACGCTGACCCAGATCGTTCCGGTGGCGTCCTCCTCTGGAGCCGGCAGCAGCGTCGCGACGTATGCGGTCACTGTGACGCTGACCAGCCCACCTGACACCGTTCTGGCGGGCATGACCGCGAGCGTCACCGTCACGACCGCCTCCGTCGACAACGCCACGCGCGTCCCGGCCACCGCCCTCCAGGGCTCGGCCACGGCCGGATACACGGTCCAGGTCATGAACAGTGACGGCAGCATCACGGTCAAGACGGTGTCGGTCGGTCTCGTCACCACCTCCTACGCGCAGATCACGGCTGGTCTCACCTCCGGCGACGCGGTCGTCACGGGCACGTCCACGACCAGGACCGGCACGACCACGACCGGCAACGGCGGTGTCAACGTTCAGACACTGACGGGCGGTGGCGGCTTCGGCGGGTTCGGGCGATGAACGCCGCACCGGACGAGTCAATCATCGAACTCTTGGGTGTCAGCCGCGTCTACGACACGGGCAAGGTCCAGGTCCCGGCCCTTCTGGACGTGAACCTCGACGTCGCCAACGGCGAGTTCCTGGCGATCATCGGTCCGTCGGGCTCGGGCAAGTCCACGATGATGAACATCCTGGGCTGTCTGGATCGGCCGACGGCCGGACGGTACGTCCTCGACGGTCAGCCGGTCGACGAGCTCGACGACGACGGCCTGGCCCTGGTACGCAGCCGCTCCATCGGCTTCGTTTTCCAGAGCTACAACCTGTTGCCCCGCACGAGCGCCCTTCTCAACGTGGCGACGCCCCTGATGTATCAGGGCGTTGGCAAGAAGGAACGTCTGCACCGGGCTCAGGCTGCGCTGGAGCGTCTCGGTCTCGGCGACCGAATGAGCCACGAGCCATCTGAACTCTCCGGTGGCCAACAGCAACGAGTGGGCATCGCCCGCGCACTGGTCACCGAACCGGCCCTGATCCTGGCCGATGAGCCGACCGGCAACCTGGACAGCCATTCGGGCGCCGAGGTTCTGGATCTCTTCCGCGGTCTCCATGCTCTTGGCCGGACGATCGTCCTGATCACCCACGACTCCGACGTGGCCACGGCCGCGGACAGAGCGGTCCACCTGCGCGATGGACAGCTCCAGGAGGCGGTGCTCGCATGAAGATCACCGACCTGGTCGGCCTGGCACTCTCGCGCCTGAGCACCGGCAAGCTGCGGACGGCCCTGACGATGCTCGGCATCATCATCGGCGTCGCGTCGGTGGTGGCCCTCGTCAGCGTCGCCCAGGGCGCTACCAAGGGCATCAGCGATCGACTCCAGTCGCTCGGCACGAACCTCGTAACCGTCAGCCCCGGAGCCACTCGAACCGGGGCGACGCGAGGTGCAATCGGCTCGGCGACCACTCTCACGCTGGCCGACGCGCAATCGCTGGTCGCGCTCGACAGCGTCCAGGCCGTGGCGCCCGAGTTGACCACCAGCAAGCTCATAGTCGCGGGGTCGCTCAACGAAACGACGCGAGTCATCGGCACGACGCCGGGCTACCTGCCCGTCTTTGCCTATGACGTCTGGGTAGGCTCGTTCCTCAATCAGGCATCGGTCGACAACAATCTGCGCGTGGCCGTGATCGGGGCAACGACGGCCGACAACCTGAGCCTGACCTCGAGCTCCGTCGGCTCGACCATATATATCGCCGGTCTGCCCTTCGACCTGGTCGGGATCCTGCAGCCGAAGGGCGGCTCCACGACCGCCGACGACCAGGTCATGATCCCGCTCTCGACGGCCCACGAACTCTTCGTCGGCAGCAGCAGCGTCTCGGCCATCGGCCTTTCCGCCACGAGCCAGGACGCCATATCGACCGTCTCGGCAGAGATAACGACCACGCTCGAGCAGCGCCACGGCATCACCAACGGCGTGGACGACTTCTCGATCGCGACTCAGGCCCAGCTGCTTGGAACGGTCAGCTCGGTCAGCGACGTGCTGACCTTCCTGCTGGCCGGCATCGCCTCGATCTCGCTGCTCGTCGGTGGGATCGGGATCATGAA
>PMYK01000028.1:0-64306 GCA_003171255.1 Chloroflexota bacterium
GCAGACCCCGGCGGGGCAGGTGTAGCGAACGATGTGGGCGTCGAGCTCGTCGCGGAAATACCGGACGACACTCGTGAGGGCGAGGGTGGCGCGGCGCTCGTGGTCGCACAGGGCACTGCCGACGATGTCGACCGAAAGGTCGGTCAGGCGCGCGACCTCATCACCGCGCGGCTGTCCTTCGCAGATGCGGGCTCCGATCTCCGCCAGCCGGCGCAGGCCGATGCGGCACGGAATGGTCTTGCCGCAGGCCTGATCGGCGCAGAAGCGGGTCAGGACGGCGGCCAGGTCGACGACGCAGCTGTGCTGGTCGATGACCACGATCGAGCCGGAGCCGACGCAGGCGCCCGCCTTCGCCAGCGAGTCGTGGTCGAAGCCGACGCTCAGACCTTCGGGCGGAAGGATGCCGCCGGACGGACCGCCGACGAGCACGGCTTTGAGCTTGTGTGGCGCCGGTACGCCGCCGGCCACGTCCAGGATCTCCCGGATCGTGACTCCGAACGGAACCTCGGCCACGCCGGGCTGCGCCACCGCGCCGGAGATCTGGACCAGGACCGTGCCCGCGAAGGACCGTGCCGCGGTCTCCGCGAAGCCCTCGATGCCGCCCGACAGAACGGTCGGGACGGCGGCGAACGTCTGTGGGCCGTGGACCAGAGTCGGCTTGCCGAAGAGGCCGCGGGTCGTGGTATACGGTGGCTGCTGCTCGGGCTGGCCTCGCTTACCCTCCAGGCCCTTGAGCAGGACCGTCTCCTCGCCGAGCATGTAGGAGCCCTGCATCGGCCTGACCGAGAAGAGAATCTCCGTTCCGGTGTCCAGGACGTTGCCACCGATGTAGCCGGCGGCTTCGGCGGCGGCGATGGCCTTCTCGATGGCCCGGATGGTTTCGGTGGCCTCGGCCCGGATCGCGACTATGACCTCGCTCGCGCGCACCGCAAAGGCGGCGATCGCCGCGCCCTCGATGACGGCGTAGGGATTGGTTTCGATGAGGACGCGGTCGGTCGTAGCCGCCGGATCGGCCTGGTAGGCGTTGACGACCACGTACCGGACGTCGGACCCGGCCTGAGCGCAGGCGCGCCATTTCTCGCCGATCGGCAGGCCACTGCCGCTGCGGCCGCGCATTCCGGATTCGACGAGGGCGTTGATGACGCCATCGGCCTTGAGCTCATCGACCGCGGCCCGCAGCGCATTGAAGGCGCCGGCCGTGGAGGCGGCCTCGATGTCGAGCGGGTTCTCGGCCGGGGTCGCCGGCAGGAGCAAACGCGGGAACCTCGCCGGAGTGGTCAGGATGCTGGGCGAGGTCATGCCACGTTCCTTCCCGCCACGGTGCGGGTCCAGGCTGCCGCTCCGGCCTCGGTCACGCGTTGGGGCTTGCCGTCGAGCGTGACGAGGGGTGCGTCCGCGCCGGGGACGTGGGCGGGAACCTGCTCCAGCGCGACTCCGCCGGGTACCGGCCTGCGGCCCATCTCGGTCCCGAGCTCGCGGGCGACCTTGCCCGCGATGCGGCTCGCGCCGGCGATCAGGCAGGCGGTGCAGAGGCAGACGGCGATGGTGTGGCCGGGCTTCTCGAACCGAAGGTGGCGGTAATAGGTCGCGGTGCCGTAGAGCAGCGCATACGGGGCGCCGGAAACCTGGCTGACACGCTTGAGGGCGGCGACGGGCAGGTAGCCGTAGGCCCGCTGGATCGACTCCAGGATGGCCAGCATCTCCTTGAGGTCGTAGTCGTACTTCGCCAGGATGTCGTCGACCGCGGTCGCATCGATCGGGGGGAAGTGGCTGTATTCCGTATCCGGTACCGGCCGGCCGGATCGTCGCATGGCCGACTCTTCGCGCCGCTCGGCGTACTGCTCGGGCGCGCCCCAGTGGACGTGGAAGCGGCCTCGGGTGTCGAAGCCGCCCATGTCGATGCACTCCACCGGGCAGGCCGCGGCGCACTGGAAGCACGTTTCGCACTTGAGGTTGCCCAACTCGTCGTAGAGCAGCTGCAGGCGGCCGCGGAAGCGGACGGCGACATCGGGCGCGGTCTCGGGGTACTGGATGGTGGCCTTTGGCGCGAAGAAGCGGCGCAGCGTCAGCGCCATGCCCTTTGCGATGCCGAGGCCCGGGACGAAGCTCATCGCGCGCTCACCGTGGGTTCAGCAGGACGACGGCGGTCGCCGTCACGAATAGGTTGACGAGTGAGGCCGGCAGCAGCCACTTCCAGGCAAAGCCCATCAGCTGGTCGACGCGGACGCGCGGTAGGGTGGCGCGCATCCAGACGAAGGTGATGACGAAGAAGTAGGTCTTGACCATGAACCAGAAGAGGCCCTGGACCCAGTCGAAGGCGATGAAGCCCGCCAGGCCGACGAGACCGGTGACGGCTACGAGGGTGAACAGCAGGCCCAGCACCGTCGCCTGCACGTAGGTCCAGCCACGGCCGAACAGCAAGACGAAGAGGCCGAAGAACTGGGGGACCACCACCAGGACGAAGGCGACGATGCCGAGCCACGGCCCAAAGCCCATCGACAGCGGATGGAACCAGTTCAGGTTGTATGACCACGGCCAGTTGAACGGGGCCGTCCAGCCGCCGAAGAAGATCGTCGCCGCCAGGGCCGAGACGATGAAGACGTTCACGTACTCGGCAAAGAAGAAGAAGCCAAAGCGCATGCCCGAATACTCGGTCGCGAAGCCGGCCACGATCTCCGAGTCGGCCTCGGTCATGTCGAAGGGAGTCCGGTTCGCCTCGGCCGTTGCGGCGATGAAGAAGATGATCCAAGCCAGGGGCTGCTTGAAGACGAACCAGTCGAAGGCCGAGCCCGACTGAGCCATGACGATGCGGTTCGTACTCATCGTGCCCGCCAGCAAAATGACGCCGACGACGGAGAGAGTAAGCGGGATCTCGTAGCTGATGATCTGCGCCGCCGAGCGCAGGCCGCCCAGCAGCGAGTACTTGTTGAAGCTCGACCAGCCGGCCATCAGCAGGCCGACGACCGTCAGCCCGCCCATCGCGAAGAAGTACAGCAGGCCGACGTTGAGGTCCTGACCGATGAGGCCCGGGGCGAACGGGATGACCAGCAGAGTCATCACGCTGGCCATGTAGGTCACGACCGGGGCCAGGGTGAAGATCGTGATGTCGGCGCCGGTCGGGGCGAAGTCCTCCTTGGTGAGGACCTTGAGGCCGTGAATGACGCTCATCGCCACGCCCCACGGCCCGATCCGGTTGGGGCCGACCCGCAGGTTCATGCGGGCGATGACCTTGAGCTCCAGGTAGATCAGGATGAAGGCCGTCGGGATGGTCAGTACCAGCAGGGCCGCGGCCGCAACGACGAAACGGACGAGCGGCAGATTGGCCGCCAGGAAGTCGACGAAGGGCCCGCCGAGCAAGACGATCGCGACCACGGTCACGACCGCCGCGCCGATCGCCGGCGGCACGAGCATTAATGCCACTCGCTCGGGCACCGACAGGCGACTCCAGAACTCGCGCGGGAAGGTCTTCGCGAAACCGGTCGCGGCGCTCATCAGGCCGCGCACGCTTAGTCGCCCGCCCCGCTCGCCGCCCTCGCGGCGCTCGGGGAGTTCGGCGGTCACTTGTCGATCCCGCCCATGACCGGGTCGAGCGAGGCGATGATCGTCATCGTGTCGGCGAGCAGGCTGCCCGGCAGCAATGCCGGCATGGTCTCGAGATTGAGGAAGCTCGGGTCGTGGATCCGGAAGCGGAACGGCTGATCCGAGCCGTCGCTGATGGCATATACGCCGAGCATCCCTCGCGGCCCCTCGACCGCTCCCCAGGCGCGCCCGGGGCGCGGTCGGATGAGTCTCGGCAAGCTCGCCATCACCGGACCGTCGGGCATGTTGTGGAGGCACTGGTCGATGATCTTGATCGACTCGCGGATCTCGTCGATGCGGATCAGATAGCGGGCCAGCGAGTCGCCCTCGTCGCGGGTCGGGATGTTGAAGTCGAGCTCTGGGTAGACGCTGTAGGGATGGGCACGACGCACGTCGAACGGCACGCCCGAGGCGCGCAGGTTCCCGCCCGTGACCCCGTAGCGGAGGGCGGTGGCGCGATCGAGGATGCCCACGCCCCGTGTTCGCCGGACGAAGATCTCGTTCTCGTTCAGGAGCGTGGCCTGGGACTCGGCTTCCTTGGCGGCCCGGGTCATCCAGTCGCCCAGGCGGCTCATGAATTCGTGGTTGAGATCGCCGTTCACGCCGCCGATGCGGAAGTAGTTGAACAGCATCCGCGCCCCGGTCAGAGCCGCCAGCATCTCCACGATCTCATCGCGCTCGATGAAGCTGTATAGGATCGGGGTCAGGCCGCCGAGGTCAAGCGCGTAGAAGCCGAGGTAGAGGATGTGGCTGGAGACGCGGAGCAGCTCGCCCGACAGCACGCGGATGTACTCGGCACGGCGCGGGACCTGCACGTCCATCAACTTCTCGAACGAGAGGACCGCGGGCCATTCCTGGAAGAGGGAGCTGACGTACTCGAGTGGGTCCACCTGGTCGATGACGTGGTAGTAGTCCGAGTTCTCGCAGATCTTCTCGACGCCGCGGTGGAGGTAGCCGAGGACCGGATCGACGTCGACGACTTGCTCGCCCGAGAGCTTCAGGACGAGCCTCAGGACGCCATGAGTGGCCGGGTGGTGCGGGCCAACGTTGAGGAACATCTCGCCGTCGCCCAGGGTGTAGAACTCGCCCTCGCGCTCGGTCCGGGTCGGATAGGGCGGGATCGGTTCGTACAGGGCCCCGACCTGGCGGTCGAGCATGATTCGCGGATCGTCGGTCGACGGCTGCCGCTGGGGCTGTGGCCCCGGCTTGGTCGTCCTGGCGCGACCGGTCGAAGGGCGAGGGGCGCGCTGGCGGGTGGGCATCGTGATCCTCAGCTCGCCGGCGCCCGGCGGATGCCGGCCGCTGGGTCGTCGGCCAGATCGGCCGGGACGTGGGTTCGCTCCACGTGGCGGACCCCCGCGCCGGGCGATCGGGCGGCGTCGTCGGGCAGCAGGAAGTCCTTGCGGAGCGGGAAGCTGGTGTAGTCGGGCGGCATGAAGATACGGCGCAGGTCGCGGTTGCCCTCGAAGATGATGCCGTACATGTCGTAGGCCTCGCGCTCGAGCCACTCGGCGCCGATCCAGAGGAACGTGGCCGACGGCGCCCGGGGGTCGTCGCGCGAAATGCCGTCGGCGACGATGCGCAGCCAGTCCGTGGTCATCGGACTCCACAGGTGATACACGACCTGCATCACCTCGCCCGTATCCACGCCGGCGATGTCGGCCAGGATCTCGAACCGCAGGTCGACCACGTCATGGAGTATCCGGAGCACATCCGGGATGCTGCCGGGCTCGATGCGGATCTCCGTCTCGTCATGGCGCTGGTAGATCGGACCTCGCAGGTAGCCGCCCAAGCGGGCTTCGAGCCGGGCCTTGAGGTTTCGATCCATCGGTCAGATGTCATCCGGTGCGGTGGGGCCAATCTCGCGCTCGGTCCAGTGGCCGCGGCGATCCTTGACGAGCTGACCGAGCTGGAGCATGCCGTAGATCAGGCCTTCGGGCCGCGGCGGGCAGCCGGGAATGTAGACGTCTACCGGCATGACGCGATCGATGCCCTGGACAACCGAGTAGCTGCGCTTGTAGCGCCCGCCGGAGACCGTGCAGTCGCCCAGCGCGACGCACCACTTGGGCTCGGGCATCTGTTCCCACAGTCGGATGAGCGGGCCGGCCATCTTGGTCGTGAGGGTCCCCGCGACGATCAGCACGTCCGACTGGCGGGGTGAGGCGCGGAACGGGAACATGCCCCAGCGGTCCATGTCGTTCTTGCTCGTCGCGCTCGACATCATCTCGAAAGCGCAGCAGGCCAGGCCCGACAGAAGCGGCCAGAGGCTGTTGGCTCGGATGAGGTCGACGATGTAGTCCGCCTTCGTGGGGATTACCTGGAGGGCTCCCCAGCGCGCGGCGTCGTTCCGGCCCGCGTCCGTCAGGCCGAATTCGCGGAGATGGGTGACGTCCGTGGGCTGGCCACCGTCGTAGGCGAGCGGGTCGGCCGCCTGCCACAGGGTGTTGGGAACCACGATCGGTGCGGTCAGCTCGCCGGGAGCAAGGGGTGCGAGCTGGCGGCCGGCCGCCTTTCGTCCCCTCGACTCTCGATCGCCTACCGCCACGTGAGAACTCCCTTCCGCCAGGCATAAGCCAGGCCGAGCATGAGGACGAGCACGAATGTGCCCATGCTCACGAGGCCGCCGACGAGCAGATCGCGGAAGACGATCGCCCACAGGTACAGGAAGACGACCTCGACATCGAAGGCGACGAAGAGCAGGGCGTAGACATAGAAGGAGATGCCGAAGCGGCCCCAGGTGTCGCCGAAGGTGTCGATGCCGCTTTCGTAGGGCATGCCCTTGTGGCGATCGCCGCGGTTGCGGTGGGAGATCAGCCAGGCCATGGCGATCACGAGGAATACGAAGGAAACCCCTGCGAAGGCCAAGCCGACTACGTACCAGATGCCGGTCATCGTTCTCCAGCGGGCCCTATTCCCACGGTGGGGCGTCCGCGGCGTCGGGGCCAAGGTGCACTCAGGCGGTTGCGGGGCCGGATTCGATGCCCGCTCCCTCGCGATCCACGGGAGAGTCTACCAGCAGGACCACGCTCTGGCCGCGGTCGGCAACCGGCGGCCGCCTCGAGAGTGTGGGAGCCGGTAGCGGGCGGCTCGGGGGTAATCGCGCCGCCCGCTTGTGACCGGCTAAGCCGCCAGTGGGGTAGTGACTGGCGGTTGCACACGGGTAATCGAGTCAACGGACCGGTTGCGTCTGGGGGTCGGATTGGTCGACACGACTGCCGACCCCCTGTCCGCGGTCCCCCCGATCCGATGGCAGGGTGCGGGCGGGCCGTGTCGCCCGGCAATACGGGACATGGCCTATCGAGGCCGGCGCGCGACTTCAGACCGCCTTCCGTCGCCCCCGCCCGCGCGACGGTTAGTCCCGGACCAGGACCAGAACGCGGAATCGGCCCATGTGGCGAGGGTCGAGCATGCGGACGATGCCGGAGCGGGCGCGGGTGTAGTCCGCGACGGTCAGCGCAGGCGAGGCCTGGAGGGCGCGCCACTCGTCCTCGAGACCCGCGGCGACGAGGAACTCCGACTGCGTTGTCTCCGAGACGGTCCGGAACCCGTGGCGCGCGGCCAGCTGCCCGACCGCGGTGAAGTCGACGTGGGCGGTGAGGTCCGTGAGACCCGGGGCCGAGAACGGGTCGGCTTCGACGCGATGGCCGCGATACCCGAGCAGCGTGCCGGCGAGGCGGCGCGGGCCGTACAGCTCGGCGGCGTCGTAGCCGTAGTCGATCGCCAGGACGTAGCCGCGGGAGAGGCGAGCGGCCGCTCCCCGGAGCCACGGGGCGAGGCCGAGGCAGATCTCCGCCACCTGGCGCTCCGCCAGCTCGACGCCGTCGTCGGCCAGCCGCTCCGCCAGTTCGGGCGTGGACGGTTCGGCGACGATCTCGGCGAAGCCCGGGCCGGTGCTGCCCTCGTCAGGGTCGCCCTCCTTCCTTCCGTGGCCGCCCGTTCCTTCGCGCCAGACGACGAACAACTCGAGCAGCTGCCCGCCCTGGAACACGACGCGGTGGACTGGCAGGGCGTCGAGGAACTCGTTGGCAAGGATGACGCCGATGACGGGCACGACTTCATCCGAGGCCGTCCGATCGGCAGAGGAGGTTGGGTCGGAGGCAGGTAGTTCGGCGGCAGGAGGCCGATCGTTTGTCGCTATTCGGTCGGCCAGGCCGGCCTCTTCGAATCGCCGCCGCAGGTCGGCGAGGCGGTTCGGGTTCGATTCGATCGGCTCGTACCGAATCGAGTCGAGCAGGTCGGTGGAGCCGTGGCGGCGAAGCCCGTCGAGTATCGACACGGCGAGCGTGCCCGAGCCGGCGCCGTACTCGATCAGGTCGAACGGCCGCGGGCGACCCAGCTCGGCCCACATCGCCTCGATCCGGCGGGCGACGGTCCAGCCGAAAATGGCGTGCGTCTCGGGCGCGGTCAGGAAGTCTCCGGCGTCGGTCGGCCGGTCGGCGGCCTGCCGGTAGTAGCCGAGCTCGGGCTCGTAGAGGGCACGTTCCATGAACCTGGCGAACGTGATTCGGCCATGCGGGCTCGACTCGATCTCGGCCCGGATGAGGGAGACGAGCTCGGTTGAACGGCCGGCGGCTGACGCGCCGACGGAGGCGGAGGTTGAAGCGTCGGCCGGAGGTCGATGGTCGGACGGAGTCGGGTGCCCGGTCGACGGAGGCCGGTGATCGGGCGTCATCGAGCCCCCGCACGTGCTCGCTGCGCGAGCAGGCGCAGTCCGCCGTTGACCAGCGTGTGGCCGCCGAGAAGGATCGGGTGGTCGGCGGGGGCGCTCGCGGCCGAAGCGGTGAGAGCGCGGAGCCACGGGTCGGTCACGGAGGCCGGCAGCAGCAGGTCCGAGGCGAAGCGGTCCTCGGCCGCCGGCCAGGGAGTAGCTTCGGCCGTGGCGCCCATCGTCGCCCCATCGGTGGCGCCGGCCCGGTGGGCGAGCAGGACTCGCGTGTCGATGACCGCGGCATCGGCCAGCCTGGCGACCGTCGCGGCGAGCGAGTCGGGGCCGTCTCGGTCGAGCAGCTCGCCGATGATCGAGCGAGGGGGGCGGCCCGAAGCGGTCGTGCCCGACTGGGCCAGCCTCGAGGCCGCTCGCAGGCCCCGCTCTTCGACCAGGGCTCTAACCCGGCAGGCAACGCCACGCTGGAGCCAGCTCAGGGTTGTAGCCGACACGCGCCCCGCGACCAGCAGCTCGGCCCGACGGTTCGACAGAACGCCGGCCAGGGCGGCCAGCCGCTCGCCAATGAGGGGCGCCGTTGCGTAGATCTGGCTCGCCGCCGGATCGCGCAGCACGATCAAGTCGAGCGGCGTGTCGATGTCGACGCCCAGCCGCCAGCGCGACCGGAGGTCCGTGACGGCCACCCCAGCCCGTTCCCCCAGCCATCGGGGAAGGGCGTTGTCGGCGGGGAGTGGCGGCAACTCCGCCAGGTCCGCCGCCCGCGAGACCGCCACCACGTCGGCGGAATAGCGGTTGTTCGCGAGCGCGTGCCCGCCGGGACCCGCGGCCAGCTCGACGAAGCGTCGCAGATCCGTGGCGCCGGCCAGTGGAATGCTGCCGGAGCCCAAGACCACGAGGCCGCCGGAGCCGCCGGCCATACCCGCCTCCATGCCCCTCGCTCGAACCGCGTCCGCCAGCCGCTCCCCGAACGAAAGCCCGTCCGGAGGCCCCGATACGATCTCGGCGGCATCGGCGCCGGCCGCCAGAAACGCGGCGCGCTGCCGCTCCGCAAGCGTGCCGCGCGCTTCTGCGAGCGCGCGCACAAGCGGCCCGGCGTCGTTTGGGGCCGAAGCGTGGAAAATGAGTACGAGCACGGGGCGCACGAGCGGAGTCTAGCCGCGCGGCCCCGCGGCGCGGCGATCGCGCGGATGGAGCCAATGAGCAAGGTTCGGGCGTATATCGGACTCGGGGCCAACCTCGGCGACGTCCGGGCCACGTTGACCGGCGCCGTCCACGCCCTCGGTTCGCTCCCGGGAGCCAGCCTCGCCGGCGTCTCGCGCCTGTACGTGACCGCCCCCGTCGAGGTGACCGACCAGCCCGACTTCCACAACGCCGTGGTGGCGCTGGACGTGCCCGCGGGACCCGGATCGAACTCGGGGCCGATTGCGCTGTTGCTCGCCCTCAAGTCGATCGAGCGGGCCTTCGGCCGTCAGGAGCGGATCCGCCACGGTCCCCGCGAGTTGGACCTGGACCTGCTCATCTTCGGCGACGAGAACATGGCGGTCATCAGGCCGGAGGCGGGCCGCTCGCCCGACCCCGAGAAGTCCCTTCGCCTGCTCGAGGTTCCGCACCCGCAGGCCGGCCGCCGCCTCTTCGTCCTGGCTCCGCTCGCCGACCTGGCCCCGGACCTGGTTCCGCCCGGTTGGCCCGAGTCGGTCGAGACCGCTCGAGCCCGCCGCGAATCGATCGAGGGCGCCTCAGCCGTCCGCGCCGTCGCCGCGTGGGAAGCAGGGCTCGGCCGCTGGTCGCCCGAGCGGACGGCCGCGACGGAGAGTCAGCCTGCTTCGCGGCCGCCGGCCGGGATCGATCGATAATTCAGTAGCTCTCGCCGACTGTCGTTGCACCCGTGACCGCGTCGACGGTCAAGACCGCGCCGTGCGTCGGAGGCGCACTGCCGATCGTGTCCGCGGAGCCCAGGCTGACGTTCCAGATCGGCTGCCCGAGGTCGAAGTGGAGGTTGGCCGACAGCACGACCAGGCCCGCCGTCGAGGATGCGGCCAGGGCGAGCTTCGAGGCCGCCGCGGCGCCGATCGACGGGGCGGTCAGCGGCACGCTCCAGCGGTCATCGACGAAGGCGAACACCGCGCCGCTCGAGGGATTGACCAGGACCGACATGCCCGGGGCGTCGAAGCCCTGACCCGCCCACGTTACGACGTATGTGGTGACGCCTCCGCCCGGGCGCAACGTCGTCGCGGGGTTCATCGAGTCCGTGGACCAGCCGCGGTCGCTCAAGTAGGTGGCCGCCCGATTCTGAGCATCGGGCGTGGAGACCACGACATCGCTCGAGTCCGGCAGTGAGTCGACGACGACCCACTCGAGCACGAGGCCGCCTCTGGCGTCCACGACTCCGCGCGAAGTCGGTCCGGAGACCACGTAGTAGGGATGAGCGTCGCTTGCGTACATCAGCGAGGCCACAAGGTCTGTCGGTAGGGTGCCCGTGCCGGCTCCGAACTTCGCGGCGGCGCTTGCTGCCTCCTGGGCGTTGAGGGGCGCGGCTGTCCAGTTCGGGTCTGGCGTCAGGAGGCAGCCGCAGGCGACCCAGCATCCGGAGACGGTCAGCGGCAGGAGAGTCAGGATCGCCACGCCAACGAGCAACAACGCGCGGTGTCTCATGACCCACCTCTGCCCGGCGAAACCTTGTCGGAGGTTCAGCCTACGCCAATCGCGCGGACTTCCGGCGGCGATTTCGATGCCGTCGGGGGGCCGATCGGCTCGGCCCTGGTGGCGTGCCTTGAACGGTGGCGTGCCTTAAACAGAAACGCGGCGTGGCGACAGGCCCCTCGTCGGTTGTCTGGGCTCCGACCTGTCGCCCGCCACGTACCCTCTACCCGGAGACCGGGTTCCCTATCCTCCGACCGACCAATCGGTCCGTCAGGTCCGATTGGCTGTCACAAACCTATTCGCGGGCAAATGCCGGTTGGATCACAACGAGATTGAAGCCACTCTGCGACGAGGTGGCGATTGACCGAGTGATCGCGGCCCTCCGCGGCTTAGTGGCGGAAGTGGCGCCGCCCCGTGAAGACCATGGCCATGTGGTGGCGATCNNGCCATCTCGTCGCGGATCGAGCCGCCGGGCTGGATGATGGCCGTGACACCGGCCTGAGCCGCGGCCTGGATCCCGTCTGGGAACGGGAAGTAGGCGTCGCTGGCCATGACCGCCAGCCTGGCTCGATCGCCGGCTCGCCGCAGGGCGATCTCCACGGCCGTCTGGCGGCTCGCCTGAGCCGCGCCGATCCCAACAGTGGCGCCGCCGCGGGCCAGAACGATCGAGTTGGAGCGGACGTGGCGCACCGCCCGCCAGGCGAAGAGCAGGTCCGTCAGCTCCTCGAGATTGGGCCGTCGCTTCGTCACCACCTGGAGCTGGGCCTTGTCGAGCCCGAGCTCATCCTTGGTCTCGACCAGCAGCCCGCCGGCGATGCGCTTGAAGTCGAGATTGGCGATGCCGTAGTCGCGCGGGCCTTCGATGGGGTTGGGTGGTACGGCAAGCAGCGCGATCTGCGGCTTCTGGGCCAGGATCCCGATCGCGGACTGGCTGAACGACGGCGCTACGACAGCCTCGTACGAGTTCGCGGCGATCTCACGGGCCGTGGCGCCGTCGAGCTCGCGATTGACCCCGACGATGCCGCCGAAGCACGACACCGAGTCAGTCTCGAGCGCCTTGCGACAGGCCTCGACCAGCTCCTCCGCGGAAGCCAGCCCGACTGGGTCGGTGTGCTTGACGATGGTCACCGTGGGGCCGGTGAAGTCGGCGGCGATGGCGTAGGCCGCGTCCAGGTCCAGCAGATCGTTGAACGAAGGCCGCGACCCCTGAAGCTGAGTGGCGTCGGCGAGGGTGCCGGCGCGGTGGGTCATCTCGCGGTAGAAGGCCCCGTGCTGGTTGGGGTTCTCGCCGTAGCGCAGGTCGTCCACCTTCTCGAGGACCAACGCCAGCCGTCCCGGGAACATTTCGCCGGCCGCGTTGGACAGATATGCGGCGATCTCGGCGTGGTAGGCGGCAACGAGCCCATACGCCTCGGCCGCGAGGCGCTGTCGAAGCTCGGCGGAGACGGCGCCGCGCTGCCGAATCTCGGCGATGACCTGGAGGTAGCGCGCGGGGTTGGCCACGGCTGCGACGCCGGCGTAGTTGCGGGCGGCGGCGGCGAGCAGCGCCGCGCCGCCGATGTCGATCATTTCGATCGCCTCGTCGATAGGCACGAGGCGGACGCCCACCTGCGGGGCGAAGGGGCTGACGTTGACGGCGACGATGTCGATCAGCCCGATCTTCTGGGCCTCGAGCTCGGCCAGCTGGTCGGGCTTGTCTCGTCGGGCCAGGATGCCGGCATAGATGGTGGGGTGGAGAGTCTTGACCTGGCCACCAGCGATCGGCTCGGAGCCGGTCAGCTCGGAGACGGATCGGACCTCGACGCCCTCAGCGGCCAGGGCTTCTCGAGTGCCGTCGGTGGCGAATACCTCGACGCCCAGCGCGAGCAGCTCGCGCGCGAACGGGACGAGGCCCTCCCGGCTGGCAACCGAGAGTAAGGCTCGCACCGGCCGTACCTCCCTACTGCGTGAAGTCCGGCTCCGTCGTCCAAAGGGGCCGCGCCGTGCGGCGCTCGGCCTGTCTGCTGGCCGCGCGCCAGGTCCCGTTGGATCGGGTTTGCCGGATTGGCCCGAGTATAACGCTCGGTCATGGCATACTCCGTGCACGCGAAATCGCAGGCGCTATCAGCGCAGGTCTCGGCGGCCGTGTCCCGGCCACCGCGCCGAAGCTCGGCCGGCGTCGCTGGTGAGCGTCTATCCAGGTCAATCGACCGCAATGACTGAATACTCGGAGGGTCCGCGTGAACGGCCCGTGGAACCAGATCAGCACCCTGCTCATTGGCTTCAACGCCAACAACTTCCCGTCCCTGTGGAGCATCACCTGGCAGCTGTCGGTTGCGCTGCTGGTCTTCGTGGTGGTCTTCTACAACTTCCAGGGTCGCCGGCTTCATCAGTATTCGGTGTTCCTCGATCTGAATGAGTGGCTGATGTGGACCACGATCGGGGTCTTTTCGCTTCTCCTGCTGTTCACCGTCTTCAGCTTCGACTTCGTCTTCGTTCTGCCGACTATGGTCGGCGGCGCCGCCCTCTTCATCTGGATCCGGTTCCTCCACTTCCCGCCACTGATCCAGGCCTATGAAGAGCGTCTCGCCCGCCAGCGCTACTTCCAGCGCTCGAAGACGGCTCACCCCGAGGCCACGATCCGCACCAAGGCCGCGGCCAAGCCGAAGCGCCGCCGGCGGTAGTCGCCAGGAGGAGACCGCGGTGCGTCCAGCCGCAGCGGTGGCCGGGTAGGCACGCCCGACGCAATGGAGATCCGTCGCTTCGGCATCGGTCAACGGCGGCGCGAAGGGCCGGCCGGGACGCACGGGGTGGAAGGCCAGTCGATACACAACGATGAGCGTGGCGTCGTCGCCGAGCTTGCCTTCCGGCCGAAGGCGGCGATGGCGCCCCATTCGAACCCGAATCTGAGCTACTTCGTGGTGATCGAGGGCGGGGGTTTCGTGCAGGTTGGCGATGAGCGGGGCCGTGTCGCTGCCGGAGAGGCAGTCGTCTGGCCACCGAACGTCGTCCATGCCGCCTGGACGGAATTGACTCCGATGCGGGCTATCGTCGTGGAGTTCGCTCAGGATGCGGCCGGCGCGTTGCTCCTCGAAGGTGCGGTCGAACTCCCAGCCGGATCCGCCGCCGAGCCACCGGCTGAACCGCCGACCAGGACCGACCCGGCCGATAGCGCGCTCGCGGCGCACCCCGCCGTCATGCCGGCCGACCGCGAATCGCCCGAGCGAGAGCCCTGGTAGGAGCCCCGAATCAGGCGCCGATCGGCGACTTGTCCCAGTCGATCGCCACTTCCTCGTTCTTGTTGGTTGGATCGACCGCGACCGCTAGCTTCACGCCCGGGGCCACCGCCGCGACCTTGGCGATCGGAACTCGATGGCCGAAGACCGCGGGGAACGGCGCCTCGCCGGCCAGGCTGACCTCGACGGTGAAGAGCCAGACGGGGTCGTTGAGGCGCGAAGGATCGGCTGCCGGATTCATGTCGCGGACTGTCTTGCCCATCGGCTGGGCGGTGGTGATGACCGCCGTGCCGTGAGTGCCCGTGGCCAGGATGTGATCGGCGCTGCCCTTGATCGTGGGTAGAGCGCCGCTCCGGACCGCCCCTAGCATGGCCGATACGTCGCCAGAATTGGGCTGCCCGCTGGCATCGAAGTTGAAGTCCATGCCGCCGGCCGCACCCGCCGCGGCGCCGGCCGTTCCCGCCGCGGCGCCGGCCGCGGGAGCGGAACTGCCGCCCATTCGGCTGAAGTCGAGCGAGACCTTCTGGGGGTCGGTCGGGTCGATCAGGACGCCGACGTGGGCGCCCGGCACGACCATCGGAATGAACAGCCGCGGGACTAGCGCCTTGGTCTGGACCTGGTACGGTGCGCCGCCCCCGTCCGGAGTGACCTGCAGGACGAACTTGTAGTCCGGCGCCTCGGGCCCCACGCCCGGCATCGAGATCGTTATGCCTGTGTCGGAGATGCTCTCGATGACCGCGTCGCCGCGCAGGCCGCCCTTTATGGGGCCGGTCGTGCCGCTCAGCTTCCGCATGAGCCACGGGCCCCACAGGAACGGCGCCGAAATCGAGAAGAGCACGACCACGACGACGAAGATGATCACCGGGATGGCGTCGCTGGAAATGAGGGGCGGCTTCTGGACCGCGTCGATCGCCGCGAGAAGGCCGGCCTGGACGTCGCCGTTTGGAGCCGCCTCGGGCGACATGGTGTCGCTCGACCAGGGGGAGCTGGTCTCGTAGCTGTCCCAGAGGTCCGACGTCGAGTCGATGTAGCCGCCGATCTGCGTGCCCGAGACCCCCAGCGCGATGACGAGCGTCTTCTTGTCGAAGGCGTTCCTGATATCGGCGCCGTTGAAGAAGGCAATCGTGTCAGGCTCGCTGTCGCTGAGGGCCACGTCCACGTAGATGGTGCCGCCCAGCTGGCTGCCCAGGTTCGTGGCCGCGGTCTCGATGTGCTGCTTGGCGGCGTCGTCGAGGAGACCGGTGCCGTCGAAGACGTGGGTGCCGCCGACGAACGCGTCCACTCGGGCGAGCGTGCTCATGATCCAGCTCGCAGACGTGGCCATCCCCGGCGACGAGTTGTCGTTGATGAGGCTGGACTGCTGACTGTTGAGCCTGGTCTTGAGAGTGGCGCCGATCGCGAGCTGGCCGTCAGAGCCCTGGTCCGTAAGGAGCAGGCCGTCTACGCTCCAGGCCGCCGCGAGTGTGGCCTGGTCCGGCAGGCTGGCGGAATCAGGTCCCGTGTACAGCACGACCCGCCCGCCGCCGGCGGTCTCGATATGGGTTGCCAGAGTCTCGGCAGCGGTCGCGAGTTTCGGCGATAGCACGTTCCCGTAGTCATAGATATGGCGACCGGGGACGAAGGGCGACATCGACGGGTCGGCGGCCGTTACGGGTCGGGCTCCGGCGAGGCCGATGAGCAGGAAGCCGAACAGACTCAGCGCGAAGGCCGCCACGATCGGCGAGACGTAGGCGCGCGGCTGCCGGCGGGACTGAGTCCAGTAGGGCACGGGATTCCTCCAGTTGCGGCGCCAGGTTCTCCGAGCGGCGGATCTACCGCTGCGGAGTCGGCCGCCAGGGATATCCCCAGCCGCCGCGACGTCCGGCTGCGCTCCGTTGGTCAGGCGATCGGCGAGGCGTCCCAGTCGATCGCGACTTCCTGGTTCTTGTTGGCTTCGTTGACCGCCACGGCGAGCTTCACGCCGGGGGCGACGGCCGCGAGCTTGGCGATCGGAACTCGATGGCCGAACACTGCCGGGAACGGCGCCTGGCCGGCCAGGCTGACCTCGACGGTGAAGAGCCAGACGGGGTCGTTGAGGCGCGACGGGTCGGCGGCGGGGTTGATGTCGCGGACCGTCTTGCCGAGCGGCATGGCCGTGGTGATCACTGCCGTGCCGTGCGTGCCGGTCGCGAGTAGCTGATCGGCACTGCCCTTGATGGTGTTGACCTGGCCGCTGCGCACACCGGTCGCCACGGCGGCGACTTCGCCCGCCGCGGGCTGGCCGTTCGCGTCGAAGTCCATGGCGAATCCGCCGGGGCCGGCCGGGGTCATGCTGACGCCCTGGGCCATGGGCGCCGCGCCCTGGCCGATGCGGCTGAAGTCGGGCGAAACCTTCATTGGGTCGGTCGGGTCGATCATGACGCCGATGGTCGCGCCGGGCAGGACCATCGGGATGTAGAGCCGCGGAATGGCTTCCTTGATCTCGACCGAGTAGGGCGCACCGGCGCCACCGATGGGCGTGACCTGTAGCTCCAGCTTGTAGACCGGTGCATCGGGCCCAGCGGTCGGCGAAGTGATGGTCATGCCGGTGTCGGTGATGCTCGCGATCATCGCCGTACTCGGCACGCCGTTCTTCACCGGAGCAGTGGTGCCGCTCAACTTGCGGACCAAGAAGTCCATTTGAGTCCTCCTGCGCACGCCCCGCGAATCCTCGCTTGCTGCGAGGCTGGCGGCCTCGGCAACAATAGTGACCGCGGCTCGAATGGGTAGCGAGTGGCACCAGCCGGTCCGGCAGTCGCAGAACACTGACGTTCGGGGCCCATTCGGAGTCCGGCCCTGGTCGCGAGTCTCCTCGACCACGTCCGAGCCGCTGGCTCAGCCCAGGGCGCGGCTCAGCAGCAGGCGATCCTCGCCGCGAGCCTGTACTCGGCGATCGACGGCGTAGTCGGCGAAACGGTTCGAGCGGAAGAACGCCCGCGTGGCGATAGACGAGGGATGGGCATCCGAATCGGCGAGGGTCCAGGCGAGCAGGCGGGTGTTGCCCGCGGCCCCGGCGGCGCCGGCCACTGCCGTTGTCAGGCCACGACCGATGCCACGGCCGCGGAGGTGCGGGGCCACGGCCAGGAGCGTCAGCTCGGCGGGCCGCTCGGCGTCGGCGAGGGTAAGCCCGTCGAAGCCGCGCGGGTCGTCGGTGGATCGCGGTCGATCCCAGGGTGCCCAGCTGGCGAGACCCGCCGTCCGGCCCGACAACTCGGCGAGCAACAGCTCGGACGCGGTTGGTAGTGAGTGGGCCAGCTCCGGCGCGAGCGCTTCGAGGAAGTTGCGGATCGACTGCCCATCGGCTTCGGTCGCGGCGCGGACGATCGTGTCGGTCGGCGTCTCATCGGACCGGATCGCCGGGTTGGTGCGCCCCGGCTCCGTCGCCAGCAGCGCGCCAAGCTGGCCGAGCATTCGAGCCGTCGCGCCCCAGACCCGCTCGCCCTCCACCGGGTAGAGCCCGTAGCGGATCAGTCGCTGGCGGATGACTCGCTCCTCCAACTCGACCGGGGCGTCTGGCAGGAACGCCTCCACCGGAGCCTCGATGATCCGGGCGACTTCAGCAGCCGCCGCGCGGCAATCGGGTCGCCGCTCCGCGAGGGCCACGACCGGTGTGATTCGGTAGCCCGACACGGTCAGGGCGAAGACCTCGAGGACGCCGGTCACGCGCAAGCCGCAGGCCGTCGGATCGAGGCCCACTTCTTCGGCCGCCTCACGCAGGGCCGTGGCGATCGGGTCGGCGTCGGCCGCCTCGGCCGATCCGCCGGGGAAGCTGACTTCGCCGGCATGCCCGATGCCGTGGGGCGCGCGGGCCGTCAGCAGGACGCGGGCCTGGCCTTCGTCGTCGGGGAAGAGCAGTACGAGGACCGCCGACGGCCGGCCGCGGCGGTGCGCCTCGGCCGGAAAGGGCGCCTCCGGCGAATCGATCCGGATCGGCGTGAGGATCGCCGGCGCCGCCGGCATGTCGCGCGGCAGCGCGGCCAGCCTCTCGCGAACCAGCTCGAACCTCATGTGTACCTTCTCAATGGCTTACGGCGGCCCGATCGACCAGCTGATCCTAGCCCAGGTCGCCGAACTGGTCGTGCGGCACAGCGAGCGCGATGCCGAACGAGAGGTCGTGCCTCATTTCCGTCACGTACGCCCGGCAGGTGTGGCAGACCCGCCGCTGCCGCCTGTTTCCGTCACCTCACGTCCGGACGAGCGTGACCCTGGACAGAATCCAGCGGCACATTGACGCGCGGTGACTCGCGATCGCGTGCAGCACCTCCGCTGGGCGTATGTGGCGGAAACCATCCGGCCCCGACGCGCCAGGCGCGGACGCAGACGCTCCGCGTTCCCATGACGTACGCTCGCATCGCGACTCGGCCCAGCGGAATGGCGCATCCTCGGAGGGTCCGGTGGAACCATCCAACACGACGACAGCCGCCACCGTCCTCTCAGATGGAGTGGTCACGCTGCGGCCGTGGCGCCCTGACGACGCCCAGGCCGTCTTCGATGCCTGCCAGGATCCCCAGATCGCGCTTCACACTTACGTGCCGGTGCCGTACACGCTCGAACACGCCGTGGGCTTTATCGCCCGGCGCACGGAGGCCCTGACGAGGGGCTCTACCGCGGCCGGTTTCGCCATCACCGACACCGCCACGGACGTGGTCCTGGGCTCGATGTCACGCCCGCCGCTCGACGGCCACCGGGCGAGCTTCGGCTACTGGCTGGCGCCCGAGGCCCGCGGCCACGGTGTCGCCACGCGCGCGCTCCGACTGATCGTGGATTGGACGCTGGCCACGACCGAGGCCATCCGGCTTGAGCTCTACACGGATCTCGACAACCCGGCGTCCGGCGCGGTGGCCGAGCGGGCCGGCTTCGTGCGCGAGGGAATCCGCCGCGCCTGGGACATCGGCCGCGACGGCAAGCCTGTCGACGTCATCTTCTACGTGCTGGTCCGACCGCCGGCCTGAGGTTGAGCTGAGACGATCGTGGCGCCGCGCCACCGACGGCGCCGAGTGATCCTGCCGCCAGCCCGCTGCGCATCCACCACAGAGGCGGCATCTGCCCGAGGTTGCGACCTGGAATGGGGTGGGGAAGTTGTCTGAACCGGCATCGCGAAGACGCGCGCTCTGGACTCTGCTCGTCATCGGCCTGAGCGTCGCCGTCATCGCAGTCACGCTGTCGCTCCGCGCGATTCCGGGTCGACCGCCGGGCGCTTCAGCGACCGCCGAGGCATCGGCGCCGGCAAGGTCTCTTGCGGCCGGGGGATCCGCCAGCCCGGTGCCTTCGACCGCGGACTTCGCCTGGGCCGGGCTCGAATGGGCCAAGCCATCGACGGTGCCACACGGCTGGAGCATCACTCACATCGTTGAGTGGAATGGCGGTCTGGTTGCGGCCGTGACCGGCGGCTATACGAATCCCGTGACGGACATCTGGCATTCCACCGACGGCGTCAACTGGACCGCCGACCCGCGGACCCAGACCCTGTTCGGCAACGCGGGCACCTTGACCGTTGACGCAGGGCCCCGGGGCTTGATCGTTCGCGTCGGTCCGAACCTGTCGGTCAGTGCCGGCCTGACCCCCGTGGCGCCCGGATATGCGAACTCGGCTCCATTGCTGTGGGTCTCACCCGACGGCGCCGAGTGGACCCGGGTGGCCGACACGACTGCTTTTGGTGACGCGGTGGTGCTCCAGGTCGCCGCCGGTCGCGCCGGGTTCGTGGCTATCGGCCAGGACTCTGCAGACCGGATTTGGTTCTCGAGCTCCGGCACCGACTGGCAGGTCGTGCCGCTGCCGCCGGGGGTCTTCGGCGGCGCCGACTTCTACGCGCTCCGAGCCACCGAGTCGGGCTTCGTGATCGCGGGCCATACCGCTTCCAGCTCGACGCAACCAGAGACGGTCAAACCGGCGGCATGGTGGTCCGCCGATGGCCGATCCTGGTCGAAGGCGACCGTGGAGTCCGACTCGGTCGGGCGCTCGATGGCTACGCTAAACGTCGGTTCCGGCGGTCTTCTTGGGCTCGAGGGCGTCCAGAACGACCATGGTGCCGGTGCCTGGTCGTCCGTTGACGGACGCGAATGGCGGTTGATCGAACCGCCGCTAGCGCAATCTGGTGGCACGGCCATCGTCACCGACGACGGCCGGCACATGGTCTCCAGCGGTCTGGTCTTAGGGGGGCTCTCGATGCTCTCGTCTGAGGACGGCATCACCTGGACGCCGCTGGTCTTCTCGGGCGACACGACTATCCTCCCCGGCGACCTCTCCTCCTCGCACGATATCGGTAACACGCCGCTTACGCAGGATCCGCTCAATCCCGCGTACGAGCTCTATGTCCTCCGCGACGGCGTCGTCGCGACCGGCGTAGCGATCTACGGCGATCTCTGGCACGGGCAAACGCTCTGGCGCGCTCGCGCAGTGCCGTAGCCACAGGCCTGCCCCCGCCTGCCCGACTCCCGCTAGTTGACCCGCTCCGGGCCCTTGTCGGCCTTGTCAGGCGTCCAGATGCGGTCCGCGGCGGAAGTGCCGGCGGCGGCGCCGGCGGGCTCCTTGCGCCGGGCGCGGGCGTCGCGGCGCTGAGTCGGGTCGGCCATGACAGTCGACTCGCCCGAACGGAATACCAGCACGCCACCGATCGCGTCGGCGTCGGCGAGCACCGCCGACCCGGGCTTGAACTCGCCACGCACCAGCGCCCGGGCAAGCGGATTCTCGACCAGACGCTGGATGGTCCGCTTCAAGGGCCGCGCCCCGTATGCCGGGTCGGTCCCTTCGCGGACGATCAGCGAGCGCGCCGCCGGGGTCAGCTCGATGTCGATCTCCTGCTCGGCCAGACGCTTCTGCAGATCGGCCAGAAGCAGATCCACGATGGCCGCCAGGTCGGCGTCGTTGAGGGCGTGGAAGACGATCACTTCGTCGATCCGGTTGAGGAACTCGGGCCGGAACTGGACCCGGAGCGCCTCGGTGATGTGGTTCTTCATCTGGTCGTAGGCCTTGGCGTCGCCCGCGTCGCCGCGCTCCGTGAAGCCGGAGATGAACTGCGATCCGACGTTGCTGGTCATGATCAGGACTGTGTTGCGGAAGTCGACCGTCCGACCCTGGCCGTCGGTCAGGCGCCCGTCGTCGAGGACCTGCAGCAGGATGTTGAAGACGTCCTGGTTGGCCTTCTCGATCTCGTCGAGCAGCACGACCTGATACGGCCGCCGCCGAATTGCCTCGGTCAGCTGGCCGCCTTCCTCGTAGCCGACGTAACCGGGAGGCGCGCCGACGAGCCGCGAGACGGAGAACTTCTCCATGTACTCGCTCATATCGAGGCGGACCATGGCGGCGTCGTCGTCGAACAGGAATTCGGCCAGCGCTCGCGCCAGTTCGGTCTTGCCGACGCCCGTCGGGCCGAGGAACAGGAACGAGCCGATGGGGCGCCGAGGGTCCTTCAACCCAGCACGCGCCCGGCGGACCGCATCGGAGACGGCCTGGATGGCCTCGTCCTGGCCCACGACGCGCTCGTGGAGGCGGTCTTCCATGTTGACGAGCTTGCTCGTCTCGCCCTCGAGGAGCTTGGTGACGGGCACGCCCGTCCAGGCCGCCACGATCTCGGCGATGTCGTCGGCGGTGACCTCTTCCTTGAGCAGCCGATCCGGGCCGGATAGGGCGGCGATGGCCGCCTGCTGCTCCTTCTGGCGGGTCTGGAGCTCGGGCAGCGTGCCGTATTTGAGCTGGGCGGCGGTGCCGTAGTCGGCCTCGCGCTCGGCCTGATCGATTCGAACCTGGAGCGCCTCGATCTCGGCCTTAGTGGCCCGGACGGCCGAGATTGCGGACTTCTCGCCCTCCCAGCGCTGCTTCATCGCGGTGGCTTGCTCGCCGGTCTCAGCCAGCTCGCGCTCGAGGACCTCGAGTCGTGCCTTCGATGCGTCGTCGGTCTCCTTTCGCAGAGCCTCGCGTTCGATCTCGAGCTGGATGCGCCGGCGTTCGAGCTCGTCGAGCTCCAGCGGCATCGAGTCGATCTCCATCCGCAGCCTGCTGGCCGCCTCGTCCATGAGGTCGATCGCCTTGTCGGGCAGGAAGCGGTCGCTGATGTAGCGGTTCGAGAGCGTGGCCGCCGCGACGAGCGCGGAGTCGGTGACGCGGACGCCGTGGTGGACCTCGTACCTCTCGCGCAGGCCGCGCAGAATCGAGATCGTTTCCTCAACCGTTGGCTGGTCCACGACCACCGGCTGGAAGCGCCGCTCGAGGGCCGCGTCCTTCTCGATGTGCTTGCGGTACTCGTCGAGCGTGGTCGCGCCGATGGTGTGCAACTCGCCGCGGGCAAGCATCGGCTTGAGCAGGTTGCTGGCGTCCATCGCGCCCTCGGCCGCCCCGGCGCCGACGACCGTGTGGAGCTCGTCGATGAAGAGAATGATCCGGCCCTCGGCCTCCTTGATCTCCTTGAGGACGGCCTTGAGGCGCTCCTCGAACTCGCCGCGGTACTTGGCCCCGGCGATGAGCGCGCCGAGGTCGAGCGAGATGACCTTCTTGTCTTTGAGCGTCTCGGGCACGTCGCCGCGGACGATGCGCTGGGCCAGGCCCTCGACGACGGCCGTCTTGCCGACGCCGGGCTCGCCGATCAGGACCGGGTTGTTCTTGGTGCGGCGGCTCAGGACCTGGATGACGCGGCGGATCTCCTCGTCGCGGCCGATGACGGGATCGAGCTTGCCGGCACGGGCCTCGGCCGTCAGGTCGCGGCCGTACTTCTCGAGCGACTGGTACGTGGACTCGGGGTTGGCGCTGGTGACGCGCTGGCTGCCTCGGACGCCGGTCAGGGCCTGGAGGATCGCCTCCTTGTTTGCCCCGTTGCGGTCGAGCAGCTGCTGGGCCTCGCCGCCGCCCTCGGAGATGGCGAGGAGCAGGTGCTCCGTGGAGACGTACTCGTCCTTGAGACGACGCGCCTCATTACCGGCATGCTCGATGACGTGGCGGACGCGCCGGTCGGCGGACAGCGAGCCGCCCTGGATCCTGGCCCGCTTGTTGAGCGCGGCCGCCACTTCGCCGCGGAACGCCGGCATGTCCACGCCGATGCGGCGCAGCGTCTCGGCGGGGATGCCGTCGTCGGCCTCCACCAGGGCGGCGAGCAGATGCTCGGTATCGAGCACGGGGCTCTGCAGCTCTTCGGCGAGGCGCTGGGCCGCGACGATCGATTCCTGTGCTTTCTGGGTGAAACGATCCAGGTTCATGATTGTCTCTCAGTTGCCGCGGCGGACCGGCGACACGCAGTCGGTCAAGCCTTGTTGCGTGGGTTGGGTTGGACTATCTGGCGGAGGAATTCTTCGGCCGCCTTGCGCTGGCGGCCCTCCAGTTTGCCCGGCAACACGACCTTGATCCGGGCGAACATGTCGCCGGATCCTGCGCCTTTGAGACGGGGCATTCCCTTGCCCGTCAGCCGGAAGGTCTGGCCCTGCTGCGTGCCCGACGGGATGGTCAGCACTACGCGCCCCCCGAGGGTGTCGACATCGACCTCGCCGCCGAGCAACGCCTCTCCCAGGGTGATGGGCAGGTCGCGGGTCAGGTCCGCGCCGTTGCGAGTGAAGACGGCGTGTGGCCGGACCTTCGTGATCAGATAGAGATCGCCCGCGTCGGCGCCCGAGCCGGCCTTGCCGCTCAGGCGAATCTTGCTGCCGGTCTCCACGCCGGCCGGAAGCTTGACCTCGAGGCGACGATCGCCGACCTGGACGAGTCGGGCGGAGCCGCGGAATGCCTCTTCGAGGCTCAGGTCGACCTCAACCTCGACGTCGTCGCCATGACGGGTCCCGCGGCTGCGTGGCGTGGGTCCGCTGGTGCGAGTGCCGGTGCCACTCCCCGTCGGCGAGCCCGTGGCTGCGCCGTCCGTCCGGAGCCGCGAAAACAGATCGTCTAGAGGGTTGCCGGAGCGCCGGCCGCTCGTTCGGCCGCCCGTGCCGCCGCCGGTTCCGCTGCCCTTGCGGGTCGCCGTGGCAGTCTGCGTTGCGTCGCCCGCGGCCGCTCCACCGAAGAACGTGCGGAAGAAGTCGGAAAAGTCCTCCGAACCCGCGCCGTTGAACTGGTATCGGACATTGCCCCCGCCCGGCGCCGCATACCCGGCGAAGGGCCCGCCGGCTCCGAACTGATCTCCGGCGTACGGGTTCCCGGCCGCACCCGCTCCGCCGGCCCCGCCGGCCCCGGCGCCTGCCCGCGAGAACTGGTCCCAGTTGGAACCGAGCATGTCGTATTGCTGGCGCTTCTTCGCGTCCGCCAGGACTTCGTGTGCCTCGTTGACCTCCTTGAACCTGCTCTCCGCCGTCTTGTTGCCGGGATTGCGGTCAGGATGAAGCTCGCGGGCCAGCCGCCGATACGCCTTCTTGATCTCCGCCGGAGTGGCCGCCCTCGGCACTCCCAGCGTCTGGTAGTAGTCCTTGTATTCCATTGGTCACCGCCGTCGTCGCCCACGGCCGGCCGAAATCGGGGGCCGGGCAACCTGTCGCCAATTCGATTGTCGGTCCGCGGGCCGGCGGTGTCTCAGCCGGCCGTCAGACCGGCCACTGCTCTTCGTCGGCCTGGAGCTCGCTCGCCGCATGTACATGATCCGACCGCAGCTTGCGGCAGATCGCGCACTGCTCCATGTTCCCCTGAAGCACGTATTGCGGGCCGCCTGCTCCTCGGACGCCCACCGCCCGCGGGACGTCGAACGGAACGTTCATCCGCTCCAGGAATGCGTGCGGAGCCTCTGCTTCGACCGAACTTGTGTCGCCGTGCTGGTCCATCTCTCACTCCCTTGCGGGCTGCAGTCGTGCCGAGTCCTTGGAATCGCACTCAGTCGTCAGACGGGCCAGTGCTCGTTGTCTGCGGCTTGTTCGCTAGCAGCATGGATGGGATCCGACCGTCGCTTGCCGCAGAGTTCGCAGTCGTCGGGGACGCTTCCTTTTCGGAAGGGCATTTCGACAATTGTGCCGTCGCCGATGCCCGCCGACCTGGGGATGTTGTACGGGGCGTTGATCCTCTCCACGTACGAGTGTGGCGATTTCGGATCGACCGACTTGAGATCGTCGCCGTTCGAGTCCATTTCTCCTCCCCTGCGACCCGATCCGACTCTAGAGAGGCCAGTGCTCGGGGTCGGCGGCCTCGTCGCTGGCGGTGTGTATCGGATCCGATCGTCGCTTGCTGCAGAGCTCGCAATCGTCCGGGACGCCGTCTCTCTTGAACGCGAACTCGGGTCCCATGGCCACGCCCGGCCCCATGCCTCCCCTGGGGATGTTGTACGGCAGATTCATCCTCTCCACGTACGCATGCGGCGCCTTTGGATCTACCGAGTTCAGATCGTCGTGGTGCTTGTCCATCTGGGTCCTCCGCTGATGTTCTGCGATCGCGACCGGCCGAGCGTTCGTCAGAGCGGCCAGTGTTCCGGGTCGGCGGCCTGCTCGCTGGCCTCATGAATGTGATCCGACCGCAGCTTGCGGCAGATCGCGCATTCCTCCGCGACAGTCTCTCTGCGGAACGCGAACTCCGGAGCGGCCGAGCCCATGACGCCGCCGACCGCCTTCGGAACCGCGAACGGGACGTTCATCCTCTCCACGAAACCGTGGGGCAGGTTCGGATCGACCGATCTGGCTTCTTCGTGCTGGTCAGACATCTGACCCTCCTTGCCATTGCAGGTCTCGTCGGCAGATGCCGGCGAGACTTACCCACTAGTGAGACTGGCGGACGGTCTCGGAGGTTCAGGACTCCATGGCCGCCAGAGATTCCATGATGTCCAGAGCCATAGCCGGCGGCTGATCGACCGGAAGCGGGAAGTGCCGCCGGACCGGTGCGTCCTCGGGCTCCGGCTCGGGCTCCTTGACGCCCTCGGTCGTCTTTGGCGGTTCCACCGGCAGCGGCATCGGCTTGCGCCGGAGGGCCGCATCGAGAACCTGGTCCATGTTGTCGACGAGAACGAGCTTGATCTGCTTGCGGATCTCCTCGGGAATGTCCCTCAGATCCTTCTCGTTCTTGTGTGGCAGGATCACCATCTTGGCGCCCGAAAGGTGCGCAGCCAGGATCTTGCTCTTCAGCCCTCCGATCGGCAGAACCCTGCCGCGGAGAGTGATTTCGCCGGTCATCGCTGCATCCTTGCGGACGGGGATGCCGGTGAAGGCGCTGATCATGGCCGTGGCCATCGTGATTCCCGCCGATGGGCCGTCCTTCGGAATGCCGCCGGCCGGCACGTGGATGTGCAGCGTGTTCTTCTCGAAGACTTCGCGCTTGATGCCGAGCAACGCGGCGTGGGCGCGGATCCACGACAGACCCGCACGAGCCGACTCGCGCATCACCTCGCCGAGCTGGCCGGTGAGGATGAAGTCTTCCTTGCCTTCCATGAGCGTGACTTCGATGGCGATAACGTCGCCGCCGACCTCGGTCACGACCAGGCCGGTCGCGGCGCCGATCTGATCCTCGGACTCCAGCTCGCCGTATTCGAAGCGTTGCGGACCGAGGTACTCGACCAGCTTCTTGACGTCGACGACGGTCTTGCGCTTGCGGCCCTCGGCCACGGCGCGCGCCACCTTGCGCATGACATTGGCGATCTCACGCTCGAGATTGCGGACGCCGGCCTCGTGCGTGTAAGAGCGGACCAGCTCGACCATCGCCTCGTCCGTGATGGCGATCGTCTTCTCGGTCAGGCCGTGGTTCTTCATCTGCTTGGGGATGAGGAACCGCTTGCCGATCCCGATCTTCTCGGTCTCGGTGTAGCCCGGCAGGTGGATGATCTCCATGCGGTCGCGCAGCGGCGCCGGGATCGGGTCGAGCAGGTTCGCGGTCGTGATGAAGAGCACCTTCGTCAGGTCGAAGGGCACTTCGAGGTAGTTGTCCTGGAAGGTGTTGTTCTGCTCCGGATCGAGGACCTCGAGGAGCGCCGAACTTGGGTCGCCCCGGAAGTCCATGCCGATCTTGTCGACCTCGTCGAGCATGAAGACCGGGTTGTTCGAGCCCGCCGTCTTGACGTTCTGGATGATCCGGCCGGGCAGCGCGCCGATGTACGTGCGCCGGTGACCGCGGATCTCGGCCTCGTCGTGAATGCCGCCCAGGCTCATGCGGACGAACTTGCGGCCCATGGCGCGGGCGATGCTCTTGCCGAGCGAGGTTTTGCCGACGCCGGGTGGTCCGACGAAGGCGAGGATGGGACTGCGCAGCGTCTCGGCCAGGCTTCGAACGGCCAGGTACTCGAGGATGCGGTCCTTGATCTTCTCCAGGCCGTAGTGGTCCTCGTCGAGGATTATTGCCGCGGCCTTGATGTCCAGGTTGTCCGTGGTGGACACGTTCCACGGCAACGCGATCAGCCAGTCGACGTAGGTCCGAATGACGCCGACCTCGGGCGAGGCCGATGGGATCCGGCTCATCCGGTCGATCTCCTTGAGGGCGCGGGCCTTGACCTCCTCGGTCATGCCGGCAGCTTCGACCTTCTCGCGCAGCTCGTTGATCTCGGCCTGCTGCGGGTCATCCTCACCGAGCTCGCGCTGAATTGCCTTCAGCTGCTCGCGCAGGATGTACTCGCGCTGGGTCTTGTCCATCTCCGACTTGACTTCGGACTGGATCTTGCCCTTGAGCTCGAGGATCTCGATCTGGCGACCCAGGAAGGTCGACACGATCTTGAGGCGCTCGACGACGTCGGTCGTTTCGAGGAGCTCCATGCGCTGTTCGGTCGACAGGTCCGGGCTGTAGGCGACCATGTCGGCCAGCAGACCCGGCTCGGTGATGTTGCGGGCCGCGACGGCCGCTTCCGGCGGAACCGGGGCGCCGTTGGCCACGTATTGCTCGATCTGGGCCTGGACCGACCGCATCAGGGCCTGGACCTCGATCCCCTCGGGCGTCAAGTCCGTGATCTCTTCGACCCTGACGATGATGTAGGGGCTGGTCTGGGTGAAGCCGACCACGCGCAGGCGGCTCTGGCCCTGAACGATCGCCCTGACGGTCCCGTCCTGAAGCTGGACGACCTGGGCGATCTTGGCCAGGGTGCCGACGCTGTACAGCTCGGAGGGATCCTCGATCTCCTCGCGCTCCGCCTGGCGCTGTGTCACAAGGGCGATCGGGCCGCTCGAGGCGACCGCGGCATTCAGGGCGGCCACGCTCTTGTCGCGCCCGACCTGGAGCGGCACGATCATCTCGGGGAAGATGACCGTTTCGCGCAGGGCAACGAGCGGCAGCTCCCGGATGCCGGACACGTGGACGTGCGCGTCAGAGGAGGCTGACCCGGCAGCGGAGGCTGGAGCCTCGTCAGTGGAAGATGAGGCGTCGCCGTGAATTCGCTCTTCGTTCTTGACTTGCTGCTCGTCGTCCTTGTCGGCCGGCCGGTCAGTCATTGGAATCTCCTGATCGAGTCGTGGTCACGCGAGTGGCCACTATACGTGTGATGGGTCGAGCGGCCGGTGTCGCCGATTGCTCAGCCCCCCCGGCGATCCGGCCGTTGTCCGAGCCGCCTTCGTAGCCACTCACTTCAGGAGAGGTTTCGGCGGCCCGGCTGATTGATGTCTCGGTGGATGTACCCGTCTGTGGCCCGCGTGCGGCGGCTGCCGCACCGGCCGCTCGGGCCTGAGCTTCGTCGAAGAGGGCCTCCAGGAGTCGGGTCCCGAGTCTCTCCTCGAGCTCGAACAGGAGGCGCACCCCCGCCAGATTGACACCTCGCTCTTGAGTCAGGCGCCTGATCCACAGGATGCGCCGGATGTCGTTCTCTGAGTACAGGCGGATGTTTGTCGGCGTGCGGGCGGGTGCCAGCAGGCCCTCGTCCTCATATATCCGGAGTGTGCGCGGGTGGGCCTGAACAAGGCTGGCCGCCACGCTGATCACGAAACAGGGGCGCTCGGGGTCTTGCTGGAACTTCCGATCGGTCATGGGCTGCCTACTTCGCGCCGACCACGGCTGGCTGCGCAGGCTGCCCGTCGCCGTCCGAGTGGCCCAGGCCACCGGACAGGCCCTGGCCGGTCGTGATCTTGATCTGCCGAGGCTTGACCTGCTCTGCCTTGGGGATGCGAAGGGTCAGGATGCCGTCCTCGAAGGTGGCCGCTGCCTTGTCCGGCTCGATGCCGGCGGGCAGGGTCAGCGACCGGGTGAAGCGGCCACGGCGGATCTCCTGGAGGAGGAGGCCCTCTCGCGGCGGGATCATCGAGCTGGTGTCGCCGGCGATGGTCAGGGTGTTGCCCTCGATCGTGATGTCGACTTCCTCGGGCTTGACGCCCGGGAGGATCACCTCGACCACGACGTGGTCGTTGGAGGCGTAGACGTCGACCGGGACCAGCTGCCCCTCGCCAAACTGCCACGTACCTGGATTGCCAAAGCTCTCCTCGAAGAGCCTGTCCATCGCCTGGCGGAGCGAGAGCAGGTCGCCGAAGCCGCTGCGTCTGATGAATGTCATCCTGCACCTCCAAACTGGGCCGTGGCCCAGTCCCGGTCGGGGTCTGATGATCTGGAGTCCCCAACTGGCCTTGCCGACCGACCGAATGTCGCCGCGAGACCATAGAACCTTGACAATGGCATTGTCAAGGGTGTTCCTACCAGACGGGAGCGAAGTTATCCACAAACTGCCTGGGGCGGTGGTCAACGGTGACGCTCGACAAGGGCCGCGCCGGCGTGGCCTGCATGCCCGGCGCAATGCTGAGGCCGCGGGTTGGGATGGCCTGGATCGTGGCCGAGCCTCACGCTGAGGTCCTGGCGAGAAGCTGCGTTGTCGGCCTATGTCCCGAGCGCGATGCCGCCTCCGGGATCGCTTTCTAGACCAACTTGCCTGGAGCGAGAATTGGTCAGGCCTTCGCCGCCCTGCAGCGCGTAGCAAGGCGGTCTGACACCGCGAACGCGCGCAATTCAGGCTCGCGCATTGCCGGCCGGGCGGCTTTCCGGATGCCCACACCCATTTGGCGTCCTCGCGTCGAGCTCAATTCCCACCTGCTGCAAGTTGGTCGAGATGGTGCCGTCTCATCTCCCAGCAGCGGCCTGATTCGGAACGGTGGCCCGCGCGGCGGCTCGGCCGCAGGAGCCCGGGCCGGAGAGCCGCCCTACGCCACGGGCCACGACGCGCGAGATAGCCGTTGGCCCGATCTGACAGCAGTTCCGGCAGGGCCGGGCCATCCAGACGCATTTGATTTGAGCCAGCGTGATAGGGTCGGCAGCCCGGCAGCCCGGCAGCCCGGCAGCCCGGCAGCCCGGCAGCCCGGCAGACCATCTTCCTGGGCAAGCCGGGCGGGCTCGGTGTATTCAGCTGGCCCCAGATGAAGGCCTATCTGCTCGTCGCCTTCCTCGCGAACTCGTTGATGACCTGGGTCGACGAGGGGAGCATGGCCCGCGACGTCCGAATGGGTCGCATCGCCACCGACCTCGCGCGCCCGATCGACTTCCAGGCCAGACGGCCGGCTGAAGCCCTCGGGCCGTTCCTGGTCGAGCTACTCTCCACTCTCCTCGTCGGCGTGGACGTCATCGTCGCGTTCGGGGGGATGGCTGTGCCGTCAGATCCCGTGCCCTTGGCCCTCTTCGTCGTCAGCAAGGCCCTTGCAACCCTGCTCAAGTTCACCATCGTCTACTGCGTCTCGATGACCGCCTCCTGGACGATGGGCATGTACGGCATCAGGATCGGTCGCGCCGCGATCCAGAATCTCTCCTCCGGGGCGCTGTTTCCACTCGCCTTCTTCCCCGACTGGTTGCGCACCGTTGCCGCCGTCCTGCCCGTCCAGTGGGGCGTCGGCCGCCGGTCGCGCGGTTGCGCGGTCCTCGATCAGCCCGAGCTCGCTGTCTCACCCGCGCGACATTCGCTCGTGGGTCAGGCTGGCGCGGAGGCGCTGCTCGAGGGCGGGCGGCGTGGGGGCGCCGTGCAGGCGGTCGAACCCCAGGAGGGCGGCGCCCACGATCGGCGGGACGGTCAAACGGCAGACCTGGGCCGCGGGCGCGACTGCGGCGATGCCGGCGCCGATGCGTTCGAAAAAGAGCGGATCCTCGGCTCGGAACATGCCACCGGCCAGGACCACGTGGGGGTCCAAACGCTGCATCTTGAGCCGGCGGATGGCCGCGCCGGCCCAGGCCACGACCTCGTCCGCGAGGCGATCGATGATGCCGCGCGCTACCTCGTCGCCCCGGGCGGCGGCCGCGAAGACAAGCGGCGCGATCTCGACGTGGCGCTCGTAGGCTATGCGCCCGCGATAGATGGCCACGCTCAGCGCTCGGGCGCGGGCCACGCCGAAGTAGGCAGGCACCGTCCGCTCCAAGATCGTGGCGGGGCCGCGGCCGTCCTGCGACCGGACCGCCGCCGCCAGACCCGCGAGCCCCACGCCGCCGCCGCCGCCCCAGTCACCGGAGATTTCGCCCAGGGCGTCGAAGCGGGCGACGCGGCCGTCCGGGGAGACGCCCAGGCAGTTCATGCCGCTGCCGCTGATCACGCTCACTCCCCAGGTCCGGTTCGTGCCCGCCCGCAGACCGCCGTAGCAGTCGTTCACGACCAGATCGGCCGCGGCAAGACCCGTGCGGCGCAGCTCCGTGGCGAGAAGCCGCTCGTCGCTCGGCAGATCGACCCCGGCCGCGCAGTACGCCGCCAGCTGAGCGGCAGGTCGCGCGGCCGGATCCAGGCCCGCCAGCGAGCAAGCCCGTTCCACGAGCGAGACAAGCGTGGCGAAGCCCCGCTCGGGGCCCACCGCCTGATGCGAGGCCGTGGCCCCGCGGATGGCGCCCAGCACCGCCCCGTCCGCGTCGATGAGGGCAACGTCCGTCTTGGAGTTGCCCACGTCGATGGCCAGAACCGCTGGTAGCTCGTGGGCGGAACCGCCGGTCGCCGGTGTCATGCGGGATCGGCGGTGGCGACGTGGCAGGCGGCGCTGTGGGCCGAACCCAGGGTGCGCAGCCGCGGCGTCACGCGCGAACATTCGTCGACTGCGACCGGGCATCGCCAGCGGAAGCGGCAGCCTTCGGTCGGGTTCACTACTTTGGGCGGCTCGCCCACGGTCGGCGATGCCGAGACCGAGATCGGCTCGCGCGGGTCCGGCACCGCCGAGAGCAGCAGCTGGGTGTACGGATGCTTGGGGCGGGCCAGAACCACGTCGGCCGGCCCGGTTTCGACGACATGGCCGGCGTACATGACGATGATCCGGTCGGCCACATAGCGGGCGCTGGCGATGTCGTGGGTGATGTAGAGGATCGAGACCGACTCTACCTCGCGGAGATCGACCATGAGGTTGAGGATGCCGGCCCGGATGGAGACGTCGAGCATCGACACAGGCTCGTCGGCCAGGATCAGCCTGGGCTGGACCGCGAGAGCCTGAGCGAAGCCGACGCGCTGACGCTGGCCGCCGCTCATCTCGTAGGGGAACTTGCGCAGCATATCGACCGACGGCGTCAGCCCCACCACCTCGAAGACTCGCGCGGCTTCTTCCCGGCGCTCCGCCGACCCGAGATTCGGGCGGTGCAGCTGCAGGTTGCGCATGACTCCGTGCGACACCCGGAAGACGGGGTTGATCGAGCTGTACGGATCCTGGAAGACCATCGGGACCTGGCCCCTGTACCAGAGCAGGTCCTTGCGCGAACGGAAGCTGTGGACGGAGCGGCCGCGGTAGTAGATCTCGCCGCGAGTCGGTTTGTAGGCCATGGCCAGTAGCCGGGCGACGGTGCTCTTGCCGCTGCCGCTTTCGCCGACCAGGGCCACGATCTCGCGTTCCGCGATGGAGACGCTCACGTCGTCGACGGCGTGGAGCGTCTGCTTGGACAGAATCCCGCCCAGATGGAAATGGCGCGTCAGGCCGACCGTCCGCAGGAGCGGCTCGACCGCGTCGGCCACCGAAGCCGCCGCCTGGGGATCGATGGGGCCGCGCGTCTCGGCCGTCATTCGGGTCGCCCCGGCTGCGCAGCCTCGTAGAGCAAGCACCGAACCATGCTGCCTCCGACCGAATAGAGATCCGGCTGGCGTGTGGCGCACTTCGGCATGGCCTGCGGGCAGCGGGGCTGGAAGCGGCAGCCGGCCGGTGGCCTGGCCAGATCGGGCGGGCTGCCGGGGATGCCGGTGAGCACGCGTCGAGGTCCATGGATGGAGGGGAAGGCGTCCAGCAGACCGACGCTGTAAGGATGCAGGGGCTTCTCGAACAGCAAACTCGTGCTCGCCGCTTCGGCGATCTGGCCGCCGTACATCACCGCAAGGCGGGCGGAGTAGTGGCTCACGAGCGACATGTCGTGCGTGACGAAGATGACGGCGAAGCCGAGGCGGTCCTGAAGCTCCTTGATCTGGATCATTAGGCTCCGCTGGGCCACAACATCGAGCGCCGAGGTGGGCTCGTCCATGATCACCAGGTCCGGCGTGAACAGCAGGGCCATCGCGATCATCGCCCGCTGGCGCATGCCGCCGCTCAACTGGTGGGGGTAGCTGCGCAGATGAACCGCGTCGACGCCCACGAGCTTGAGCACCTCGGCCGACCGCTTGTGCATCGCCTCGACCGACATGTCGCTGTGGGCGGCCATGGCGTCCTTGAACTGGGCCTCGATGCTCTTCATCGGGTTGAGCGCGTTCATGGCGCTTTGCATAACCACGGAGTAGTCGCGCCAGCGCATATGTCGCAGCTCGCTGGGGCTGAGTTGCACCATGTCCTTGCCCTTGAAGATGACGCTGCCACTGGAGATCTCCGCGGGCGGCGAGAGGAGCTGGGCAATGGCGAAGAGGAGGGTCGACTTTCCGCAGCCGGACTCACCCACGATGGCCAGGAACTCGCCCGCTTCCACGCTCAGGTCCACATGATCTACCGCGCGGACATCGCCCGAGTTGGTGACGTAGTCGACGCACAGGTCTCGGACTTCAAGAATCGGACTTGGCACGCCGCCTCCTCACCGACCGCAGCGCGGGGTTGGCTATCTCGTCGAAGGCGTAGTTGAGCAGCGCGAATGCGGTCCCGAGCAGCGCCACAGCGGCGCCAGGCGCCAGCGCCCAGAAGGCGTTGCCACTCTCGATGGCCCCGTTCTGCTGGGCGAAATGCAGCATCGTGCCCCATGTGATCTCGCCACTGTTGCCGAGCCCGAGGAACTGCAAGCCGGCCGCGGTCGCGACGGTGTAGACCGCCGACCCCAGGAAGCTCGCGACTACGAGCGAGAGCATGTTGGGCAGGATCTCGACGAGGATGATGTAGGGGCGCCGCTCGCCGCGGACGCGGGCCGCCTCAAGGAAGTCGCGGGTCCGGAGCGACAGCCCCTGGGCCCGCAGCTGGCGGGCCCCGAAGGCCCAGCCGGTCAACACGAGCACGGCAATGATCGCAAAGGTTCCACTCCCCTCGAGGTACGTGGAGAGCACGATCAGCAGCGGCAGCGTGGGGATGATCAGGAAGATGTCGGTCAGGAGTGAGAGCGAGCCATCCACGGCGCCGCCGACGTAGGCCGCCGTCACGCCGACGAGGACCGAGATGAGGGTGCACAGGGCGCCCACCGAAACGGTTATGAGCAGGGTGAGGCGCGTTCCCCAGATCAGCTGAGTGAACACGTCCTGGCCCACCTGCGTCGTGCCCAGCAGGTGGCTCCAGGACGGGCCAAGTTGCTGGTCGTAGATGGCCGCCTGGGGATCGCCAGGTGCGAGCAGGCCGGGGAAGGCAGCCACGAAGACGATGACGGCCAACAGCAACAGGCCGATGCTGGCCTTCCGGTTGCGAAGGATTGCTCGGGAGAGCCGGCCGGCGGCGTCGCGGTAGCCCTGATCGACGGCTTCGGTTCGAGTGCCTGGCAGGAAGACCTGCGGGCTTGCCATCGCTCGCTACCTCAAGCGTCGCGGGTGCGTGGGTCGAGCCACGCAGTGGCGAAGTCAGCGACGAGGACACACAACAGGACCGCCAGCGTATAGAAGAGGAACAGCGCCTCCTGGAGCGGCAGATCGTGGTTTGTCGTCCCGGTAAAGAAGAGGTAGCCGAGCCCCGGATACGAGAACGTGTATTCGACCAGGATCGATCCTCCCAGGATGAACCCGAGTTGCATCGCGAATCCTGTGAGGTTTGGAAGGATCGCGTTCCGGGCTGAATAGTCGAGCATGATTCGCCACGGCGAAAGCCCCTTGGCACGGGCCATGCGCACATAATCCTCGGACAGAGTACTCACCATGTTGTTCCGCATGGTGTATATCCAGCCGCCGGCCGCCGTGACAACGAGGGTCAATCCCGGAAGAATGGCATGATCGATCACATCCGATATGAAGCCCACAGATAGAGACGGCGCCTCCCCCACAGAATAGTTGGACGATAGCGGGAACCAGCCCAGAGCTACTCCAAAGATGAACAGTAGCAACAGGGCGACGAAGAATACGGGGAACGTCGTAAGGATGAATAGCAGCGGCGACAGGAGGCTGTCGAGCGCCCCGCCGCGCCTCCACGCGCTCACGATGCCGAGGAGCGTGCCGAGCGAGAAGGCGATGACAGTCGTCACTCCCACGAGGCCAAGCGTCCAGGGCAGGCCACGCAAGATGACCGTCATGACCGGGACCCGCGCTGAGTCAAGGCCGAACTGCCCCGTGAGGCAGTTGCCCAGGTACTGGACGTAGCTGACGAGCAGGTTCTCGTTGTTGTTGACGCCGAACTCCACCTCCAGGGCGTGGAGCGCCGCTGGGTTGATGCCCTTGAAGTGAGAGAGCATCGCGGTGGCCTCATTCCCCGGCATGAGCCGGGGAATGAAGAAGTTGATGGAGAGCGCGGCCCACAAGGTCAGGAGGAAGAGGCCCAGTCTGCGAATGATGAATCTCATCAGGGCTCCTCGGGCCTCTTCCTCGACGGCTTGGTAGCTACTTGGTGGGATAGAGGTGGGTCAGAACGACGCCATTGTCCGGCAGCGCCCAAACGGCGGGCAGTGCATATGCGTTGTCCTTGGTGGGCCAGCCGCCGATGCTGGTGGTGTCGTACTGATACCAGTCGACTCCTTCGCATACGGGGATGACCGGCACGTACGTGGCCATCACGGTTTCGATCTGGTGAATGACGCTCATCTGATCGGCCGCGCTCGACGACGGGTACTTGTTGAAGAGCGCGTCGGTGTCTGAGTTCTTGTAACGTGAGTAGTTGGTCGATCCGATGTTTGAGCTGAGCAGCATCTGTCGCAGCTCGTAGTAAGGCAGTGGACCACCGGTTTCTTCGCCGTATGCGAGCTGGAAGCTTCCGCCCTGGAGATCGGTGGTATATGTGCCGCTGTCCTCATCGATGATATTCGAGATCTCGATGCCGGCAGTCTTCAGTTCCTGCTGGATGACCTGGACCGAAGAGTCCCAGTCGGTGTAGCCGCTGATGGTCTTGATCGTGAAGGACAGGCGCTTTCCGCTGGCATCCTTGTAGATGCCGTCCGTGCCCTTGGTGAAACCGGCCGCCTCGAGTGTCTGGCCGGCCTTCGCGACGTCGAAAGCGGTGGTATCGAGCGTCTTGTCATACCAGGACTGGTAGGTGGGCAGAACGATGCCGGTCTGGTTGGCGGCAGGCTCATAGCCGGACTCGCCGCGCTGGGAGACCTCGGGGCGATTGATCGCCAGCGCCATCGCCTGGCGCACCGCCTGATTGCTCAAGAGCGGATCTTCGAGGTTGGGGAAGATCGAAACGTTGAGGGTGGCCGGGAACCAGTAATGCCGGTTGGCGGGGTCCTTGGCCACGTAGAAGGAGTCGATGTTGGGGATGTACTGGGCTCCCCACTGGGCCTGTCCCTGAGCCAGCTGGAGGTTGGCCGGGTCGTTGCTCAGGAACGCGGGGTAGTCAACTTCGGCGATCTGGGGCACGGGCTTGCCCGGCTGGCTCTGCCAGTAGCTAGCGTTGGCCAGGTACTTGATGTTGTTGTCCGTGCAGTTGGACATCGTGTACGGCCCGGTCCCGATCGGGGCGGTGTCCGTGAAGGTCTCGAGCTTGGTCTGATCCTCGGACGACCAGATGTGCTGAGGCACGATCGGGGTCTGGTCGGCCACGTAGTAGAAGTACGTCTGGGCCGCGCCCGAGAACGTGAAGACGACCTTGTCCGTGCCCTGGAGCGCCACGCTTGTGAGGGGTCCGCCGTTGGCATCCCACAGGGCATTCGTGTCGATCGCGGCGTCGCCCTTGAGAGCGTTGAAGGTATAGACGACGTCGTTGGCGCTGAACGGCTGGCCGTCGCTCCACTTAACGCCGCTTCGGATCGTGAATGTGAGCGTGGTGTAGGCGGAGTTCCACGAGGAATCCGTGGCCAGCCACGGGGTGACCTTGTTCGAACCGTCGGAGTTGGTCTGGAGCGCATTGACGAATTCGAGCGGCTCGTACACGAACCCCACCGAGGTGAGGCTGACGGACGGGTTATACGGGTTGAACTGGCAGGTCCAGGTGCTGCCGCTCTCGTTGTCTATGACCAGTTTTCCACTGACCTGGCCGGTGTTGGCCCCGCCACCTCCGCCGCCGCTGGGGGCGGCCGTGGCAGAGCTGCCACTACAGGCAGCAACCAGGACACTGATAGCGATGACGAGTTTGGGCAGCTTCGATCGTCTCATCGGGTTCTCCCTTGGTTCTCGACCAGTGTTGCCGTACCGGTCCGCCTCTTCCGTCGCTGGCCGACACGAACATGATCTGTGTGAGCGGGCATGGTCAAGATTCGCCTCCTCATCCTGGATCTCGGAGCGGTTCGGGGTGCGAGTGTCGTCACGGCTCTCCGACAGTGACGCTTCGGTTTGGGGGCAGGTCGAGCGGCGTAACGGCACGAATTCGCGAGCCGGTTGATTCGACGAAGTAACGCGCCCGTTCGGGCGAGACGACTGTGCGGCTTGACTCGATTGGCTCGTCTCCGGTTGTGAAGGCGGTGCCCTTCAGCTGGATGGATGGCTTGCGGGTTCGGAGCCCCAGCAGCTTTGCCTCTCGTGCACTCGGCACGACCGCCGAGAGCGTTTCCTGGCGTCTCCCGATCGTGAGGTTGTAGTCGTTCTCCAGCACGTCCCACAGCGATTCCACGCCGAAGTCGTGGTCGAGCAGGCCGGGGAGTCTGTCTGCGGGCAGCCTCACCTGTTCGAGAAGGAGTGGCACGTTGTCCGCGCCCCGGACCCTCTCCAGGAAATGCACGGGGCCGTCAACAGGGATCCCCAGCACTGCCGCAACGGCGGATGAAGCGCCTTCGATCCTGGCCGTAACGACGACCGTGTACGGCTGGTACCCCAACGAGCGGACTTCGTCGGCGAAGCCAGCCTGGCCGGCGATGTCGCGGACAATCGGGGGTTCGGTGACGAATGTGCCTCGGCCGCGCGTCCGCTCGAGCCGGCCTTCTCGGGCCAGATCGTCCAGCGCGCGCCGAACGGTGATCAGGCTGCAGCCGTATCTGGCGGCCAGTTCCCGCTCCGTCGGGAGCTGTTCGCCCGGGCTCCATTCATTGGCAGCCAGCGCGGCGTGCAGATCGAGGTACACCTGATGGTGGAGAGGTACGGGACCCCGCTCGAGGCGGAAGCGAGTCATCCTCTGATGGATCCTTTCGGCGATGGCCGGTGGCAATGGGGCTTGCTGCCCAGGTTCATGATAAAGTTATAATCAATAGGTCGGGCACGTCAAGGGGCACGGAGTCTCCGCCGGGTCATGTCATCCTGGTGGAGCTGATGTCCAGTTCGGAATGTCGGAGGTCGAGACATGGGCGTGAAGATCGCCGTCGTCGGCGGTGGCAGCACTTACACGCCGGAGCTGGTGGAGGGCTTCGCGGTCCGAGCGGATCGCCTCTCGATCGATGAGCTGGTCCTACTCGACCCGGACCAGGATCGCCTCGAGCCGGTCGGTGGGCTGACCCGCCGGATGCTCGATCACATCGGCTGGACCGGCCGGCTCATCACCACGTCCGATCGCTCGGCCGCCCTCGATGGCGCGGACTTTGTCGTGATCCAGCTGCGCGTCGGCGGCCAGGCGGCCCGCCAGGTGGACGAAACGCTGCCGCACAAGTTCGGGATTCTGGGCCAGGAGACGACGGGGCCGGGCGGGCTGGCGAAGGCCTTGCGCACGGTCCCGCTGGTTCTGGAGATTGCCGAGGAGACGGCACGCCGCGCCGCGCCCGGGGCCTGGATCGTCGACTTCACCAATCCCGTGGGCATAGTCACGCAGGCGCTGCTCAACTCCGGTGCCCGAGCGCTCGGTCTCTGCAACGTGGCGATCGGCCTGCAGCGCCGGATGGCAGCCGATTTCGGCGTCGAGCCCGACCGGGTCTCGCTGGAACACGTTGGCCTCAACCACCTGACCTGGGAGCGGGCCGTTCGCGTCGACGGAGTCGATCGGCTGCCGGAGATGCTCGACCGGGATCCCGCCCGGATCGCCGACGAAGTTGGGCTGCCCGTGGAACTCATCTCCGAGCTGCGGGCCATTCCTTCCTACTACCTGCGCTACTACTACTGCCGAGCCCAGGTCCTGGAAGAGCAGCTCCGCGAGCCGTCTCGGGCCGAGGAGGTCATGGAGATCGAGCGTGACCTCCTCGAGATGTACCGCGATCCGAGCCTGAACACCAAGCCCAAGCTTCTCGAGAAGCGGGGCGGCGCCTTCTACAGCGAGGCCGCCGCCCAACTGATCGCCTCGCTGCACGCCGGGACGGGCGACGTCCAGGTGGTCAACGTTCGGAATGACGGGGCCCTGCCCGGTCTGCCCGACGACGCCGCGGTCGAGATCCCCGCACGGATCGATAGAGACGGCGCCCATCCGCTGCCGCTCGAGCCGCTCGCACCTGAGATCCGGGGCCTGGTCCAGGCAGTCAAGGCCTACGAAGACCTGGCCGTGGAGGCGGCCGTCAAGGGCGACCCCATCCTCGTCGAGAAGGCTTTGCTGGCCCACCCCCTGGTCGGACAGCATGCCATCGCCCGGCCGCTCGCCGACGCCCTGCTCGAGGCGAACAGAAAGTACCTACCGCGCTTCAACCGCTGACGGCGCGGAGGGGTCCCGAGCCACGGAGGGCCCTTCGGAACCGAGGGGTTGTGACCGCCGGCACGGTCGAATGGGCCCACAGGCGGAGGGACGACGCTCGGACGCCCTGTAGACTCCGACGCTCAGGCCACCAACTAACGGTTATCACCTGACCATTCGAGAAGTGGGCCCGCTGGACCCGGCCTCGAGCCGGGCCGTGACGTGGCCCAGGCAGGCGCGGCTCGCCTCCCTGATCGGTGGCCAGCCGCCTCCGTGATCGGTGGCCAGCCGCCTCCGTCACCCTTCGCCATAACTCGTCCCGCTTTCAGGAGCAGCTTCATGATCGGTGCGCTAGTCGCAGCTCTCTTCTCCGGCGTGACGCCGGTCGTCGCCGGTCGTGCCATCAGGCTCATCGGCTTCGTGCGCGCCAACGTGATCCGGCTCTCGTTCGCGGTCGTCATCCTGGGCGTCTGGGCCTTCGCCTTCGGCCAGGGTCTGCGTGGCGAGACCCTCCTGTTCGTCACCGCTGGCGCGATCGGCTTTGGCATCGGCGGCCTGTCACTCCTCGCGGCCCTGCCCCGACTCGGCGCGCCGCTGGCGTCGCTTGTCGAGGAAACGATCGCTGCGCCGGTGGCAGCTATCGTGGCCTGGGTCTGGTATGCGGACAAGCTGACGGCCAACCAGATCGCCTTCTGCGGCGTGATCCTCGCCGGCGTCGTCATCGGCCTGCTGCCTTACGTTCGAGCCACCCTGGCCAGGGGCGTCGCGTCGAAGGCTATCGTGCTGGGCGTGGGCCTGGCCCTGCTGGCGGCGACCGCCCAGGGCATCAGCTTCGCCGCTACCCGCCACGGCATGCAGCTCATGAAGGCGGCCAAGACTCCGCCCGACGTCATCACCGTCGCATTCCAGCGGCTCATCGGCGGCTTCCTCGTCGCCATCGCGGTCTACCTCATGGCTCGCTGGGTCTGGCGCAAGAAGTGGGGCTTTACCGCGGCGGACGGTTCCGAGAAGGCCGTCCTCAGCTCCGACGCCGGCAGACTCACCACTCGGCCGCTCTTCTGGGGGACTCTGAACTCGCTCTTCGGCCCGATCCTTGCGGTCACCGGCACGGTCTGGGCTCAGCAGACCATGAATGCGGGCGTGGTCCAATCGATCGTGGCCATGGCGCCGATGATCAGCGTGCCGTTCGCGTTCTGGCTCGAAGGCCACAAGCCGCCGCGACTCTGGTACCTCGGAGCCGCCGTTGCAATCGTGGGGCTCGTTCTGGTCGATCTGAACAGCTAGGCCGAGCCGCTCAGCGGCTCGCGCGCCGTGCCGCCTCTCTGCGGGGTGCGCCGTGCCGCCCGCCTGCGCCGCGCGCCTGCGGGGTGCCCGAACCTCAGCCGGCGGCTTCGTACGTGCCGAGCAGGATGCGGTGGAGCTCGCCCTCGCACTCGGTGCGGCCGATGCCGATGACCTTGTCGCCCTCGCGCAGCTCGGTTTCGGAGCGGACCGACATGGCGCGCTCGTCGCGGATGATGGCGAAGATCGAGCAGCCGTCGGGCAGGTCCAAGCTGCCGGCGGTGACCCCGACCGCGGGCGAGCCGGTGCGCAGCTGGGCTTCGACCAGCTCGAGCTCGCCACCGCCCAGGACCGCCAGGTGGAGCAGCTCGTGGACCGGGATGTCGGCCTCGATTGAGCCCAGGATCATGCGCGTCGGCGACACGATCTCGTCGACGCCGAGATGCTTGAAGAGCCCCTCGTTCTTGGGGTTGTTCACCCGGGCGATCGTCCGCGGCACGTCGAAATGGTGCTTGGCCATCTGGCAGATGACGAGATTGTCCTCGTCGTCGCCTGTGACCGCTGCCACGATGTCGGCCCGATTCGCGCCGGCCTGACCGAGGTACTTGCCCTCGCAGCCATCGTGGGAGATGACGATCGAACCTATCTCCTCGGTGATCTGTGTGGCGCGCGCCCGATCCCGTTCCATGAGGGCGACCTCGTGGCCGGACCCCATGAGCTCGCGGGCAAGGTAGTACCCGACCTTGCCGCCGCCAACGACGATGACGAACACGACGACCTCCTACCCGCGCTCAGCCGCGCGTGCGCCGAAAGCCGAGCCGCCGGGCCCGGACCGCGTCGGCCTCGCTGGTGTTGACAGTGGGACGGCCGGCCAGTTCGGCCGCGCCGTGTGCGGCCCGCGCCTCGACCGCCGGAGGGGCCGGGCTTTCGATCGTTGGGGCCGACGGATGCGGATGCTCGTGGCCCGGGGTCTCGGGGATATCGATGCCGGGGCCGGTCTGCATCGGCAGGTTCAGGAAGGTCGAAACGGAGTCGACCATGATGTTGGTCCGGCACAGTGTGACCACGCCCAACTCGGAATAGGCCGCAGCCCGGACCGGGTCGTTGATCTTGGCGATCACCTGCGGGATGGCGAACGACTCAGTGGCCAGCTGAGCGGCCATGATGTTGCGGTTGTCGCCCTCGGTAAGGGCCAGGAAGATGTCGGCGCCCTGGGCGCCCGATCGCCGCAGAACCTCTTCGTCCGTTCCGTCGCCGCGGACCGCAGCGCCCTTGAACGTCTCCGGAAGCCTGTCGAAAGCAGCGGTCCGGATGTCGAAGATGATGACCTCGTGCCCGTCCGCGTCGAGGTTCTCGGCCAGCGTCGACCCGACACGGCCGCAACCCACGATCACGATCTTCATTTCGACTCCTCGCCCATCGGCTCACGCACCACCCACACGGCGCAGGGGGCGTTCTGGAATGCGTAGGGGACGGCCCGTCCGATGGCGAAGTCGCCGCCGAAACGGGTTCGATAGGGCAGGCCCAGGATCAGCAGATCCGCGTCGCGAGCCGCCGCTTCGTCGACGATTGCCGCGCCGACGTCGCGAGCCTGGATGAGCACCGACTCGAGCTTGCCGTGCATTACCTCGGCGATGCCCTCGGCCGCGTCGAGCACCCGCTGGGCCTCTTCGGTGGCCACGTCGGCGTCGAGCGGCTGCGTCCAGTCGAGCTCGACGACATGGACCGCGATCAGCTCGGCATGCGTGTGGCGGGTTACTTCGAGGGCCAGACGAACCATGTAGCTGTCAATGGGCCCACCGTTCAGAGCAATGACGGCGCGCCGGAAGACGGGCGTATTCGCCTCGGGCACCGGACCTCCGATCTCATAGGTCGCAACATCGACCGCGTACGAGCGGGAACGATACCACTGGCCCGCAGCAACGTACGGGCCGAAGGTACCTGGACGAGCCGATCTGCGGGTGCGTCGGCCCCCGGCCGTTTGGCCTCATGTTCGCGCCGTTCGGCACCCGTGGCGGGCGGTCATTGGTTCCGGACGTTGTCGCCGGCGACCAGCGTGCCTGCAGGCTCGATCTCCGCGGCCGCGGCCGCGGCTCGGGCTTCGTCGCGTCGGTAGGGGACGTTGATCACTACGGTGTGGGCTCGGCCGAGGAGAGTGGCGCGCAGTTGCTTGGTGGCCTGGTTGTACAGGAGCCGCTCCCACCAGCTGCGGGCGACGTACTCCGGGATCAGCACGAACGTGATCGGTTCCTCGCGCTCGGATGGCCAGGTTCGATCCAGAACGTCGAGATAGGCGACGACGGGGGCGATCAGGGCCCGATATGGCGACTCGACCACGACCAGCGGGACATCAGGGACGGTCTGGGTCCAGCGCTCGCGAATGTCGTCGCTCTTCTTCGGATCGTCGGAAACGTAGACGGCGCGGATGTCCGTCGTGATGGATCGGGCCACGTTGAGGGCCTGGATCACGGCCCGGTTGACGCCCGAGATCGGAATGACGACCCGGTTGTGCCGGTGCGGCTGCGGCACCGCGACGCCCGGTGTCAACTCGAGCTGCCGGGTTGACGAGGCGTACTGGTGCCGGATGAACATCATCATTGCGATCAGCACCGGGATGAAGACCAGGACCAACTTGGCCCCGGCGTCGAACTTCTCATAGGCCACGACCAGGAACACGACGCCGGTCAGGACGGCGCCGACACCGTTCACAACGCTCCGCCAGGCCCACCCGGAGCTCCGCTCCCTGCGCCAATGGATGACCATGCCGGCCTGCGACAGGGTGAAGCAGACGAACACGCCGACCGAGTAGAGCGGGATCAGGGCGTCGACTGAGGCATTGAAGGCGTAGAGCATCGCGATGGCGACCGCGGCCAGGACGACGATGCCCCAGGAGAAGGCGAGTCGGTCCCCCCGGAAGGCGAACTGGCGAGGCATGCAGTCATCCTGGGCCAGGATGGCCGCCAGGCGGGGGAAGGCATTGAAGCTGGTGTTGCAGGCCAGGAAGAGGATCATGGCGGCGCTGATCTGAAGCAGCAGGAACAGGAATCCGTTGCCGAAGACGGCATTGCCAACCTGGCCGAGGACGGTCGGGCCCTGAGCGGTCGTGGCCATCACGCCGTACTGCATGCCCACGAAGGTCAGGCCGATGAAGATCGTGCCCAGCAGCACGGCCATGATGATCAACGTGTTTGCGGCGTTCTTGGGCTCGGGCGGCTTGAATGAGGGAACGCCGTTGGCGATGGCTTCGACGCCGGTCAGGGCCACTGAGCCGCCGGCAAAGGCCTTCAGGAGAAGGAGAAGAGTGAATGCCTGGACGCCCGGCTGCTCCACGAACGCCGGCGGCGCCAGGTGGTGCGCAGTGCCGGTGACCGTGTTCATCAGGCCGACGCCGATGGCGAGCAGAGCCATGCCCACGAAGAGGTACGTGGGAATGGCAAAGATGTTGCCCGACTCCCGGATGCCCCGGAGGTTGGCCGCCGTCACCAGGATGATGACCAGCGCACCAAGTTCGACTTTGTAGGGCTGGATCGCGCTGAAGGCCGTCGCCAGGTTGGCCAGGGCCGAGGCGCTCGAGACGGCGACGGTCATGACGTAGTCGACCATCAGCGCCGCGGCGGCGATCAGACCGAAGTTGGGCCCGAGGTTCTCTCGGGCGACCACGTACGCGCCACCTCCCGACGGGTAGCCGCGGCAAACCTGCCGGTAGCTGAAAGCCACGATCGTCAGCATCAACGCAATCGCGGCCGCGACCCAGATGGACCAGGTCATCCAGGCCAGGCCGGCCAGCACCAGCACCCGCAGGATCTCATCGGTCGCGTAGGCGGAGGATGAGATCGCGTCCGAACTGAAGATCGGCAGCGCCAGCTTCTTCGACAGCCGTTCGCCGATCTCCTGCGCATTGGTGAGCGGCTTGCCGAAAACGAAGCCCCTGATTCGGGCCAGCCTGCGACCAATGGCCGTGGTAGGCGTGCTCGCCGCGGCCTTGGCAATCATCGTGCCCGGGCCCGAATAGCGGAAGAAGGCCGAGTGCGGTCGATCGACCACCACGCGCCGGTCGCCCAGCTTGCGACCGTGGAGAGGTGGGCGGGGAGCGGTCATCTAGCGCACGGTCCTCTGCTGGGGGTTCTCATCGTGGTGGGCAACCGTTCGTGGCACGTCGAGCGCCTATACCCCGCGCGCCCGTGCCCAGCCGAACGCGGCCGTTCGACGGAGCCGGGTTAGGCTAGCATGCCGCCCCGCAGCCCGATGCCGTACCTGCGGCTCGATTCGAGTGGCCCGGTGGGCCCCATCGATGCCCCTCGAATGAACGGCTCGAAGGCGTTTGGCTCGGTCTGCTGACGATCGACCCGGCGCTTGCGGAGCGGCAGGTCCATCGATGCGGGTGCCATCAACGCCCGAGACTCAATCGTCGGGCCAGCCGCGACGGGAGGCCCGCCGCCAGCATTGCCTTCTGGGTGGCTCCAATGTCGTAGGCCACGCGCTGCCACGTGGCCCGACCGGCGGTCGTGTCGAGGATCAGGTAGCTGGCCGTCGGATCGCCGTCGCGCGGCTGCCCGACGCTGCCCGGGTTCAGGAAGGCGCGCCGCTCGTCCAGCTCGAGCCGGCTCTCGGGATCCGCGGCAATCGCCTCGATGTGGCCACCGTTCTCGCGAAAGATCATCGGAACATGGGTGTGGCCGATCAGGCAGTAGCGCGATCCGAGGACGGCCAGGTTCTCGCGGGCGGCGAACCTGGAGTCGAGGTACTCCCAGATCGGCTCGCGCGGGCTGCCGTGGACCAGCGTGAAGTCGGTGCCCTCCGGCGTCACCTGCTCGGGCAGGGCCTCGAGGTAGGCGAGAGTTGCCGCGTCGACATGGGAGCGGGTCCACTCGGCGGCGATCCTGGCGTCGGGGTTGAAGCCCTCGATCGACTCGCCGCCGCAGATCGCGTCGTCGTGATTGCCCAGGACTCCGATCGAGCCGACCTGGCGAAGCCGCTCCACCACTGCCGCCGGCTCGGGGCCGTAGCCGACCAAGTCGCCCAGATGCCAGACCGCATCCACCGTCCCAAGCGAGCCGAGGACCGCATCGAGGGCCTTCAGGTTGGAGTGGATGTCGGACAGTACCGCGACGAGCATCGCCGCCCCTACAGCGGACGCCGGCGGCGCGCGGCCGGGTCGCGGGGGAATTCACGCGGCGTCTCCGCCACCTTCTCGACCACCGCCAGAACGTGGTCCTCGAGCCCCGGCACGGTCACGTCCTCCACAGCCACCAGACGGCCGCGCAGCTGGCGGAGCGCCGGCTCCGCCGCCGCTATCTCGTCGTCGAGGGGGAAGCGCTTCCAGGCCACCAGGATCCCGCCGACTCGGAGCAGCGGCAGGGACACCTCCGCGAGGTCGGCCAGGTCCGCGACTGCCCGAGCCACGACGGCTCCCCAGCGGCCGCGGTGGTCCGGGTCTGCGGCGAGGATCTCGGCGCGGGCGGCGAAGACGGCCACTCGATCGCCGATCCCCAGGGCCTCCACGGCCGTGGCCAGGAAGCGTGCCTTCTTGGCGACCGACTCCACGAGCAGCGCCCGACGGGCCGGAAGCGCGATGGCCAGCGGAATGCCCGGGTAGCCGCCGCCGCTGCCGAGGTCCACGAAGTCGTCGATGCCGGCCCAACGCAGCAGAGGAATGGCGGTCAGGCTGTCGAGCACGTGCTCCCGAGCGATCATCCCGGGCTCTCGGATCCCGCTGAGATTGATCGCCTGGTTCCACGCGAGCAGTAATCGGACGTGGTCGCCCATCGCTTCGAGGTGGGCCTCCGACAGGCTGGCCTCGGCAGCTCCGGCAGCTCCGGCAGCTCCGGCAGCTCCGGCCGCTCCGGCCGCGCCGCCGCCTGCGCCGTGGAGGGCCGCGTCCAGACCGTCGCGAACCGTCGCGAGGTATTCCTCGGGCAGCAGCTCCAGGCCGTCAACGCACGTCGGGAGCGGATCGCGGCCTGGAGGTGGGGTCATCCGTGGACTCCCGTTCCTCACGGTCGCGCCGCTCCCGGCGTTGTCTCTTCTCGCACCCGGCGTCCCTCGGTCTTCCCGCGCTGGTCCAGTCTCCGGCCGGGTTTCCCCAGGCCCCTCGCCGACGCGGTTACCCATCTGACGGTCCGCAACTGCGGTGCGGATGTCGGACGGTAGGCGCCGTCCCCTAGGCAGTCAACGAGGTTTTCCACCAATTTAGGTCATTCATCCACGAAAGTGGATAACTCTCTACGCCGAAGGACGGAGGTGGAAGACTCGACGGGCGATGAGCGGCCTCAAGGCTGGATCGGAGCCCGAGTCAGACGCGCGGGTTCTTGACCGGCTTGCCGAGGGTGCGGCGGACGACATCGAGCACTTCCTCGATGTAGCGCTCTGGATCGCCCTTCTCCGCAGCCGTCCGAACGCAGCCCTGGACGTGGTCTTCGAGAATCAGCAGGGCCACCGAGTCGACGGCGGCCCGAAGCGCGGCGGTCTGCTGAAGGATGTCGATGCAGTACTCGCGGCGCTCGATCATCCGCTCGATGCCGCGCACTTGGCCCTCGATACGCTTGAGCCGGCGCACCAGAATCGACTGGTCGCGCGAGTACGAGTGCCGGAACGTCGGATCCAGCTCGGGCGCGTCGGCACCGGCATCGAGCCCACCGATGGTGGCAACGGCCGACCCATCGCCGCCCGTCTTCGTAAGCTCGTCCTGTCCTGCCAATTCAATCCTCACTTCGTGGTCGCGGCCTCGCGAGACCCTCGGCGGAGACCCGGCTACGTTCAGGATGATACCCCCAGGGAGTATTCGAGGCAACGCGCTCGGTCCGCCTCGGGCGTCCTCGAATGCTCCAAGAGGATAGACTTGGAGGGTGGACTCGCGAGAGCAGCTGGGCATGGGCCAAAGCGGCATGACCGACGAGGCGGCGACTCCCGGTCAACGATCTGACTATGGCTTCGCCCACGCGAGCGAGGCCGAATTCGCTCGGATTCTCGATTTCTATCAGGTCGCCTGGGAGTACGAGCCGACCGTCTTCGCGATCCTGTGGGACCTCGATGGCAACGTCCTCGAGAGCTTCGCGCCGGACTTCTACCTGCCCGATCTCGAACTCTTCATCGAGTTGACGACGCTCCAGCAGCGGCTGGTTCGAAAGAAGAACCGCAAGGTCCGCCGACTGCGCGAGCTGTACCCGGGGCTTCGAATCAAGCTGTTCTACGCCCGTGACTTCCGGGCCCTGATGCTCAAGTACGGCCGGGCCGCACTCGTCTCCGAGCTGAGCGGTACCCTGGGTCAGGTGACGTCACGCCAGGAGGCGGAGGCGTCGGTCGCGCCGGGAGACCGATTGGTCGGGCTCGATCGATCCAGCAATCGGAGCGGCGACGGCGACCTCGGCCCGTCAGGCTCCAACGCCGAAGGGCGCCCAAATCACGAACGCCGCTCGCGCGCCTCCCGTCGCCGCGCCGTGCGGAAGGCCGCGGCATCTACGCTACGGGCACCCGCCACGTGATCAAGAGGTAGCGATGAAAGTCTCCCAGGACCTCGTCTCCGACGTAGCCGAGGTGCTGCTAACCGAGGAGCAGATTGCGGCCAAAGTGGCCGAGCTCGGGCAGAGGATCACCGCCGACTACGCCGGCCACGAGCTGACGCTGGTCAGCGTGCTCAAGGGATCGCTGCCGTTCATGGCGGATCTCATGCGTCGCATCAGCCTGCCTGTCCGGATCGACCTCATGGAGGTCTCGAGCTACGGCGGCAATGCGACCGAGTCGTCAGGGCTGGTCCGCATCCTCAAGGACCTGAGCGCGCCGATCGAAGGCCGCGACGTCCTCCTCGTGGAAGACATCATCGACACCGGCCTGACCCTCAACTACCTGCTGCGATACCTCAAGGGCAAGAACCCGCGCTCGATCAAGGTCTGCTCATTGCTGGACAAGCCGGCGCGGCGCCTGGTCGAGTTCCCGCTCGACTATGTCGGATTCGAGATCCCGGACGCCTTCGTGGTGGGGTATGGTCTCGACTTCGGGGAGGTATACCGGAACCTCCGCTTCGTGGGCGTGCTCCGCCCCGAGGCCTACGAGTCGTGAGGAGGCCAGGATGAACTACACCTCGGCCACACGCGGTCACTGGCTCGTCGCGATTGGCGCGATTGTGATCGTGGGCTCGACGATGCTGCAGTGGTGGCAGATCGGCGGCGGTCCCGGCGAGCTCCCCCAGCGCAGCGGGGTGGGCATCTCTGACGGGCCCGTCTTCTTCCTGATGTTCCTCGTCTCCGTGGCAAGCCTGTTGCTGGTGACGCTGCCCTTCGCGTCGGAACGGCCGATTGCGATCGATCACCCGGTTGCGTACCTGGCTCTCTTCGCCACGATCACGATCGGCTACTTCTGGCAGTTGATCAGCCTCGCCCAGGTCCAGTTGAAGCCATGGCCGGTGGTCCAGACGCAGCGCCTGCCCTGGCCCCCGCAGCGCGGCGTGGGACTGTGGCTTGCGGCCGTCGGTCTTGTCTTGTTCGCGCGCGGCGTGTTTGAAGTCTTCGAGGAACGCCGCCGCCGTCTCTATTAGTTCCGGTATTGGTTCCGGGCGATCGTCCCCAGCTCGGAATCTCGCTCGTTCGGCCGAGGTGACCGTTGCAGGACGGAGACCTGCACATTTCGTATGCTTGACACGGTTGCCGTATAGTTAGTGTCTGGCGAAGCGGATGCACCTGCACGGTCGCCGACACCCGAGGCGTGGCTGTCGAGCGGGTAACCGTTCGCCACTCCGAGAGCTCCGGCACTACGGCAAGCGACCCAGGCTTTCCTGGCTGTCGCGGGGCAGTGCGATCACCCTCTCGTCTTGAGGTTCGTCTGTTCGTGGAGTACCTGGTCAGGCAGGCCCGCATCACCGACGTGGATCGGTTGTACGCGCTATGCGCGGAGAAAGGGGCCGTGCCTGGCGGCGACTCGCCGATCGATGCGATCGGTCTGTTGCGCCAGCTCGTCTACCTGCCGAATGCGAGCGTCGCGCTCGCGGAGGCCGGTCGCCAGCTGGTAGGCGGCGCAGTGCTCGGCCTTCGGCCATCGGTCAGATCCGGCGGTTTCGTCGGCACGGTCGATGTGCTGGTTGTCGCGAACGGACANNCGAGCACCTCTCGAGCTGGCAGGGTCATGGCTTCACGAAGTCAGCCACCAACATCTACAGAGCGCCGGTCGCCGTCAGGGCGTCAACCGGCCGCTGAGTTTCAACCGAGGTAGCCGAGCAGCCAGGGAGCGCCGGCGCTTCAGGTGACATGGCCGACGATCGCGTCGTCGGTCGGACAATCAAGGAGTCCATTTGTGAGCAAGAACGTCGCTGTCTTCGTGGACGTGGCGAACATCTTCTACGCGGCGAAGGCGGCGGGCGCGGACATCGACTACGTCACGCTGCTGAAGGCCGCCGTGGCCGGGCGTGACTTCGTCCGCGCCTATGCATACACCGGGCTCGACCCGGAAAACGAGAACCAGCGCAACTTCCATTCATTCCTTGCCCGCCACGGCTACAAGGTCGTGAGCAAGGACATCCGCAAGTACGGCGACGGCAAGGTCAAGGCCAACCTCGACATCGAGCTGGTCGTCGACATGATGAAGACGGCTCGAAACCTGGATGTCGCAATTGTCGTCAGCGGCGACGGCGACTTCGCCCCGGCCATCCGCGCAGTCCAGGAAATGGGCGTGCGCGTCGAAGTCATCAGCTTCCGGGGCAACACCAGCTCCGATCTGATCGAAGCGGCCGATGTCTTCTACGACATCACTCAGATGGCCCGCGTCGACCGCGACTCCGTGCGCTCGGGTCGGCGAGTCGCCGGCGACGACGAGGACCTCTCGATGACCGAGGTCCCGGACAAGCAGACCGAGGGTCGTGGTGGCCGACGTGGTCGGGGCCGCGGTCGCGGTCGCGAGGGCGTCGAGGAAGTCGCTGTCGTCGATACCCACAGCAGCCGGCCCGCCGCCCGCGGCGTTGCCAGCCGCGCCGCGGTGCGTCCCGGCGGGCGTCTGATTGCCTTGCCGGGCGAGAAGCTGTCGCGGGCCGCCGACGTCGAAGAAGGTGAGCCTGCCGCCGAGGAGACGCTCGACGAAACGGCCGCAGAACTTGTCGAGAGCGCGGACGGTCAGGCCGCCGAGGGCGACGCCGAAGCCGGCCGCCGCCGACGCCGCCGCGGCGGTCGCGGCCGAGGCCACGGTCGATCGCAGACTCCCGGCGAGGCAGGCGAAGGCGAGCCCGGCGAGCCCGGCGAGCCCGGCGAGTCGGAAGAAGGCGAGACAGTGGCTCCGCCGGCCCGGCCGAACCAGTTCGGGTCGGTCTGGGACTCCCAGATCGGCATGGATAGCCGGCCCGCGCGTCTCACCCCAATCTCTCCGGACGAGGATGACTACGCCGAGCCGGAGATCCCCGAGTACCTGCTCGCCGAACGCCGTCGTGGCAGCGCGGGCGGCAATCGCGGTGGGCGCGGTCAGGGTGGAGGCGGCCGCGGTGTGCGGAGCGCCTACGCCTCGGCGGTGGAGCGGGAACGCTTCGGCCGATCATCGACGCCACGCTTCTCCGAACCGGTTCGCCAGCCCCAGCCGCAGCGACGACGCGATGAGCGGCCGCCGCGCCAGCAGCCCCAGCCGCAGCAGCATCGCGGCGGCGGGGGCGGGGGAGCGCCCCGTGGCGGTGGTCGTGACTCGGCCGAGCCGTGGAGCGAGGTTCCGCCGGAGCTCGAGGAGATCCTCCGAGCCCAGCTCGCAACAAAGCTGAGCAGGCCCAGCGGCGGTGACGCCGCTCCGGCTCGTGAAGCTGCCGAAAGCGCGCATGCCGCGGGCGACGCCGCTCCGGGCGATGCCGCGCCGAAGGCCGCAACTCGACGTGGCGGACGCCGCAAGCCGGCCGAAGCCGGTGAAGTCGCCGCCCAGGCCGAGCCGACCGGCGAGAGCGCTGCTCTCGTCGAGAAGGCCAAGCCGGCCAGTCGCAGCCGTCGCAAGCCCGCTGAGGCGAGTGGCGCAGCGAGTGGCGACGTCACCGAGCCTGCCGCACCCAAGAAGCGAGCCCCGGCCCGTCGCAAGACGGCCGCCCCCGCTGAGGCCGCGGGCGAGGCAATGGCCGACGGTGGCAAGCCGACCGGCGAGTAGCCGGCCGGCCCGAAGCCTCCGAGCGGCTGCGTCCGCCCCACCGACCATGAAGAACGCCGCGACGCGCGGCCAACCCCGCGCCACGGCCGAGATCGGTTCGATGATCCTCGGCCGGGCGCCCCATGCCGTCATATTCGTCGGACCGGGTTCGGTCGGGAAGACGACGCTTGCCCTGGATCTGGCAGCCGGCCTGTTGTGCCAAGACCCGGATCCAGGCTCGCGGCCGTGTCGCGTTTGCCGTGGCTGCCGCCAGGTGGCCTCGGGCAATCACCCCGACCTGCATCGACTCGCCCCCGAAGGTCCGGGTGGGCAGGTTCGGATCGGCAAGGCCACCGACCCGGAACCGGGCACGGTCCGGCACCTCATCGGCGAGCTGGCGCTGCTCGCCATGGAGGGCGGGGCGCGCGTGGCCATCGTCGAGCAGGCCCATCGCCTCAACGACGACGCTCAAAACGCTCTCCTCAAGATGCTCGAGGAGCCGCCCGCCGGGGTCACGATCGTTCTGTGCTCCGACGACGAGGAGCGTCTGCTGCCGACCGTTCGGTCCCGCTGCGTTCGTGTCCGCCTCGGCGCAGTTGGCGGTCGTGAGATCGAACGCTGGCTGGGCGAGCTGGGTCTCGCCGACGCGCCCCGCGCCGCCCGACTGGCACGGCTCGCCGACGGCCGGCCGGGATTGGCTCTCGCCTATGCGCGCTCGGCGGACGCGGAACGACTCCGCGGCGAGATCGCGAGGGGGATCTTCGACCTGCTGGCCGCCGGTCGGCAAGTACGCCTGACCACGGTCCGCGAGCTATTGAAGACCGCCGCGGCGCTCGACGGGGCTCTGAACGAGACGCGGCGCGTCGCCGCCCGCGACGAGGCGGGGGTTGTACCGGGTCCGGCACGCGGCCGGAAGGGCCGGGCCGCGAAGAATGCCGTGGCGGCGGCCGATGAGCCCGCAGCCGACGAGACGGCCGCTCCCAAACTGGCCGCCGCCGACCGGCGCGCCGCGGCAGCCACTCTGGTGGCCATTTGGGCCTCGGTCGCGCGCGATCTCGCGGTGGCTCAGGTCGGGGGCGCGAGACGGATCCGCGAACTGGAGCTGATCGACGACATCCGTGGCGTCGCGCCCCGTTTGTCCGCCGCCACGCTCTCGGCCTTTCTGGCGCAGCTCGCCGCGATCGCGATCCAGCTCGACGAGAACGTCAGCCCGGAGCTGGCGCTCGATGTCGTGGCGCTGAGCTGGCCGCGCATAGAGGCGACCGCACCCGGCGCGCCCGGCGCGTCGAGCGTGAACGCGGCGCCCGCGGGGTCCCGATGACGCGTGGCGAGATGGCCCGCCTCGAGGCCAGCGTCAGGGGCCGCGTCCACGGCGTCGGCTTTCGCTACTTCGTCGTCTCGCGGGCCGATCGCCTCGGCCTCACCGGCTGGGTCTCCAACGAGCAGGACGGCAGCGTCCACTGCGTAGCCGAGGGCCCCAGGGCGGACCTGGAGCGGCTGCTCGAGGAACTGCGCGAGGGCCCGGCTTCGGCGATCGTCGAGTACGTGGCGGAGAACTGGCTGCCCTATACCGGCCACTGGGGCAGCTTCGGTATCCGCTCGGCCGGCCACCGCGGCGACTGACCGCTCCATCGACGGCGCGCGCCGAGCCTGGGTCGTGCCCTTAGTATTGGCTTCGGCCGGAAGTGAACGAAACGGCTGTCTGCGTCGTCATATCGCCCATGGAGGAGATCGCAGTCGAGGGACCGATGAGGGCGGACCCGGGCCACATGACGCTCGTTGGGGGAGGCAAAGTGGATGCTTTTGCGGAGCTGACCACGCGTCATCTCGACCAGGCATATCGGTTGGCCTGGGCGATCCTGGGCAACGACCAGGAGGCCCAGGATGCCACCCAGGATGCCCTCACCGTCGCCTGGCGCGAGCGGCGGCGGCTTCGCGATCCCGACAAGCTCGAGGCTTGGTTCAGTCGCATCCTCATCAACAGATGCCGCGACCTGCTCCGGAGCAGGGCTCGAAGTCGCGTCCAGCCGCTCGATCTGGCCCGTCTGCCGTGGGTAGCCGACGACAGCCAGGCCGCCGTGAACCGCGACGAACTCGGCCGGGCGCTCGAATCGCTCAACCCTGACCAGCGGATCGTGGTCGTGCTGAGGTTCTGGGCGGACCTCACAGTCGACGACATCGCCGATCGTCTGGGCGTGCCGGCCGGCACCGTGAAGTCGAGACTTCACAACTCGCTCCACGCTCTCCGCGCGACTCTGGAGGACCCGCGATGAATGACGACGAATTGGGCCAGCGTCTCCACGACGAACTCCACGCCCGGGTCCGTCCGACGGAGTACGCGCCTGAGCGTTTGCACGAGCACATGCGGAACCTGAATTCGATGGCTTCGATCCGGGAGCCCCTTTCCAATCAGACTCACACGCTCCGCAACCTGTTTGCGTTTGGGGCTGCCATCGTGGTGGTGGCGCTCCTGGGCAGCGGCCTGCTCGCCTGGCAAACCGTTCGTACGGGCTCCAAGAGCCCGGCCGTAGCGCCCGAAATGTTCGGGCGCGTTGACGCGAAAGTGGCGTGGGCGGAGTCGGGCAACGACCTGTACCTCACGAAGGACGGCGGCGTCACCTGGTCTCACTCGACCCTGCCCGGAGGACTGTCGGTCGGCCAGTACGAGCAGGCGATGAGTGCCCAGACTCCCTCCGACGCCACGCCGACGCCGATCCTGGCTCCCACGGGGCCGCTGTCGAGTGATAGTGCCGGCGACCAGGCCGGTGCTCCCGCAAGCTTCCCGAACCACCTCTACCCGGTGTTCATCGACGCGGACCACGGCTGGCTCCTGTCCTGGGCCGAGTCGGGGGACGCCACCGCACAAACGGCCAAATGGACCCTGACGGCTCATCGAACGACCGACGGCGGCCAGACCTGGCAGTCGTCCCAGCTTCCCGGTACCTACGACGGCTACGGCCTCATCCAGTTTGTCGACCCTGAGCACGGCTGGATCGAGGTCTATCCATTGAATACGCGTCCGGCGCAGTCGCCGTCGACCCCGGCGGACGGCTCGGCCTCGGCATCTCCCGCGACTACCGACACGCCCGCCGCGGACACCACGACCCTGCTTGCCACGTCCGACGGCGGGGCGTCATGGTCCATGGTCTCGACCCTCTCATCCCAGGCATTCATCAGCTTCACCAGCGCCACGGAGGGCTGGGGCTATGGTCAGGACCCCACGACCGGCGGTGTCACGACCTTCCTTCGGACGACCGACGGCGGGAGAACCTGGTCGCAGTCCGATTTCCCTTCTCAGCAGGGTTGCCTTATCTCCGGCGCACCGGACGCGCCGACCCGGAGCTCGGGGTCGGTGGTCGTTCGAGCTCTCTGCATGCCGAACGGCACAAATCAATCGACCTCCGAGGAGATCGTGACCCTGGTCAGTGCCGACGATGGCCAGAGCTGGACGGTGGACTCGACGCAAACGGTCGCCGGCTCGCCCATCATGTCGGGAGCCGCGGCCGTACTCAACCTGCCGTCGGGGCAACCGATCGCCAGCTACGAGTACGCCAGCTACCAGTACCCCACCTCCGCCTCGACGAGCGGCGGCTTTCACCTTCAGGCCACGTTCGACGGCGGCAAGACCTGGACCACATATCCGACCGACGGCCTGCCGGCATCGATCGTCATGGCGGAATGGGCGTCACCGGACGATGTCTGGGTCCTCGCCTCGGGTAATGGATCGCCGGGTCAACCGGCGGGCCACCAGCTCTACTCGAGCCGCGACGCCGGCAAGACCTGGACGGCACTCCTGGGCGCGCCGGCCTGGCCGACCTCGTTCCAGCCCCTGCCCACACCCGTGGCGGTAGCTGTGCCCACCGCTGTTGCAGTGAATCCCATCCAGAGCGGGCCCATGATCACGTCTCTCGGGCGGGTCGATGCGAAGGTGGCCTGGGTCGTGTCCTCGGACGCGTCGTCGAATGGGAACACAGAATCGCTGCGGATCACGCAAGACGGCGGCGCGACGTGGTCCGAGCCGAGGACCCTGCCGGCCTATGGTGATGTCCAATTCGTCGACGCGAACCACGGCTGGGTGGTGGAACCGGCCTTTGCCGGAACGGCCCAGAGCCCGGGTCAGATAGTCGTCCTCAGGACAGAAGATGGAGGAGTGACCTGGCAGAAGGGCGCGGTCGATCTCGGGGGCAATCTGGCCAACTCAGGCAACTCGATGGGGTCGACAACTCTGCACTTCCGCGATGCGCTCAACGGCGTCCTGCTGGCGGCGTCAGTGCCGACCGGCGCCGACGGAAATCCGCTGCCGTCGCCGTCGGGCGCGATCTGCGAGAAGTCCGCGACATCCGACGGTGGCACGACCTGGTCGGCGCCCTCGGCCACGGCCTGCATGATGTCGGTCAACTACGTGAATGCCAGCCTCGGCTACGCTGCCGACGCATCGATGTCTCCGACCTTGTATGTGACCGAGGACGGCGGCCAGACGTGGATTTCTGGCAACCTACCGACCCCGACCGGGGCCGGCTCCAACGGAGTCTCGGTCGACCTCCTGGAGCGGCGCGCCGATGGAACTCTGCGGGCGGCCGTGTCGTGGCTGGGCGGCACGGAGCCGATGGTGTCCTTGGTCAGCTCCGACGGCGGCCGAACCTGGTCCATCTCCGGGAATGTGAGCCTGGCCACGAACAGCTATCAGCTCGTGGCGCTGAGCGAGGGCCACTGGCTCGCGCTCCACAGTGCCATGCCGTTCGACTCGTCCGCCAACAACGCCAGCGGCATGGTGACCGAAGACGCCGGCGCTACCTGGCAGCCGATCGGCGTCACGGGACTCCCCGCTCAGGTTTTGAACGTGGACTTTATCAGCGCGTCGGACGGCTGGGCGGCCGCAGGCACGCCCGTCTGTGAGTCGCAGGTATCGTCGTCCGGCACCGGCGAGAACGCCGGGAATGCCTGTAACCTCGGGCCAGAGGCCTTGTACGCAACCACGGACGGCGGCGCAACGTGGAAGGTGCTCTTCGCCCCGTAGCTGCGCCGCCCCCGCCACCGACTGGCCTACGGCAGGCCGCGCAGCATGCCGCCGTCGATCGGGACAAAGGTGCCGGTCTGGAAGCGGGCCGGGTCGGAGCAGAGCCAGGCGACGTAGGCCGCCAGCTCGTCGGGCCGACCGTATCGCCCGGCTGGGAGTGACTTCTCGATTCGGTCGCGGATCGCGTCGGGCGTCGTGCCCTCCTTTTCGGCCCGGGCGGTATCGAGCGTGGCCACGCGGGCGGTGTCGATGCGGCCGGGCAGGACGCCGTTGACGGTCACGCCGTCGGCGATGACCTCCGGGGCGATCGTCTTGAGCCAGGCCTGCAACGCGCTCCGGCAGGCGTTCGAGTACGAGAGTTCGGGGATCGGCTGGCGGATGCCCGACGACATGATCGAGACGATCCGGCCCCAGCCTCGCTTGCGCATCGACGGCAGCAACGCAGTCGCCAGCTCGATCGGAGTGATCGCGAGCAGCTGGAATGAGCGGCGCCACTCGGCCGGATCCGTTTGCGTCGCTGCCGACGCGATCGGGCCGCCGGCGTTGAGGACCGCGATGTCGATGGGGCCGAGACTCCGCTCGGCTTGCCAGGCTACCCTTGCGGCCGTCTCCGGATCCGCGGCGTCGCCGGCGATGGTCACGACCGTGACCGAATGGAGGCTCCGGATCTCATCCGCAGCTCTCTCCAACGCGGGTCCGCCGCGGGACCACAAGGCGAGCTTGCAGCCTTCGGCTGCCAGACGCTCCGCCGATGCACGCCCGAGCCCCGCCGAGGCGCCCCCAACGAGGGCAGTCCGACCACGAATCCCCAGGTCCATTTCGCTCCTCCGCAGAGTGGACGCTGCCATGGTGCCACTGTCTGCCTCGGGCCGTTACGCTACGTGTGTGAACGAACGGGAGCGGATCATAGAGCGGGCCGCGGCCTCATATCGCGCTCTCGCCGACCTGGCGGAGGCAATCGAGGACGAGTGGCAATACGTGACCGACCTGGTCGAGGCCTACGAGCCCGGCCTCCTCGCCCTTGCGGACGTGGGCGGCGGGCGGCCGCCTGAGCCGGAACAGGTTGCGGCCGTGGAAGAGGCGATCGCGGAAATCGAGCTGATCTCGGATCCCCACAAGGCGATCGACTGGTTGTCGACGTTCCCGCATGTCGTGGCGCTGGCGCTCGGCGGCGACGTCCACGAGCCGGTCGGAGCGGGCGGCAACTCGGGCGGCTATGACGCCTCCGAGCCGGACGACGACTCGCCGTTTCGGGCGTTGCTGCTAGGCGATCGATGAGGTTCCAGGATGCCGCGCGCGATGCCAGGGCCGTCGTCTATGCGGGCATCCAGGCGGACCCACTCGTCGCCCGCGCCGCCACTCTGCTGGCCGAGGCCACCACCGCGGAGCGGCTGCTCGCCCGAGCGGCGATGAACGGCGAGCGCACGGACCCGGATGTGTGGCGCCGGATGTTTCCGACACTCTTTGGCGAGGGCGCCGGCGAGGAGCTGCGCCGCCACTCCGAGCTCGTCCTGGCCGCTTCCCTCGAGGTTGCCAATCGCGGCGAGGCCTCGCGGAGCCAGTTCCGCGGCGCGATCGTCGAGGAACTGACCGCCCGGCTTCTAGCCGCCCGCGCCACCCCGGCCGCGCCCATCCGGCGCGAGCGGCGTGTCCTCTTCGACGGCGTTCGGGCGGAGATTCACCCCTACGACGTGACCGTCGAGTCCGGCACCCGGCCCGAGGTCTACGACTGCAAGTGGGGCGCCAGAGGCATCAACGCCGAGGTGCTGAACCAGCTCGACGACGCCCAGGTACACGCGGCCGACGAGGACGTGGATCTGGCGGTGGCGATCGTCGTCATGGATGCCCGCCGCTCGTGCGAGCTGCGACTCGACCGATCGACCGCGAACCATGCCAACACCCGGCTGGTGGCTCTCGAGTCGCTCGACGAGCTGAGGGAGACGAAACCGTGACCGAAGGGCACGGATCGACTGGCTCGCACCCCGCGACCTCGGCCGCCCCCGAGCCACCCGCGCCGCCGGCCGTCCTGGCCGACCAGCTTCCATACCGGATCGTGCGGCCGTACCGCGTCCGGTTCGAGGAGGCTACCGCGGACGAGGGGATTCGCACGGCGATCTATCTGGCCTGGGTGGCCGACATCGCCTGGCAGCATTCGACCCTGCTCGGGTTCGGGCGCGACTGGTATACCGCCCGCGGCCTCTTCTGGCTGGTCAGGGCGGTCCGGCTCGACGTCCTCCAGCCCATTCGCACCTATGGCAGCGTGTTCGTGACCACGCAGGTAGCCGGCTACCGGCGCATCGCCGCCCGCCGTCACAGCGAGGTCCGCGACACATCGGGCGTGCTGCTCGCCAGCCTCGAGATCGACTGGGTCATGACCAACGACCGGGGCATACCGACCCGCGTGCCGAGCGAGATGATGAAGTTCGTGGCCGACCACACATCGACCTTCGAGATGCTGAAGGTGCATCTGCCGGCCACGCCGCCGGATGCCGGCGAGCAGTCGTTCCGCGTCCGGCGCCGCGATCTGGATCCGCTCGACCACGTCAACAACAGCGTTTACCTCGACTATCTCGAGGAAGCGCTCGAAGCCGCGGGGCAGGGTGCGCTGCTGACGACCACTCCCCGGCGCTATGAGATCGACTTCGTGGCCTCGGCCGAACGCGACAACGTGCTCGGCGGGCGGGTGTGGCCGCTCGACGGCGGCTGGGCATACCGTCTCAGCCGCGCCGACGGCACGGAGGTATTCCGGGCAAGAGTGGCTCTGATCTAGCGGAGATCGGGTGCCGCACGCCAACCGGCGGGTGCGGCCGGCCCGGCCAGAAGGCTACGACTTAGGCGCGTCGTCCGGCTTTGGCGCGGCGGCCTCATCAGCCTGTGCCGCGGCCTGGGCTCGCGCCGCTTCGGCGGCCCGGCGCAGATCTGCGGCCAGATCCTTGCTCCGGGCGGCCAGTCGATCGCCGACATGCTCGGTCACGTTGGCGGCCTTGTGGGCCACCGGGCCCGCGTTCTGGGCCGCGACGGCGGCCAGCTCGGCGGCCTTCGCGGCCACGTCGCGGAGCACCGGCCCGGCCGTCTTGCCCGCCTCCTCGATCATCACCTGCAGCTGGCCAACCCAGCGCTCGCCGAGTTCCCGGGCGCGTGCCGCCTGCTCGCGACGGCTCGTCCAGCCGCCGGCCGGCTCGTCCGCACCTGGCTGCTCGCCCTGTCCGTTCTGATAGTCGGTTCCCATCTCAACACCTCGAGCTCGGCAAGGATTCGCTGCCTCACGAAAGTCTGTCGCGCCAATCGTACGCCCTGGGCGGGAATGGGTCGCCTTCGGACCATACCGGCCCACGCCACTCAACCGCATTAGGTTGGGTCGCCCGAGAAACCGCGCCGGGGGGGGAGGCTAGGGCCGGTCGGGGTTGTCGCTTTGCCAGCGCTCGACCCGCTTGATCAGCTCCGGGTCTTCCCAGGGGGCGGCGAGTTCGGCGAGGTCTTTTTCGCCCGCGGGCCCGGTCGTGTCGAGCAGCCCGGCCTCGAAGGCCTCTATGGCTTCCTCCGACGGCTTGCCGACTTCGATCGATTCATCACCGGTCGGGTTCATGACTTCCTTGCCAGCATTCTCGATCTGAGCCTCCAGCTCGATCTTGCGCATCTCGAGACGCACGGCTTCGCTCGGCGGGAGGATTGCCTCGGGATTGATCGGCGCTGAGTCGCGGCCTGCGGCCCACCATGCCTTGGGATCGAGGTCGTCGGGGGCATTGCCCTCAACCGGAACAGGACTGGCAGCGGGGGCAACGACGGTCAGGCCGGGAATGTCCTTGGCGATTGCGCCTTCGACGAGGGCGCCGCACTTGGGGCAGGCGTCGGAAGTGGCGGGGATCGGGGTAGTGCACCAGGGGCAGATGCGGTTCGTCTCGTCCATGCCGCGCACCGTATTCCACCGCGACCGTAGTCGACTATCGAACCTTCGGACCATGGAACGACCATGACCCTCAACTGGTCGCGGTTTGGTGCAACGATAAGCGAGCCGTGGCTCGAATGTGTGGCGTCCCCGCGCGCAGGACTCTCGAGGCAGCCTCGAAGCCTGGAGCCGTCACCTGAAGCGGCGCATGTAGCGGCGCATGTGGGGCGGCCCGCTCGAGGCTGGTCGCCGCCTTCCTGCCCGGGGTCACGCGCGGTATCATTTCCGCCCGACGACCGCCACACTCGAGTGCCCTCGTCGCGTCGCGCGCCTGTAGCTCAGCGGATAGAGCGTCGGCCTCCGGAGCCGAAGGTCGCAGGTTCGAATCCTGTCGGGCGCGCCACCTTCTCAGTGCTGAACGTGCAGCGACACTCAGCCTCTCCAGTTATCGGGTCCTGCTGGACCTTTCGATGACTCAGCGAGCGCATAGCACCGCAGTTCGCTTGGAGAGTCGATGGACCCCACGCTGACCACTCTCGTTCCCTCGTTCCGTCGTCACCTGCTGGCAACCAATAGAAGCGCGCGGACAGTGCAAACTTGTCTCTGCGCCCTCGACGGGCCTTGGCGGGGTCAGTCGCTATCAGCTCATAGGGTTGCCTCCCGCGGGATATCGGTGGCAGAGCCCAGCCATTGCTGATTCCCGAGCCTTCTAAACTGAGAACATGACGAACCAGTGGTCCGCACCTCGGCCGCCAGCAGCTGGCCGGAACTGAAACATGGCCATTCTCGCTGCCCTGTTTGCGGCCGTCGGGAGACAGGCGGGCCGCGTGCTGACGACGGCTCTCGGCTGGGCCAGCGCGTTGCTCTTCGGACGTGTCCCCCGACACAAGCAGCTGCTCCTGTCGCTGATCGCGCTGGGATCGCTCCTCTGGGTAGTGCTGGTCTTAGGCATCATCCTGCCCGCCGCAGGAACGTTCCTGCTGACGGCGCTTCCGCTTCCGGGGTTCATCGACCAGAACTGGGTGCGCCTCGCGATGCTGATGGGAGCGCTCGTCCTGCCGCCGGTCGTCGGTTTGGGAGGGTTGTTCATCGCCGACGCTGGGAGACGGCCTCGTGGTCTCGAGGCGGCGAAGCAGGTACTGCGGGGCTACCCGATCGCCTTCCTGCTCGCGCTTACGATCATCTTTCTCGCGATCGTAGGAGTGGTGCGTAAAGGCCGGAACCTCGCCCGTCGCCGGGCAGAAGCTCATATCCCGATCGTGGTCCACGATGGTGGCTACGAGATCATGGTCGACGACCTCGAGACGGCCCTTGGCGAGGCAGGCTTGACGGTCGAACGTCGGCCGGCGGCGGCGATCCTCGCCGTGCCAGGGCGGCTGGTTGCACGCGTGGCCGGCGGGGACGTGCGGGCACTCGTCCCAGACCAGTTGATGACTCTCTTCTCGCCCGTCCTGGAGGTTGACCTGTACCCCTCAGACATCGCGATCTCAGGCCAGAAGGAGACCGTGGCTCGTGCCCGCGCCGCGATCGCGACTCGGCTGACCGCGACTGCAGCCTACCTGACGACCTCCAAAGAGGCTCAGGCGGTCGAAGACCGCCTGAATGAGATTGTCCGGGCCCGAGGCAGGTCGCACGAGGACAAGCGGCCAGGACACTTGGACAGGCTGATCGAAGATCTGCGCGCGATCGACCCCACACTTGCGACTCTCGACGTCGACTACTCCGAGTGGGAAGTCCTATACAGGATGCGTCTCCAGATCGAGCGCGATCTGCTGGTCGGCTCGTCGGTGGGTCAGGGATTGCAACCACCTATGTGACACCGGCCGGATCGAGGGCGTGTCAAGACCGAAACCGTTGCCCCATCCCGGCGCGGGTACGAAGAGCGGCTGACCGGTGGCGTCCGGGCGGGAGATTATGTTCGGCGCGCCGGTACAGGGTCGGGCACGACCTCGGGCACGCGGCCGCCGGCGGGACCCGGATGAGAGCTGACCGCCCTGCGGGCCAGCGCCAGCCTGACGCCCGAAGCCAGCTGGTCGGCCGTGTAGGGCTTGTGGAGCAGGGGCGTGGTGTCGATGTGGGAGGCGAAGATCTCGCCCACCAACTCTGGCGAGTAACCCGAGGTGAACAGGACCGCCATCTCGGGGTGGTGGAGTCGCACGGCCCCGGCGAGAACCGGCCCGTGCATGCCAGTCAGTGTGACGCTGGTCAGCAGCAGGTCGATCGACCCGGTGAGTCGGGACGCCAACGCAACAGCGTTCGGGCCGTCGTTCGAGACGATAACCTCGAAGTTCAACGCCCTGAGCCAGATCGCTGTTAGTGCGGCTACCGCAAGGTCATCCTCGACCAGGAAGACCGTCATCGGCCGTCTTGACGCTCGGGGCCGAATTACATCTCGGGTGGAGCCCATGCCGAATCCACACTTTCTCTGCGCCTCACCATACATCTTCCTCTGGCAGCTTCAAATGACCCATTTGCGGGAGGTTCCCCGCGGTCAGCGCCTGACTCTCCAGTAGGTCGCACTTTCGGACGGCAACCGTTGCAGGGGCGGCTTGGGTCCGCTTTTCAGACTGCGGGCGCTTCTCAAGCTCCCGAGTCGAGTGAGTCGAAACAACCCATCGTGCACCGGTAGAATTGGGTGGTGAGATCCTGGAGCCGTCCCGTGGTTCCACGGCTGCCTGGGCATGGCGCCGTTCCCCGCATCCACGACACGGCGACGAGACAGCTCGTTGAGGCGCGGCCGATCGCTGTCGCCGGCCTGTATGTGTGCGGCATAACGCCATACGACGCCACCCACATCGGCCACGCCGCAACCTACCTCGCCTACGACATCCTCATCCGTCTCTGGCTCGACGCCGGCTACGACGTGCGCTACGTGCAGAACACGACGGATGTCGACGACCCTCTCCTCGAGCGTGCAGCGGCGACCGGCGTCGACTGGCGTACCCTCGCCGCCGAGCAGACCGAACTGTTCCGTCGCGACATGGAGAGTCTCGGCGTCATCCCGCCCGACCACTACGTCGCGGCGACCGAGATGATCGCGCAGGTTTTGGATGCCGTGCGCCGCCTCCTCGACCGCGGCACCGCATACCGCGTCGATGAAGACATCTACTTCGACATTGCCGCGGCCGCGGCAATGTCGCCATGGCACCTCGGCCAGGA
>PMYK01000028.1:64396-128971 GCA_003171255.1 Chloroflexota bacterium
TGCCGCTCACGGTGAACGGCGGCGGTTCCGACCTCGTGTTCCCGCACCACGAGTTCAGCGCGGGCCATACGGCTGCGCTGACCGGGAGCCCGCTCGCGAACTTGTACTCGCACACTGGGCTCGTGGCCTACCGCGGCGAGAAGATGAGCAAGTCCCTCGGCAACCTCGTGCTCGTGTCCTCGCTCATCGACTCCGGCGTCGACGCGCGGGCGATCCGGCTCGCCGTGCTCTCCCAGCGCTACCGCGACGATTGGGAGTGGACGGACGACCTCCTCGCCGAAGCACAGCAGCGTCTGGCAAGCTGGAGCGCCTGGGTCTCCCGCGGACGTTCAGCGGGAACCACCGGCATCCTCGATGGGCTGCGCGCCGCACTCATGCACGACCTCGATACGCCGACGGCCGTCGCCGCTGTCGACGCCCTAGCGGCACGCGGGTCCCCTCCGGCCGAAGGGGATCTCGCCGCGATCCACGCACTCCTCGGCATCCGCCTCTGAACCTCGCGCCCAGTTGACACCTCGATGCGGCTTTCTGAGTCCTTGGATTCGATCGAACGAACTCTGCCCGCCTCCTGCGTCTGCCGGCCGTCGATTCGGCCACCTTCGCATCGAGAATCGTTGACGGGTGGGACATCCAGCGATTCGACCCTGACACTATGGTTTCATCGTGCTGGCTGACGGAACCAAGGTGGTCAAGCGTCGGCACTCGGCCCGGAATCCGATGACCCGTCCCCTGCGGTTCGCCCGCGTCAGGCCTTTGCCGACCACCGCGCCGCGCCAACAACGTTCTGGCACGAGAGAGTGGTGTAAGCCTTCGTGGCGGAGTCGTCGGTCGGCCTGGGACTTCGCGCGGCCACTGAGCCCCTGGCCTCACGATTTACTCATCGCGTGCGACGAGGGCGATGAGGACACCGGCACCTGATCGCCTGGTTACTCGGGAAGCGCTGGGGTCGGAGTCCACTGGCTGGCGGAAGGATGCGCCACGCTTCAGCGCTCGTTACCCGAGAGCCTTCTTCGCCTGAACGAATTCGGCCTCAGTGATCTCGCCGCGTGCGAAACGCTGCCGCAGGATCTCAATAGCATCCACGCGATCTGGGCCCGAGGACGAAGTGCCATGTCTCGAACGCGAGAGGGCCCAAACGATCAGGATCACCAGACCGATGACCACGAGCATCCCGCAAATCCAAACAAGTCCCGGGTGCCCGAACCCGGTGCCGTATCTCATCACCGTCTGACTCCGCCTGCTTCTGCTCGGACCTCCCGAAGTACTGCAGCAGGTCCGGCTTGATGGCCGGACGTGCTGCCCGCTCATGACAGCTGATGATCTCGGTGGGCATCACCAAGAAGCTGGCGTGACGGCCCGGGTCCTTCGTTCCGCCCCTGCCGAGTCGGGTGTCGCCGCTCGATCATTCGGTTCACGACTAGATGACGTGGACCAGCCAGAGGATCACAAGCACGATAATGATCACGCCAACGATTCCGACACCACCGCCTCTGGAGCTCATTTCGATCTCCCATTCAGCAACCGGTAAGGCCAGCTTTCGGCTGATGCTTCGTGGTTGCACTCTCCGCAATGGTCATACGCTCGACCGTTCCGTGAGTCTGGGCTGGATCTGGCGCCGGCCGCAAGGATGAAAACCCTCCGCCCGCTTGAAGTCGAGGCGCTCACGACCAGGGCTTCGTGAGCGTCGCTCTGGGTGACGGCGATCGTCATGGGCGTGGCGGTCGTCGGCCTTATCGTGACGTCGATCTTCGGAGAGATGCCGGTCGACCTAGCCCTGCGGTCCGGCGGCCGTATGCTACCCGAACGCTCACGCTTCCCGAGGTCCAAGCATTGTGCGAAACGAACCGTCGTCCGGCCATCCCGGCGCTCCTGTGACGAGGCCCACGTCCAAGGCGAGTTCGTTGGAGTCGCGCGTGTCAGGGCGCTTCTCGCGTCTGCCTCGCCGGCGGCTCATGCTCATAGGGGGCGGATTCGTTGCGCTCCTCGCGTGTCTCCTGGTCCTTGGGGCGGTGGCCGAGGACGTCCACAACCAGGAGGCAAATGCGCTCGACGCGCTTGCGACTCCTCTGCTCCACGGCCTATCGAACCCGATCCTCGATGCTGTCATGGGAACGCTTACGACTCTCGGCTCGACGATCGTTGTCGTTCCGCTGTTCGTCGCCGCGCTCGTGCTGCTCATTTGGCGTCGGCACCGGCGCGAGGCGCTCTTCCTGGCCGTCTCTATGGCCGGCAGCCTCGTGCTCAACCAGTCCCTCAAGCTCATCTTCCAAAGGCCGAGGCCCGAGCTCGCCTGGGCCCAGGTCCAGCCGGAGTACAGCTTTCCCAGCGGGCACGCAATGAACTCGATCGTCTTCTACGTCGCGGTTGCCCTGATCGTGTGGGTTCTATGGGGCCGTCGTGCGGGTCTGATCGCGACCGTCCTGGCCATCGTGCTGGCGCTCTTGATCGGGACCAGCCGGATCTACCTCGGCTACCATTACTTCACGGACGTCCTCGGCGGGCTCCTCGCCGGTGCCGCATGGTTGATCATCGTCGCGGCTGCGTTGGACGGCGGACTGTGGCTGAACCGCTGGCGTGACCAGGAGTCGCCGTGACGACAGCCTTCGTCGTCGGTCGGCGGCGCAAGGGCGGCCACGTCGGCGGCGTTGTGCGAGAGGTCCGCGCCACGCTGGAAAGGGCCGGCTGGAAGGTCGACAGTGCCGTCGTCGATCAAAAGTCCGACCTGCGCCGCTACGCACGCCGGGCGGTCAAACGCGACTGCCACGTCGTGGTGGTGGTCGGCGGCGACGGCGCCGTCAACGAGGTCGCCACTGCGCTCACCGGGACGCCGGTCGCCCTCGGCATCATTCCGACCGGGACCGGCAACCTGCTTGCGGGCAACCTCGGGATACCGCGGCGTCTGGATCGGGCGATGGAGACAGTTCTCTCCGGGACGGGTCGACGCATCGATGTGGGGCAGGCGACCGTCGGAGGGAAGTCCCACAACTTCACCGTGGCCTGCGGAATCGGCTTCGACGCCGACGTCATGGACTCGACGGGAAGGCGCTCGAAGCGACGCTGGGGCAAGCTCGCCTACTTCGTCAGCGCCATCGCGGCGAGCGGTCGCATCGGGAACATGACCCACGAGATCACCCTCGATGGGGTCACGACGGAGACCCAGGCCGCGCAGGTCATCGTCGCGAACTTCGGCCGGATGATGGCCGGTTTGTCGCCGCGTCGGCCGGTGCTGCCCGACGACGGCCTGCTTGAAGTCATCGTGGTGCGAGCGTCGGGGCCGATCCCGGCCCTGCGGGCGGCATGGAAGGCACTCCGCCAGACCGATCTCGGCGACTCTTCGGGTGGCCACGTCTTCCGGGCCCAGGCACGGGAGGTCCGGATCGCAACCGCTCAACCGCGCCTGGTGGAGATCGACGGCAACGTTGTCGGCCGGACACCGGTCGACGCGTCAATCCTGCCCGCCGCCCTCAGCGTGATCGTGCCGGCATCCTGATCCGGTGGCGACCCGCGAGCAGCCGCGATCCGCTAGAGCGTGGAGTCGGTCCAGGCCTCAGCGGCCGTGGTGACCGGCGCCCCGCTCGAAACGGACTCTTCGATCGCCAGCGCCACAAGGTGGTCCTGGCAACCATCCGCCAGCGGGTACGGCGCCGGGCCCTCGTCCCGACACCAGGCCGCCATCGCCGTGAGCATCGAGAGGCGTTCAGGCGGCGTCGACCGGCAGGGGTCGACCCAGCAGGTAGCCCTGGCCCAGTGGGATGTCGAGGGCGCGCAGGACGGCGAACTCACTGTCGGTCTCGATGCCCTCGGCGATCAGCCGGCAGCCGGTTGCGCGAGCGAAATGGTTCAGGCCGACGACCATCGCGTGGCGTGCCTCATCGGACTCGATGCCGGCCACGAGCGACCGATCGAGCTTCACGAACGCTGGGTGCAGCTCGAGGACGTGGAGCAGGCTGGAGAACCCGGCACCCGCATCATCCACGGCGAGATCCACCTTGAGTCCCAGCGCGGCTATTGCCGCGCGGAACGCCGGGTAGTCGGCGATGGCGGTGTGCTCGGTCACCTCCAGAACGAGGCGCCGGCGGCTCCCGCGAAGGAGGGTGCGCAACGGTTCTCCCGCCATGATGAGATCGGGCGACGCGTTGAGGTTGAGCCAGGCCGACTCTGGCAAGGCCTGCGACGCCGCGAGGGCGGCCTCGAGCGTGACGGTCTCCAACTCGACCCCGAGGCCGGACGCGGCCGCCTCGGCAAATAGGATCGTGGGATCGGAACCGTCGGTGAAGCGCGTGAGCGCCTCGTAGCCGACGATCGCATTGTGCCGGAGCTCGACGATCGGTTGGAAGACCGGCCCGAAGGCTCGGCGGGCGATGACGTCCGCGATGTGATCGCGACCTCGTCCTGGCTACGCCCGGTCGCTCGGCCGCGCAGGCTCCTCTCGGCGGTAGGGCACGTCGAGCACCCCGAGACCAAGGCGGTTGAGCCTGGAGCGCGGTCCAGCTGCTAATGCGGAATTAGCGTCGTGACGATGAGGGCGGTGGCTCCGATGGTCATAATCGCGGTCATGCCCCAGACCATGACGTTCATCACCCGGCCATTCGTGCGCTCGCCCATGACCGCACGGTTGTTGCCGATCAGCATCAGCAACACCAGGATCGGTGGCGTCAGCAGACCCGAGACTACCGAGGCGAGGACGAGGGCTTCGATCGGGTTGATCCCCAGGAAGTTGAAGCCCATGGCGGCGACCATCCCCAGGACAATGGCGCCGTAGAACAGGGGCGCCCGGGCCGGCGATGCGTTGAGACCATATGGCCAATCGAACGTCTCCGAGAGCGCGTAGGCTGACGAGGCGGTCAGGACCGGTACGGCCAGCACGCCCGTGCCGATGATTCCGATGCTGAAGAGGAGCGTGGCCGCGGGGCCGACCAGCGGCGTCAGGGCCTGCGCCGCATCGGCTACCGATCCGATGTTGGTCTTGCCCGCGGCGTGGAGCGTGGCACCCGTCGCGACGATGATGAAGAACGCCACGAACTGCGAGAAGAACATGCCGACCCCGACGTCCCAGGCACGGTAGCGCAGCTCCGTGTCGGTGGCTCCTTCGCGCTGCCACAACCGGTGGCGTCCCTTGGCCATCTGGTCCTCTACCTCAGCTCCGGCTTGCCAGAAGAAGAGGTACGGGTTGATCGTCGTGCCCATGACGGCTACCACGATGGCGATGTATGCGGGGTCGAAGCTGATCGTCGGGAGCAAACTGCCGCGCAGGACAGCTGCGGCATCGGGATGAGCGATCACAGCCGCCACGACGTAGGCGAGCAGCGTCAGGGCGAGCCACTTGAAGACCCGGGCGATCTGGTCATAGCGCGCGACGACCTGGAGCATGAGCAGGCCGACGGTGATCCCGACGATGAGGACCGGGGATGGGATCGGAGCAAACAGACTGACGGCCCCCGCCATCGCACCGATGTCGGCCCCGGCCGTGATCACGTTCACGACCAACAACCCGACGACGGCCCCAAAGAGCAGCGGGCGGGGGTAATGACGCCGGATCGTGCCCGCCAGGCCACGACCCGAGACCAGCGCGATCCGCGCGCAGAGGAACTGCACGGCGATCATGAAGGGCAGCGTGAGGACCGTTAGCCAGAGCGTCGCAAAGCCGAACGCAGCGCCCGCCTGGGCATAGGTCCCGATGCCACTCGGGTCGTCGTCGGCCGCGCCGCTGATCAGGCCCGGCCCGAGGATCCTCAGACCACGTCGGAGTGGATTTTCCCTCGCGATCGCCCGTGCCTCGGGGTCCTTCGGCCGGCCCCGATGCACGTAGGGCTCCTCGGGCGCATCGCGCTCAGGCTGGATGGCCTCATCCACCTCGTTGGTCACAGGCTACCTCCATCGACGTCAGTGGGGGTGCATGTGCCTCCCCGGCAGGTCGCGACGAATCTGGTCACTCTGTGGACGAACGCGACTGCGCGTGGAAGAGTTATACATACGCGCTGCCGCTCGTCAACGGCTCCGCTTGGAGCACATCGTACTGGGCACCGTACGGATGGTGGAATGGCGACCGAGGCCAGTAGGGCCACGGCCACTGTTCTCATGGGCCCGCCGGGAATTCTTGGCTGACCAAAGTGGGCGAGGAGGTAACCTCCTCGTTGGGGCAGGGGTAGGGCCGACGCGACCGGAAGCCACTGCCTGGTCGAATGCCCGGGTGTCGTACAGGGCGTCATCGCAGCCGCGGGTGGATCGCGTCATCGCCCCGAATCGTGAGCCACGCTGACGCTGCGGTGTATTCTCTTGTGGTGCTACGCCTGCGGGGCCAACCTTGGGCGAGCGGGGAGCGCATCGCTCAAAGGGACTCTAGACTCGGGACAACGAGCCACCCGGCAGCCCTCCCGACGTAGATCAGCTGTTCGGTGGAGAGACCCGATTTGGCACGCAGGTCAGCGAGGTGGCGCTTCGCGGTGCTCGGTCGGATGCCCACCAGGTCGGCCGCGTCTGGCACCGAGCCGCCGGACGTGACGTACGCGGCCAGGACGTCCAGTTGGCGGGCCGTCGCTGGCCGCGGGAGTGAGCCACGCAGGTGCTGGTCTCTCACGCCGATCGCTCGCCGGCCGCGGCGATCCACTCATCGCGTCCCTCGATCAAAATGGTGCAGGTTGTAAACGCGTGTCCGTATCCTGTCGGGCGCGCCATTCTCTTGTGTAGTGTCCGGACCTGATGCGACGGACCACCGGCGATTGAAGGAGCTCGCGGCGCCGCCTCGTTTGGGTATCTCCGGGCTCGCCTGGCGCCCGCCGCGTCACTCGGCCGCCGGCCCAGATCCGATAGCTTGCCCAACGGGCAGAACGGCTGGCTCTGGCTCCGCCGGTGCACCCAATAGTGCCTCATTCTCCTCGGGCTGAGCGAAGAAGCGCTTCAGCATCACCAATGACACGACACAGACCGCCACCTCCGAAACCGCTCCCGCGGCCCAGATGCCGTTGAGCGAGAAGAGGCTCGACGCCACCAGGAGCACGGGCAGCTTGACCAGGATGCCGCCGATGGTGAGCAGCAGTGCGTCTCTGGCCCGCCCAACCGACTGGAACGCCGCCGCCACGACCACGCCGACGCCGGCAAGGGGGTAGGCGAGCGCCAGCAATCTGAGGGCGGTCTGCCCCTCGTCCATGACCGCGCTGTCCCGCGACAGCAGCCCGATCAGCACCGCCGGGATGAGCAGACAAAGGCCGCACAGGACCGCTCCGTATACGACGGCGGAACCGAGAGAGAGTCGGATGGTCTCGCGGACTCGCCGGGCATGGCGCTGGCCGAAGTTGTAGCCGACCAGCGGTTGCATCCCTTGGGCGATGCCCGTCTGTGGGGTGATCAGGGCCGACGAGAGGCGGTTGACGATCGCGAAGACGCTCAGCGCCGCATCGCCGCCGGTGACGCGGAGCAGGTTATTGGTGAGGATGATGACCGCGCTGGCTCCCAGGTTCCTGATCAACGATGGCAGCCCGATCGTTAGCACCTCGGTGATGATGGACCAGTCGGGTTTGAAGTAGCGCGCCCGGACTTGGTACGAGCGGTTCGGCCGGAGGAAGAAGAAGTAGATGCTCATGCCGGCCGAGATGGCCTGGCCCGCGACCGTCGCGAGCGCGGCACCCGACACGCCCATCCTCAAGACCATGATGAACAGCCAGCACAGAACGATGTTGGCCGCCACCGGAATGACCCAGATCGCGGTCGAGTAGCGCGCATTGCCGTCGGCCCGGATGACGGTCGAGAAGCCGGTGCTGGTGAGCGCGCCGAGGAAGATGATGCGGCCGTAGTCCGTGGCATAGGGCGCGATGCTGTCGGTTGCGCCCAGGACGTAAACGATCGGCTTGATGAATAGTGCGCCAAGGACGGTGATGGTCAGCGCCGCGGCCCAGAAGATGAGGAACGTGTTGGCAATCGTCCGCGATGCTCTTTCGGGGTTCTTCTGGCCGAGCGCGCGGGAGACAACCGAGGCCCCGCCGGCACCAACCGTCGTGGCCACGCCGCCAAGGGCGACGAGCACCGGCGAGATGATCGAGGCGCCGGCGGCGGCCAGCGGACCGATCCCCACGGACAGGAAGTAGACGTCGGTGATGCTGTAGATCGCATAGACCAGGAGCGAGAAAGTGGTCTGGGAACCTAGCTCCCAGAGCAGCTTCCCGACCCGGTCGGTTCCCAGACGTTCGTAGCTTGACGCTCCGCTCACGCCCTCAGTTGGCCTTGAGCCATTCCATGGCCGAGCGCATCAGCTTGCGCGAGTCGTTGAGGACGTCGTCGGTGTCGTAGTTGCGGTAGTAGCACTCGGTGTTCATCACCAATGCGAGGTGGAGCTGGTACAGCTGGCAGCGCTCCCGCTCGGCGAATGTGAACGTGGTCTTGCCGTAGCCGCGCATTGCGTCGCTGATCTCGGGGCCGCCGAAGTTGCGGAAATGAGCCTCCATCAGCGGCTCGGCCCACAGCGCCCGCTCGAAGTCGATGATGCCCGCAACCTTGCCGTCCCTCACGAACCAGTTGGGATCCCAGGCATCCCAGTGGACCAGGCATGGTGCGGCGATCTCGTCGAGGGCGGCGGCGTGCTTGCGGACGGCCACACGGATCTCGTCGTAGCCGAAGTCATAGACGACAGCCTTGCGGGCGCCGTCGTCGAGGACCGACTCCACGATCTTGACGAAGGCCTCCCGCCAGGTGGCCGCGCGCAGCTCCGTGTTTCCTTCGTAGCCGAAATACGTGCCGGTGAATGCGTTGACCGCTCGAATGATCTCGCCGATCTGCCGGTCGATCGCCGCGCGTGCCTCCGGCGCCATGTCCGCCTTGGCGTGCTCGAGATTGTCGCCGGCGACCTTCTCCATGAAGAAGTAGGCCGAGTCGCACAGGTCGCGGACATCGTCGAAAGAGTAGATCTCGGGTACCGGAATGTCCGGGTTCCGCCGGACCAGGCGCATCGCCGCCACTTCGGTGGTCATGATGTTCGACTCGTAAGTCAGGACCTCGGAGCCCGCCGGCGGGGCGATCTTCAGGACGACCTGTCGGCCGTCGGCAAGCCTCACCCCGTAAGACGCGTTGAACCAGCCGTCTTTCATCTCGACGATGGCGTCCTCGCCTGCCGCAAGCGCCATGCCATCGAACGCTCGGGCGGCCATGGCCCCGATCTGCTCGCGCGTCTTGCGGTTCTTGGTCTTGCTTTCCATGGCCTTCCTTCAGATGCGGCGCGTGGTGTCGGGTTGACATTTACGGTCAGCATCGCCGCCGACACATGATGCAGGAAGCGTACTTTCGTGCTTAGGTTCGCGACCGCGGGCGACGACGCGGTGAGCAAGTTAGTGGGATAGTCGTCTGGCCGGTCCCGCCAAGCAAGTGATCCTGGTGTGCACCGACGGCTTTTCGTCGAGCCTGGCGGCTGCGACACTTCTGGGCCTGGGGTTCGCCCGCGCCACCGATGTCGTTGGTGGCTTCCGGGCTTGGGTCGCGGCGGGCCTGCCTCTCGAGCCGGCATGAAAGTCCGCGACAGCGGAATGCCGGACGAGCCAATGTGGGATCGATTCTTCGATCCGTCGAGCATCCTTGCGCGCCTCGGCATGACACCGGAGACGTCGAGCGCGGTGGACCTCGGCTGTGGCTATGGGACGTTCACCATCCCGGCAGCGAAGCTCATTGGGGGGGGCCGTCCACGGCTTTGACATCGAGCCGCCGTCGTCGCGGTCGAGACCGACGGACATGTCCCATTCGCTTGGCTGAAGAATCGTGGATGCCTTCTACGTCGGGGATGCGCTCGACGACCTGCGGATGGCCGCTGCCGCTGGCGTTCGAGGAATCGGGATCGTCTCCATGCTGGCCACCGCGGACGACCTTCTCGCAGCCGGCGCAGTCGAGTCGGCCGGCTCCGTCGTCGAGTGGGCCGATCGGTTCCTGGCGGGATCGACGGTCGAAGCATGACTGGTGTCGTCCGTGACAGAGCCCCGGCCGGTCAGCCGACTTGAACTGAGTGCTTCCGCATTCTCCAGGGCAGGAAGTCGATCGCGAAGCCCAGCATCAGGGCGCCCCAGAACACGCAATAGGATGCGAAACCGACTGCGCGCAGTGGTCCCTGGGCGGCCGTCACGAGCAGACCCACACTGCCGACCAGCGTGATCGGCACGCCCAATCTGTCAAGCAGTCGGTGCCGGCGCGCCCAGTCGCCACGCCAGTCGATGACGCGGACGCCGGCGCGCTCCATTGCACCGATGAGGGATGCGGCTTGCGCAGGTGCCACGTAGATCGCGGGTCCATACGGCTGGATGCGCCAGCCGGTCCTGGTTTCGTGGACTATTCCGAGGTGTGGGCCAAGCTCCACCACGGGGGAGGGGTTGCGGCCGGGACGGGAGAGCCAGCCCCTGCGGCGCAGCTCATGGTTCGCGATGGTCCACTCCGTGATCGTGCCGACCATGACGAGTCCGGCCGCAATGACGAACGGGATTGGGATCAGCATCACCGGGTCTACCCAATCGAACCCCTGGGCGATCAACGATCGGGCGAGAACAAACGCGAGGACGCCTGTGGCGACAGCGCCCACACCCAGTAGGCCCAGAACCCCTCGCCACGTGCGCGCCCCAACTCTGACCGGCTGGTCTGTGGCGCCTTCCGAGTCCATCACGTCCCCCGCTGACTTTCGCGTCAGCCACAGCCTAGCATCGGCCCGGCCGGCACGATGACCGCATCCTCGTCGATCGCGGCGGCAATCCGTGCTGCTAGGTCGGGTTAGCAGTAGCGGATGGGGCGGGGCTGCTGGTCGGGAGTGTGCACGTGTTGGTGTCGCCGCTCTGGTTGTACCCGTGGTTGTCCTTGGCAATGGACGAAACCCACTGCCCGTGGTTCTTGAAGCCGCTCGGTGTCGCTGTCTTGGCCGCCAACGAAACGCCGCAGCCGTGGTTCACCGGATGGCCGGCCTCGACGCTATCGCTGGGCTCCGCACTCTCGGTCGCCTCGGGTTGATGGGATCCCGGAGCGAACGCCGGTCGAGCTGGTCCCGCCGCAAAGACGACGGTCGCCGAAAGCGCCAGAATTGCTAACGCTATTAGGGTTGGCCGCAGACGCTGCATCGATGTTGCCTCCGAGTCTTCGCTTATCTTCGCCTCGGCATCTTCCGTCCAGCCGCCCGACGGCCCGATGGCGCGCTAGCTGCGGGACATCGAAACCTCGACCACGATCGAACGATCGACCGGGTCCGACTGGACCCGTGCCACATAGCCGATCGCCCACAACTTGCGGTTGAGTGCAAGACTCAACCCGTCCACGTTTCCGCAGACCAGGGAGCCACGAAGGAGCGCCCTCCGGATCATCCCCTCGTCGAAAGCGGGGACGTCTTCGCGCACCTGCACGTCAAAGCCCCGGCAGCCGTCCTTGTTCCACTGAACCGGACTGAGCCGTCGCGTGCCTGATGCCGTCAGAGCATCTGAAAGAACCATCATCTGGGACGACCTCTCTCCCGACCGACTTCAAAGCCACGGGCCCGCGGAGCTGCGTGTGCAATAGGGAGTCATTCGCGCGGCTTCAGGCTTCACCCGGCTCCCACTACTTCCGCCAGTCCGTGTGCGCCATTCGTACCACCGTGAAGCCTCGGCCTCCCGAAATGACTCTTCTGTGCAGGTGGTGACAGAGAAGGTCATGTTTAGTCGCTCTTCAGGTCGGGGCACAATCAGCATGTGGATGATCGCGAGCTTGCCCAGGCGATTGTCGCGGGAGACCGCGATGCGTTCCGGCTGCTCGTGGAGCGCGAGTCAGGACCGCTTGTCCGCGCTTGCGCGCGTGTCCTCGGCGATCCAGACGCGGCAGAAGATATGGCGCAGGAGTGCCTTGTGACCGCCTACCAGTTGATCCGGTCATGGCGAGGCGAGGGCTCACTTCACGGTTGGCTCCTCCGGATTGCGATCAATCGCGCGCTTCGAGCGGTCAAGCTTCAGCGGCGGCTCGTCCCATTGGAGAACGAATCGGGCGAACCGCTCCCGATAGCCGGAGGATCTGAGCCGCTTGCCGACGCGCTGATGGCCGAGCGCGATCGCCTGGTTCAAGAGGCGGTGGCCTCCCTTCCGGAGCCGTATCGGGAAACCATAGTTCTGCGCTACTTCGGCGAACTTTCGATTGCAGAGATCTCGAGTCAGACTGGGCGTCCAATCGGCACGGTCAAGACGCACCTCGGCCGCGGACTTCTTCGGCTGCGCCCCGCCCTTGCGGAGGCCCGACTGACATGATCCCCCGGGCAGGTGACGCGGACTCGCAGTTCCTTTCGGCGGACGAGCTTGCGGCAGAAGCCGAGCTTCAGGACTACGCCGCTCGCGTGGCTCCGATGCCCTCCGCAGCGTTCGTGGATCGCGTGATGGCCGCGGCAGAACCGAGCCCGCTACCTCGCGCAGGGCGAAGCGCACGCGTCCAGGCGACCGACTTGGTCCACGCGGCAGGCCGGCGGTTGCGCGTCGTACTCGCGCAAGTTGCCGGAGGCCCATCCATCCCGCTGGGAGTGCGCGTTCAAGCGGGCGCGATGCTCGTCGTGGTGGCGCTGTTGATCACGGCGGGCGCCGCCCTGGCCGCAGCCGGCGCCACGACTGTCGTCACATGGGTCGCCGGGCCGCAGGCTCCGGCGGCAGGCAGCCGGCCGTCGGCGTCACCGACGCTCAGCCCGAACCAGTCGAGCGACACATCACAGAGAAGCGACCACCCCAACGGTTCCAATATTCCCGGCAACGGCAACCAGCCGAGCCAGAAACCCGGCAATCGGCCCTCCGACCATCCCAATGCCTCCAACAATCCCGGCAATGGAGTGGGGCCGGACAAGAGTCCCAAACCGACTGCCGCTGCTCACAACTAGGGCACGCTCGACGTGGGCTCGACGGACGGCGGCGGTAGGCACGCCGGCAAGCAGGCAAGCGGCGAGTTTACGCATCCCGTTGAGCGTCTCGTGCGGCCACACCGTCGGTGACGGCTGCTCCCACCAACGCCTCGTCAGCTGGTGTGTGCGGTTCACTGCGACGGCCCAGATCGCCACCCGTCAGCCGGACGGGTTCGGGTTCGAGCAGAAAGGACCATCGCCGTGTGATCGCCCGCGCGGTAGCATCGTTGGCACCGGTAGCCTCGACCGAGGAACGCCCAGCGGATCGACCGAGCGCCGATGGAGAAGTCGCCGATGAGTCTGGCCAGTACCATCGATCTTCGGTCCAATGGATAGGCCGGTGAGCGTGTCACCTCCCGATCCCCCGAGCGATGAGTTTCTCTTCCGCGCCCTGATGGAGACCACGCCGGACGCGACCTACTTCAAGGATCGTCAGTCCCGTCTGCTGCGCGTCAGTCGAAAGATGGCTCGGGACCTGGGCTTCTCGGATCCAGCAGAGCTGGTCGGCAAGACGGACATCGATCTTTTTGGAGAGGCGTTCGGCAAGGCAACCCGGCTCGACGACCTCAAGGTCATCGAGACCGGCCGACCCATCATCGGTGTGATCGAGAGCCGCCAGCTGGACAACGGCCGGACGAACTGGACGCTAACCACCAAACTGCCGCTTCAGGACGAGTCCGGCGATGTCATAGGCCTCCTGGGCATGACGCGCGAGATCAGCGAGACTAGAGAGACCGAGCTAGCCCTCCAGCACCTCGCCACGCACGATGCGCTCACCGATCTGCCGAATCGCTTCCTGATGGCCGACCGGTTGAGCCAGCTCCTGGCCCGGTCCAAACGATCGAGCACGGCCTTTGCCGTCCTGTTCATGGACATCGACCGTTTCAAGGGCGTCAACGACTCCCGCGGACACGAGTTCGGGGATCTCCTGCTCCGTGCGGTTGCGAAGAGGCTCACGAGTACCGTGCGGCAGAGCGATACAGTTGCCCGTATCGGCGGCGACGAGTTCGTGATCATTCTCGAAAACCTTCACCAGATCGCAGAGGCCGACGAGGTCGCCTCGAAAGTCCAGCGTGCTCTTGCCAGGCCCTTCACCCTGGAGAGACAGAGGTTGAAGGTCACCGCCAGCATCGGCATCAGCTTCTATCCGGAGAATGGTGAGGACACAGACACACTGCTGAGGGCCGCCGACTACGCGATGTACCTGGCCAAGAGAAGGGGCGGTAATGGCCACCTGACATGCCTCCCAGGCCTGCCTCGCTCTGCAGAGGCTCTCGAGAAGGAGTAGCGGCCGCTCCGCCAGTCGGCGGCGAATCCCTGTCTGTCAGGCTGAGCTAACGATCCTCTCGCCCCGACCATTTGAGCCCGTGCGGTGGTACCGGGCTTAGCGAGCCTGAGGGACGTCTGCGCCGAGAAAGGCTTCCAGCTGGACGACTGCGCCTTGCAACGCCTCGTTGGCGCGACTCCACGTGCGCCAGTTGGCGCAGGTTCGCTCCGACCACCCGAAGAGCGCCCCCGGAGCCCGGTCAAACGCCTGGAGAAAGGCGCGCGATTCCGAGTTTCGAGTTGCGACTACCCGAGCAGTGAGACGCTGGAACTCGACGACATCCATCAAACCTCCTGCGGCGGCTTGGACCGCCTGCGGACTGACTGTACTCCAGGCCGCCCGGATGGACACGATGACCGCCTCGTGTCAGATCTATGAGCCCTCGTACGCGTGCCCACGCGGCCCACGGCGGAGGATCGGGTGGTGTAGGTTTCTCTCGGCACGCCGGACCCCGTCGGGCGCGCCTGCTCAACCCCCTCGCGACCAAGCCTCGGGCGGCCGACCACTACCCGCCGCCGGAGCCATTCAGGGCGATTTCGGAGCAGATCGATGGCGATCGTCGAGGACACGGAAACGGTTCACCCGCCTCGGAGCGCGCCCGGCCGTCGGAAGATGAGCCTGGCCCGTCGTGAAGCGCTGTGGGGCATGGGGTTCCTGACCCCGTGGCTTATCGGCCTGGTGGTGTTCACCACCCTGCCGATCGTTGCGTCGCTGACCCTCTCGTTCTCGAACTTCAACATCCTCCATCCGGAGGATTTCCGCTTCATCGGCCTGGACAACTACACCCGTATGTGGAACGAGCTGCTTCACAACGGCGATGTCGGCAGGTCGCTGGGCGTCACGGCCAGGTTCGCGCTGATGTCGGTCCCGCTGGCGATCGTTCTGTCGTTGAGCCTGGCGCTGCTGCTCAACCAGAAGCTGCTCGCCGGCAAGGCCGTCTTCCGGACGCTCTTCTTCATGCCGGTGCAGATCCCGGTCGTGGCCAGCACGATCGTCTGGGGCGGCTTCCTCAACGGCAGCACCGGCTGGCTGGCGCAGATACTCCACGCCCTGGGGCTGCCGTCGCCGAACTGGTTCTCCGACCCCGCCTGGGCCCTCCAGGCTCTCGTCCTGATGGGCATCTGGGGCGTCGGCAACATGATGCTGATCTTCCTGGCCGGCCTGCAGGGCATCCCGACCGAGTTGTACGAGGCGGTCAAGGTCGACGGTGGCGGCGCCTGGGCTCGATTCCGCCACGTGACGCTGCCGATGATCTCACCGGTCCTCTTCTACAACATCCTCGTCAGCGTCATCGGCGTGTCGCAGTACTTCACCCAGGCCTACGTCATCGATCCGGGCGGCAACGGCGCGCCTGCCGGCTCCACGCTCTTCTACAACATGAACCTGTACAAGGAAGGCTGGGCCTATAACAACATGGGCTACGCCTCCGCCCTCGCCTGGCTCATGATGCTCATCGTCGTGGTCGCGGCGCTCATGCTGTTCCGCTCGTCGGCGCGCTGGGTCTTCTACGCCGGCGGGGATAGGTGACAGGCGCGCCCCACCGCCTCCGTTAGCCGGAACCGGCTCGTGCCGCGCCGCTATACTCGGCGCGAATGAGCGAGGCGCCCGTCCGCCCGAGCCATTCAACCCGAGCTCGGAGCGGATCGATGGCGATCGTCGAGGACACGGAAACGATTCACCCGCCACGTAGCACGGGCCGTCGGAAGATGAGCCTGGCCCGTCGTGAAGCGCTGTGGGGCATGGGGTTCCTGACCCCGTGGCTTATCGGCCTGGTGGTCTTCACCACCTTGCCCATCCTCGCCTCGCTTGTGCTGTCCTTCACGAACTTCAACATCCTCCATCCCGAGGATTTCCGCTTCATCGGCCTGGACAACTACACCCGCATGTGGAACGAGTTGGTCAACAACGGCCTGGTTGGCCAGTCGCTTGGCGTCACCGCCCGGTTCGCGCTCATGGCGGTCCCGCTCGGGATCGTCCTGTCGTTGAGCCTGGCCATCCTGCTCAACCAGAAGATCCTCGCCGGCAAGCCCCTCTTCCGAACGCTCTTCTTCATGCCGGTGCAGATCCCGCTCGTGGCCAGCACGATCGTCTGGGGCGGCTTCCTCAACGGCAGCACCGGCTGGCTGGCGCAGATACTCCACGCCCTGGGGCTGCCGTCGCCGAACTGGTTCTCCGACCCCGCCTGGGCTCTCCAGGCCCTCGTCCTGATGGGCATCTGGGGCGTCGGCAACATGATGCTGATCTTCCTCGCCGGCCTGCAGGGCATCCCGACCGAGCTGTACGAGGCGGTCAAGGTCGACGGTGGCGGCGCCTGGGCTCGATTCCGCCACGTGACGCTGCCGATGATCTCACCGGTCCTCTTCTACAACATCCTGATCAGCGTCATCGGCGTGTCGCAGTACTTCACCCAGGCCTACGTCATCGACCGCACGGGCAACGGCGCCCCCGGCGGCTCCACCCTCTTCTTCAACATGAACCTCTACAAAGAGGGTTGGTCCTACAACAACATGGGCTACGCCTCCGCCCTGGCCTGGCTCATGATGCTCATCGTCGTGGTCGCGGCCCTGATGATGTTCCGCTCGTCGGCGCGCTGGGTCTTCTACGCCGGCGGGGATCGCTAGTCGGTAGCCCAGCAACCCAGGACCGCCCGGCGGAGCGACGGGTCGGAATTTGGTGTGCCGCGCCGCTATACTCGGCGCGAATGAGCGAGGCGCCCGTCCGCCCGAGCCATTCAACCCGAGCTCGGAGCGGATCGATGGCGATCGTCGAGGACCAGGAATCGGTCAAGGCGCCGCCCTTTGGCGCGCCTGCCCGCAAGAGGATGAGCCTGGCTCGTCGCGAAGCGCTGTGGGGCATGGGGTTCCTTACGCCGTGGCTCATCGGCATGGTGATCTTCACCACGATCCCGATCATCGCCTCCCTGGTGCTGTCCCTCACTAACTTCAACATCCTTCATCCGGACGACATCCGTTTCATCGGGCTCGACAACTACGCGCGCATGTGGTCCGAACTGCTGAACAACGGCAATGTCGGCAAGTCGCTGTCGGTCACCGGCCGGTTCGCTCTGATGGCGCTCCCGCTGGGGATCTGTCTGTCGCTGGGCCTGGCGCTGCTACTCAACCAGCGCCTGCTCGCGACCAAGGCTGTCTTCCGGACGCTGTTCTTCATGCCCGTCCAGATCCCGGTCGTGGCCAGCACGCTCGTCTGGGGCGGCTTCCTAAATGGCAGCACCGGCTGGTTGGCGCAGATCTTCCGGTTCTTCGGACTCCCCACAAACCACTGGTTCTCCGAACCCTCCCTGGCCCTGTTGGGGCTCGTCCTCATGGGCATCTGGGGCGTTGGGAACGGGATGCTGATCTTCCTGGCCGGCCTGCAGGGCATCCCGACCGAGTTGTACGAGGCGGTCAAGGTCGACGGCGGCGGCGCCTGGGCCAGATTCCGTCACGTCACTCTGCCGATGATCTCGCCGGTCCTCTTCTACAACATCCTGGTCGGCTTCATCGGCATCTCGCAGTACTTCACCCAGGCTTACGTCATCGACCCGGGCGGCAACGGCGCCCCCGGCGGCTCCACCCTCTTCTACAACATGAACCTTTACAAAGAGGCGTGGACGTACAACAACATGGGCTACGGCTCGGCCCTGGCCTGGCTGATGATGTTCTTCGTCGTGATCGCATCGATCATGCTGTTCCGCTCGTCGGCGCGCTGGGTCTTCTACGCCGGCGGCGACCGCTAGCCTCAGGGCGTGGCCCTAGGTACTCGAACCCGAGGTAGCGCCCGACGGCAGCGGCGTTGGAAGCGGCACTCCGCCGCCCGGACCGCGGCCGCCGCCGCCAAAGCCGCGCCCACCGGAACCGCCGAACCCGTTAGGGACAGTCTGGACAGTCGTCGCGTTGAGCGAACCATCGGCGTTGAGCGTGCCCTGTGCCACGATCCGGTCGCCGACGGCGATGTCGGCGATACCAGGAGCGGAGACGCCCCGGACCCTGTACCTGGTCGCGGATGAGACATCAACCGTGGCCGTCTTGCCGGCCGCGATTGTCACCACCATCGTCGTGGCCGTCTTGCTGGCTACGGTTCCCTGGACGGAGGGCGGTGCGGTCGTCCCCGGTACCGTGCTGGGGGCCAACCGGCCGGGTCCGAGCCCAGGATGGCCGGGAATAGTAGTCGGCGGCGCGGCATGAGCGATCGGCGAGCCACCGGAGGCAACGCCCATCGCGAATGCGATGGAGGCAACTCCCACGGCTAACAGCGCCCCGACGAGCGGGAGAAATGCCCAGCGAGAACCGGATGCCACCATTTGAGACACACCTCTCGTTTGCCGCCGACTCAGAGGCGGCGATCGGGTACGAAGGCTGGAGGACGAATTGCCCGCGTCCCGCGCAGCAAGTTGTCGCATGCCGGCCTTCGGGAGTCCTGAAATCTGACCCCACGCAATCGAGTGTGGCGTTGTGCGGGACGATTTCCCGGCGAGGCTTCAAGGCGGGTCGTTTCTACACGCAAAGTGCTCTAGGCCCTGGGGCCATCGGGGCCCGTTGCGGTCCGCTGGTACGACTAGTATTCGCGGCATACACGTTTCCATCCGGCCACGAAACAGGACAAAGCAGCGTCCCACGGCTGCAACCGCATGTGAGGTTCACGCCAGATGACCCAGATGCCACTCCTGGACGGCAAGCCGTACGCTGCCGCCCCCGATCGCTACGAGACAATGACCTATCGCCGGTCGGGCCGGAGCGGGCTCAAGCTGCCTGTGCTGTCGCTCGGCTTCTGGCACAACTTCGGTGACGCCTCGCCGATCGACACCCAACGGGCAGTCGTCCGCCGGGCGTTCGACCTGGGCATCACCCACTTCGACCTCGCCAACAACTACGGTCCTGCCGGCGGCGCGGCCGAGGCGAACGCCGGCCGAATCCTGGCCACCGATTTCGGGCCGTATCGCGACGAGCTGATCATCTCGACCAAGGCCGGCTGGGGCATGTGGCCGGGTCCGTACGGCGACTTCGGCTCGCGCAAGTACCTGTTGGCCAGCCTGGACCAGAGCCTGGCCCGGATGGGGCTCGAGTACGTCGACATCTTCTACTCGCACCGCCCCGACCCGGAGACGCCGCTCGAGGAGACACTCGGCGCGCTCGACACCGCCGTACGCCAGGGCAAGGCGCTGTATGCCGGCATCTCCTCGTACCAGCCGGCGGAGACGCGCAAGGCGGTCGAGATCATGCGAGCCCTCGGCACGCCGCTGCTCATCCATCAGCCGTCGTACAACATGTTCGATCGCTGGATCGAGGACGGTTTGCTCGACGTGCTCGGCGAGGAGCAAGTCGGCTGCATCGCGTTCTCGCCGCTGGCGCAGGGCCAGCTGACCGGCCGCTACCTCAATGGCATCCCGGCCGGTTCGCGCGTGACCCACTCGCCGTTCCTCAACGCCGCCCAGGTCGAGGCGAACCTGCCGCGCGTTCGCGCCCTCAACGAGATCGCCAAGAAGCGCGGCCAGACCCTGGCCGAGATGGCTCTGGCCTGGGTGCTGCGCGATCCGCGGGTGACTTCCGCGATCGTCGGCGCCAGCTCGGTGGCGCAACTCGAAGACAGCGTCAAGGCGCTCGACAAGCTCGACTTCGAGCCGGCCGAGCTGGCCGAGATCGAGCGCTGCCTGGCCATCGGCAAGGCCGGCTGACCGACATCACGCGAATACCGACCGGGACCCATGCGGCCTCGAATCCGCGATGACGTGTATGCTTAGCGCCTTCGTGAACGAATGGGCGCTCCGGTCTGCGTCCCGGTAACTTACCGTCCGATCCCGAGCCACTTCCTCGCCCTGACCGGTCCCGCTGAAGAAATGCGGGTGGGCCTGTCAGGAGCTATTGCTCTCATGTCTTCCGATTACGGCCGTACGGCCGCACGTCCCTTTGCGTCCGCCCAGCCTGGGCCGACGTCCCAGCGGTTCATCCAGCCCGCCCCGATGCCCCGACCCGCGGTCGTGCCGCAGCCGGCCGCCGGCCCGGCGTCCCAGCCCCGAGGGTTCGCGGCGCCCCAGGCTCCCGCTCCCTCGATCAACTCGGCCGCCACTTTCGCCGAACTCGGGCTGTCGCCCGAGCTGCTGCGCGCGGTCGCCGGCCAGGGCTACACCGAGCCCACGCCGGTCCAGTCCCAGTCGATCCCGATCGTCCTCGACGGCCGCGACCTGCTCTCCACCGCCCAGACGGGCACGGGCAAGACCGCGGCCTTCGTGCTGCCGATCCTCCAGCTGCTCAACGCCAGTCGGCCCGAGCCGCGCCCTCAGACCCCGGGCACTCGCCGGCCGCGTGGCTCGTCGGGTCTGCCGATCCGCTGCCTCGTGCTGACGCCGACCCGCGAGCTCGCCCTCCAGATCGAGGAGAGCGTCCGAACGTACGGCTCCGAGCGACCAGTCCGCTCGACCACGATCTACGGCGGCGTCGGCTTCCAGCCCCAGGTCGCCAACCTGCGCTTCGGCCCGGAGATCGTCGTGGCCACGCCGGGACGACTCCTCGACCATGCCGGCCAGGGCACCATCGACCTCTCGTCGGTGGAGATCCTGGTCCTCGACGAGGCCGACCGGATGCTCGACATGGGCTTCATCCGAGACATCCGCCGCATCCTCGCGCTGCTGCCAGCCCAGCGCCAGAACCTGCTCTTCTCGGCTACGTTCTCGGACGACATCCACGAGCTCGCCGGCGGCCTTCTCCACGAGGCGGCCGAGGTCCAGATCGCTCGCCGAAACGCGCCGATCGAGCTTGTTCGCCAGGTGGTCTACCCCGTGGATCGCGACCGCAAGCGCGAGCTGCTGAGCCATCTCATCCGTGCCGGCCGAATCGACCGGGCCCTTGTCTTTACGCGAACCAAGCACGGCGCCAACCGCCTGGCCGAGCAGCTCGGCCACGACGGCATCCTCGCCGCCGCGATCCATGGCAATAAGAGCCAGGGCCAGCGAGTCCGGGCCCTGGATGACTTCAAGGCGGGACGCGTCGCGATCCTCGTCGCCACCGAAATTGCGGCGCGCGGCCTCGACATCGACGGCCTGCCCCACGTCGTGAACTTCGANNGCCGGCCTCGAGGGCGACGCCGTGTCGCTCGTCTGCATCGACGAGAACATGCTCCTCGACGACATCCAGGGTCTGCTCCGCCAGACGATCCGCCGCGAAGTCGTCGCCGGCTTCGAAGTCGATCCATCGATCAAGCGCGAGCCGATCCGCCAGCGTTCGGTCGGCGTCGGTCGACCGGCAGTGGGTCGGTATGCGGCCCCTCATCGCCGACCGGTGGTTTCGGCGCCGGCGCGTCCGTCGGTCGGGTTCCGACCGGCGGTCGGGCCTCGACCAGAGGTCGGGCCTCGTCCGCCCGAAGCGGCCAGGCTCCGCCAGCCCGCGCCCGGCGACTCCCGCCAGCCCGCGCCGGGCGGGTTCAACCAGTCGACGCCCGTCACGCCGCGACGCACGTCCGGCACCGGTTTCCGCCGGCCCATGCCGGGCGATTTCGCCGCGGCAACTCCGAGCGGACCGCGCCAGGCCAGACCGGCCAACCCCAGCCACGCCAGGCCGGCTCCGTCCGGCGGCAGGCCGGCTCCCTCAGCCGCCAGACCGGGGATCGGCGTGGGCTTTGTCCGACCTGCCAACCCCGGATACGCACGTCCCGCGAACGCGGGCTACGGCCGGCCGTCGAACCCGGGCTACGCCAGGCCCGCCAACACGGAATACGGCCGCCCCGCCAACGCGGGCTACGCCCGACCAGCGAACCCGGGCTACGCCCGACCCAGCGGCCGCAACGAGGCGTTCGTGTCGTTGCCCGGCGAGCGCATCGTCCGCCGCGACAACCGTCCCGGCTGAGAATCGCCCGGGACGATCGAGCCTGCACGGGTAGCGTGCTCAGCCATCGCCGACGCCCGTGCGTCGCGGCCTTTGCTCACCTGGTGAGCACATCGGACCACGCGAATGCCCCTCGCCGGGCCTTCCGGTCGTGACTGCTCGAATCCGGCTGCGTCTTCGTCCCGCATGCGTCGACGGGGGACGTTCGAGCATGATCGGAGGTCGATTCGGGATGCCGATCTGGACGGACGTGGCATCTTCAACGGTCTGGAAACCGGTAGATGTCGAATGTGCTCACCGGGTGAGCAGCCGATCGCGCTGAGGGCCCCAGCGGGCCGGTGTGCCCGCAGCCGCTCGGCGCCACGGCCACCCGCCGCTCGTCGCCTCGGCCCACCCGCCGCTCGTCGGCTCGGCCCGCCGGCTGATCGGCGTGACCCGACCGCGCGATAAGCGGTCGACAACCGCCGACTGCTACCCTCGATCCCAGCTCTTCGAATCGAGGCCGCCCACCGAGGTCCGCTGCTTGACCGTCACGCTCTCCGCCGAACGTCTGCTCGAAGACCTCAACCCCTCGCAGCGCGAGGCGGTCACGACGACGGCGGGTCCGCTGGCGATCATCGCCGGCGCGGGCTCGGGCAAGACGCGGGTCATCAGCCGGCGGGCGGCGTACGCAATCGAGACGGGCGTCGTGCCCGCCGACCAGATCCTGCTCGTAACGTTCACCGACAAGGCCGCGGGCGAGATGGTCCAGCGGCTGACGGTGCTCGGCCATCGCGGCGTCCTTGCCCGCACGTTCCACGCCGCCGCCCTGGCCCAGCTGCGCCACTTTTGGCCGAGCCGCCACGGCGGCACTCCACTGCCGGCGACCCTAGAATCGAAGCTGCGCATCGTGGTGCCGCTGATCGGCCGGCTGCCGGGTGGCTATCGGTTCACGCCGGCCAAGGACATCGCCGACACGATCGAATGGGCCAAGGTGCGCCGCATCGGGCCCGAGCGCTGGGTTCGCGACGGCGACGATCGGGCGCCGATACCGGCCGACCTGTTTGCGCGCGTCTACCGCGACTACGAGCGCTCGAAGACAGACGCGGGCCTGCTCGACTTCGAGGACATGCTCGTCCGGACGGTCGAACTGCTCGAGGGCGACGCCGAGGCGGCCGCGCTCGTCCAGTCGCGGAAGCGCTGGTTCAGCGTCGACGAGTACCAGGACACCAACCCGCTGGCCGAGCGGCTCCTGGCCCTGTGGATGGGCGAGTCGCGCGATCTGGCGGTCGTCGGGGATCCCGACCAGACCATCTACACCTTCACCGGCGCCACGCCGGAGTTCCTGCTGGGCTTCGCCGAACGACACCCCGGGTCGCGCGTCGTGACGCTGGCCGAGAACTACCGCTCGAGCCCGCAGATCCTGGAGCTCGCCAACCGGCTCATCGCCGGCGGCGAGCGTGGCGCCGGCGGCGAGCGTGGCGCCGGCGGCGAGAGGGCCGGGCGGGGCCCATTGGTGGCCACGCAGCCCGACGGTCCGCCGCCCGCGATCCACCGCTTCCAGGATCCCGCGGCCGAGACGGGCGAGATCGTGGCCTGGGCTCGAGCAGTCGCGGCGGCCGGGGTGAACGCCACTGAGACGGCAGTTCTCGTCCGGGTCAACGCCCAGCTTCCCGCCATCGAGGACGCGCTGACTCGGGCCGGGATCGGATTCACCGTCCGCGGCCAGCGGTTCTTCGACCGTCGCGAGATCCGCGAGGCCCGGCAGCTCCTCCGCCGGGTGCGTCCAGCCGAGACGGGAACGTCGCTTGCGACCTCGATCGAGCTGCTGTTCGTCGAGAAGATGGGGCTGGACGACGTGGCCGCCGATGCGGGCTCGGAGGGTCGCGATCGAGCGGCGTCGCTCGAGCTGCTCCTCGGCATCGTCGAAGACCTGGCGGCCGCAGACGCCGACCTGACCATCGCCGGCGTCCTGGCGGAATTGGACAGGCGCCATGAGGCCGAGTCGACTGCGGCGATCGACGGCGTGAACCTGCTCACCTATCACCGGGCGAAGGGCCTCGAATGGGACGCCGTCTACCTGCCGGCGCTGGACGAGGGTCTGCTGCCGATCCGCCAGGCCAAAGAGGACGTGGAGGTCGCCGAAGAGCGGCGGCTGCTGTATGTCGGGATCACCCGAGCACGGCGGTTCCTCGCTCTATCGTCGTCGAGCCGCCGGCCATCGCGTTTCCTGGCTGCTCTAGAGCCGCCACGGCCCGCGGCCGGCAGGGCTCCGGGCCGCGCGGGCCGTGCGTCGGGTCGGGCGTCGGGCGGAGCGTCGGACCGCGTCCGCGTTCTACCCGGTGCGCCCATGGCCGAGGCAGGCGCGGTCGACGACCGGCTGCTCGAGGCGCTCCGTCTCTGGCGCCGCCAGCGAGCATCCGACGATGGCGTGCCCGCGTACGTCGTTTTCCACGACACGACCCTCGCCGAGATCGCGGAAGCGCGTCCACGCTCGCTGCCGGCCCTGCGTCGCGTCCGGGGAATGGGCCCCACGAAGCTCGAACGGTATGGCGAGGAGATCCTGGCGGTCATCGAGGGTAGTGAGTAGACCCCTCCGGCCCAACGAGCTATAGCCGGAAGGGCGGGCCGGTCAGACTCGGCCCTGTAGCTCGAGCTGCGCCAGGATGTCGGCGACGATCTCTTCCGGCGCCCGATCCGCGGCGAATGCGGCGCCGGGCTCGTCGGGTCCGAGTGGCTCGAGCGTTTCGATCTGGCTGGCCAGGAGCGAGGACGGCATGTAGTGGCCGCGCCTGCGCTCCAGGCGGTCCGCGATCAGGGCCGGCGGGACGACAAGATGGGCGAAGAAGAGCGAGTCGCGACGCGTGCGGAGGAGGTCGCGGTAGGCTCGCCTCAGGGCCGAGCAAGTGACGATCGCGCTCTCCCCGGCAAGCTCACGCTCGCCGATCCAGGACGCGATGGCCTCGAGCCAGGGCCAGCGGTCCGCGTCGGTCAGCGGCTGACCGGCCCGCATCTTCTCCACGTTCGCCGGGGAGTGGAACTCGTCACCTTCTGCCGTGGCCCAGCCCAGCCGGTCGGCCAGGGCCGCCATCACCGTCGACTTGCCCGTGCCGGTAACGCCCATGACGACGATCGTCGTGGTCGACGAGACCTTCGAAGCTTCCCCGGGTGCGCGTCCCGACGCGGTCATCGCGCGCTCATCGCGGCGCTCATCACGGGGTCCCCCGCTCCGGCTCCGGCGTCTCTGGCTCCGACGGCCGCGCATCACGCGCGAGCGCCATGGCACGCTCGAGAACGGTCCGCACCGGAATGCCAGGGCGTTCCGCCACGGCGCGGAGCCAATGCCGACGCCCATGGAGTCGATGTTGAGCCACTGGCGTCTCCTCGTTTGCCGCTACTCGTATGTGCGGCGATCAGCCGAGCCTGGTCAGGATGGGCGGGCAAACCGCGGCATCTCCGGACAATGATGGAAAGTATTGACAGTTTCTGCAACCGGTTTCATTCTGTGCCGCATGGACCGGCGCAACGGCACTTCTGTGACTTCGATACGCGATGTAGCCCGCCTCGCGAACGTTTCGCCTGCCACCGTCTCGCGAGCCTTCGCGGAGCCCGGGCTCGTCCGCCAGGAGACCCTGCAGCGTGTCCTCGCCGTGGCCGAGGAGTTGCGCTACCGGCCGAGCCGCGCCGCTCGAAGCCTAACGACCGGGAAGACGGGCAACATTGGCGTGATCGTACCGGACCTTGGCAACCCGTTCTTTTTGCCGATCCTCAAGGGTGGCCAGGCGCGCGCCCGCGAGGCGGACCATGCTGTCTTCCTGGCGGACGCGGAGGAGAACCCACGGCTCGAAATGGAGCTCGTGCGAGCGATGGCCAGGCAGGTCGACGGTGTCGTCATCTGCTCGTCGCGGCTGTCCGAGGCGCAGCTCCAGCAGCTCCGAAAGGACACGACCCTCGTCCTCCTCAACCGCCGCGTTCGCGGCGTGTCGGCCGTGCTGCTCGACAGCGCCGGCGGCATGCGTCAGGCCATTGACCACCTCGAGGCCCTCGGCCACAAGCGGATCGGCTATCTCGGCGGTCCGGGCCAGTCGTGGTCGGACCGCGAGCGGCGTCGCGGCCTGCGGGCAAGGGCGCGCGGCAGGTCGCTCGAGGTCATCGAGTTCGGGCCGTTCGCACCGCAATTTGAGGCAGGCCAGCACGCCGCCGATCTCGCCGTTGCGGCCGAGGTGACCGCAGTCGTCGCCTTCAACGATCTGATGGCCCTCGGTGTCCTCAGCCGCCTCGCCGATCGCGGCATCGCTGTGCCCCATGAGATCAGTGTTGTGGGCTTTGACAACATCCTCATGGCCGGCATGGCCACCCCCCAACTTACAACCGTCGCGCTGCCACTCGAGCAGGCCGGACGAGTCGCCATCGAGCTGCTTCTGGAGCAGCTTGCCCGGCCAGGATCGGGCACGCAAGAGCAGGGTATGCCTGCCCAACTGATCGTTCGAGCCTCGACGGCGCCACCACGGAGCGGGGTCCGGTCGGGCTTGCGAGCGACACGGACAGAGGCCTTGCAGGAGACAACGGCCGTCGCGGAGAGCTAGTAGGAGGAGCACCGTCACATTAGGCAGGATTCGTAGAGCCACAGGCTGGGACCCATCGTCGCCTCAGGGCTGATCCTCTCCGAATGCAGCTCGAGCGGCTCGACCAATAGTGCCGAAGCCGCGCTCGAGGAGGGCTCAACTTCCGGAGAGTCGCATGCCCGCTCCGACGCCCATCGGTGCGCCCACGCTCGCCCCGAAGGGGCCTGCGACCCCAAACCACATCGACCATCGTGTGCCCATCGAGATCACCGGACCGCAATGAGGCGGCCCACAGGAGGAGCAACGGCATGGAGACCAGGAGAACCAGGTTCACAACGCTGACAGCCGCGCTCGCCATCACCGCGCTCGTGGTGACTGCGTGCAGCGGGTCAACCGCAACAAACAGCCCAAGCGCTTCAACTAACACCCCAATCGCTGCAGCCAACACCCCAAGCGCTGCCCCGATCGCAACACCCACGGCCACTCCAATAGACGGTACGGGTAAGACGCTCACGGTCCTAATAAGCGCCGACGGCAAGTACGGGGCGCAGCAACAGCAATGGTTCAAAGACGTGTCTGCGGCGTTCCAGAAGCAGACCGGAGCAACGGTCGTGTTCCAGACCTTCGCCAGCGGCAGTGAGGAGCTGACGAAGATCCAAACGTCCGTGGTGGCTGGCCAGGGGCCGGACATCTACGTAGTGGGCACGACCTTCACACCGACCGCGTACTCCACGGGGGCCTTTGTGAGCCTGACCCCCGATAATTGGAACCAGGTTGGCGGCAAGGACAAGTTCGTACAGGCCGATCTGGGTATCTCGGGTCCGAGTGCCACTGATCAAGTCGGCATTCCATACACCTCCGGGCCATTCGTGATGGCCTACAACACCGACCTGCTAGCCAAAGCTGGGATCGCCACGCCCGCCACGACATGGGACGGCTTGGCCGCTCAGGCCAAACAATTGACGGGCAACGGCGTGTACGGCATGGCCATTGGATACAAAGACGGTTTCGACCCCTGGAAATTCATCTGGGCTATGAGCCGTCAGGCTGGTAATCCCATCATCGCCGGCAAGGTTGCCAAGGTCGACGATCCCACGACGCTGAAGGCGTATCAGACCTACTTTGGGTGGCTGACTACGGACCACGTCGTGGACCCCGCCTCTGTGGGGTGGAACGACGGTCAGGCACTCGCCGCTTTTGCCTCCGGCAAGGCGGCGTTCTTCCCGATGTCTACCACTTCAAACATCCCCACGCTCAAGACCTCCGCGGTCAAGGACACGTACAAGTTCGCGCTGATGCCGGTTGTTCCTCCGGGCGCCACCACGCTTCCGGCTGACGGAGTCGGGGCGACCAGCATCCTTGCAGGCAACAACATCGTGGTTGCCAAGTACTCGAAGAACCAGGATTTGGCCTTCGCGCTGGTGAAGTACCTCACCGACGACTCCAACCAGCAGGTTCTCTTCAACACCTTTGGCACGATGCCGGTCAATCAGACCACCTTCAAGGCCGTGACAACCAGCAACCCCGCGCTGGGCCCGATCCTTGATTCCGCGGCCTCGTCCGTCGCCACGCCGTTCAGTGGGGCCTGGGCCGACACCCAACTCGCCCTGATGAATGTGGTGGTGCAGACGATCCCCGATCTCTCTGCCGGATCCGTGAGCGACTCGAAGTTGCAGTCGCTGCTGACGGCCGCGCAGAAGACGGCGCAAGCCTCGCTCGATAAGGCCCCGTAGGTCTAGACATGCCGGCATCTTCGGCAGAATCTGCCGGCCAGTCCGCTTCAAGCGGACTGGCCGGCAAGACACCCTCAGGTCACGGAGGACCCACGGCGAACGTCCGGCACCGGCGAGGGGTAACCGCGAGCAACCGCCCACTCTGGATGATGATCCCGGGCGGCGTTTTGATGATCTTCGTTATCGTGGTGCCTGTCCTGCTCGGCCTGTACATGTCCGTCCTCTCGCTTGACCAGTACACCCTCCGTCAGTGGCTCAGCGCGCCCTTTGCCGGCCCCGCCAATTACATCGAGGCCGTGACCGACTCTCCGCTGCTGAAGTCGTTCTGGATCAGCCTTTCGTTCGCGGTGCTCTCCACGGCAGCGGCGGTCCCCCTGGGAATTGCCGCTGCCCTGGCGACTCAGAACTACTTCCCCGGTCGGGCGGTGGTGCGCTCGATCTTCTTGATCCCGTATGTGATGCCGTCCTTTGTCGTAGCGACGGTGTGGCGGACGATGTTCCAGCCCGACGGTGTCATCGTGAACGGGCTGCATTCCCTGGGCATTACCAGCACCTTGTGGCTCAACGGGCCGAATAGCTACTGGACGCTCGTCTTCGTTGAAATATGGGCGTCCTGGCCGTTCATATATCTGTTGGCGCTAGCCGGCCTGCAGTCGGTCGATCATGACGTGCACGAAGCCTCGGCTCTTGACGGAGCCTCGTGGTGGCCGAAGCTGCGATACGTGGTGTTCCCCTATTTGAAGGGGCCGGTGGCGCTGGCCTGCGTCATTGCGACCCTCAACCACATCAACAACTTCGCGCTTCCCTTCGTCCTCTTTGGGATACCTGCACCTGATGACGTGCAGACCTTGCCGATCCTGACCTACAGCACAACCTTCGAGAGCTTCCGTTTTGGCCTCGGCGCCGCCATGGCCTTTTCGTCGTTGATACTTCTGGCGATTCCACTAATCATCTATGTGCGAGCGGTGAAGCTCGATGTCGATGAGGGAGCGGACAAATGACGGAGACCACCACCGAGCGCTCGGATCGCGCCCCAACGCGGAGACGTGGATCGCGACAGGCGGAAGTCACTCGACTGCTTCCCAACGGAATTCTGGTTGTCGTTCTCGTGGTGATCTGCGCCTTTATAGCGATCCCGCTGATCTATGTCGTCTTGAGCTCTCTGAACTCCGATCTGGGCGTAGCCCGAGGCGAGTTGATCCCCAGCAGTTGGAGCTTGCAGAACTACGCAGACATCTGGACCACGATAGGTCTTGGGAAGGGAATAGCAAACAGCCTGATCGTAGCCGGCAGCGCCGGCGTCGTGTCGGCAGCAGTCGCCCTGATGACGGCCTATGTTTTCGTCCGCTTCCGCTTCTTTGGCCGGATCACGATCATGCGCGGCCTACTGGTGGTGCAGTCAGTTCCCGGAACGTTGATGGTACTGCCGGTGTTTGTGGTGTTTGCCTCGGCGGGCTCCTATCTTGGGATTACCGTGATCGGTACCCTGTGGGGGCTGTTCCTGACGTATCTGACTTTCACGTTGCCGTTTTCGACCTGGGTGATGGTGACCTATTTGCGTGGCCTCCCCAAAGAACTAGAAGAGGCCGCCAGAATTGACGGTGCTTCGAATCTCATGATCCTGCTGAAGGTCGTTCTTCCGTTGAGCTGGCCCGGCGTNNGCGATCGCCCTGCAAGTCTTCGGGTCGACGCAGCAAAATGGCACACTGCCGCTGTACGGGCAGATGATGGCGGCGTCGCTGGTCTGCGCGGCGCCGGTGATCGCGTTGTTTCTGATATTCCAGCGCTACTTGGTTAGTGGCTTGACTTCGGGAGCAGTGAAGGGGTAGTCACCGATCCCCAATTCTCAATCGGGTCCAGCTGGTGACCCGAGTCGGCGCCCGGCTACTCGCTTTATTACCTGTGGGTTATGGCCGGCGAAGGCCGTAGGATGATCCCTCACTTCGACCCGGCCCACGCCTGGGTCCAGGAGTCGTAGCCTGGCAGCAGGTATTCTCCCGCGACCGGGAGGCAGGCCCGGTTGCGCAACGGTCGGGGACAGCGAAGGGAGTAACTCGATGAGCGCAATCCCAGGAGCCAGCGCGGGGGCAGGCACGGCCCTCTTCGACCTGACCGGTCGGGTAGCCGCGGTCATCGGCGGAGCCGGCGTCCTGGGCGGCGCCGTCTGCCACGGCTTCGGCGGTGCTGGCGCCACGATCGCGGTGATGGACCGCTCGCGCGAGCGCGCCGACGAGCTCGTGGTCGCGCTCGAGGCGAAGGGCATCCGCGCTGCCGCCGCGATCCTCGACGCATCGGACCCAGAATCGGTGGAACGGGCGCGCTTGGAAGTCGAGGCGCGACTCGGCGCCGTCGACATCCTCGTCAACGCCGCGGGCATCAACAGCTCGACGCCGTTCTTCGACATCGACCTCGAGGAGTGGCACCGCATCCTCGACACGAACCTGACCTCGGTCTTCGTCGCCTGCCAGGTCTTCGGTCGGGCGATGGTCGATCGCGGGCAGGGCGGCACGATCATCAACTTCTCGTCGGCTTCGTCGGAGATCCCGCTTTCGCGAGTTCTCACCTATTCGGTGTCGAAGGCCGGAGTGAACAACCTGACCCGCTATCTGGCCCGCGAGCTGGCGCCGCATCGGATCCGCGTGAACGCCATCGTGCCCGGCTTCTTTCCAGCCGGCCAGAACCGCAAGCTGCTCGACGAGAGCCGGGTTGAGTCGATCCTTCGGCACACGCCGGCGGCCCGACTGGGCGAGCCCGACGACCTGATCGGGACGATGATCTGGCTCGCCTCCGAACGTGCGTCCGGTTTCGTGACCGGCGCCCTGATCCACGTCGACGGCGGCTTCACCGCCATGACGATTTGAGGGAGGCCCACCAGATGCACGACGAGAAGGCCCGACACGCCGCGCTGACGCCCGAGGCGATGGCCGACCCGCCCACTCTGGCCGCCGAGGACGCGCCGTCGAGTCCGTCGCACTCCGAGCCCTACGCCGAGTTCGCGCGCGCCGACCTGCCGCCCTGGGCGCTGGTGCGGTACCGCATGGATCCCGCGGAGGTGGCCGACGTGGCAGCGGCCGTCGGTGCGGCGCTCGACACCCAGCGGGCGTCAATCAAGCCCGACTCGCGGGTCTGCCTGGCTGCCGGCAGCCGCGGCATCGACAGGATCGACGAAGTCGTTCGGGCGGCCGTCGCCTGGGTTCGGGCCGCCGGCGCCGAGGTCTTCGTGGTGCCGGCGATGGGCAGCCACGGCGGCGCCACTCGGGAAGGCCAGCTCGAGGTACTTGCCTCCTACGGCATCACGCCCGAGTCGATCGGCTGCGAGATCCGATCGAGCATGGACACGGTCGAGCTGGGCGAGGTTCGCCCGGGCGTGCCTGTCTTCATCGACCGCCTCGCCTTCGAAGGCGCCGACGCGATCATTCCGATCAACCGGGTCAAGCCGCACACGGACTTCGTCGGCGACATCGAGAGCGGCCTCATGAAGATGATCGCGATCGGGCTGGGCAAACAGCGAGGCGCCCACTCGCTGCACCGCCAGGGCTTCGACACGTTCGCGCAGCTCGTCCCTCAGACCGCCGAGTACACGGTCTCGAAGGTCAACATCCCGTTCGGCCTGGCTCTCGTGGAGAACGGGTACGCCAGGCTGTGGCAGATCGAGGCCGTGCCGGCCGCCCGCCTTCGCGAGCGCGAGCGCGATCTGCTGCTGATGGCACGCGAGCGGATGGCCCGGCTGCCCTTCGGGACCATCGACGTCGTGGTCCTCGACTACATCGGCAAGGACATCAGCGGCCTGGGCATGGACTCCAATGTGGTCGGCCGCTACTACTCCGGCCCGACCGGCGCCGGCCCGAACATCCAGCGGATCGTCGTCCGCGACCTCACGGCCGAGACCGAGGGCAACGCCGTCGGCATCGGCATGGCCGACGTCGTGCTGCGGCGCGCGGTCGAGAAGATGGACGCCCACAAGACCTACATGAACACCATCACGGCCAAGACGCCGGAAGGCGCCCGAATCGCGCTTACGGTGGACACCGACCGCCAGGCTCTCGCTGTAGCCTTGGCCTGCTGCGTCAGGGTCGAGCCGTCCGAGGCCCGGATCGTGAGGATTCGCGACACCAAGCACGTCGACCTGATGTATGTCACCGAGCCGGCGCTGGCGGAGCTGCTGGCGACAGGCCGGGCGGAGGTTATCCGGCCGCTCGGCCCCATCGACTTCGATCAGGCAGGTATGTTCACCGCGTCGATGGAGTAGGGCTCAGTCCGCGCGCCGATACTCGCCGCCGGAGCGCGTCATCAGGCCCGCGACAACCAGGTAGCGCCGCAGCGAGGCCACNNGGTATCGAGACCAGCCGCCCGTCGCGCAGGAAGGCCCGCAGGACCTTGGCATCGTAGGCCGGCAGCGACTCGCCCTCCGGCCCCGACAGCCGGTCGCCGGCTTCGTCGGCCCGTTCGAGGCCGGCGAGCTCCTTCGAGACTGCCTGCAGCCGATCGACGCGGAGCGAATACTCCACGTACGGGCGACGGGGCGTCGCTTCCACGAGTCCCGCCGCCTCGAGGCGCTTGAGGTGGTGAACCACCGTTCCCGCCGAAAGCCCGCTCGCGGCGGCCAGCTCCTCGACCGCCATCGGCCGCCCCGACAACAGCCCGACCAGCCTCAGCCGGGATGCATCGGCCAGGGCGCGCAGTGCTTCGAGAAGTTGGGGGTTCATGGCGCCAGTATAAAGGCGATTTGATGGGCGTCAAACCGAGAATGGCGCGGGGCGGTCGCTCTGGCTTACCGTAGGCGGCACTGCCGCGACCGTCCGGGCGTCATGATCACTGTTGGACGGCGGAGGCACCAGCGGAGGGGGCGAATGACGAACGATCAGCGAGAGGCGCGGATCATCGATCTCGACAGCGAGGACGGCGAGGTCGGGCCGGGGGTGCTGTCGATGCCGGGGCCGAGTTTCGCTCAGCTCCTGATCGGGCTCGTCGTCGTTGCCGCCGCCGTGGCTCTGGCGTTCGGTCCGCTTGGGGTGGTGCACGGGCCGGCGGGTCGCTCGCCGGCACCCTCGCCCGCTGGGGTAACCGTGCCGCCCCTGGAGTCGTTTGGACCGGTGCCGACGGATGGCCAGGTTGCGCTCGACGGCTGGCCAGTGACGTTCGACCCCCAGTACGACCAGTCGGTATCCGTCGGGCCGGATGGGACGGTCTACCTTGGGCACCTGGCTGGGCTCGATGCCGCCGGCCATCCGCGGGCCGGATGGCTGACCCTGGCCGACGGCACCCACGCCCGGCCCTGCGCCTTCGGCTCGGACGGGACGATCTACGGCGACACGATCAAGGACAATGGCAGCCACAACATCTGGATCTTCGGATCGGACGGCAAGCTGCGATTCTCGTCGGCCGTCGAAGTCCTCGACTATTCGCAGGTCGTGCCAGGTCCGGGCGGGAGCGTCTACTTCGTCATCCCGTCGCCTGGCAATCCCGCCGGGTCGACCATCCAGATCGTCGCGCCGAATGGGTCGGGCGCGACGATCGTCACGCCCGGCATGGTGCACGACGCGGCCGTGGGTGGCGACGGGACGATCTATCTGACGATCCAGACGATCGTCAAGGAACCGCAAGTCTTCGTGGGCTACTCCCTCAGGATCCTCAGCCCGAACGGCGAGCCGGTGGCGAAGGACAGCGAACCGGTTTGGTGGGGAATGGCTCTAGCTCCTGACGGGACGCTCTATGCCTGGGGCTACGACAGGGCCAGCAGCGACGATTCAATCGCAGACCAGTCGCGTATCGCCGCGTTCGATTCGGACGGCCGGCTGAAGCCAGGTTGGCCAATTACGTTTCAGCGTGGGATCTCCGCGCCAAGGTTCGGGCCCGACGGGACGGTGTACTTGATCAGTGACTATTCCTCGGTCGTGGCGCTCGGCCCAGACGGGCGCTCCCGGGCCGGCTGGCCGGTCAGCCTGCCAGCCGGCGAGACCGCGATGTCCGGAACGGACGGGCCCGCGGCGCCTGGTACGGCCCAGGCACCTCTCGTGGACGACACGGGAAGAGTCTACGTAACCACGACGGACATTCATGGCCCGGGTATGGTCGTAGTGTTTGATGCATCGGGAGCAGTCTCCTCCGGCTGGTCGCTGACGTTGGATGCTTACCCCGCCAGCATCGTCGTCGGGCCCGACTCCAGCGTAGGCGCGGTCTTCGTCAGGCTGCCTTTGGGCCAGGGGAGGATCTACGAGGTCCTCAAAGATGAGATCGAGGCGGTTGATGAGAATGGCAATCCCGTGCCCGGTTGGCCTCTGTCCAGTCCGGGGCTCAACTTTTCGTACTGGCAGGGCATGTGGGCGACCCCGGACGGGGGACTGATCGTCGAGGTCGCGGCCGCGCCCTCAGACGGCGGCGATGTCGAGAACCGGCTCTACCGACTGGCCCCCGACGGCCAGCTCGTGAAGTAGGTCCGGCGCGGCCCGTCGCGGTTCCGGAGCCGCCCTATCTGGACCAACTTGCCTGGGCTGGGAGTTGGGCGAGGCCCGGGTCGCCATTGGGTGAACGGGCGGCGCGAGACGGGCTGATTTGAGCGTGAAAGGCTACGCGTGGGCCGTATAGCGACTCGAAGTCGGCCTCGCGACTTCACCAACTTTCACCCGGGGCAAGTTGGGCAACATCGGGCGCCACTCCGCCACTCCGCCACTCCGCCACTCCGCCACTCCGCCACGCGCCGCCCGGACCGCGCCACTCAGCCCGGCCTACCGCGTCAGCAGGTTCGCCGAGAACGAGTAGACCGTGGCGCGCTGCCGTTCATGCCGGTCGAGCGCGATCTGGACCAGCGTCGATACCAGCTGGTCGAAGCGAAGCCCCTCCTCCTCCCAGAGGTAGTAGGCGAGCGACCCCGGCAGCGTGTTGATCTCGTTGAGAAAGAGCCGCCGGCTCTTCTGTTGGTACAGGAAATCGACCCGGACGACGCCGCTCGCGCCGATCGCCCGAAACGCGCTTACCGCCAGCTGCTGTACTTGGCGGGTGAGGGCTTCGCCGATCGGGGCTGGGACCAGGCGGGCCTGACCGGCCATGCCGGCGCTCTGGGCCTGCCCGCGGCCGAGCTTCTTGCCACCGCGCTTGTACTTGTCGTCGAACGACAGCACCGACGCGGATGCGACGGGCTGCTCGCAGGCGGAGGCGCGTTCGGGCGGCCCGAGTACCGAGCAGTTGATTTCGACGAAGTCGGTCAGTGCCTCCTCGACCATGGCTCGGCCGTCAAGCTCTAGCGCCAGGTCAATCGCCTCGTGCAAGGCGGCGCGATCGGGGCAGTTCGAGACGCCGATGCTGCTGCCGAGACAGACGGGCTTGACCATGACCGGATAGCGGTACTTCGCCTCGACGCGCGTTGCGAACGCGGCCGCATCGTCAGCCCATTCGGTGCGTGACACCTCCAGGCAGTCCAGCGTTGGGATGCCGGCCTGATCGAGCACCAGCTTCGTTCGGACCTTGTCGATCCCGACCGCGGAAGCCAGGACGTCCGAACCCACGTACGGCACGTCGGCCAGCTCGAACAGCCCCTGGAGGCAGCCGTCCTCTCCGTGCGTGCCGTGCAGAACGGGGAAGAAGACGTCGGCCCAGAGCTTCGGACTCTTCTGGAGCAGGCCGCCGCCGACTCCCGGATGCACGACCAGCTGTCTGACCGACCGGTCGGGACTGAGGCTGACGCGGTAGACGTTCTTGAGCCCGGCCGCGTGGAACGTCTGCTCGCGATACAGGTCCAGGTTGCGCAGGCCCTCGCCCGCATACCAGTCGCCTTGCTTGGTGATGTAGATCGGCAGGATCGGGTAGCCCGCCTGGTCGAGTGCATCCATGGCCTGGTGGCCCGAGATGACGGACACCTCGTGTTCGACGGACCTGCCGCCGAACAGGACGGCCACAGTCGGATTGGACATAGAGCGCGCTACTCCTCGTCGTACAGGTCGGGCAGATCATTCTCGAACAACACGACATCCCCAGCGCGAACGATACCCTTCAGCGCCTCCAGGCCTTCGTTGAGGTTGCGGGCCGAAGTCACGCGGTCGGCCGCGAACCCCCGGCCATCGAGCCCGCGACGGATGGCTGCGGTCTGTCGCGTGCCGACCAGGATCACGAAATCGCAAATGTCGGCGGCCCTGGCCCCGAACTCCTCGTTCCAGGCGTCCTGCTCCACGCCGAGCTCCACCATGCCGGGCGTGACCAGGATCTTGCGGCCTGTCTCGAATGCGGCAAGGGCGTCGAGCGCGTTGGTCGCTCCGACCGGATTGGAGTTGTAGGCGTCGTCGATGATCGTCACGCCGTCGGCTCCGGTGTTGGTCTGGAGCCGGTGGGGCACTGGCTGCAGCCGGCCGATCGCACCGGCAATCTCCCGCAGGCTCACGCCCACGGCCCTGGCCACGGTGGCTGCGGCCAGTATGTTCGAGACGTTGTGAAGGCCAATGAGTCGTGTCTTGACGGTAACTCGCGCGCCATGGCGTTCGACCAGGGTGAAGCTGAGGCCATCCCGGCCGTGTGCTATCGCCTCGGCCGCAAGGTCGAGCTCGCCTGCCGTCGTGTCGATGCCGTAGCGCCGGATGTCGGGGAGCCGTAGGCCGTTGGCCAGGCGGCGGACGCGCGGGTCGTCGTTGTTGACCACGGCCACGCCGTCGGGGGCCAGCGACTCCAACAGCTCGAACTTGGCCTTCTCGATCGTCTCGATGCTGCCGAAGCGTTCGAGATGCTGCGGGCCGATGGCCGTCAGGACACCGATGTGCGGCCGGGTCAGGCGGGCCATGTCGCGGATCTCGCCCTGCCGGTAGGCGCCCATCTCGACGATCAGGACCTGATGCTCGGGCCCGAGCTCCTCGTTGATAGCTCGGCAGACGCCGAGGATCGTGTTGAAGCTGGCCCTCGTCTTGAGCACCCGAAACCGCGACTCGAGGAGAGCCTCGGTGAAGTACTTGGTGGATGTCTTGCCGTAGCTGCCGGTGATGCCGACGACCATCGGCGTCAGGCGCGCCAGCTTGCGGCGGGCTCGGACGCGATACACCAGGTTGATCGAGCCCTGGATCGGGGCCAGGCAGAGGTTGGCGGCCACGACGGCGAAGGGCGCCGCGTGGATCGAGACGAGGGCCATCATCAGCACGGCCAGCCCGGGACAGGAGGCGGCGGCAAGGCCGATCGCCTCGGCTAGCCTCGATACGACGAAGAAGCCGGCGACGAACAGGAGCGCCGCGAGCGCCACCGAGACGGCGAGCAGGCGTCTGGCCCGGCCGGTGTAGACGAGCGGCTTCTTGTACGGCGCCCGCCGCGTCGACCTGACGGCGACGAAGACCGCGACGGTAGAGGCCAGCGCGGGCACCCAGGATTGGGCCGGCGAGGTTGACAGGGCAATCTGCAAGAGACTGCCGGCGACGTACACGAGCGCGATCCGTCCGTGGACCAGCCGGGTCTTTGAGGTTCCGAGCCACCGGGCGAACCGCGGGTTCGAGTAATCGTCCTGCTGCAGTGCGTGGAGGCCGGCTACCAGATGAGGGAAGGTGAGCACCAGTGTCGTGGCAGCGGCGGCGACCAGGACGGTTATCTGGAAGGGATCGGGCCCGCCCCCCGCCAGCGTCAGCTGCTCAGTCATTGAGGAAAGCGATGACGGCGAGACGGAAACGACCATACTGGTCCAGGTACGAGAAGTGGCCGGCGTTCTTGAGCACGAGCAGGCGAGCGACGGCTATCAGCCTCTCCATCGTCCGCCCGTCGGCGACGGGCGTATCCTCGTCCGACTCGCCCCAGACCAGCAGCGTTGGACAGTGGATGCGCCGGAGCGCTGGCCTGAGGTCCTCCTTTACGACGGCCAGGAAGGTGTCTCGGAGGGGGCCCGCGTTCAGGTAGTCTGGCGAGGCGATCCGCCGCACGATCCAGCGCCGAATCGCCTGACCGGGCCGACCGAACCGGCGACCGACGGCGTTCGCGAACCTCGACGCCGCTTGCCGGAGTACGCGCCGGGCGGTCCGACGTGGCGGCACGCCGGCCGAGTCGACCAGGACGAGCCGTTCGACCGAGTCGGGGCGCGTGGCCGCGAGCTTGATAGCCACTCGCCCGCCGAACGAGTGGCCGAGGATCGATGGCCGCTCGATCCCGAGCTCCGCCATCACATCGAGCGTCAGGCTCGTGAAGTCATCGACCGTCCATGTCGCCGGCGGCATATCCGATTCACCGTGCCCCGGGAAGTCGAAGGCCGTGACGCGAAAGGAGCGCTGCAGGTCGCGGGTCATGTCCGCGAAGGCATCGAGCGAGGTCCCCCAGCCGTGGAGCAGCAGCAGCGGCTTGCCGCTCCCAACCGAGACGTACCGCACACGGACTCCCCGGACGATCAGGAACTGGGGGTCGTCCGCCGGAGAGGCCTCTCGCCGGGTCTCGGGGAACGCCAGAGATAGTGCCCGTGCCTGCTCATCGCCCAAACTGATCACCGTCGTCGAAATGGCCACCAATCTCGCGGCAGCTGGTGGAGTCTCTGAAGTCCTGACATGGTACAAGAGGCGGCAGGCCGCGGGAGGCGGCAAGGCCGAGACGAGCGCGGGACCATCGACCGGAGCCGCGTCTCACCACCGGCGTATTCGACTCCGACACCTCCGCCGAGGCCTTGGATCGTGCCCCCAGAATCGAAACGGCTCCCGCAAGCGGCTCCCGAGGAGCCGTCTCCTTAAAGTCGAAACGGCTCCCGAAGGAGCCGTTTCGTTGCTGTCCCGGTGAAGGTTGGATCCGCCGAAACGGACCGTCTTCTGCCACGCTACAAAGGCATCTATCACGTCGGCTGCACCGACTACCCTAACCCGACCTACCCATGACCTTGTAACTGGGGCAGCAGGCTGACTGGCAGCTTCTAAAGTCTACAGCCCTTTCTGCCTTCATTCCAAGGGTTTTGGCGGGCTATTGGGTTAAAATCCCGCAACTTAGTGAGGCTTGGGTAGGGGTCCTGTTGCGGCCTGCGCAACGGCCCGGGCAAGACGTCACATATGCCTCTGCGGGTTGGCCCCCGACAGTCGGTCGGATGGCCCTGGACCGGCCGATTCGGCGGCTGGGAGCTAGTCGGTGATCTTCACCGACAGCATCGCGGTGGGCTCGTTGGGCTGGTCGTGGCCGTCGCGCTTGGCTGCGCCGATGGCATCCACCACGTCCATGCCCTTGGTCACCTGGCCGAAGCGGGTGTACTTCTTGGGCAGCTTGCCGCCCGACAGGTCGTTGAGGCAGATGAAGAACTGGCTGCCGTTGGTGTTCGGCCCGGCGTTGGCCATTGCCACGGCCCCGCGGACGTAGTCGCCTTCGAAAGGCTCGTCGGCAAACTTGTAGCCGGGACCGCCGGTCCCGAGACGCCCGCGGTCTAGCTTGTCGATGTGGCCGTACTCACCGTCGCCGCCCTGGATGACGAAGCCCGGCACCAGTCGATGGAACACGACGCCGTCATAGAAGCCTTTGTTGGCGAGCTCGATGAAGTTGGCTGCCGCCTTCGGTGCGCCCGTTGTGCTCAACTCGATCTCGATGGCGCCCTTATCGGTCTCAATCGTCGCCTTGGTCATCGTGTCTCCTCTGTGGGGCAGCGTTTGCTGTGACAAGGGTGCCACGGATGGCCGCAAGATGACTCGGACGTCGCTGAACAGAAGGAAAAGACCGGCGGGAGATTCCGCCGGTCAATCCGAATCGACGCTGGCCAGGGGCCCCTAGGGAGTAGCGACGATCGTGCTCGTGATGATCACAGGCTCGAGCGGCATCGACGCCGGCATCGTCACGGTGCCCGAGGAGTCGATCACGGGCTCACCGCCGAGCGGGACCGCCGCGATCTTGTCGATGACATCCAGGCCGGAGGTCACGGTGCCGAAGATGGCGTAGCTGGTAGTCCCCGCCGCGAAGGCGGTGTCGGAAAGGACGATGAAGAACTGCGAGCTGCCACTGTTTGGGTTGCCCGTGTTGGCCATCGCCAGGGTGCCCTTCTTGTAGGCGGTCGTCACTTTGTCGTCGGGGATGGTCCAGCTCGGGCCGCCGGAACCCATCTTCTCGTAGTTGAGGTTGGGCCACCGGGCATACGTGCCGTCACCGGCCTGGATGACGAAGTTGGGCACCACGCGGTGGAAGAAGATGTTGTTGTAGTAGCCGCACCGAGACAGGGCGATGAAGGCCCCCGCCGCGTTGGCGCCGAGGGCGGAGTCAACCTTTATCACGAGGTTGCCGAACGTGGTGGTCATCGTGACCGTGGCCGTGCCGCTGAAGGCCGCAGGCGCTGAGGTCGGGCAACCGAACGGCGAGGGGGATATGGTTGGCCCGAGGGTGAAGGACGGAGCAAGCGGGGCGACCGTCGGCAACGGCGACGACGACGGAGTCGGACTGACTGTGGGGACCGAACATCCGGCGAGGAGCATGACGAGGCCGACGGTCGCGAGCCGGCGCGCGGATGGCTTGGTTGGCGCGAGGATCATGAAGCGGCCTCCAGGGCTTTGGCGAAGTCTATGGCTCCGGTCAGGAGCGGCTCTCCGAGGATGATGCCTGCGATCCCGGCATCTCGCAGGCTCTTGATTGCGTCCATATCTACAGACCCTCCCGCCACGAACAGCTCCGCGCGTAGAGTCCGCGCCAGCCCGGCCAGGAACCCCAGGTCTGGAACCATGCCGCCGTGAGACAGAACGAGCCGGCGGACGCCGTGGTCCACGAGCTCTCCGGCCAGGTCACCCAGGCTCGGCGGTGTAGGTCTATGCCAAGGATACGCGGCAATGCGGTTGGGCCGTGGGTCCAACCCGACAGCCAGCCAGTCGCCGGCCACCTCCAGGCATGCGTGGAGCAGCTCCGGGCGATCGGCCACGGCCATCGAAACGACCACACGCGTGGCGCCAGCGGCGAATGCCAGCCGGATGTTGTCTGCGCCCTCCATGCCCCCGGCGACCTGAAGTGGCACCGCCACTCGTGAGGCAATGCGGCCCAGGGCCTCCAGATTGGCCGGATGCCCCGAGTGGGCCCCGTCCATGTCGACGATATGGATCAACTCCGCGCCAAACGCCACGAACCGCTCGGCGATTCGATCGGGCCGGTCGGTTGGGGTGCTGACGCCGGCAGCCGCGCCGGGCCAGCAAACCAGCCGCGAGCGTCCGTTCTGTACATCGATCGACGGGACTACGAGCACGACCGGTCGCTATCCGTTGGCGGCCCGGCTCAAGCCACCGGCGCCACCGGTCGCGGCTCGGGCGGCCTCCAGGGTGAGCAGCCGGCGGTGGAAGCTGATCGGCATCGAGCCGTTGCGAAGCAGCGTGTCGTGGAAGTCTTTGAGCTTGAAGCGATCGCCGAGCCGGCGCTGCTCGTCGGCCCGCAGCTGGAGCAGCAGGACCTTTCCAAGCAGGTAGCTGAGCTGGTACGTGGGCGTATACGTGTAGCGGAAGACCTCGGCCTGGGCATTGGCGTGCTCGAAGCCGGTGTGCTCGATCAGGAACGCCGTGGCCTCATCGACCGACAGCTCGCCGCGGTGCATGCGCACGTCGAGGATGATCCGGCAGGCTCGCCAGATCGCATCGGTGTGCATCGCCAGCAGAAACTCGGGCCCGTCATCGAAGCCCTGCTCGCGCATCATCTGCTCGCTGTACATGCCCCAGCCCTCGACGAACTCGGGGGCGTCGGTGAGCAGCCGGACCAGAGATGGGTGGCGCGTGGCGGACGAGAGCTGGAGGTGGTGACCCGGATACGCCTCGTGGACGCTGGTGTTGCTGATCGAGGCGTAGTTGTGCTCGCGCATCGCGTTCGGGTCGTCGCCGACGGACGGCGTGACGATATAGATGCCCGACGGGTGCTTGTCGAACTTGGGCGGCTCGAAGTAGGCCGCGAACGGTATTACCGTGCGCAGGTATTGGGGCGTGGGGATGACGGAGATCTGCTCGCCCGGAGGCATGGTGGCGATGTCGTGGGCGACGATGTGGGCCCGGGCGCGGTTCATGGCGTCCTTGTAGCCGGCCAGCGCCGCCTCGAACGTCGCCGGGTGGTTCGACTTGACGCGGTCGACCACGACCGGCTCCTCGACCGTCGGGTCGATTCGGCGTGCGTCTTCCACTCGGGCGGCCTTGTTCAGGGCCAGCTGCTGGTGGCCGATCTCGAGGATCTGCGAGGCGTCGAGGCTATCGAAGGCCCGCAGCCCAACCAGCTGGTCGTACGCCTCGGAACCCAGCGCCCAGTCATCCACCGCGGAGCCCATGCCGGATTTGACGTGCTCGATGTAGGTCGCAGTCGCCGCGGAAGCCTTCTCGACGGCCTTGTCCAGACGCGCCTGTGCCCGCTCGTCGAGCACGCCTGCGCCGGCGGCCCTGATCTCGTTGTAGAGGAACGGCATCTGCTCGCCGGCCTCGATCTCCAGCTCCTGCCAGAGACGGACCTGCGGGGCCGTGGCCCGGGTCTTGTGCTGCTCGAGTGCCTGCGGCACCGCCTCCATTCGGGAAGTCAGGGCGGCCAGCCGCTCGGCGAGCGGGGCATAGTCGCGGGCGAATACGCTGAAGAGCCCGTCTCCGACCTGGTCCATGGCGGTGGAACGCCGCTCCCAGACGCGGTGGACCTCGTCGTTGAAGAGGCCCCGACGGACGTTGTGGAGGGCCAGCTCGCGCTCCAGGCGAACGCTCTCGGAGAGCGCGGCGGGGTCGATGGCTTCGATCTTGCTGCGGAACTCCTTCGCGTCGGCTATCTCCTGCACCAGCGCGTCCCGCGTGGCGTCGTCGAGGCGGCCGTCGTCGTCGTGGATCCCGAGGTAGGTGGCGTAGATCGGGTGGGCGGCCATCGTGCGCCGGAAGTCGGCCTCGACGAGGTCCCAGAACGACGTGTCGAGCGGGCCGGCGGTCGGCTTAGATTCGGGTCGGGGCAGGACGAGTTCGGACATCTATCGCTCCAGGGCTGTGGTTGCCGTGGTGTTCGGACGTGGGGTTGGAGTGGCCGGCGCAGCCGGACGGGCACTGGTTTCTCGGAGGGCTTCGGCGCTGGCCGCCAGCACCCGCTCGATGTCGGCGGCCGTGATTCCGTAGTGCGTAACGGCGCGGATGCTGCCACGGGAGTACTCGACCATCAGCACGTCTCGGGCCTTGAGCGCGTCGAGGAATGCGGCCCGGTCGCCCCGGACGCGGAAGATCACGAAGTTGGTGGTCGCGCGCCTCGGGTCCAGCAGCCCGGGCTCGGGTTGGGCCAGGCCGCCGGCCGACTCGACGCCGTCCATTGCGGCGAGGCCTTCGGCCAGGCGCCGGGCGTTGGCGTGGTCCTCCGCCAGTCGTTCGATCATGCCGTCCGGGCCGTCGCTGAGGGCGACCAGACCGGCCGCGGCCAGCACTCCGACCTGGCGCATGCCGCCGCCGACCAGCTTCCGGCCGCGCCAGGCCCTGAAGATGAAATCCTTCGAGCCAACGACGAGCGAGCCGATCGGGCAGGCGAGCCCCTTCGATAGACAGAACGCGACCGAGTCGGCCGGCTCGGCCAGCTGCCTGGGCGTCAGCCCGAGGGCCACCGTGGCGTTGAAGAAGCGGGCGCCGTCGATGTGGAGCGGGACGCCGTGGGCGTGGGCGATCTCGGCGACCGCCCTGCTGTAGTCGAGGCTAAGCGGCTGGCCCATCGAATGAGCGTGCGTGTTCTCGATGGTGACCAGGCCGGTGATCGGCTCGTGGGGATCTGCCGGGTTTCGGAAGGACTCGTTGAGTTCGTCAAGGTCGAAAGTGCCGCCCGGGTTCTCCCGCATCTGCTTGATCGACGTCCCGACGACGACGGCGTGGCCAGCCTGTTCGTCGTCGACTATGTGGGTGCTTGCGCCGGCGATCGTCTCCTGGCCGCGGCCGAGGTGGCCCAGCTGCGAGACCAGGTTGGCCATCGAGCCGCTTGCCACGAAGAGCGCCGCCTCCTTGCCGAGCAGCTCGGCTGCCCGTTCCTGCAGGGCGTTGACGGTCGGATCGTCGCCGAAGACGTCATCGCCGAGTTCGGCCTCGTACATGGCCTTGCGCATGGCCGGCGTGGGGTGGCTCACGGTGTCGCTGCGGAGGTCGATCAAGTTCGTTCCGATCCTCGGTGACGTGGCCCTGCACGGTGAACGGCATCTGAAGGGTGGCGCGGTGGGGGCTCCCGGGTCGGCCCGATGGGCATGTCGGTCGAGTATAGGCCGTCCTCGCGCAGGCGCCGGTCGCGGCGTTTGGCGGGCGGGACCGCAGTCGGGCGCGTCGGCCTCCGTTTGCAAACCGCAGCTATCGGGCGCCGCCGAGGTCTGGAGCACTCGGACAAGCACTCGGACATCCCCGCTGGCACCTGGTATCCTTCGCGGTCGGCACGGGCTCGTGGTGTAGCGGCCTAACATGCCAGCCTGTCACGCTGGAGATCGCCGGTTCGAATCCGGTCGAGCCCGCCAGTCTTGCTTCTCCTAGCCCCGTCCCCGCCCGGACGGGGCTTTTCTTGGGCACTCGCACTGGGCTCGCAGAGACGGGAGCCAACTGAAGTGCCGGTGTGAACGGGCCCTCCCCACATTGGGCGTGCCAAGTGCCGGTTCGTGCCGCACAATCTGGCGTGAAGGCGCCGCACAGCCGGCGCCGCGTCACCGGGGAGGCACGAGCACATGAGCGGCCGCGTGATCGTGGTCGGCTCGGTCAACATTGACCTTGTCGCGCGCGTTCCCCATCTGCCACATCCCGGCGAGACGGTCACGGGCGGTAGCTACGAGCGTCACCACGGCGGCAAGGGCGGGAACCAGGCAGTGGCCGCCGCCCGCCTGCGCCGACCGACCCTGTTCATCGGGGCCGTGGGTGACGACACGTTCGAGAAGGAGGCCCGCCGAGCGCTGTCGTCCGAGAGGGTCGACGTTTCGATGGTCGCCTCACTACCCGGCCAGCCGACAGGTGTGGCGCTGATCCTCGTCGACGCCGCCGGCGAGAACGAGATAGCCGTCGTTCCGGGGGCGAACGGCGCAATCGAGACGGGCTACGTCCGCGACAGCCTGGCCCGGCTCGGCCCACTCACGGGCGACGTTCTGCTCGTGTGCAACGAGGTGCCACTCCATGTCGTCCGCGAGGCCCTGATCTGTGGCCACGCCGCGGGCGGGACGACGGTCTTGAACCCGGCCCCGGCAATCGGGATCGATCGAGCGATCTTCGGGCTGGCCGACATCGTTACGCCCAACCGCAATGAGCTCGCGACGCTGCTCCTGACTGAGGCTGAACGGACCGGCCGGAGAGTCGACGCCAGCACCGACACGGCCGTTCGGGCACGTACGCTGCTGGATCCCGGGCCGGACGGGCCCGGTGTCCGAAAGGCAGTCATCGTGACACTCGGCGCGGGCGGAGTCGTGGTCCTGGCGCGGGCGGGTTCCGGGCTTGCCGGCAGCGCCGCCAGGACCGAGGCAGCTGAGGCAGCCGCGGCCGTCGCTCCGGTCGTCGAGGCTGGCGCGGTGGAGCCCTGCGAGGAAGAACCCGAAACTGCAGCCACGGCCACCGCCCAGGCGATCGCCATTGCCGCGGCCGATGCGGCTGCCAGCGACGGCGCACCCGCCGATGCCGCCCGCGTCGGCGACTACCGCATCTGGGAAGTGCCTGCCGATCACGTCGCCACCGTCGACAGCACCGGCGCCGGCGACGCGTTCTGCGGAGCGCTTGCCGCCGCGCTGGCCGAGGGACGTCCGCTGGCCGAGGCCGTTCAGCGGGCAGTGGCCGGCGGCGCTCTGGCCACGACACACGTCGGAGCGCGCGAGGGAATGCCCACCGCGGCCGAGCTCGAGGAGTTCCTCGCGGCCCGTCCGGTCGGCTAGCTGCCAGTTACGCGGCGAGACCGCTCGATCGCCGGCAGACCGAACCTGGCGGAGAGGTAGCAGACGAAGGCGATCGTCGTGACGTAGAAGCTGACGGGGACGGCGGTGACCAGGGCCAGCAGGATGCCGCCCAGCGTGGATACCAGCGCGACCCCGACGCTGGCCACGGTCGCCAGACCGGGATGGGCCGTCAGGCGCTCGGCCGTGGCGCCGGGCGTGATGAGCAGCGTCAGGATCAGCAGCACGCCCACTACCTGAACCGCCTCTGCGACCGCGGTCGCGAGCAGCAGCAGGAACAGGATCGAGATCAGCCGTACAGGCACGCCGCGCGCCTCTGCGACCACCGGATCCACGGTCGCGAATGTGAGAGGGCGGTACATGATGCCCAGACCAACGATCGTCACGGCCGCCATGGCCACCATAAGTATCAGGTCACCGTGGCTCACGGCCGTAATCGCGCCGAACAGAATGTTGAACGCCTCCGATGCGTAGCGGGGGTAGAGGGTGATGAAGAGGACGCCGAGACCCAGCCCGAATGCCATCACGACGCCGACAACAGCGTCGCGCTCGCGGATGCGCAGGCCCAGCGCCCCGATGAAGACCGCGGTCAGAAGGGAGCCGGACAGCAGCCCCAACACGGGCGAGAGGCCGATTAGGATGAAGCCCGCCGAACCCGTGAAGCCGACCTCCGCCAGCGCATGGACCGCGAACGACATGTTGCGCGCCACCACAAAGCGGCTGACCAGACCGGCGACGAGGGCCACGAGGAGGCCCGCCAGCAGGGCGTTCTGAACGAACTCATAGCCAAGCAGATGGACGAGATCGGCGATCACAGGTGGTGCACTCCGGTCGGCTCCGGGAAGTGATGCGGCTCGTCGATGTCGAAGCCGGCGCCGCTGGCCTCACCCACGACCACGATGCGGCCGCGAACTCGCAGCACCTCAACCGGCGCGTCGTAGAGCCCCGACATCGTCTCGCTCGTGAGGACTTCGTCGGTGCTGCCGGTCGCCCAGCGACCGTTGACGACGAAGACGACCCGATCGGCGTAGCCGAGGACCGGGTTGACGTCGTGTGTCACGAATACGACCGTGCCGCCCTTGTCGCGGGACCAGCCGCCGATCAGCTCGGTGATCTCCTGCTGGTAGCGCATGTCGAGGCTGGCCAGGGGCTCGTCGCACAGGAGCAGCCTGGGATTACCGACGAGGGCCTGAGCGATGCGGAGGCGCTGTTGCTCGCCGCCCGACAGACGGCCGATCGGCGCGTCGGCGTAGGGCCCGGCCGCCACGTCTTCGAGGGCCGACTCGACCCTGGCCCGATCGGCGCGCGACAGGCGCCCGAAGCCCCAACGGTGCCCGTCGATCCCAAGGGCCACGAGGTCGCGGCCGCGGAAAGGCACCTCGCGGTCGAACCCGGCGTGCTGCGGAACGTAGCCGATGTCCGGGTTGCCGCGCCGCGGCGGACCGCCGAGCACGTCGAGCGAGCCGCTCGCCAGAGGGGCCAGGCCCAGCAGCGCTCGCAGCAGCGACGTCTTGCCCGATCCGTTCGGGCCGAGCACCGCCAGGAACTCGCCCTGCGGCACCGTCATCGACAGCTCGGACCACACGACCCGATCGCCGTACGCAAGCGTGGCCCGATCGAAGCACATGGCCGGCTCCTCGGCCGGCGGTGGTGTCCGAGCCTCGACCGGTGCCGCGCTCCGGCCGTGGCCGTTGGTCCTCACCGGCCGCCTCCCAACGCCGCTGCCATGGCATCGAGCTGGGCCAGCTGCCAGCCGACGAAGGACTCGTTCGCGGGCATCGTCTCCGACACGCCGACCACGGGCACGCCCGACTGGGTCGCGAGCGCCTTGATCGACTCGGTGACCGGCGAAGTGGCCTGGCTGTTGTAGAGCAGGAGCTTGACCTTGTGTCCCGTGAGCAGGTCGCTCTGCGCGGCGACGTCGGACGGAGTCGGGTCCGTGCCGTTCTCGATCGACCTGGCAAAGCCGGCGGGGGTCAGCACCTCGAAGCCGAGAGCCGTGACCAGGTATCCGGGCACCGCTTCGGTGTAGGCGACGGGAGTCCCCGGGAAGCCGGTCTTGATCTCGGCGATCTTCGCGACCAGCGGTGCGAGCGAGGCGACGTAGGAATTGAGGTTCGACTCGATAGTCGCCTTCGACGCCGGCAGCAGTTGCTCGAGGGCATCGCCTACGGCCCTCGCGACACGCGGCATCGTCGGCGGGTCGTACCAGACGTGCGGGTTCGCGCCGTCGGCCAGGCCGAGGAGTCCCTGGACGTTGATGACCTTGCGGTCGGACCGAGGCGAGGCGCCGATGAGGTGGTCCAGGAAGGCGTCGTAGCCGAGCCCGTTCTCGACAACCAGGGTGGCATCCGCGACAGCCTGGGCGTTCCTGGTGCTGCTCTCGTATGTGTGAGGATCGATGTTCGGGTCGTTGAGGATGCTGGTCACTGACACGAGATCGCCACCGATCCTGGACACGAGGTCACCGTAGAAGTTCTCACCCGCCACCACACCGATCCTCCCGTCGGCCGCGGAGCTGCCGGATCCGCAGCCGGCGAGCGCCGACATTACGAGCAGCGCAACGCCGAGGGCCAGCCAGGCGACTCGTCTGGGGGTTCGGTTCCGGCTCACGCCAGGGTCTCCCGTTCCGCCGTGTCTGCGGCAGAGCACGCCGGGCAGATGCCGAACAGCTCCAGGCGATGGGCCTCGATCCGGTAGCCATTGCGCCGCCCAATCTCGTCGACCAACCGGGCCAGCTCGCCGTCGGCTATGTCCTCGCTTCGCCCGCAAGTCGAGCAGACGAGGTGGTGGTGGTGTTCGTCGGGGTCGCACACCACGTAGGCGTGCGAGCCACTCGGCAGATCCAGCCGCTCGACGACGCGCAGCGAGGCGAGCAGCTCGAGAGCCCGAAAGACGGTGGCCCGGCCGATGTTCACCCGCTCCCGCCGGCCGCGCTCCAGCAGCTCCGCGGCGGTGAAGTGCCCCCCGGTGGCCGCAACGAGCTCAGCCACCAGGCGCCGATTTGGCGTGGCCTGATAACCTGCGCGCTTGAGCGCCTGGATAATGCGCTCGGTCTGGTCGGAATTGATACCCGGTCTCATTGGTGATCCGGGATGATACCAGGTCTCACCAGTCGAGGTCGAGTACCATAGGCGGCGCTTCGGCCGGTGCGCCTGCGGGCGAAATCGGGCAATGTCGATGCCTCATCGGCGCAATACGAAGGCAGGAGGAATGGCAAACTCAACCGCGGCCCTAGCGGCCACCAAGCCGTCACTGCGGCGCCGGATCAGGAGCATCCACCCCGGTCTCGTGCTGGCAGCCCTGGACCTGATCGGACTCGCGATCGCGTCGTATCTGGCGATCACCGAGCTCACCCCGGGTGGCCTCGTCCAATGCGGTCCCATTCACGGCTGCCAGGAGGTTCAGCACAGCATCTACGCGCACCCGTTTGCCGGCATCCCGGTGGCCGTCTACGGTGTCTTCCTGTCGCTCACGCTGTTCACGCTGGCGATTGCCTGGTGGCGCACCAATACCTACAAGCTGCTGTTGCTGCACTACGGCCTGTCGTTGATTGGCGTGCTCTTTGAACTCTGGTTCCAGTACGCCCAGATCTTCCTGATCGGCGCGGTCTGCGTCTGGTGCGAGTCTTACGGGCTTTCGCTGGTTCTCAGATTCTTCGTCGCCCTGTGGGTTTACCTTCACACGCCAAACCCGAATGCAGTCGCGGCCGAAGATCTCGCCTGACGCCAACTCCCTACACATCTACGTACGAGGGTTATCGCGATGACCTCCAACCGCCCGAGCGGGCGCCCTTCCTCCGGCAGCGCCGTACCGCCTACCAGCCGCCGCTCGGCCAGGCAACAGCGCCTGGCCCACCGAGAGGCGAATCGGGCCCTGTCCCGGGCCAGCACCCGCGGTTCGAGTGGCGGCGGCGGCGGTTCGCTCATGCTGTACACGATCGTCGCGATCATCATCGCCGTGGTGGTCGTTGCGGGCGCGCTGTATCTCACCAACCAAACGACGTCGACCGGCACGCTCAACAGCCCGAACCCACCGGTGGGCAGCGCGATCACGTCCGGTTCGATCCCGACCAGCGGACTTACTCTCGGCAACGCAAACGCGCCGCACACGATCGATGTCTACGAAGACTTCCAGTGCCCCAACTGCGAGATCTTCACCCGTGACATGGAGCCGCAGGTTGTGGCTAACTACGTCGCGACCGGAAAGGCCAAGATTGTCTATCACGACTTCTTGATCGTCGATGCAAACGTCGGCGGCACGGAATCTCTCGACGCCGCGAACGCCGCTCGCTGTGCCAACGACCAGGGCATGTTCTGGCCGTATCACGACTGGCTCTTCGCCAACCAGTACAAGGAAGGCTCCGGCGCCTTCACCAAGGACCGGCTCAAGACGATCGGCAAGATGATCCCGATCCCGGATTTGACCAAGTTCAACTCGTGCGTCGACAGCGGCAGCCATGACGCCGACGTGAAGGCCGAGCAGTCCAGCGTCCCCGCAGGAGTGGGCGGCACTCCCGCGATCATCATCGACGGCGGCAACGTGCTCGCCAGCTATGACTACGCGACCATCTCCGCCGCGCTCGACAAGGCCCTCGGCATTTCGCCGAGCCCGTCGATCGGCGCGTCCGCGAGTGCGACCGCGTCGGCGTCGGTTGCGCCGAGCAGCGCGCCGTCGGCCAGCCCTTCCTGAGATCGGACTCCGCGAGGAGCCACCCGCAAGAACGCAACGACGGCGCCCGCAAGGGCGCCGTCAACGTATCTGCGATCGTCGTGGCGGCCTCGGACTCGGCCTCGGATCGGCCGAGCTACTCCCGGGCTGTCGCCTCGATTGCACCGAGCTGCCGCCGCAGTTCAGTCGCCGCCGCCCAGTGCTCCTTCGCGGCCGCCTCCATGCGCAGACTCTCGCGGGAGCTCCAGTCGGCCAACCAGCGGTTGGCATCGCGCAGCGTGGGAGCCTGCGCCAGCCGCTCGCGCACATGCTGGATGAAGGCGCAATAGAGGGTTCGCGGAGCGGTCTTGGAGACGAGGGCCTCGGTTCCGGGCACGAAATCGATCGGGACCTTGATTCGGGCGAAGAACGCGCCCACTTCGGCGGCCAGCGGATCGGTGCTCTGGCTGTGGCCGCTCCAGCGCAGGATCGGGGCATGCGAGCTGAAATCGATCAGTGCCGTTGCGTCGGCGGTCATCTGAGCCCGAAGCGTCCCGCCGAAGCTCAAGAACTCATTCTCGACGCCCAGCCGATCGGTCAGGGCTATCCGGCCCCAGGCGTAGTCGGCAACAACGGGAAATCTGGTCTCGCGGTCGAGGCTGACGGCGTGGCCTTTGGTACCGTCAGAGATCCAGTAGCCAATCGACTCGGGGTCGAAATGCTGCAGCGTCGGCTTGGGCCGGAGCGCCACGATCAGGCGGCTGGTCTCCTCGCTCTGGGTTCGATCGGGTTCGACCAGCTCGAAGCCGAGGTCGCCGAGGATGCGGCCGGCCCCTTCGAGCCAGCGGTTGTCGTCAGGCATAGTGGAGCTTTGATCGGTCGGCATTGCGACGAGCACCATAGCCTGCCCGGACGCGGCCGTCACGACCGCCGCGCAACTCCTTGCCCTGGGCGGGGCCTCAGACCGGTGCTTGTGTATCCGCGGCGCCCACCGCTTCGGCGCGCACTACCTCGCCGGTCGCTGCACCGATCACTGCGCCGCGGCCGGTCCAGCCGAGTCGGACGAGGGCGACTGCGCCTCCCACCGAGCTGATCACGAGGGTGAGGGCATGGATCAGCAGGGCCAGCGCAAGGCCCCTGGCAGCGGGCATGCCGAAGGCAGCGGCGATGGTCTGGCCGGCATACTCGAACGTGCCCAGATAGCCCGGGCCCGACGGGATGGCCGTGGCCAGGTTCGTGCCGGCCGCCAGCAGCGCTCCCTCGCCGACGGTCAGCTCGATCCCTAGCGATTGGCCCACGGCGAGCACGGTCACGACGGTGCAGCTCCACGCGGCCACGCTGAGAACCACCGACGCCGCCAGAGTGCGAGGCAGGGCGGCGACCCGAAGGCCATCCCGGAGGCGGACGATCATGCCCTTTATCCGTGGCCAGCGACCCAGGAATGCGCCGATCCGACTCCCGCCGGGAAGGCGATGAGCGGCCAGGGCGACGGCCAGAGCCACGACCAGAAGACCGGCCAGGGCAACGCCCACGAGGATCGCGTTCACCACCACTCCCCGGACGTTGAGGATGAGGATCGCCGCCGCGCCGATGCCCACTAGGACGACGGTGTCCACGACCCGCTCCACGACTACGGTGCCGAGAGTGGCGCTGCGGCTGATCCCTTCGCGATCGCCCAGGTAGTGGCTCCGCACCAGCTCGCCGAGACGGGCCGGCAGGACGTTGTTCGCCAGGTACCCGACCATCATGTAGCCGCCGAGTCGTCGCAGCGGCACGGGCCGGATCGGGGCGATAAGGCACTGCCAGCGGAGCGCGCGGAAGAACAGGTCCGCGCAGACGCCGAGCGCCGCCAGCCCAAGCCATGGAAGTCGGGCGCTCCCCAGAAGATCGGCGGTCTGCCCCAGGTCGACGCTGCGAAGCACCAGGTACAGGCACGCCAGCGAGATGATGATGCCGATGCCGCTGCGAACGAGGCCGGTCGTCAGCCTCCTCACCGGGCAGTCGGCTTTCGGCTGGCCAGTTTGCTCGAACGTCGAAGTCGGAGCCGATGGAGCAGGAACCGCATGACGACCTTCAGGGTCGACAGACCGTACACGACGCTGCGCCGGAAGCCGACGGAGCTGGCCTCCTCGAAATAGCGGGTCGGTACGGCGATCTCGTCGATGCGCATACCGCACGCCACGGCCTGTGCCACAAGCTCCTGGTCGAAGACGAAGTCGTTGCTGTTGAGGCGGTATGGGATCGACTCGAGGAGGCCACGGCTGTACGCTCGAAAGCCGGTGTGGTACTCGGATAGATGCAGACCGAAGGCCCGATTCTCGAGGCCCGTCAGGAAGCGGTTGCTGACGTACTTCCAGCGTGGCATGCCGCCGGCGAGCGGGTCGCCGAGGAAGCGGCTGCCCAGCATCAGGTCCTTGGTGCCATTCAGGATCGGCTCGACGAGCTGGGGGATGCGTGTGGCGTCGTACTGGTAGTCGGGGTGCAGCATCACGACCGCGTCGGCGTCGGCCTCGAGAGCTGCGTCGTAGCAGGTCTTCTGATTGCCGCCGTAGCCCAGGTTCTGACGGTGGATGATCACATCCAGGCCGAGCTGGCGTGCGACCGCCACCGTGTCGTCCTTGGAGACGTCGTCGACGAGGATGATCCTGTCCACGATCTCGTGCGGGATGTCGTGGTAGGTCCGCTCCAGCGTCCTGGCGGCGTTGTAGGCGGGCATGACGACGACGATGCGTCTGCTCCGGGTTTCGGCCGGGTCTGACTCGGCTGCGGCGCTCTGGTCGGTGGCCGGCTTCGGTCTCTGGTCTGGCACAGCCATAGCCTACCGTAACCGACTGGCGGGTCGGGCGGGTCGGGCGGAGGCGCCACGCCCCGGCACGGCCCCGACTCCATGCTAGGATCGGCTGAGTCGCCGATGCCGTCGGGCGGCCCTCTCAGGGGAGGTTCCGTGAAGGCCAAAGAGTGGCTTCAGGGTCGCGCGACCCAGCTCATCAACGACCCCGGCGCGATCGCCTGGATGCTCCTCGTGGCCTTCGTCTACGGCGGCGCGACGTTTATCCGGAGCCAGGCCACGGACTGGGGCCCGGATCACATGATGATCCTCGCCAGCGACATGTTCGTTGGCCGCTCCGACCTCAGCTCGCTGACCACGATCAACGACATCGTGACCATCAACGGTCGCAACTACCAGGCCATGAGCCTGCTGCCGACCGTCCCATATCTGCCCTTGGTGCCGTTCCAGTTCCTGTGGCCGTTCTCGCGCTGGATCGTCTCCGCCGTCATCGGGATAGTGGCCGGCTGGCTGGCTCTGCCGCTGGCTCGCCGGTATGGACCCGGCGGTTCGATCAACTACTGGATTGCCGCTCTTGGGGCCTTCGGGACGCTCCTCTTCACCCTGACGATCGAGGGCGACTTCTACTACCTGGCCCATCTCGAAGCCGTGCTGCTGACGTTTCTGGCTCTGATCGAGTGGCACGACAGACGGCGGCCGTGGGTTCTGGGTCTGCTCATAGGGCTGACCGCGCTCGCTCGACCGACTCTGATTCTCGTGGCGGTGCCGTTCGGGCTGGCGCTGCTGGCGGAGTCAAAGGACCGCGTCCGGGTGGCCGCGGCCTTCGCCATACCGCTGCTTGCGGCGGTAGCCGTCACTGGTTGGTGGGATTGGGTCCGCTTCGGATCGCCGCTGGAGACCGGTTACGGCATCGCCTGGCTTACCGTTGGGCTCGAGCAGTTGCGCTACCAGGGGCTCTTCTCGACAACGCACGTCCCGCCGAATCTCGCCCTCTTCATCGGCGGCGGCTACGGGGTGCGCGATAGCTTCCCGTGGCTCGTTCCCAGCAACGAAGGCCATTCGATCCTGCTGACTACGCCTGCGCTCCTGATTGCCTTCGGCGCGGGAATCCGCGATCGACTGAACCAGGTGCTCTGGGCGGCCGTGATCGTGGTCGCCGTCCCGGTCTTCATGTACTACGGCGGCGGCGGCGGCGGTACCTACGGCTATCGCTACGCCATGGACTTCGTGCCGTTCCTGGTCGTACTGGCCGCGATCGCAATGAAGGACCGGTTCGGCAACCTCGAGCGAATCCTGATCGGGCTCAGCATCTTCTTCGTCTGCTATGGCTATATCTGGCAGGTTTATAAGTAGCCGCTCGACCGTCGGACAGGGGTCAGCATGGCCGCGCTTCCACCTCTGGCTAGGCCTGACGTCCCTCACCCGGTGTCGGTCGTTTCGGTTCGAGTTCAGATACAAGCGTTGCAATCCGGGCCCTCGCGGCCGTTCGCGCGCTCTTTTCCGCATACATATCCGACGCGCGCCGGACCGGCCGGGCGCCCGACTCGTCGATTTCGCTCACGTTGTTAATCAGTTTCGACCGTCCGGGGCAGATCCTGGCCGGCGGCGAGCCGTCCAGGTCGGAAATGGCTTCTACACGATCCCAATCGACCGATTCTCGACCCGCGGGGCGTTGACCTGGTCCGACGTGTACTCGCAAGTGAGCACCGAGGCGTCCTTCGGGACCGATCGGTCGAAGTTGTAGGTGCATATGAGGAGGGACGACGGGTGATGTGCCCCGCCGCTCGGCGCCGGCCCCGCCGCCGGCCCAGCGCGCGCCCGGGCCCCTACAGCTCGCGGCGGCGCAGCAGCAGGGCGGCGATCGCCAGCGCGCCCACGACCCAGACGAGGCACCAGGCCAGCCAGAGCGGGCTCGGCGCGGATCCGGAGAACGGACTGAACTTGTAGAGAGCCGGCGACGCGATGCCACCTCCGCGGAGCACAGCTTCGGTTGGCGAAAGCGCGCCGGCGGCCCCTCTCCACATGACATCGCTCGGCAGTATCAGCCTGGCCACGATGCCGGCGTCGCGAAGCACGTCGCTATTGAATGCCTCGCCCACGCCGCCCAGGATGCCCGCCATCCAGGCCAGTCCGTAGGCCACCACCGCGATCGCCCCGCCCGCCACCGATGCGATCCGCGTGCTGAATGCCAGGGCGAGAGTGAGGAGGACCAGCGCCTCGCCGGCCAGGTAGAACGGCGCCGTCCACGGGTCGGTCGGGAGGTAGCCGGTCGCCAGCCCAGCGACCCCGATTTCCAGGTACCCGGCCACGAGCGCATACGCCACCAGCACGACCGCGAGCCCGAGCCAGCGCCCGAGCAGCACATCGACGCGGCGGATCGGCCGGGCCAGGACCGCCAGCAGCAGGCCGTTCTCGATCTCCGGCCCGATCGCGGGCGAGGCGGCGAAGACGGCCGTCATCGCCAGGACGAAGCTAAACATGAAGGCCAGCATCACCAGAACCTGCGAGACGCCGAGCATCTCGACGGGTCCGTTGACGGGCGACACGTCGGCGATGCGCGAGAAGGCCCACCAGGTCAGGGCGATGATCACGACGGTCAGGCCGACGAGGGCCCAAATGAGTCGTCGCCGGACGACCTCGCGCAGGGTCAAGCGAGCGATGATGAGGATCGATTCGATGCCAATCACGGTCTGGCCTCGGGCTCTGTCCCGGCCGGCTCCGCGGGCCCCTGATCCGGCGCGGGCCCCTGATCCGGCGCGGGCCCCTGATCCGTTGCGGCGCCGAGGAGCGACATGAACCGCTCTTCGAGTGTTTGGCGCGTCGGGACCACGGCGTGAATCGCCCCGCCGCGGGCAACCAGCTCAGCCACGAGGCGGGGAACGTCCGCGTCGGCGATGCCGTCCACGAAGAGCCACTCCCCGTCGACGCGGGTGGGGCCGTAGCGGGCCGCAACCTCCCGGCCGACGCCGTCCGGACCGGTGACGCGCAGGCTCACGCCACGCTCCCGCGTCAGCTCGGCCATGGTCAGCTCGGCGACCATGCGGCCTCGATCGACGATCGCCACGCGATCGCACACCCGCTCGACCTCGGTGAGCAGATGCGAGTTGAGGAAGACGGTCTTACCGCGATCGCGAAGCGCACCGATGATGCGGCGGACGTCCTGACGACCGACCGGGTCGAGGGCCGAGGTCGGCTCGTCGAAGAGCAGGACCTTGGGCTCCATCGTCAGGGCCCGCGCGATGGCGACCCGCTGCTTCTGGCCACCCGAGAGCCGGGCGGGATACTCGTCCCGCTTGTCCGAGAGCCCCACCTTGTCGAGGTACTTCTCGGCCGTCGCGATCGCCTGGTCGCGGGGGACATGCTTCACTCGGACGGGAGCCTCGATGAGGTTGTCGATCACNNAGGGCCGAGGTCGGCTCGTCGAGGACCACCAGGTCGGGTCGGCCAAGCAGCGCGGCTCCCAGCCCCAGGCGCTGTTGCATGCCCTTGGAGAAGGTCTCGGTGCGATCGTCGGCGCGGTCGGTGAGACCGACGAGATCGAGCGCGTCGCGGATCTCAGCCTCCCAGCCGGCTCGGGCCAGGCGGCCCAGCTCGCAGTGGAGGGCGAGGACCTCGCGTGCGGTCATCCAGCCCTGATATCGAAACAGCTCCGGCAGGTAGCCCACGCGCCGCCGGACCGTAACGTCGCCGAGAGGCGCTCCAAGGACCCGCCCGACTCCTGCCGTCGGCCGCGATAGTCCCAGCAGCAGTTTCACGGCCGTGGTCTTGCCGGCGCCGTTTGGGCCGAGAAAGCCGAAGACCTCGCCCCGTGGCACGGCCATCGTCAGGCCGGCCAGGGCCACAATCGGCCCGAACTCCTTGCGCAGCTCATTTGTCTCGATGACCAGACCCGTGGCGGCGGCCTGGACCTTGCCACCTGCCGCGCCTGCGGCCGGACCGGCCAATTCGGCGATCATGCGGCTGCTATCCGTCGATCCGCTCGACAATCGTGGCGATCCCCTGGCCAACCCCGATGCACATCGAGGCCAGGCCGTATCGGCCGCCGGTCCGGCGCAGGGCGTGGGCCAGCGTGGTGATCAATCGCCCGCCGCTCGCGCCCAGCGGATGACCCAAGGCGATCGCGCCACCGTCGACGTTCACGCGCGCCGGATCGAGGCCAAGCTGCCTGACGCAGGCAACGGCCTGGCTGGCGAAGGCCTCGTTGAGTTCCACGAGGTCCAGGTCCGCGACGCTCAACCCCGCCCGCTCCAGAGCTTTGCGAGTTGCCGGGATCGGACCAAGACCCATCACAGCCGGATCGACGCCGGCAACGGCCGTGGCCACGACACGCGCCATCGGCTTGAGCCCGAGCGCGCGGGCACGACCGGCCTCCACTATCAGCACCGCGGAGGCGCCGTCGTTGATGCCGCTCGAGTTGCCCGCGGTCACCGTCCCTCCCTCGCGGAACGCGGCCTTGAGCCGGGCCAGGGCCTCGGGGGTGGTATCGGGTCGGGGGTGCTCGTCGGCGTCGACGACGACCGGGTCGCCCTTGCGCTGCGGGATCGAGACAGGCACGAGCTGGTCGCGATAGCGACCCTCGGCGATCGCCGCGGCGGTGTTGCGCTGGCTGGCCAGCGCGAACGCATCCTGCTCCTCGCGACTGACGCCCAGCCGCTCGGCCACGTTCTCGCCGGTCTCGCCCATCGAGTAAGGGTGATAGGCCGCGGCCAGGGCGGGATTCACGAAGCGCCATCCAAGTGTGGTGTCGACCAGGTCGTGGCTGCCGCGTTCGTAGCCGGCTTCGGGCTTGAGCATCACGTAGGGGGCGCGGCTCATCGACTCGACTCCGCCGGCGATGAAGACGTCGCCGTCACCAACTGCTATCGCGTGAGCGGCCGAGTTGACTGCCTGCAGGCCGCTGCCGCACAACCTGTTCACCGTCAACCCGCCTACCTCGACCGGCAGCCCTGCCAGCAGCGATGCCATCCGGGCGATGTTGCGGTTGTCCTCGCCGGCCTGATTGGCGCAACCCAGAATCACGTCCTCGACCAGGGCCGGGTCGATACCGGACCGCTCGACCAGGGCTCGGATCGCGGTCGCGGCCAGGTCGTCGGGTCTGACGGTCGCCAGCGCCCCGCCATAGCGCCCGAACGGAGTCCTCAGCGCGGCGACGATCCAGGCTTCACGAACGGGTCGGTCGAGCTGGCGTCCCATGCGGGGATTGTACGGCCCGTCGACCCCCGCCCGAATCAACCGATCCTCCTCGCATCCATCTCGTGCCGCGGCACATTCCGGGGTTGCTGCTGCGGGTCTTGCCCGCGGACCCTCCGAATGCGCTCGCTGCGGTGCCCTCGCCCTCGTCCGTGCTTGGGGCCCCGCCATCCGGGGGGTCCGGCCGACTCGCATGTCAGAGCCCTGGTCCGCCATTTTTGGTGAAACCGGGGAGCGCCTGTAATCCTGGCCGTCCAGCGGCGTTTTGTTGTGGAGCGGATAGCGTTCCTTTCCGACTGGGCTCATCAACCACCTCGAGTGGGAGCGAGACGGAAGGACCCCTCCCCTCTGGCAGATATCGCCGAAAGGACACTGCTGCGTCGACAGATCCCGCACCGAGCGAGCAATTGTGAGCGATTTGGCATGGATACAGGGATCACAACCCAGCGAAAAGGATCGGACGAGCCTCCGGGCACTGGCCGGCGGGCTCTTCGACGGCGCGCCAGAGGCGACCGGCCGGGTCGAACAGTACAGGTGGTCGCTTGCTCACAAGGCTCGGACTGCGTACCGTTTAGCGGTCTATGGAACGTGACAGGACTTCTTCTCGCATGGCAGCCGACCGCGAGCGGGCGCTCGTGGTTCGGGCGCGCGACGACGGCAGCGCCTTCGCTGAGCTCTACGACTTCTATCTGCCTCGCGTCTACGGGTTCATCTTCCGTCGCGTGCGGGACCGCGACGTGGCGGAGGACCTTACGTCCATGACCTTCCAACGGGCCCTCGAGAACGTTCGCCGGCCCGACTTCCGGAACGAGTCGCTGGGGGGTTGGCTGTACCGCGTCGCCTCCAACGCCGTCGTGGACCACGTACGCCGCGACCGACACAATGTCCCTATCGGCGACCTCGACGGCCGCGACGAGCCTGTCGACACGGCTCTCGACGCGCTGGCCGCCGCCCTCGACAGGGATGTGCTGCGGCGGGCACTCCGGCAGCTGCCGAACAATCATCGCGAGCTGCTCGTTCTGCGTTTCTACGACGACCTCGATGTGACCGAGATCTGTGCCGTGCTGAGCTGTTCTCGCGAAGTCCTTGCGGTCCGGCTCCACCGCGCGCTGCGGGCCCTCCGCATGGCCATAGCCAAGGAATCGGTCGATGTCGCTTAGCGACCACGGCGAGACTGAGCAGCTGGAAGGGCTCGCCGCTGAGCTGGCCGAGGCCGGTCGCATTGCGCGCCTCGCGACCGCCGGGCGCGAGCGACCCGATCCAGCTTTCGCGATGCGCCTTCGCGCCCAGATGACATGGGAGCAGCCCGCACGTCAGCCGGACATCGCAGCTGCCTCGGTAGAGGACGGAGCGGTCGAGATCCTGATGCCGTATGGCCGCCCGCGCGACTACCAGGGACGGCCCATCGAAAGGCGCCACGGGTACCGTCCGCACGTCGGTCCGGAGCGTCGTGCTCCCGTACGTGAGTCGGCGTGGGCGACGCTCACCGCCAGGCTCAGGGTCAGCCCAAACGGGACGGCTCCGACAGATGGCGACGGGCGCCGTAGAGGCCGGTCTGTCGATCCACCCGGCCGCCCGAGTTCGATACCGGTCGACGAGACGATATCCGAGCAGGTCTGGGACCTTGGCGTTACTGCCGCGCTCAAGCCTTCGGTGAGCTGGCGCATCCCAACCCGTCTCGTGCCCTCGCGCTGGATACCGGCCGGTCTCGTCGCGGCTGTGGTAGTAGCCTCGGTGGTCTATGGCGGCAGCAGCTTGTTGTCGTCGAAGTTCGCCGCCACCGCAGCCGAGGCCGATTCCACGACTCTGGTCCGCAACGGCGCATCGATTGCGCTGTCGGCGAACGCGGTTCTCCGCGAAGGGGACGAAATACGGGTTGCTGCCGTGGGTCGGGCGACCCTTCAGCTGGGAGGAAGCTGGGTCCGTATGGTGGGCGGCGCGGATCTGGAGCTCACGTCCCTCGATCCCAACCACGTCTCAGTCGATCAGATTGCCGGCCGCGTATATCACCGCGTGGCCGTACCGTCCGGCGGCGATTATCGGGTCGCGACCTCCGGCTTCACCTGGACGGCGAATGGCACCGCCTTCGACCTTGATATCCAGCCCACCGCTTCCGGTGGCGAGCAAGTCCAGGGCTTGGCCCTCGTCGACGCTTTGCAGGTTCGCGGACCGCAACTCCAGGCCGATCTCCAGGAGGGCACGAGCGTCACCGTCGAGTTGAATCCCGACGGATCCCTCGTGGGTTCTCCTCTTGTCGAACCGATCAACGCAGCGGTCCTCACCGACGGGTGGCTGGTCGAAAACGCCCAACTCGACGCTCGGCTGGGTCTGCCGCTTGGTCGACTCGCGGCTGCGGTTTCGTCGGAGCCGCCGTCTTCGCTGACCCTAGTGCCGACGCTCGGCGGCGCGGGCCAGCCGACCGTGACAGCGACCGCCGCGCCCACCCCGGCGCCGACGTCTGGAAGCACGCCGATTGGCACGCCCGCCCCAACGCCCGCGCCGACGCCGGTTCCTACAGTTCTGCCGACACCCGAGCCGAGTCCAGCCGGTCCGCCGAACCTGGGTCAACTGAATATCTCACGCAACGTTGACGGCACTTACACGTTCGTCTGGCCGAAATACGCCGGCAGCGGCTTCACCTGCTACATGCTCGCCTACGAAGATTGGGGCAAGTACCCCACCTTCCCAACCTCCCGCTACTGGACATGCAACAGCTCCCAGGAAAACACGGCCTGGACTGGCCCCGTTCAGCCGGGGGACTACGCCGTCCGCGTCCAGGTGCTGGATGAATCGAGCGGCACCCCCATCATCCGAGCCCAGACGAACATCGTTCGGTTGACGGTCGCGGTCGCGGCCACGCCCACGCCTACGCCCACGCCCACGCCCACGCCCACGCCCACGCCCACCCTTCCGCCGACCCAGGACCTTGGTCCCCTCGTCGCCACGGCCAATTCGGACGGGATCTACACCTTCGGCTGGACGGCGTACACCGGTGGCTCGTCCAGCGAGTACAGGCTGGTCTTCGAGATGACGGCCTCGGGCAAGAACCCGTCGTATCCGGGTGGCAGCCCATTCTGGGCCGTTCCGAGCGTCGGCGCCACGTCTTGCGGTCCGCTGCGGATACCGCCCGGCGACTACCAGGTTCGAGTCCAAGCCGTCGGCTATCCGAACGGGGCCTACGCTTATGCTCAGACGACCGTCCTGCACCTGGTCGTGTCGGCGCCCGGCTCCTCGCCCTCCGCGGCGCCAGCTTCATAGCGCGCCCCTGCCACGGACGCGAGGCCACCCGGTCGCATCCTGCTCCTCGCGCCTGACGCCCAGCCGCTCGGCTACGTCCTCGACCAGGGCCGGGTCGATACCGCGGCCATAGGATCAGGGCAATTCGATGAGGGCCGCGAGCAGAAGGTTCGTGTCGTCGGTGATGATCGTGTACAGGATGTTGTCCTTGGCATAGACAAAGCCCGCGCAGAGTCCTCCGCACACCCCGGTGTCGGGGTCGGTGATCTCCACCAACGTCTTGCCGGTCTGGGCCCAGTTGGCATGACTGGCGACCGGCCACCCGGCTTTCTTGGCGACGTCCGCGAAGGATGAGCTGAGCGTTGCCGCATCGGCGCCAGGTACTTTGATGGCGTGGACGATGAAGTTCACCTGCTGCGAGAGATCCGCCGCCACTGCCAGGTTCACGTCGTCGGGGGTCTTGCCGAACTTCACCAACCAGGGCGCGTACAGCACCTTGTCGCCGCCGCTGGTCGACGCCATGTAGGCCGACAACGTCAGGCTGAACTTCTCCAGCTGGACGCCGCCGCTAGTCGAGGGCAGTAGGTCCTCGAGCGCGGCGTCGACGTGAGGCAGGTTCAGCGCATCTGTCGCCGACGGTAGCGGTGACACGGAGGCAGCGGCCGATCCGGATGCGGCGGCCGAGCGCGAGGCCTCCGCGGAGGCCGCCACGTGCGACGTCGGAGCAGCCGTGACGGCAGATGGACTTGGACTGACCGTTGCCGAATTGCAGCCCGCCAGAATGACCACGGTCAGGGCGGCGCCGACCAATGTGGCGAGCGTGGAGCTGTAGCGGCGGATCATCGACTACCCCGATCACCTGCAATTGCGGCCAGACTGGCGGCCGACCTAGGTCGCGACGGCTACGTTGTGGCGAGCATGGCCTCCCGCCGGCTCAGGTGTCAAACGGGCTCGGGGGGAAATCTTCGTTACGTTGACGCACCGCGCGCAATCCTGGCCGACCCCTGGCGTTCTGTTGCGGGGCGGATGGCGTCCGCAAGGGTCGAGCAAGACATTGAGCGGTCGCTGATGCTGCAGCCAGAGGGCCGCTATACCTCGAACGACGCCCCGACCTCGAGGAGTTCGCCCTCGACCAGTTCGAACGTGCGGGCGTCGATCGGCTCATCGGCAGCACGGGCTCGGTCGGCCACGTAGTCGGCGAACATCGAGGCGAACTCGACGTCGCCCTCGGCCAGCCCGGCGGCGACGAGAAGGTCTCGCTCGGGCAGCCCGACGAGGATGCGGTGAGCCGGCGCCAGGTCCAGAACGAGCTGGCTGCGGACTTCCTCGAGCAGGATCCGAGCCGCGTCGAGCCCCTCGCCCCAATCCGACCAGACGACCCGGCGGTGCCCCTCCATCTCATCAACCCACGACGCACCTTTCGACCAGCTGCCCAGGTTGGATATTGCTGCAGCGTGAACCTGGTCGGGCCCAACCCCCCAGGCAAGCAGGTGGTCGACACTGACAATCACGTCGAAGCCGGGGCCGGGGAGGACGTATAGGATCGATAGGCCCGCTGGACCGGCCTTGACTATCGGCTTTCCAGGTCCGGCATTGGCCGCCGGCACGCGCAGGTCGTGGCCATCCGTGCCGGCGGTCCCGATCGGCCGCAAAGCCGGCCGGACCAGCCGCGACGCGGCCGACCAATCATGCTCGGGCGCCAGCGACGGAGCGAGTCGGGGCGCTGGATCTTGCTCCAAAGAGACCTCCGGGTTCGCCGGCGACGCCGGTCGAGATTGGTCAACCTTATACATGTAGCACCCCGGCGTCACCTCAGGCGCGTCGGCCGCCGCGGCTGTGAGGAGCACGCCACGGGCTAACGGAAACCGGCGGGCTGGTGCCCGCCGGTTTCGTTGGTTCGGTCGGCCGCTACCGCGGCCTATGGGATCAGCGGCGGATCGACTTTCGCTGAGCCTGAACGGCCAGCAGTCCGAGCCCGCCGAAGGCGAGGCAGATCAGCAAGGCGAAGAGCGGGATGGCGTCGCCGGCCGGCCCGCCGTTGGTGTTCGTGGGGGGAGGAGTGACGGAGCGCGGCGTGGCCGTCGCGCCGCCGACCATTTCGGAAGGCGCTGGCGTGGCGGTCGGAGCCGTGGTCGGAGCCGTGGTCGGCGCCGTGGTCGGAGCCGTGGTCGGCGCCGTGGTCGGCGGAGTTGCCGTGATCGTCAGCGTGCCCGCGACGTAACTGATGGTGTAGCCGAACACGAGCGCGCCCGTGCAAGTGATCGGATAGGTTCCGGCCGGGCTCGAAGCGATGGCGGTGCTTGTGCAGGTCGGCGGGGTTATGAGGCCGACCGAAGGGTTGCTCAAGGTCCAGGTGAAGGCCGGGTCGGCCGCGCCGACGACCCGAGTCTTGTTATCCGCGGTGATGGTGAGGATGGGGAGCGTGGAGATCGTCAGCGTGCCCGCGACGTAACTGATGGTGTAGCCGGCCGCGGTCGCGCCCGTGCAGCTGATCGGATAGGTTCCGGCCGGGCTCAGAACGACGGCGGTGGTGGTGCAGGTCGGATCGGTGTCGAGGGTGACCGAGGGGTTGCTCAAGGTCCAGGTGAAGACTGGGTCCATCTGACCGAAGATCCGGCTCTTGTTATCCGCGGTGATCGTCAGGGGCGCCGGGTTGATCGTCAGAGCGC
>PMYK01000035.1 GCA_003171255.1 Chloroflexota bacterium
GGCACCCTGCGCCGACTCGACGACGCCTTTAGCCGGCTGAAGCTGGAGATCGGAGTCACTGCTGCGCAGGTCGGCGCGGACCCGGAACCCGGACCGATCGCGCGCGCCTTCCTCGCATACGAACAGGCAATCGAGGATATCGGCGGGCTCGACTTCGACGATCTGGTCGCGCGGGCTCTTCGGCTGCTCGAGGCACGCCCTCCCCTGCTCCGCCGCTGGCGCGCGAAGTGCGAGCACCTGCTCGTGGACGAGACGCAGGACGTGGATCGAAGCCAGCTCCGCCTGGCCCTCCTGCTGGCGGCGCCGGCGAACCAGGTATTCCTGGTCGGCGACGACGATCAGACCATCTACGGCTGGCGGCTGGCCGACGTGCGGCGTGTCCTTGCCCTCGCCGAGGAGCTGCCGGGCCTGCGGCGGATCTACCTGACGGTCAACTATCGCTGTCCGCGGCCCGTCGTGGAACGGGCGGTTCGGCTGGTCGCCCACAACGACGAGCGCTTTGTGAAGACCATCCGCGCCGGACCAGTGGCGGAGGGGCAACTCATCCTTGCCCCGGACGGGTCCGATGAGATGGTCCGACTCCGCCGCGTCTTCGAGAGCTGGCCCGACGATGGCGGGACGCGGGCCGTCCTGGCTCGCACGAATGCCGAACTCCTGCCCGCGGCCGCGGTGGCCATCGAGATGGGGCTGCCATTCCGAGCGCCTCGGCTGAGGTTCCTCGACGAGGACCGCCGGATCGACGCGCTCCTCGCCGCGGCGCTTGGCGACGACGGGGCGGGCGGCCCGACTGGGAGTGCGGCGCCGCTTCCGCGCCTCGTGGCTCTCGCCCGGGCCGGGCTCGAGGCACTCCCCTTCCCTGCCGTGCCGGCCCGACCCCCAGCCGCTGCCACGGCCGACCGCGACGGCCCGGAGCTCGACGTGCCGCTCCCCATGGAGACGGGCGAGCTACTCGAGGCCCTCACGGGTTGGGCTGCGCCGTACGCGACCCTGGCCGAGCTGGCCACGGCAGTCGAGCGGCATCGCGGCCTGATCGCGCAACTGCGCCGCGACGACGCCAGCCTGACCCTGGCCACGGCCCATTCGACCAAGGGCCTGGAGTTCGACCACGTGGCGGTCATCGGACTCGACGCCGGCCGGTTCCCGTCTGCGCGGTCGATCCGCGAGGCGCCCGAACCCGCGCGCGCGCTCGAAGAGGAGCGGAGGCTCGCCTACGTCGCCTGGACTCGGGCCCGCCGGACGCTGACGCTTTTGTACGACCCGGCCTCGCCGTCGCCGTTCCTGCTCGAAGCTTTCAGCGACGCCGAGCTCGGCCTCGACCCGGATCGCCCGTGATCGGACCTCGCCGATCATGAATCCTGAGTGACTCGACTGTTGAGGAACCGGTCGTGCAGGCCGCGCAACTCGGGCCCGTTGATCGTGGAGTACAGCAGGAACATGGCCCAGCTCGTGGCTGCGAGCAGCACGACGATCCGCGCCGCCGCGGGTGCAATCGCCACCAGGGCGAATGGCCCCTGCAGCACTGCCCATCGGACCACCGCGTCGAGCCAGCCCATAGACTTCCCGGTCGTCGCATCGGCGACTCGCAGGTGCATAAGGCGCTGGGCGAGTGAGCCCTGCCAGACGACCCAACCCACGGCGAAGTAGGCCAGCTGCTCGAAGCCGCCGACCAGCCCGAACAGGATGAATGTCCGTTCATCGATCACTGCCGTGGTCGATGGCAGAAAGGCCATTGCCATGATCGACTCCGTCAGGCCGAAGATCATGTAGACGAGCGCGCAGTCGAACAGGTAAGCAGTGATGCGCCGGCCGACGGTCGCGGCCACGACCTTGGGCGGCAAGTCCGACTCGTCGGCTCGGATCAAGGGCTGAGTCTCCCGTTCGGAGTCCCACGGCGAAACCGCGGGTCCGGCCTCGCCTGCCGGCGCGTCGGAGGGGGTCGCCGGCGGCAGAACGCCGGGCGGCCACGCACCGGGCGGTACTCCGGGCGGCACCCCGGTTGGCCACGCTCCTGGATCTGGTTGCGGGCCATAGGGCGCCGCGCCGAAGGCCGGGCCGTAGGCGTGGGCAGCCCAGTTCTGCCAGGCCACTTGCGCGACCACCAGCGAGCCGGCCAGCGCGTCATGCAGGCCCTGGCGCATCCGGCTCAAGTACGTCGACAGCAGAAGCATCGTCGGCCAGCTCACCCCCAGGATGATCGCCAGAAACAGCGCATCGGACCACGTCGACAGCCACGCCTCGGCCGGGCCGCCGGGCTGGGGGTTCAGCACATCCGACCACGGCACGGAGGTTTCGTACGCCAGGACCCCGTAGATCAGCCCGGCCAGCGACGCCACTGGAACGCCGACGACGACCACGGCCCGAATGAGGGCGCGTCCGATACCCAGGTTCCGGCCGGTGGCGGCCGAGACTACCTCGAGCGACATGACCCGCTGCCCGGGGGTGCCCCGGAAGCGCGCCCAGGCCATCGCCACGTAGACCACATTGAGTACGACGAACCCAACCAGAAGGACGGCCAGCAGAGGCAGGTCCGCCCGGTACGGGGCCACGGTCGGCAGCACGAGCGGCGAAGCCTGGACCTGCTGCTCGGCGGCCGGGTCGATGCTCACGGCCCCGACCACTACGGCCACGATCCAGAAGGCCAGCTGGCAGCCGATGAGGATCAGCCCGTCGATGAGCCAGGCAGTGAGTCGCTGGCGCATCCCGGCAAGGCCGATGCCGGGCGGCAACGGGTACTTCGGCTGGCCCGGTGGTGTCGGCCAGCTATTCACGAAGTCGGTCCGTCAAGCGGCGGCGGCCGATGCTCCGCCCGCGCGACACACCCACTCATCCTCCAACCTCCTGCAGAGTCGCGACAGACGCACGCTTCAAGTGACCGCTCCGAGGATAGCCCACGCGGACCCACTGAGCGTCGCGGTCGAACATCGCAACCGCGCTGAAGGAGGAGACAGAAAGCGGCGCCGCGCCCGGCTGGGCAACGGCGCCGCTTCGTAGAGACGAGTTGTTGGCTCAGGCGACCCAGAACCCGAAGGTGAAGAGCATGACCATCATGCCCATGACGAGAGTGCTCGCCAGGACCCACGTTCGATCGCACACGGGGTGCCGACCGAACCAGGCCACCATCAGGAAGATGGCCGGGACGCCCAGGACGTAGCGATCCATGCCGTTGGGTGAGCCGGCCGATGCGCCGAAGCTGAAAACCAGCACGGCGAGCCCGAAGATTGCCACGCCCGGCATCTTCCGGATCAGCCAGATCGTGCCCAGGAGAGCGGCTGCCATGGCAAAGAACTCGAAGAACAGGTAGACGGAACTCTCCGGTGGGAGCGGACCTCCGCCGTAGGCACCCGTGCCGGTCTTGTCTACGCCCTGGATCATGCTTTCAAAGGCGGCGACCCAGGTGTTCCACGACCCTTGGATGTCGAAGGTGCGGTTGAAGAACTCCTTGTCAACGGTCATGAACGTGGTTCCGAGGATCGACGTGAACCAGAGCAAGAAGGTCACGACAGGCGCCAGCGCGGCTACGCCCGAGGCCAAGATGCGCCAGTCCCTTGGCCGGAAGCCGGTCTCACGCAGCGACTGAAACACCGACCAGGCCAGCGGCAGTACCAGGAACACACCGGCCGGCCGAACCAGGGCGGCGCCGACCGCGAAGACGGACGCCAGGACGACCTTCTTCTCGACCGCTAGGGCGCAGGCCATGAACGCGAGGCCGATGAAGAGACCCTCGGCGTAGACCTGGGCCAGATAGAAGCCCGTCGGGAATACGAGCAGGTACAGGGCCGCGCGCAGACCTGCCGATCCGCCCCACGAACCGGCGGTGTCGGTGTCGGCGTCAGATGTGGTCGACTTTCGCCGCCGACCGAGATAGGCCATCAAGCGTGACAGGGCCAGCATCGCCAGCAGCCCGCCGAGGGCCGAGACGATGATCCCGGCCAGGGTTGCTCGGCCGTATTCCGTCAGATCGGACGCGAACGGCACGACGGTCAGGACCGCGATGACCGGCTTCATCGCAAACGGGTAGCCGGGCAGGAAGGCGTAGTTGAGCGACGTCCACTCGGTCTGCTGGGGCGTGAGAATCGGAATGCCATTCCAGTGCTGACCACTGAAGTTGTAGGCCTGGGCGTTGGGGTCGTTGTAGCCGCCCGTGGCGATCGAGAGGTAGTACTCCGAGTCGTATTTGACGTGCTCGTTCATGTTCGGATCGTCGAGCAGAGGCCGACCGGGCAGCATCTGCTGACCGGTTGTGTACTGGGTCCAGCTCAGGGTGTTGTCGGGCCGCTGCGGCGAGAGGCGAGCCTGGACGATGATCTGGAACGAGCAGATGACCGCCAGCCAGATGGCCCACACGGCGACGATCCGAATGAGGTCCAGCGACGGCTTCGCGGCCGCCGGCCACCAGGACGGCCACTTCGGCCGGAGCCGGCCGGAGCCGGATGCGGTGCCGGATGCGGCGGCAGAATCTCCACCGGG
>PMYK01000049.1 GCA_003171255.1 Chloroflexota bacterium
ACGTTCGTCGGCAAGAACGTATTGGAATTGACGCCGGCGTTAAAGGTGACGGCCACGCTGCTGACGGAATGACTGACCGGACCGGAGGGCGCGATAGAAACAGCCTGGAATGGGGGCAGGTTGGTCGAGGTGAAGATGGTGCCCGCGCGGCCAGTTCGGTTGGTGATGCTGCCATCGCCCCCCAAACCGCCCGAAACCGTTGGAGAAGTCGGCAGGTCCACCAGGATGCCGCCGTAGGTCGCGATGCGGCCACCCCCGCCGCCACCGCCCTGATAGGCCGCGCCTCCGTTCGCCGAGATCAGTCCCGAGCCGGACAGGATGCCGGCAATCAGAAAAATGCTGCCTCCAGAACCGCCTCCGCCATAAGAATTCGGCGAAGCAGCCGCGCCGTTGGCAGAAACGGAGCCATTGACCTGAAGGACCCTGCCGGCGCTCAATCGAATGAACCCCCCTCCCGCCCCTCCACTCGAGACATAACCCGCGCCGCCTCCGCTGCCAAAATCGAGCGGCTGGCTGGCCGACCCGTAGGTTCCGCCGCCCAGTCCCCCGTTCCGCCCGGCGCCGCCCGAAGCGCCATAGCCGCCCCCGCCGCCCCCGCCGCTCGCGGCTGGTACGCCGTCGAGGCCGTGGGCCACGATGTTGCGGACGATCGCCAGTCGTGGAACCGTCAGGAAGCCGACTGGATTGTTGGTTACTGAGGGTACGAGCTCGATGCTCTTCACATTACCGGCGCCGATGTGCTCGGCCATCGCTACCAGCGCTGGGGCGTCCTCGATCGGCATGTCGGTCCAGAAGGCACCGCCGAGGGCGCTGATGAGAGAAGGCACCTTCGGCAACAGCGAGCACGGCTGAAGCTGAGCGCGAAGCGCGAGGAGCACCGACTGCTGGCGTGACATTCGACCGTAGTCCGAGTCCTGATGCCGGCTGCGAGCGTAGGCCAGAGCGGTGAGCCCGTCCATGTGCTGTTGACCGGCCTTGATGTCGATTGTGATGTCCCTGCCATCCTGGGGTCGCGAGTATTGAGTGTCCTTGATCTCGGTGGGAACGTTGATGTTGAGGCCACCGAGGGCTTCGATGAGATTCACGAAGCCCATCAGATTGATGACCACCGCGCCGTCGACATGGAGTCCGAGGTACTGGCCGATGGCGCCCTCGAGCGCCTTGAAGCCGCGCACGAAGTCGCTGCCAGTGTACGGGTATGCCGAAGGTCGGTCGACTGCATCGCGCCACAGGGCGTTGAGGAGGTTCGGGTACGGGAAGCAGTGGCACGGAAACGCGTTCGCCGATTCGGGCGGCAGCGGTACGTTCTCCAGGTTGCGGGGAATGCCGTACATGACTGAGCGGCCCGAGGCGATATCGACCTCGAGCAGGATCATCGTGTCGGTCCGGAGGCTCCAGCGCCCGACTCCCTCATCGACTCCCACGAGCAGGACGTTGAGCTTCCCGTCTGCCGCCCACTCCGTCGGCGGGGTGTTTGGGCCGCTCACGTTCTCGACGGCGAAGATGGGGATGCCGTCGCCGGTCGTCGGCCCGGGAGTCGGCAGCAGTATCCGCGAGCCGGCCGGGCTGGGGCTCGGTGAGCCGAGGACGCCAGGCGAGCCACTCGAGCCCGGCGAGACGGACGCGGTCGCGAACGGCGAAACGTCGGGAGCATCCGTCGCGCCCGGCTGATCGATCAGCGGGGCGGCAGTCTCGCCGGAAGCAAGGTTGCCGTTGCCCCCGAACCACCCGGGAGCATCGGGATTGAACACCGAGGTGAGGGTGTCGCGGTAGGCGACGTCGACCGCGCCGAAGGCAAGGTGCGTGCCTATCGCGGCCACCATTACCGCCCCGAGGACGAGTGCCGTCACCGGCAGCCTGACCACGGTCGCCGGCTTCTTCGTCTGTACCTTCGCCGCGATGGGGATCCCGCCCGGCCCCGCTTTCGCGACCACGTAGGCATCGGCGATGGCCCACAGCCGGTAGAGCAGGATCACAATGTCGACGAGCAGAAACGACGTCAGGGCATTCTCGGAGAAGAGCCAATCGAAGATCTGGTGTCTGGCAAAGACGAAGACGCCGACCACTCCGATCGCCACGACAAGCGCGGGAACGGCCACCACCAGGCCGCGCCGGGGTTTGCCTGCTGCCATCTGACCCAGGCCCGGAAAGAGAAACGACAGGAATGCGGCCGCGGCTGGGGTCTGCAACAGGGACCGATTGAGCATCCGTTCAATCCTCGCGTCGGGCGCCCGAACGGGCTCTCGGGGCCCAGCCGCCGACCGGCCGGGCCCAGGTACTATGCACGAATTCGGCGACCAAGGCCAAGTCGGGCGACTTCGGGGGCGATGCGGACGCCATCCCGATTGGCCCAGAAGGCGCTCAGAACCAGACCACTCCCCCTGCTGTGGCCATGCCGACAAGGAGCGCCGCGAGGAGCCAAACCCCGACCACGACCGAGGCGATTGCGTGCCGGTAGCGCGCCGGCAGAACCCTCCGCGCCGTGGCGCCGGGCAGACGGCCGGCCGAGGCGCGGGCGGCCACTAGTGGCCCGATGGCATCGCCTCCGCGACTAACGGCGACGAGGGCAGCGTTGAACCCGAGGCGCAGATCTCGTTCGATCCTGGATGCGCTCTTGCCAAACCCTGAGGCGGCATCGACGGTAGCCGGCCCCCCGCCCTTGGCTCGCCAACCGGCCGTGCTGACGAGGTCAAGCTCCACCAACACCTCCTGGGCGGGCCAGCGGCGACGGCTGCGCACGACCACGAGGGCCTGTATCAACGGCCACGGCAGAAGGGCGACCAGGGCCAGCTGGAGAACCGTAAGGCCGAGCCCGAACCCTGCCAGGAAGGCCAGGCACTGGGCGGCGACGACGACCAGCCAGATGCGGCTCGAACCGAAAGCGACCCGGTACAAGGCCTCGTTGGCGTCGGGCCTGGCCGAGTCCTCGCCAATGGCATAGGCCCCGGATCCGGTCATTGCCGACCCGGCGTCGAGAGATCCAGGCGAACCAGGCCCTCGCCCAGGTGGCGCTGGACCTCGGCCAGGAGCTCGGTGTCGTAGGCGACGCCGCCGCGCACCTCCATCGGCAGCGTGGCACCACCGGTGTGGGGCAGATGGAACACCACTCGTGTGGCCCCGGGCCGATCCTTGAGCATCGCCCGCAATGCCTCCATTGCCTGCACGATCCTGGCCGTGTCGGCGCCTCGCGTGAAACGCACGTTCAGGATGCTCGACGCGAGCGCTTCGGTGGGCGTCGTTGGCGCGCCGGAGGCACGGGCCGCAACGGCCCGCGCTTCGTCGGGGAGCGGCGGTTCCTCGCGCTCGGGCGCAAGCGCCGCCATGTCGTCGGGGCCGGGCATGGCGGAGAGCGGCTCCAACGGCGGCATCGAGGCGAGCTCGACCGCCGCGAATCCGGGAGTGGCGGCGACAACGGTCGTCACTCCCCCGCCACGAAGCGGCGAAACGCGAACCCGCGGGGCGGGCGGTGACGACGCAACGGGCGCTTCGCGGAGCGGGTCCGCCTGGACGGGAGCAACGGGCGGGGGCCGGGTGGTCGACACGGCCGAGGCCGCGGCCGCTGGCGGCGAGCCCGGCTTGCCATAGCCGTTGCCGGCTCCACTCCCCCATCGCCGACCGCCTCTACCACGCTCACCGGCGGCGAACTCCTCGGCAATCGTCGCGGGTCCGCGAGTCACGGCGTCTTCCCAGACCCAGACCGCGTCGGCCAGCAGCGATGCCTCATCGCCCCGGTGGTCGACCCGCCCGGCCACCAGCAGGATCGTGCCCTCGGCGAACGTTCCGCCGTTCGTCACGTACATGCGAGGGAAGACGACCACTTCCAGCGTGCCCTGGAGATCCTCGAACGTGGCGACGGCCATAGTCTCCTTGTTGCGGGTGACGACCGTTCGGACGCCCGTCACGATGCCGCCCATCACCACGCGCTGGCCGTCGAGCGACTCGTCCTTGAGATCGCCCGAGTAGGCCGTGACGTACTGCGCGATCTGCTCGGAGATTGCGCCGAGTGGATGCTCGGACAGGTACAGCCCGAGCAGCTCCTTCTCCCAGCCCAGCCGCTCGCGCGGCAGTGCCTCGGGAACCGCCGGCAGCGGCCGCTCCAGCGCCTCCGGCGAGGATCCCAGGTCGAACAACGATGTCTGCCCGCTCGTTCGGTCGCGCTGGGCGGCCTGGCCGGTGGCCGTCGCATCGTCGAGCGCCGCGAGCAGCTGCGCCGCGTGCCCAAACCGGCTCATCGCCCCAACCTTCACGAGCGACTCGAGAACGCGCTTGTTGGCGAGTCGTAGATCCACCCGGCAGCAGAAGTCGGCCAGTGAGCGAAATCCGCCGTCGGCCTCCCGCGCGGTGATGATCGATTCGATGGCGCCTTCGCCGACGTTCTTGACCGCCAGGAGCCCGAACCGGATCGCGTCGTCCTCGACAGTGAACTCGACGAACGAGCGGTGGACGTCCGGAGGCCGGACCTCGATCCCAAGGCGCCGGCATTCGGCGACCGCGGCAGCGACCTTCTCCTCGTTGTCCCGGAAGGCCGTCAGCACCGACGTCATGTAGTCGACCGTGTAGTTCGCCTTCAGGTAGGCCGTCTGGTAGGCGATAAGGCCGTAGCAGGTGGCGTGGGCCTTGTTGAAGCCGTACCGCTCGAACGGCTGGAAGGCGGCGAAGACGGCATCGATGACCTGCGGCTTGACGCCCCGCTCGGCCGCCTGGCGGACGAACTTCTCGCGCATCTGGCGCATAAGCGCGGCCTTCTTCTTGCGGATGGCGTAGCCGAGCATGTCGGCCTCGGGCCCGGTAAAGCCGGCGAGGGCGGTAGAAGCCGACATGATGTCTTCCTGGTAAACGAAGACACCGTAGGTTCGGTTGAGGTAAGGCTCGAGGAGCGGGTGAAGGTAGGTGACCTTCTCCTCGCCGTGTTTGCGCCTGATGTACGAGGGGATGTTGTCCATCGGGCCGGGCCGATAGAGGGCCACCATCGCCGCCAGATCGAAGACGCTCGACGGCTGGAGCTCGCGGATGTAGCGCCGCATCCCGGCCGACTCGAGCTGGAAGACGCCGGTCGTCTCGCCCGAAGCCAGCAGGTCGAACGTCTTCTTGTCGTCCAGCGGGATCCGGTCGAGGTCGATCTCCTCGCCGCGGTGGGCCCGAATGAGATCTACCGCAACCCGCAGGATGGTCAGGTTCGAGAGGCCCAGGAAGTCGAACTTGAGCAGTCCCAGCGTGTCGACGGCATGCATCTCGTACTGGGTCATGACCGCGTCGGAGTTAGTGGCTCGCTGCAGCGGCATCAGCTCGGTCAGCGGCTCGCGGCTGATGACGACGCCGGCGGCGTGCGTGGAGGCGTTGCGAGCCACGCCCTCGAGCTGCTTGGCGAACTCGATGACGCGGTGGACGGCCGGCTCGTTCTGATACATCTCCTTGAGCGGCGGGCTCGTCTCGATCGCCTCGACGAGGGTGATGCCGAGCTGGTTCGGGACGGCCTTGGAAATCCGGTCGCCCTCGCCGTAGGTCATGCCGACGACGCGGGCCACGTCGCGAATGGCGGCCCGGGCGAGCATCGTGCCGAAGGTGATGATCTGGGCGACGTGGTCGGCGCCGTACTTGCGGCTGACGTAGTTGATGACTTCCTCGCGCCGGCCGTCCTCGAAGTCGACGTCGATATCGGGCATCGTCACGCGGTCCGGATTGAGGAACCGCTCGAACGGCAGCTGGTAGTGGATCGGGTCGACCGGCGTGATACCGAGGGTGTAGGTGACGATTGATCCAGGCGCCGAGCCGCGGACGGTGATGGCGATGCGCTGGTCGCGGGCGAACTTGGTGAAATCCGCGACGATCAGGAAGTAGCCGGCGTAGCCCATCCTGCAGATGACGTCGAGCTCGTAGTCGAGGCGGGTCTGGAGTTCCGGAGTGACCTCGCCGTAGCGACGGGCCAGGCCGACCTGGCACTCCTTGCGCAGCCAGCTCTCGATGGTCTCGCCCTCGGGTACCGGGAAGCTCGGGATCCGGAGCTGTCCGAACGGCAGCTTCATCTCGACCATTTCTGCGATGGTGCGTGTCTGTCGGATGGCGTCGAGATTGTCGGGGAAGAGCGCCGCCATCTCGGCCGCCGACTTCAGGTAGAACTCGTTCGACTCGAAGCGCATCCGCCCCGGCGTGTCGAGGCTGCTGCCCGTTCCGACGCACAGCAGGACGTCGTGGGCTTCGTGCTGCTCGCGGCGGACGTAGTGCAGGTCGTTGGTGACGACGTGCTGCAGGCCGACTTCCGGTCCGAGTCGCAGGAGCTGTTCGTTGAGGCGGCGCTGGAGTGGGATGCCGTGGTCCTGCAGCTCCAGAAAGAAGCGATCCTTGCCGAAGATGTCGCCGTACTCGCCGGCGAGCTTGCGGGCCAGCTCCCAGTCGTCGACTTCCAGCGCCTTGGGGATCTCACCGCCCAGGCAGGCGCTCAGGCCGATCAGGCCTTTCGAGTGCTTGGCGAGGTGCTCGCGGTCGATGCGAGGCTTGTAGTAGTAGCCGTCCAGGTGGGCGTCGGTGATCAGGCGGCAGAGGTTCTGGTAGCCCTGCCAATTCTCGGCCAGCAGGACGAGATGGAAGGGCTGGCTGTCGGCCTTGCCTTCCTTGTCGCGCATGCTTCGGCGGGCGACGTAGGTCTCGACCCCGACGATGGGCTTCATGCCCTTGGCCGCTACCGCCTGGACGAACGCTACCGCTCCGTACAGGGCACCGTGGTCGGTGATCGCCATTGCATCGAAGCCGAGCTGGGAGCCCTGTTCGGCAAGCTCGTTGATGCGTCCGAGCCCGTCCAGCAGGCTGAACTCGGAGTGGAGGTGCAGGTGGACGAAGTCATTCGGAGCGACGGTCACGGGGGCTAAGGGTACCGCGTCGGGGGGCGTCGGGGAGCGACCGACGCTGATCTGGTGCGCGCGGCAAAGCGCACCTGGCTGCCGGCCTCCGCGAGGAGGGCTCGGACGCCGTCAGCCAGGCCGGGACCGAGCCTGGGGCCATGAATCTGGAGCCATTTCTCCAACTGCTCACCCGCTTCAGTGGCACGGCGACCGGTGGCACGGCGCCCGGTGGCACGGCGCCCGGTGGCACGGCGACCGGTAGCACGGCGACCGGTAGCACGGCGCCCCCGTCGGACCGGGCGGTGTGCTCTCCCTCGCCGGCGCCCCTCCCTCAGCCGACCGGCGCCGCCGGCCGAAGCTCCCAGGTCGTGCCGGCCGGGGTGTCGTGGAGCTCGATGCCGGCGGCCAGGAGACGATCGCGGATTGCGTCCGCGGCGGCCCAGTCGCGAGCCTCGCGGGCGCGGACCCGCTCGGCCAGCAGTGCATCAACGAATGGGCCGATCAGCTCGGCCGGATCGCGCGAGCCCTCGACCGCCAGCTCGCCCAGGCAGACGACGGCGGCCCTCAAAGCGGACCGGGCCGAAGCCAACGCATCGGACTGATCGGTGTCGTGCGACCAGGCCTGGATTGTCTCCTCGAGGGCGAGGATGGCCCGGACCGCGGCCGGGACGTCGCACTCCTCGAGCGAGACGCTGAACGTGGCTTCCAGGCGAGCCACCTCATCCCGCAGCGGGGCCTGTGTGGGGGCGGTGGCTATGACCGGCACGCCGACCGTGCCATCGGCCGCATCGGCCGCACCGGCCGCACCGGATGCCGAGACATGCCCACGGCGATGCGCGGCCGCCAGTTCGGCGATCGGCAGCTGGGACCCCGCCGGGTAGACCGTGCTCCGTCCGTCCTTGCGCACCGTGACCACCCCCAAACCAAGCACGCTCGCCGACCCTGCTTCGAGATCAAGCACGAGCGCCGTGTGGCCGTCGACGCCGAGAATAAAGATGTCCGGTGGCAGTTCCGCCTCCAGCACCTCGAGGCGGCGCTCGCCGAGATAGCAGAAGCGCGTGTCGTGGGTGCCACCCTCGGCATTGTCGTAGTGGGGCACGACCGCGACCGGCAGGCCGAGCGGCGTGAGCAGATCCAGCCCGTCGAGCCAGCGCGGCGCCTCGCCGACTTTGTAGATCTCGTAGACGGGGATCGTGTACCGGCCAAGAGTCAGCGCAGCCGCGCTCGCCATCGTCACTGCCCCGCCCTGCGCCAGCTTTCGGGCAAGCAGGCTCGGGATCTCCGACCCGGCCCATTGCCGCAGCGCGTAGGAAGGACTGCCCGGTCCGGTGAACACGAGTCGAGCGTCGCGGATCCGGACCAGCGCCGTCTCGCGGCTGAGCGGATCGGCATCGGCCGACCGAAACGAGGCGACGGAAAACGGCGCGCCGACTGTCGTTCGGAAGTAGTCGACCGTCCGGGCGGTTATGTCGTCGGCGTTCTCCTGGAAGCCGTAGGGCGTGTCGAGTACGACCGCCGGAACCGGCCGCTCTCCCAACCGATCGAGGATTGCGCGGTGGACACGGGCCATGGTGGGCGTGGTCTCGCCCGAGCCCATGATCGTGAGGATCCGCGGCAGCGCCGTCATCGCCCCTGGCCTCCCCACGCGCCAACGAGTCTCACGAAACCAGCGGCCCGGTGAAGAGTCCATCGCGGTCGGCCGCGATGATCGCCTCCGTCAGCTCGTCCGGATGCTGCGCGTGGATGTCGTGATCGCCCTTGAACCAGTTGACTCGGACGGCGACACCAGACGATCCGGCCGCCGCCATCGCCGCCTCCGATCCGGCACGCTTCGCCTTCGTCCAATCGCTCTCGCCCCCATCGACCGGCACGATCAGGGCCGGCACTCGCAGAGACCGCCACAGATCGGCCGTCCGCTGGCCCCACATCGCCTCGAGGATCGCCTTGTGATGATCGCGCGACAGCCAGGGCGCGATGGTTCGATCCGGCCGGATCTCGAAGTTGGCGAGCGAGCCTTCGATGCCCTCGGCGGTCCAGTCCGCATGAGCCGAGCGGAAGTAGCCCTCAACCGAGTCGAGCGGCATGCCCACGAGCTGCGGCGGGGCGAGCCGCTCCCAGCAGATCTCCCAGGTCGGAAAGGCGTCGCGCAGGTCCGTCAACCCGCCATCGACCAGGACGATCCCGCGCGTCAGGTCCGGGTGACGAACCGCATAGTCCAGGACCACGCTTGCGCCCCAGGACTGTCCGACCAGGATCGGTCGCTCGAAGCCCGGCCCCAATGAGCCGATGAGCGCCCGCAGGTCCTCGGCGATCGTGGCGAAGTCGTAGCCGCTGTCGGGCTTGTCGGAGTGGCCGTGGCCGCGCAGGTCGACCGCAGTGGAGCGGCGCCCCGCTTCGGCCAGATGCCTCGCGACCCCGTCCCACAGCCGCGCGTTCGAGGCCAGGCCATGGACGAGCACAAAGGGCGCTCCGGACGCGAGGGCGGCCTCGATCGGCGGGTTCCAGCGTAGGACGCGCAGCTCGATCCCACCGTCCACCTCAAGCCGCTCGTCGACGGGTTCTAGCCTGCTGCTCACGTCTGCCTCCTCTTGGGCCATCCTAGTCCAGGAGGCAAGTCTGGCTCCTCCGCCTCGGCCCGACAGAGCGCGCCATCCTGGTCCCGACGAGCGGGCCACTTCTCGCGCCACCGAGCCGGTGGTCGAGACCCCTACAATTCGGCAACGATGAACCGCTCGAAGACTCCCACCGCGGCAGCTGCCGGCCTGCTGTCTGCCGCAGCTCTGCTCGTGGCGGGGTGCGGCCTGTTCTCGAACCCGACCGGCCAGACCCCGACTCCCAGCAGCGACTCGCCGTCCGCCGGCACGAACATCTCGACCGAGACCGCGACGCCGGGCCCGACCAGGCAGCTCGTAAAGTCGATCACGTTGGTTGCCTCCATCGGCGAGCCGAAGAACTGGACGCCGGCCGGCCTCACCTGGAATGGCATCGAATCCGCTGCTGCCCGGATCGGAGCGACCACTACGCTCGTGCAGCCGGTATCCAATGCCGAGCTCGCGGACGACATCGACCAGGCTGCCGCATCCGAAGCCGGCATCGTCGTGACCGTTGGGCCGGCCTCCGATGCGGCCGTCCGAGCGGCGGCGACAGCCCATCCGTTGACACAATTCTTCGAAATGGACGTGGTCGTTTCCAACGGCGCTCCCGCGAATGTTCATGGCCTCGTCTTCGACGAGGCGGAGGCGGGCTACCTGGCGGGCTACGTGGCGGCGTCCTTCTCGAGTTCGGGCAGCATCGGCATGGTCGGGGACGTCCAGAACGAGGTCCAGACGACCAATTACGCGGCCGGCTTCGGGAGCGGAGCGGCGCAGGAAAAGCCTGGGTTCACGGTTGCCTTCGCCTACGCTGGCACGTCCGATTCGCCCGAGAAGGGCCGGGCCGCGGCGACTGGCCTGGTCAAGGCCGGCAGCGACGTCATCGTCGCCCTGCCGAGCCTCTCGGGGATCGGCGCGTTCCGCGAAGCCTGCACCGCCAAGGCCCGACTGGTGGCCGTCGACACAGACGCATGGCAGACGGTACCGGACGTCCAGACGTGCCTGATCGTCAGCGTCATGAAGCGCTATGACGTGGCGGTCTCGGTCGCGGTCGCCGCGGCCACGGCCGGACGGGCAGTCTCCCGCGAGTCGGTGAATGACGTTACGAACGGCGGCATTGCCCTGAGCGACTTCCACACCAATCTTCCCGCCGGCTTCGGGGCGAGACTCGACGCGGTAGTCGCGACGCTCAAGGCCGGCCCGCCGCGGACGGCCTCGGCACCTCCGACACCCGGGTCTTCCGCCGGGGAGAGCGCGGCCCCTTAGCGACAACGAACCCGCGGAACGAGGACCACGAGATGAGCAACGCCGATTCACCCGGCCAGCCGGTCCAGCTTCTCGACGACTCGGGCATCGTCGAGCTGCTGCGGACCGCGCGGCGGATCGCCGTGGTCGGTGCCTCGTCCAATCCTGCCCGACCTTTGCACGGCGTCTTTCGGACCCTGGTCGACGCGGGCTACCAGTGCGTGCCGGTGAACCCGAACGAGACCGCGGTCGAGGGCGTGCCCGCCGTGGCCACGCTGGCCGAGGCCGAGGCCGCGCTCGGCGGACGCATCGACATCGTCGACGTCTTCCGGCGCCCCGAGCTGACCGACGAGATCGCCCGCGAGGCGGTCGCGGTCGGCGCCCGGGCGCTCTGGCTCCAGCTTGGCGTGGTCAACTGGGAGACGGCCCGAATCGCCGCCGAAGGCGGCCTAGCGGTCGTCATGGACCGCTGCACGGCCATCGAGATCCGCAGGATCGCACGCAGCTGACCTCCGCTCCCCGTGCCAGCCGCCCGACGGCACGCGAGGCCGAGATCTAGTGGACGGCGAAGCCCACGAAGACCAGGACGAAGCCTGCGACGAGGACCAAGCCGCCGATCTGGGCTCGGCGGAGGAGCTCCTTGGCCATGATCGAGGCGGCGCTGGGGCCGTCGTCGCGAAGCCGCGTGCCACGCCAGCCTTCGTAGCGGGCGATGTTCGCTTCCTGGGCCTTGAGGCCCTCATAGCGGCTCCAAGGACCCTTTGCCCTGAGATAGCCAACCGCAATGAGCACGACTCCGAGAACCCAGCAAATAAGGTTGATCGGACCCATCGACACTCCTTCGGACGGCTATTCGATCCTTGTCCTGCGACCTATTAGACCTTGTCCAAACGCTCGCGCAACGCGGTCTGGACCATGGCCGCATTGGCCTGGCCGCGCGTGGCCTTCATGACCTGGCCGACGAGGAAGCCGATCGCCGCAAGGGTGCCGGCCCGGTAATCTGCGACGGCCGCGGGGTTGGCTGCCAGCACCGTGTCGATGGCCGCACCAAGCGCCCCGGCATCCGAGATCTGGCGGAAGCCGCGCGACTCGACGATGGCGGCGACCTTGGCCCCCGACGCGAAGTGCTCGGCGAAGATCTCTTTGGCGTTGGTGCCGGAGATCGCACCGGCGGCGACGAGCTTGACCAGGGCGGCCAGCTCGGCCGGATCCGTGGAACCGCCGCTACCCTCGCCCTTGGCGAGGCGCATGTACTCGCCCGTGACCCAGTTGGCGAGCAGCTTCGCGGGCACGCCAGCTCCCGCCGCCAGCGCGCCTTCGAACAGAGCCGTGGCCGCGGCGTCGTTGACCAGCACCCCGGCGTCGTATGCGGAGAGACCGTATGCCTCGCGGTAGCGCGTCCGCCGTGTTGCCGGCAGCTCGGGCAGCCGGGCCTTGATCTCGGCCAGCCATTCGGGCGTTGTCAGCAGCGGCGGCAGATCGGGCTCCGGGAAGTAGCGGTAGTCGTTCTCCTCTTCCTTGGGCCGCATGTGGTACGTGGACTGGCTGCCCTCGTCCCAGCCGCGAGTCTCCATGTGGATCGACTCGCCGGCATCGATCGCCACGGCCTGGCGCTCGATCTCGAAGGCGATGGCCCGCTCCACGGCCCGCATCGAGTTCATGTTCTTGACCTCGACCCGCGTCCCGAACGCCTCCCGGCCGATCGGCCTGATCGAGACGTTGGCCTCGACCCGCATCTGGCCGTTCTCCATCTCCGCGTCCGAGGCGCCAATCGTCCGCATCAGCAAACGAAGCTCCTCGGCATAGCGGCGAGCCTGTTCCGCCGTCCGGATGTTGGGCTCCGTCACGATCTCCATGAGCGGCATGCCCGACCGGTTGAAGTCGATGAGACTCACGCGTCGACCGTCGAGGTCCTGGTGGATCAGCCGGCCGGTGTCCTCCTCGAGGTGCGCCCGGTTGACTCGGACGGTGAACGGCCCGTCGCTCGTGTCGAAGGTCAGCCGGCCGTTGGCTGCCAGCGGCAGCTGGTACTGGCTGATCTGGTAACCCTTCGGCAGGTCCGGGTAGAAGTAGTTCTTTCGATCCCAGCGCGTGGTCGAGGCGACGGTCGCTTCGATGGCGAAGCCGGTCGCGATGACGAACTCCACGGCCGCCTTGTTGATGGTCGGCAAGACGCCGGGCAGCCCGAGACAGACCGGACAGCAGTGGCTGTTCGGGGCCGCTCCATCTATGTCGGTGGAGCAGCCGCAGAACATCTTGCTGACGGTCTTGAGCTGGCAATGGATCTCGATGCCGATTACGGCTTCGTACTTCTCCAGCGCCCCGCTCTTGCCGGCGGCTTGGGCAACGGTCACGCTTCGCCCCTCCGCCGCTTCACGAAGCGCTCGATGCGGACGAGGGCCTCGCGGATCTCGGCCTCGCTGGTGGCATAGCAGCAGCGGACGTGGCCCTCGCCGGCCTCGCCGAACGCGGTTCCCGGCACCACGGCGACCGACTCCTCCTGGAGCAGGGCCTCGGCGAACTGATCGCTGGTCAAGCCGGTCGAAGTGATCTGCGGGAAGGCGTAGAAGGCGCCCTTCGGCTCGAACGTCCGCAGGCCGATGGCGTTGAAGCCGTCAACGATGATGCGTCGCCGCTGGTCGTATTCCGCCGTCATCCGCAGGACGTCGGGCTCGCCGGTCTTGAGCGCCTCGAGGGCGGCATCCTGGGCCACCGTCGGGGCGCACATGATCACGTACTGGTGGACCTTGAGGATCCCTTCGAGGATCTCCGACGGGGCGCAGACGTAGCCGACGCGCCAGCCGGTCATGGCGTAGGCCTTTGAGAAGCCGCCCATCAGGACGGTGCGGCGGCGCATACCGGGCAGCGAGCTCATGGTCCGCATCTGGTAGCCGCCGTAGACGAGCCGGTCGTAGATCTCGTCGCTGTACACGAGCAGGTCGTGGCGGACGGCTATGCGGGCGATCTCGTCCTGGGCCTCGGGCGGCAGGACCGCGCCGGTGGGGTTGCACGGGTAGTTGATGAGCATGGCCTTGGTCCGCGGCGTGATGGCCGCCTCGACCTTGGCGGGATCGAGCGCGAAGTCCTCGTCGATCGTGGTCGGGACGCCCACCGGGACGCCGCCGGCGAAGATCACCGCCGGCCGATACGACACGTACGAGGGCTCGTGCAGGATCACTTCGTCGCCCGGATCGATGGTCGCCCGGATGGCCACGTCGAGGGCCTCCGAGGCGCCGATCGTGATCAGGATCTCTTCGGTGGGGTCGTAGCGAACGCCGTACATGCGCTCGATGTGGTGGGCCAGGGCGCGGCGCAGCTCGAGCGTGCCGTAGTTGGAGGCATAGTGGGTGCGCCGCGAGGCCAGGCTGTGCCGGCCGGCTTCGATGACCTGCTGTGGCGTATCGAAGTCGGGCTCGCCGACACCCAGGCTGATGACGTCGGTCATCGTGGCCAGGATGTCGAAGAAGCGGCGGATGCCGGAGCGCGGAACCTCGTCGACGCGGCGCGACAGGACACGCGTGGAGAGCGGCGGTCGCTCTGGCTCGGATTCGGAGTTGAGGATCGAGGGGTCCGTGGTCAGACGATTGCTGCCGGGGCGGGTCGGTGTGGTCATCGGTGCGTCCTCAGGCTTTGCCGGAGCCCGTGGCGGAGGCGCCTGCGTTGAGGCGCTCCTTCCGCTCGATCGGGCTGGGCGTGGTGGGATCGTCGGTCAGCTGCAGTTCGGCGGGCTCGAGGTCCCGCCAGGGTGCTCTGGCCGTTATCCCTTCGTACGCGCGGGCCAGACGAAGCATCGAGAGTTCGCTCCACGGCGCTCCAATGATCTGGAGACCAACCGGGAGCCCGTCCGAGAGACCGGCCGGGATCGAAACCCCGGGCAGGCCGGCCATGTTGACCGGCAGGGTGCAGGCGTCCGAGAGGTACATCGCCACCGGGTCGGCCATCTTGGCGCCCATGGGAAAGGCGACGGTCGGGCTGGTCGGCGCGCAGATGGCGTCGAAGCCGGCCGCCCAGACGGCGTCGAAGTCGGCCTTGATGAGGGTTCGAACCTTCTGGGCCTTGAGGTAGTAGGCGTCGTAGTAGCCGGCCGACAGGGCGTAGGTGCCGAGCATGATCCGGCGCTTGACCTCGGGCCCGAAGCCGGCGCCTCTGGTGCGCAGGTAGTCGGCGATGTACTCGCCGGAGGTGCGGTCGCTGAGACCGTATTTGACGCCGTCGAAGCGGGCCAGGTTCGAGCTGCACTCGGCCGGGGCGATGATGTAGTACGTGGCAAGGCCGTATTCGGTGTGCGGCAGCGAGACTTCCTCGACCTTCGCGCCGGCCTGTTCCATCGCGGCGACGGCCTCGCGGACGCGGGCGGCGACGCCGGGCTCCATGCCCTCGACGAAGTATTCGCGCGGCAGGGCGATGCGGCGGCCGCGGAGATAGCCTGCGGCTTCGTCGTCACTCGTGGGGAGCTTCAGCAACTCGTCCGGGACCTCGACCGGAGCCGAGGTGGCGTCGCGCGCATCGCGACCCGAGATGGCATGTAGCAGGATCGCCGCGTCTCGCGCGTCGCGGGCGAACGGCCCGATCTGGTCGAGCGAGCTGGCGAAGGCCACGATGCCGTAGCGGCTGACCCGGCCATAGGTGGGCTTCAGCCCGACGATCCCGCACAACGAGGCCGGCTGGCGGATGCTGCCGCCCGTGTCCGTGCCGATCGAGACGGGAACGTGGTACGCGGCAACGGCCGCCGCCGAGCCGCCGGAGCTTCCGCCCGGCACCCGCGTCAGGTCCCACGGGTTGGCCGTGGGACCGTAGGCCGAGTGCTCGCAGGAAGACCCCATGGCGAACTCGTCCATGTTGGTCTTGCCCAGGATCACGGCGCCAGCCTGGCGCAGCCGCGCGGTCACGGTCGAATCGAACGGCGCGATGTAGCCCTGCAGGATCTTCGAGCCGGCGGTGGCCTGTCCGCCCTTGACCGAGACCAGATCCTTGAGCCCGATCGGGACGCCGCACAGCGGGTGGAGCGCGTTGAGCGCGGCGGCGCCCTCGTGGCGCGCTTCGGCGATGCGTTCGTCGGCTGCGGTAGCCTGGGCCAGGGCGTCGGCTCGGTAGATCGCGAGCCAGGCGTTGAGGGCGCGGTTCTGGCGCTCCGCGACGGCCAGGTGAGCCTCGGTCAGGGCCTGGGACGAGACCTCACCACTCCGCAGCAAGGCGGTCATCTCGTGCGCGCTCAGGCGAGTCAGGTCATTCACTGGCTACGCGCCCCCCTCGCCGCCGCCAAGGATCGCCGGCACGACTAAGTGGCCGCCACTCCGCTCGGGGGCGTTGGCCAGGGCCTCGTCCGCCGTGAGCGAAGGCTGGACCACGTCCTCGCGCAGGATGTTCGCCAGCTCGATGGTCTGGGCCGTCGGCGGAATGTGCTCCGTGTCGAGCGTCGTGAGGATCGTGTACTGGTCGAGGATGTGGTTGAGCTGCCCCTCGAGGCGCGCCAGCTCCTCCTCGGTCAAGCCGAGGCGGGCGAGATGGGCTACGTGCTCGACATCGGCACGGGACAGGTTGGCCATGGGCGGGATGATACCGGACGGAACCTAACCTGAGCGAACCATGGCCCACCGGGCGTGTCGCCGCCCCGATTCGATCGGGCGCGTCATCCGCCGACGCACCCTCATCGTCTTGCCCGAGGCCGTCGGGCGACCCGGAGATACCGAACAAACCACGTCCCGACCAGTATGCACGTAGAGTTGGCCGAGCCGCCGCGATCAAGGAAGGGAAGCCCAGCGGCGCTGATCTGGAGCCTCATCGGCTTCGCCTTCGGGTGAGGGATGGACCGTGGCAATATCGAGGTTTGAGGGATTCGAGCTCCGCGATTGGACCGCGGCCGACGTCGACGCCGCGGTGGCGCTTGGCCTGGCCCAGGGCTGGCGCGATCGGCGGCGGTTCTATGAGTTCGTCCTGAGGACCTCCACATGCCAGCCGCTGACCGGCGTCGTGGACGGGCGGCTCGTCGCCACGGGGCTCGCCACGGTCAACGGGCCGGTTGGCTGGCTCGGGGCGATCGTCGTCGACCCGGAGTATCGGCGGCGCGGGTTTGGTCGGGCGATGACGGAGGAGCTATGCCGCCGGCTGCGGGCCGCCGGCTGCGTGACGCTATCGCTCGAGTCCACCGACGCCGGGCGACCGATGTACGAGGGCATGGGCTTCCGACTCATGACCCACTACCACCAGCTCCAGGCCGACCACCTGGCCGAACGTCCCGTCGAGCCCTCGGGCACCCGCGCTCGAAGACTCGAATCGGCAGACCTGCCGGCCGTGCTCGAGCTCGACCGGCTGGCAACGGCGGAGGACCGATCGGTTCCGCTCCGTGTGCTGGCCGAAGGCGAGGGCTGGGTCCTCGAGGACGCGCCGGGCGGGCGCGGCGCGCCGCTGCGCGGGTTCCTGCTCCCAGCCGAGCGGGCCTACGGCGCGATCGTCGCCCCGCGCTTCGAAGACGGACTCTACCTCCTAGACCTGCACCGTCACGTTGTCCCCGCCGAGGCTCATGTCCGGGCCGGCATCCCCGACGAGCATGGCGCCGCGTGGCGCGAGCTCCAGGCTCGCGGCTGGCAGGAAACGTGGCAGGCGCCACGAATGCTCCGCGGGCCGGAGGTCGCCTGGCGGGCAGAGTGGATCTGGGGCCAGATCAACTCGGCGATGGGCTGAGGCGGCCCGGGGCGGCCACTCCGGCTTGTTTCCGTCAGATACGCGCACCGAGGGTGCGAGACGCAGCGGACGGGTCGTGAGGCTGCCCGGTGCAGCGTCACACGGCCCGGCCGAGCGTGGGAGCGAGAGCGCAGGGCCACGGACACGGGCGCATTTGCGGATGGCACCACTGCCACGCGTAAGTGACTGATTCCCCACGGATGCTTCGGCCATAGATGCTTCGGCCACGGCCGCGAAACCCGTCCCTGGTCAACTACGCTTCCCCCGCCAGCAGCCGCCGGAACCCCTCCTCGTCCAACACCGGAACGCCCAGCTCCGTGGCTTTGGCCAGCTTGGAGCCGGCGTTCTCGCCGGCGACCACGTACGAGGTGTTCCTCGACACCGAGCCAGCGGCCTTGCCGCCGGCGGCGCGGATCGCCTCCTCGGCGGCGGAACGCTCGAAGCCGGCCAGGGTTCCGGTGACAACCACCGTCTTCCCGGCGAGGGGCTCGGCTGCGAAGCCACTCCCCGAAGCCACTCGTCTGGCGGGCGGCTCGGCCACGACACCGGCGTCGACGAGGTCGGCGAGCACGGACGCGGTCTCGGGATCGGCGAAGTAGCCGGCAACGGCCCGGGCGACCACGGGACCGATACCCGGTACCTCCTGGAGCTCCTCGGCGGTGACGCCGGGCAGCGACCGGGCCACAAGCGCGGTCCACTCCCCCGCGTCGGTCCCCTCGGACGGCCAGCGGGAAGCGATCCAGCCGGCCAGGTCAATGGCAGTCTGTTCGCCAACCTGGGGGATGCCGAGGGCGTTCAGCACGCGCGCCAGCGGCCGCCGACGCGACCTTTCGATCGAGGTCTTCAGGTTCTCGGCGCTCTTGCGGGCAAACCGGTCGAGACTCTCCAGATCGTCGACCGTGAGCCGGTAGAAGTCGCCGCGAGTCTTCACCAGGCCGCGTTCGAGGAGCTGTTCGAGCACCGACCAGCCGGCGCCCTCGATGTCCATGCCGCCGCGCCCGGCGAAATGGGCGAACTCCTGGGACAGGCGCGCCGGGCACTTCGGATTGGGGCAGTAGTGGCGGACCGAGCCCTCATCGCGAACGATCGCGGTCGCGCAGACCGGGCACGTGGCCGGCATCTCGAAGAGGCGCTCGGCGCCCGTCCGACGATCGGGTATCGAGCGCACGACCTCCGGGATCACATCGCCGGCCTTCTGGAGCACGACCCAGTCCCCGATTCGGAGATCCTTGCGCCGAACTTCGTCGAGGTTGTGCAGCGTGGCACGAGCGACGGTGGAGCCGGCCACCTTCGTCGGTCGCATGTGAGCCACCGGCGTCAGGGTCCCGGTCCTACCGACATACGGAACGATGTCTTCCATCACGGTCTCGACCTGTTCGGGCGGAAACTTGTAGGCGATTGCCCAGCGAGGCGCTCGGGCGACCACGCCCAGCCGCGCCTGCTGATCGAAGCGGTCGACCTTGACGACGACGCCATCGGTCTCGTACGGCAGGCCGTGGCGCTCTTCGCGCCACTCCTCGAGGAAGCGGCAGACGGCGTCGATGTCGAGGCCCTCGGCACGGTCCGGGTTGACCGGCAGGCCCAGGGCGGCAAGTCGGGCGAGCGCCTCCGACTGACTGGCAACCACCGGCCCGCCATCGGGTCCGTCCTCGATCAGCTGATACGTCCACGACGACAATCGCCGCTCGGCGGTCACGCGCGAGTCGATCTGCCGCAGCGAGCCCGCTCCGCTGTTGCGCGGGTTGGCGTAGGTCGGAAGGCCGGCTTCCTCCCGCGCAGCGTTGATGCGGGCGAACTCGGCCTTTGGCATGAAGACCTCGCCGCGGACCACGGCCGTGGCGGGTTCGCGCAGCCGCCCCGGAATGACGGAGATCGTCTTCAGGTTCGCGGTCACGTCCTCGCCGGTGGTTCCGTCGCCCCGCGTCGCGCCCTGGACGAATCGGCCACGCTCGAAGCGCAGCGAGATTGCCAGGCCGTCGATCTTGAGCTCGGCCACGTAACGGAGCTCCGGGGCCGGGGCGGGCGCGGGCGGCAAGCCCAAACCGCGCCTGACGCGCTGGTCGAAGGCCCTCAGCTCATCCTCGTCGAAGACGTTGCCGAGCGATAGCATCGGCCGCCCGTGGACGACCTCCCCGAAGGCCCCCGTGGGCGCGGCCCCCACACGTTGAGTCGGCGAATCCGGCGTGACCAGCACCGGGAAGGCGCTCTCGATGGCGACCAGCTCGCGCATCAGGTCGTCGTATTCGGCGTCGGGTATCTCGGGAGCGTCCTGCTGGTAATAGAGCTCGCCCGCCCGGACGAGAATCGGGATCAGGTCGGCCTGTCGGTGTGCGGCAGCCTCCTGGCCCATTGCTCGGGCAGCATCGACCGCTTCGGCCGCGACCGGCAGCCCAACCGTCTGCTCCGCCGACTCGGTCACCGCTCGCCCTCCACTAACCCGGCCATTGCGTGCGCCCGACCCGATTCTCTCCGATCCGACTCGGGCGCGCTCTCGGCTCGCCCATCTTCACCGGGGATGATGCTATTGCCTGCCGACGACCGAAACCAGCAGCATCGTCACGCCTCCGCCGCCCGACGAGCTGCCCCTAATCTCTTCACCGCCCGCGGTACCCTCAGACTGCGCGGGGGTCGGACCTACCCGCGGCCGTCGTCACTGGCCCGGCGATGCTGGTACGCCGGCGTCTGCTTCACGTATTCCAAGACCTCGCTGAAGCAAGCGACCGCCAGACCGACCACCGAATCGCCCGCGCCGTAGTAGAGCAGTAGCCGATCGGCCGCCTCGTCGAGAACCCAACCGTTTGGGAAGATGACCTTGTCGACGTCGCCGACGGACTCGTAGTTGGTTACGGGCGCCATCACCCACTCATCGGATCGATGCAGCACAACTTCGGGGTGCTCGAGGTCCAACAGGGCGAGGCCGACGCGATAGATCGGCCCCGACGCCGTCGAGTGAGCACCGTGATACATCATCAGCCAGCCCTCGGAGGTGGCCAGCGGCGGCGGCCCGAGCCCGATCTTGACGGCGTCCCACCACGCCCCATCGCGCGCCTCGAGCAGAACGGCGTGGTCGCCCCAGTGGCGCAGGTCTGGCGAGTAGGAGATCCAGATATTGGCCGGGCCGTAGATCGGTGACGGGCGGTGGATCATGATCCAGCGGCCGTCGAACCGGCACGGGAACAGGGCCGCATCCTTGTCGTCGGGCGGCATCACCGGCCCCAACCTCCGGACCTCCCTGAAGTCCGTGGTCATCGCCAGCGACACCAGTGGACCGCGGTTGCTGTAGGCCGTATAGGTGATTGCCCATTCCTCTCGCTCAGGCAAGTAGACGAGGCGCGGATCCTCGCAGCCCCATACCTCCTCGGGATGGGCAGGATCGGGCGCAAGGAGAGGCTTCTCGTCCAGCCGCCAGTCCCCTACCCCGTCCGTGCTGCGAGCCACGAGCAGGCTGGAGATACCGCGCAGGTCTTCGACCCTCGCCAGCAAGACGGTCTCGTCACCGACACGAGCGGCGCCCGGGTTGAAGACCGTGTTGGCCGGATACGGAAGCTGGTTTGCCGTCAGGATCGGGTTGGATGGATGTCTGATGAAGAGTTGTCTGCCGCTCGGGGCGCTCACTGGCGCGCGGCCGAGTCGGGACCGAGCTCGGCCAACGCGGGCAGCACGAACCCGCCCTTAGTCGAGCGGCGAAGCTCCCGCATCCGCTCGAGAGCGGTCAGCCACATGAGAGTCGACTCGGCGCCCTGGTTCTCGTTTGGCCCCGTCGGCGTGAGGCCGTCGTAGCAGGCTCCGCGGGCGGGGTCTGCCAGGGTCACCCCCAGATCGTTGTCTCCGAGGAACCAGCCGTAGGCGGTCTCCGCGGCGTCCAGATAGCGCGCCCGACCCGTGGCTCGGTACGCAGCCGCGGCTGCGGACAACATCGTGGCCGCTTCAATCGGCTGCTGATCGAATCGGCTTCGTTCCGCCGTCCGAGGCCACCAGTGGCTCGTGCCGACGGGAGAGAACTGGCCCGACTCGCCAGCCTGGACATCGATGAGCCAATCGAGCACGGAACAACCTCGGGCTAGGAGTGCCGGCCGGCCGAGACGTAGTCCGGCGGCGATGAGAGCCTGTGGCACCAGGGCGTTCTCATAGGTGAGAACCGACTCGGGCCAGGGCCATTCCACCGGCCCGGTAGGGCCGGCCTTGCTGCGGCCCAGAACGGAGAGACCGGCATGCCGGCTCCGCTCAGGCCGGTGAGTCCTGGGCCGGGACTCTATTTCAGGGAGCCCGAATACCTTCGCCAGACGAGCCGCGAGCAGCTCGAAGGCGGGCTCGGCAGCAGAGGAGAATCCCGCGTCGATGGCCAGATCGCACGCGAGAAGCGCGGCTGAGATGGCGCGCAAGGCGCCCAATGAATCGGCAGCTGGCAACGCCCGAGCGAAAAGCTGCCGCGCCCGCTCGGCCACGTCAGTGTCGGGCATTTCCGACACCACCGCCGCCAGCCCAGCCAGAGCTCGGGCCTGACAGTCCTCCGACGCCCCGGCCTCGAGCCAGCGGCCATCCGCTGTGCGGAAGTTCAGAAAACGCCCCGAGGTGCCGTCAAATGCGTCGCTTACGAACTGGATTGAGCGCCGGATGCTGACGTCCACGGCGGCCAAACCCACTTCGCGGGACTGCAGTAGATCCACGACGATGTAACGAGCCACGTCATCCGTGCAGTAGCCGAACCGGGGCTCCGGCTCAACTCCTCGAGCGTGCTGCCACAGACCAACGTCGTCGCTCATTGCGCTCAGGTGCAGCCTGCTGACGGGATACAACGGCCGCGCCGGGGCGGGACGGTCGGGTCCGACGGGACGGTCGGGCCCGACGCCACTAGGCTCTAACATGACCCGCAATCAGTACCTCTCGGCCACTGCGCGGTCGAGCCTCGGCTGTACCGACGCGCTCGAAGATCCCCCGATACCTGGCCCCGACTTCCGGCCAGATCATCGTCCGGCTGAACTCGTAAGCCCTTTGCCCAAGCCGGCGCCGCAGTTCGTGATCGCGGATCAGCTCGATCAGCGAGTCACCCAGGGCCCCAGGCAAGCTCGATTCCACCAACCTGCCGCGGCCGCCCTCGAGCATCTCCACCGCATAAGCGTAACGCGTGGAGACGATTGCCTTACCGGCGCTCATGGCGTACGCCAGGGTGCCCGATACGATCTGATCTGGATTGGGGTATGGAGTGACGAAGATGTCGGCCGCGGTCAGCCAGGTTGCCAGCTCCGATCGAGTCACAAAGCGATCGACGAACAGGACCCGGTTTGCCACACCGAGGGCCTCGGCGAGACGTGTCAGTTTGCTTCGATAGACCTCGCCCTCGCGCCGCAACAGCTCCGGGTGCGTGGCTCCAAGGATCACGTAGTAGGCGGTCGGGCAGGCCCCGATGACCGCCGGCATCGCCTCGATGACCGACTCGTAGCCCTTGCCCGGCCCGATTAGCCCGAAGCTCAGGATCATCGGGGCCACCTCCATGCCGAGCTTCGGCTTGACCCTATCCGGCGCGAGCAGGGGCAGGTGAGGGACACCGTGGGGGACGACATCGATAACGTCCGGGTGGACTCCGTACACCCGTTGTAGCAGCGCCGCAGCTGACTGCGACATCACAACGGTCGCCGAGCTGGCATCGATCAAGCGCGTCAGCACGCGGCGCTGTCCCTGCGATGGGTCCCGCGGGACCGTGTGCAGAGTGGCGACGACCGGTTTGGACAAAGCGCCAACGAACTCCAGAACGTACTCGCCATCGTCCCCGCCCCAGATCCCATATTCGTGCTGGATAGAAACGACTCTGGCGTTCGATCGATTCAGCGTCATGGCGACGCGAAGATAGTCCGCTCGGACGTCGCGCCTTATCCGGTGCTCTACCTCGACCGGATACAGAACCGGGCCGTCGGGCGGATGCAGAACAGCTATCTCATGGTCGCCTGTGACACCCGCCAGGTCGCGGGTGAAGGTGGCAATTCCGCAGCGGCGTGGAGGATACGTTGCTACGAAGACGTTGCCGGAACTCATAGCACCTCGCCGGGCCGCAGCCACGTGAGCCACTCCATCGCGACCTTGTCCGCTCTCCCAACCTTGGGCGCAGCCGAAACTAAGGCCCTTTGAGTCTATTCTGGATCCGGCACCGGTCGCGAGGATGAAAACCCTTCGGCCCGCCTGACGCAAAGGCGTGGGCGAGCGTGGGTCTGAGCCGGCAGGTGGAGGAGATCACCCGAGCAGCTCCAGGTTCGCAATGCTTGCGAGGAGCGTCTTGACGCCGCCGCCGTTCGAGAACGCGACCGTGACCTCCTCGTCGGCGCGAGTGAGCTTCGAGGTGACGACGATGCCGTCGCCCAGCCGCGCGTGACGGACGCGATCGCCGTCGCGGAACTGCCGCTCCCCGGGGATGCGGGGACGCGCCGCAGGAGCCGGACGGGGCGGCGGCGGAGACTCCGAGGCCGCTCGTCCCGGACCGAGGCTCGGCGGCGTGTTCAAGCTGCCGGACCGCGCCCCCGACTCGTAGGCCTCGCGCCTGGCGCCCAGGTCGCGCGTGGGCTTGAAGGCCTCGCCTGCCCTGGGGCCTCCCACCGGTCCGACACCGGCTCGGTACGCACCGCCGCCGGACCGGATCGGCGTCCCGAAGCGGCTGTTCAGCCGTCGCCCGAAGACCAGGTCCGGATCGACGTTGCCGATGTCGTCGTCGAAGTCGTCCCCACGTTCCAGGCGAGGCCCGGTCATGAGGGCCGCGGGTATCTCGAACAGGAAGCGGCTCGGAACGGACAGACCGCCACTGCCCCAGGTCACGCGCCGCGCCGCGTGTGACAGGAATAGACGCCGCTTGGCCCGGGTAATCCCGACGTATGCGAGGCGGCGCTCTTCCTCGAGCTGCTTCTCGTCATCCAGCGATCGGCTGTGCGGGAAGACGCCCTCCTCGAGACCGGCGATGAAGACCACCGGGAATTCGAGCCCCTTGGCGGCGTGAAGCGTGATGAGCGTGACGGCATCCGCGCCGGGCTCGAACGAATCCTGGTCGGCCACGAGCGCCGTCTCTTCTAGGAATCGATCGAGAGCGTCGTCTGGGGTGAGGTCGTCGTAGCGGGTGGTGACCGACCGGAGCTCGAGCAGGTTGGCCCAGCGCTCCTCACCCTCTTCAGAGCCATCCGCGAGCATGGCCCTGTAGCCCGACTCCTCGAGAACTGAGTCGAGCATCTCCGGCAGCGGCAGTACCCCGATCCGGGTCCGCAGCCGCAGTATCAGCGTCGCGAAGCCGCCCAGGGCGCCCCGCGCCCGCGAACCCAGCGCTTCCACCCGTCCCTCGGAGGCGTCGACGATGGCGCTCCAGTAGGTCGGGCCATCGGGGGTCTCGGCGCCGGTTGGGCTGTCGGTTGGGCCGTCGGTTGGGCCGTCGGCTGGGCCGTCGACCGCGCCCCCGGCAGCTGGGACGTCCGACTGAATGGCGCGCCCGCCGACGGCGGCCACGCGCAACTCCTCGAGGCTCTTCTCGCCGATTCCTCGGGCCGGGACATTGAGGATCCGCTCGAAGCTGACCTGATCCGTGTCGCTTCGGAGCACGCGAAGGTAGGCCAGGGCGTCCTTGACTTCGCGGCGCTGGTAGAACCGCGTCCCGCCCACGAGCTGGTAGCGGATGCCGTAGCGCAGGAACGCCTCCTCGATGGCCCGGCTCTGGGCGTTCGTCCTGTACATGACGGCGACGTCGCCGCGCTCCCAGCGCTCGGCTTCCTCATCGGCCCTGCGCGTCAAGGCCGAGCTCCGGCCGCCCGTCAGCTCCTCGATCTGACGCGCGATCCATTCGGCCTCCTCCTCCTCGTTGTAGGCCTCGAAGCGCGTGATCTGACGCCCACCGGCGTTGTCGGTCCAGAGCTTCTTGTCCTTACGAGAGGAGTTGTGGGTTACGACGGCATGGGCGGCATCTAGTATCAGCTGCGTCGAGCGGTAGTTCTGCTCGAGCTTGACCACCGTCGCGTCGGGGTAGTCGCCCTCGAAGTCGAGGATGTTGCGGATGTCGGCGCCGCGCCAGGAGTAGATCGACTGGTCGTCGTCGCCGACGACGCACAGGTTGTGGTGGCTCGCGGCCAGAGCCTTGACCCACAGGTATTGCGGTCTATTCGTGTCCTGGTATTCGTCGATGTGGAGGTACCGCCAGCGACTCTGGTATCGCTCCAGAACCGAGGGCGCGTCGTGGAAAAGCCGAACCGCCTCCAGCAGCAGGTCGTCGAAGTCGAGGGCCGCCGCGGTCTTCAGGCGCGCCTGGTAGCGCCGGTAGAGGCGGGCGATCTCCCTCTCCCGATGCGTGTGGGCGTTTGCGGCGATGAAGTCCGCGTCGAGCATCTCGTTCTTGGCCCGTGAGATGGAGCCCAGGATCGCGCTCGGCTTGTACTCGCCGGTGACCGGCAGGTCTTCCTCGCGCAGGATCTGCTTCATCAGCGATTGCTGGTCGTCCGTGTCGTAGACGATGAAATGGCGGTCGATACCAATCTCGGCTCCATCCCGGCGCAGGACGCGGGCGCACAGGGCGTGGAAGGTGCCCATCGCGACCTCGCGGCCGGCTTCCTCGCCCACCAGCCCGATGATGCGGGCGCGCAGCTCCGCCGCCGCCTTGTTGGTGAATGTGACGGCCAGGATCTGCCACGGCCGAACGCCCCTGACACCCACGAGATACGCAACCCGATGGGCCAGGACGCGCGTCTTGCCGCTGCCTGCTCCGGCCAGGATCAGTACCGGGCCGTCCGTGGTCTGGACGGCGCGCTGCTGCTCGGGATTGAGGCGGGCCAGGATTCGTCCGGCCAGGGCTTCGGTGGCGGCCTGCCGTTCGGCCAGGGCCACCGGCTCGGGCTCGAACGGCGACGGCTCGCGCGGTTCGAGGCGTGGGCCGTCGAATGATTCGGGCGGGGCCTCTTCCGGAGGAGGCGGTTCCTCGCTCGAGAAGGGTAGTCGGCCCAAACCGTCGGCCGGCTCATCGGCCGGAGGCCTGCCGCCCATCACCGGCTCATCGACGGGCACGTTCCAGCCCCCGCCGAGCGGCTCCGAGGCCGCCCGATCGGCGTCTGGCTGGGTGCGGGCCTGCCGCCCGTGGCGCTGAGTCGGACTCACCCGCGAATTGTACGGGCGCCGAATTCGCCCTGGCTTGTGAGGCTCCGGCCGATCCTACTGGGTCAGTACGGGCGGAGCCACGGACTGGATCTCGCTGACCGGAGGCGGAGTAAGCAGCGAGACGCCGTTCCAATTGGACAGAACGAGGCGGACGGAGGCGGCTCCGGCCTCGGGGCTGCTCGTCGAGACCTCGAGCCGCTCCAGCTGGAGACCGTTCGTGGTGATCCACAGGTCAAGCTTGCCGGTTCCGGGGAGAGCCTGGATCACGGTCGCGCTGTGCGAGGAGTTGAGCGCGCTGCGGCTGAAGTCGACGCGGATGTGGTAGCTGGAGCCGCCCGGCTCGGACTCGGTCCCGACGAGGACGGGGCTCACGCCGGGGTCCGTTGCTACGCCTAGGATTTGTTGAAGGATGAACGACGGTCCGCTCGCGTCCAATGGACTGAGGGTCAGCTGGGCGACATTCTCGGTGAGGAACTGCGTCTCGCCGTACTGTCGAAGGTAGGCGTACTGGTCCACGATCATCAACTCGCCCGACAGCCCGGGCACTCCCGGCAGACCGCCGACGACGTGGGCCGTCTTGTTCCCGAAGTCGATGTCGCCGTCCACCTGGGCGCCTTTCAGGCTGACCGGAATGGCCGTGTAGATGGGCGACGGCGTGGGGCTGGGCGACTCGGAAGCGATGGGCGACGGAGAAGGTGAAGGCGTATCAGTGGGCGGCGGCGTGGGCGCAGGTGTGACACAGGGAGTTGCCGCGGCACTCGCCGCGGCAGATGCGCTCGCCTTGGCCGATGCGCTCGCGACGGGAGACTCACTCGCCGCGGCGGAGGCGCTAGCGGCCGCCGATGCGCTCGGCGCTGGCGAGGCGCATGCGTTCGGGTTCGCCGACTCGCTCGGGGCCGGCGTGTCCGTCGGGGCGATCGTTGGCGTCGCCTGGGGCTCCTCAATGCCCATGAGGAATTGGCCGCCCGCCTCGAGGTGGAAATGGACGGACTGAAGGCTCTTCAGGTTCGTCTGCGCGTTGGCCAGTATCTTGCCGGCATCGGTCAGCGGGGCTGACGAGCAACCGGCCATTAGCGCCACCACGGCCAACATGCCGGCGGCGGTGCTTGCGAGCGACATACGACGAGACACCTGAATCCTCCACACGAGATACCGGCACAAGACTGTATAGCCTCACAGTCGCCGGCGCAGGGCACTGCCGTGGCATGGCAACCTTGCGCAGTTTAGCGGCACTGGGCCGGCAGCGACCTGAAAGTGCCGCGAACGAGCCCTGATGATGGCCGTCGCCTCGTGGAGCGACATCGGCGCGCGCAGTTTCGAGGCTCCACCGGCGAGTTTCAGCCCGGCCTGAACCTGGCTTGCCGGCGGCGCTGCCTGGTGGCCCTCGAGGGCCGTGTCAAATGGCCTCGGCGAGAATCCGTCTCGCCTAACGGCAGACAGAACGGAACCCCGGGCGCATTGCCCGGGGTTCCGAATCGCGGTTGCGAAAGAGCGTCGCTGCGCGAACTTACGGGGTGGCCTGAATGTCACTCGCGGCCGGCGCGGCAATTGTGACCGGCTGGTCATAGGCGGAGACGGTCAGCATGAAGTCGAGGTTGCCGAGCGTCGAAGACGCACCCTTGATCTCGAGCTGAGCAATCTGGTTGGTGTCCTTGTAGACCCATAGATCGACCGACGCCGAGTCGAGCTTCATGCCCGGAGCGGCGCTGGCTTCAGCGGCGATCGCGGTGTTGATCTTGTCGAGCGGAACGGAGATGTTAATGTGGTTGGCGTCTTGGCCGCCGATCTTGTCGACGCCGACTAGAGTCGCCGTCACTCCCGCTGCATCGAGTTGCTGGCGGATCTGGGCGATCTCGTCAGTAATGCCGGCCATGGCCGACGCTCCCGCGGTCGGAAGTGCGCTCGGGATGGCTATCGGCGACAGGCTCGCCAGGCTGCCAAGGTCCGTCTTGGTGTACTTGGTGCCAAGGAGACTGACCTTGTAGTAGAAGGCGTTGTCTACCAGGATCAGGTCACCCGTCACGGCCGCGCCAATGACAGCCGCCGGAACGTTGAAGGTGAGGTGCGCGGCCTGGCCGGCCACGTCGACATCACCCTCGAGGGTTGTGCCGTCGAGCTTGAGGTCGCCGGTGAGAGGGACCGCGCCTCCGGTGGCGCCTTGGGCGCTGGAGAGAGCGGCAGCCTTGATCGTGCCGCTGACGGTGAGCTTGATGTGGAACGACTTGACGGCCGATCCACCATTGATGATCTGAGTGATGATCGAGCTGGGGTCATTCGCGTTGGCACTGGGCGAAACCGGCGCCGCGCTGGCGGCCCCGGGGCCCGTGACTCCTGTGGCACCCGAAGCACCCGGTGCGGTGGTGGCGCCGCTGCTCCCGCAGGCGCTGGCAACAACGAGAACGAACCCGGCAAACATGGCCAGGACAGGCCTGGGTAGACGGATCAAGGTGCGAACCTCCTCTTTACGGCTTTTGTCCAGTACCAAGATTCTCCGCTGCACACGTGGGTGTCAAATCTTCGCCGGACAAACGTCTCATTGTCCCACTGTGTAGCAACAGCGAGGCCCCGGGCGAAGTCGCCGGGGCCTCGGGTTGGGTCTCTCCTGGTCGGCCGAGCATCGCTGCGCCGGCCGCCGCCTCGCTTTGGCGGTCTAGTAGTCCATGTCTCCGCCGTGGTTGTGGCCGCCGGCAGAAGCATCCTTCTTCTCGGGAAGATCGGTGATCAGGGTCTCGGTCGTCAGGACCATCTTGGCGATCGAGGCCGCGTTCTCGAGGGCTGAGCGGGTCACCTTGGCAGCGTCCACGATGCCCTTCTCGAACATGTCGCCGTACTCGCCCTTGAGGGCATCGTAGCCGAAGCCGACCTTCATGCCACGAACCTGGTCAACGACGACCTCGCCATGCGCGCCGGCGTTGTCGGCGATCTGACGGATCGGGTACTCCAGGGCGCGGCGGACGATGTCGACGCCAACCTGGGAATCCGGGTCGGCGAGCTTCAGCTTGTCGAGAACGGCCTGGCAGTGAAGGAGGGTGGCGCCGCCGCCGGCGACCATGCCTTCCTCAATGCCTGCCCGCACCGTGGACAGGGCGTCCTCGATGCGATGCTTCTTCTCCTTGAGCTCGACTTCCGTCGCCGCGCCGACCTTGATGACGGCCACGCCGCCGGCAAGCTTGGCGAGTCGCTCCTGGAGCTTCTCCTTGTCGTAGTCCGAGGTGGTGTCCTCGATCTGGGTGCGGATCTGGGCGATGCGGGCCTTGACCGCGTCCGGCGAACCGGCGCCGTCGACGACCGTGGTGTCGTCCTTGGTAGCAACCACCCGACGAGCCTCGCCGAGGTCCTCGATCGTGACGGAGTCCAGCTTGCGGCCGATCTCCTCGCTGATGACGGTGCCACCGGTGAGGATGGCAAGGTCGCGGAGCATCTCCTTGCGCCGATCGCCGAAACCAGGGGCCTTGGCGGCCAGGACCTGGACGGTGCCGCGGAGCTTGTTGACGACGAGTGTGGCAAGCGCCTCACCGTCGACGTCCTCGGCGATGATCAGCAGCGGTCGACCGATCTGGACGGCCTTCTCGAGCGCCGGAAGCATGTCCGGAACGGCCGAGATCTTCCTGTCGGTGATGAGGATCTTGGGGTTGTCGAGGACCGCTTCCATGCGATCGGAGTTGGTCACGAAGTACGCGGAGATGTAGCCGCGGTCGAACTGCATGCCCTCGGTGTATTCCTTCTCGAGACCGAGAGACTGGCCTTCCTCGACCGTGACCACGCCATCCTTGCCGACCTTGTCCATGACCTCGGCGATGATGTCGCCGACCTCCGGATCCGCGGCCGAGATGGTGGCGATCGCCGAGATCTCCTCGCGAGAGGCGATCGGGCGAGACTGCTTCTTGATCTCCGCGACGACGGCCTCGACGGCCTTCTCGATGCCGATGCGGATGAGCATCGGGTTGGCACCGGCGGTGACGTTGCGGATGCCCTCGTTGATCATCGCCTGGCCCAGGACCACGGCGGTCGTGGTGCCGTCGCCGGCCACGTCGTCGGTCTTGGTGGCGACTTCCTTGAGCAACTGGGCGCCCATGTTCTCGAACGGGTCTTCCAGCTCGATGTCGCGAGCGATCGTGACGCCGTCGTTGGTGATCGTGGGCGCGCCGAACTTCTTGTCCAGGACGACGTTGCGGCCCTTGGGGCCGATCGTGACCTTGACGGCCTCGGCGAGGCGGTCTACGCCGCGCTTGAGAGATCGACGAGCGGTCTCATCGAAGACGAGTTGCTTAGCCAAGTCTGTGTTTCCTCCGCTTGGTGCGGCCGGCCGGGTCGTTCCGGCGGACCGATCTGGGTCCGAGTCGCGTCCGAACCTAACCCTCGACGATGGCGAGGATGTCCTTGGAAGCGATGATCAGGAGGTCCTCGCCGTCCACCTTGAACTCGGTGCCGGCGTACTTCGAATACAGGACCCGGTCACCCACGCTGACGTCCATCTTCTTGCGGGTGCCGTCCTCGAGGATTTCTCCCAGACCGACGGCCATGATCGTCCCTTCCTGGGGCTTCTCCTTGGCCGTGTCCGGCAGCACGATGCCGCTCTTGGTGACGTCCTCGCGGGGAGTGGGCTGGATGACGACGCGATCGCCGAGAGGCTTGAGCTTCTTACTGCTCGCAGTGGCAGCTGCCAAGGCGCAATTCCTCCGTGAAGACGGCGGCAAACGCCTGCCGTCACGACTCCTGGATATGGTCCGTTCGGCGCCGGCTGGACCGGCACGAACGCTCTTGCCCGAAATCTCCGACCGGCTCAGGCAGCGGACCCGCGGGCCTGTCGCGGTGTGTCTTGGCGGGTCCCGAAGGACTGCTCCGCCCCGCCGCGGCTACGCTTTCCGTCTAATTAGCACTCTACCATCGAGAGTGCTAACAGCCTAACGAGGCCGGTTGTGGCTGTCAAGCGTGGGGTCTCCAGGCGGCAGTGGTGTCGACCGCGCGGTCGCCGACGCGGCGGCCTTCTCGGCCTCGGCCTCGACATCGACATCGATCGGCACGGTGTGCGTTTCGAACTGCATGTCGGACGTGTCCTACCGTTGCTGTCCCAGCCAAACGTCGTTTCTGTCCGTACGCGGCTGCAATTCTGACCCGGAAGGGCGGATCCCGATGGCCGGCCTGACGCACGAGAACGGCAGCCGAGGCCGCGACGGGGGCAAGTAGCGATACTTAGCCGCGAACCACGCGGCCGGCAGCCCCAACGAGGGATCCAATGAGCGAAGAACAACTGCCAGACTACGTCCTGCTCAATCGCGCCTACTGGGACCGTTGGGCGCCCGAATGGGCCGCGTCGGGCGAGCGTAACTGGGCCCAGGATGAGCCGGATTGGGGTGTTTGGAGCATTCCCGAGAGCGAGCTCCGGTTGCTCGACGACGTGGCCGGGCTCGACGTCATCGAGTTGGGTTGCGGCACGGGCTACGTGTCGAGCTGGCTGGCCCGGCTGGGCGCTCGACCGGTGGGCATCGACAACTCGCCCAAGCAGCTCGAAACCGCGCGCCGCCTCCAGGCCGAGAACGGGATCGAGTTTCCGCTCCTGCTCGGCAACGCCGAGACGGTCCCCTACCCCGACGCCTCGTTCGACATGGCCATCTCCGAATACGGCGCCGCGGTCTGGGCCGACCCATATCGCTGGATCCCCGAGGCGGCTCGGCTGCTTCGACCCGGCGGTCGCCTGACGTTCATGGGCAACGCGTTCCTCTACATCATGTGCTGCCCGGATGAGGACGATGTGCCGCCGACCGATCGCCTCCTGGCCGACCAGTTCGGCGCCTGTCGGTGGCAGTGGCCGGGCAATGACTCGGTGGAGTTCCACCTGCCCCACGGCGAGATGATCCGGCTGCTGCGGTCGAGCGGCTTCGAAATCGAGGACCTGATCGAGGTCCAGGCGCCCGAGGGAGCTACCTGCAGATTCCCCGGTATCGACCCCGCCTGGGCCCGTCGCTGGCCGAGCGAGGAAGTCTGGAAGGCTCGCAAGAAGGGCTGATCGGCCCAAGAGGCCGAAGCCGTCGCCTTCGACGGCGCCCGCCGGCGGTTAGCGCGAGCCGATCGCGTCGACGACGACCTGCAGCTTGCCGCTCAGGAAGAGCACGATCACGACGACGATGATTGCGACCATCGCCAGGACCAACGCGTACTCGGCGAGGGCCTGACCGGCCCGACCTCGGCGCTCATCGAGCGTGTGCATCGGGTTCCTCCGAACCATCGTGACGCGACCCGGATGGATGTAGGCCCAAGAGTACCCGGATGGCGGTCAACCGAGGGCCCGCTCGATCTGCTCGAGATGCTCCTTGCGATGGATCGACCGGTCCAGGAGGGCGGGCCGGTCCGCGAGCACGTCCAGAACGGGCGCCTCGGCCGGTAGCCCCGCGATGAGCGCATCGATTGCCTCAGCGGCCGCAAGCGTCTCGGCCACCAGCCCATCGGACTGGCTCGCGAGACTGCCCCAGCTCGCCGGCAGGGCGGCGTTGAGCAGGTCGGCCAGATCGTGCGGGAGGACGTCCGGCTGCGTGGCGGCGCCCGCCAAGATCGCCGCCCGCCAGCGCGCCTCGAGGAATCGATCCCAGAAGGCCATGTGGCCGAGGACCTGGCCGACAGTCCAGCCACCATCCTCCGTCGGACGGGCGAGGTCGGACGCGGACAGGCCGGCGATGGCGTCGCTGAGTTGGGCCCGACTGGTTTCGTTGCGATCCAGGTAGGACCGGTCGATCGGCGGCCGCGGAGCGCGGACGGACGACAGGGCCACGTCCATCTGTTCGAGATGGGCCAGACGATGGATCGAGCGGTCCATGGTCCGCGGCCAATCGCGAACCAGAGTGTCCCCAACGCCCGGAGCCACTTCCTCGATCAGGGCATCGAGCGATTCGGCTGCGGCCAGCGCCTCAGCGCCGATCGCCAGACCGATGTGGCCTGACCACGCGCCGATCAGGTCGGCCAGGGGCTGGTTTATCGCCTCGTCCATGAAGGCGGGGAGACTCACTGGCTCGATCGGCTCGCCCACGCGCGCTGTTTCGCGCGCCAGTTGCCAGCGAGCCTCCATCGATCGATCCCAGAACGCCATGTGGGCCAGCACCTGGGCGACCGTCCATCCCCCTTCCTCGGTGGGGAGGGCCAGCTCGGGCTCGCGCAGGCGCTCGACGAAGGTCGCCAGGCGCCGGCGGCTGGCCGCGTTGCGCGCAACGAACTCACGGTCAATTGGCCCCGGGACGGGGGTCGGCGCGGCGCCGGCGGCTCCCGCCAGAACCCGCTCGATGTGGTCCATGTGCTCGCCGCGGTGCCGATGCCGGTGCAGCAGGAACGCGATAGACGTGCCCTCCAGCGCATCGACGGTGGCATCGGGCGCGGCGGCGATCAGCGCATCCACCCTGCGGGCTGCCTCGATGGCGAGGGCCGAGGTGCCCTCCGCGCCGATGCCCGCCCAGTAGGGATGCAGAGCCTCATTGGCCAGATGCTCGGCGGCAAGGACCGACTCATTCGAAGCCGACCAGCGTCCGGTCAGCATCTCGGTCCAGCGCTCGGCCTGCCAGCGATCCCAGAAGCCTATGTGGGCCACTGCCGACGCAACCGTCCAACCCTCGCCGAGATCCGCCTCGAACTGGGTCGGAGTGAGCGCCGCTACCAGATGCGCAAGCCGCTCCCGCGACTCGTCGTTGGCGCGCTGGAAGCTTCGGTCCGTCATGGCGGTCTCCTCGGTGGCGGGCGTCCGGCCGGGCCGCGGGCGGCGGCCAACGGTCGTCAACCCATCGAATGCCGCCGGAACGTGGCGTCGTAGGCCTGTACCAGGCCGTCCCCAATGCTATCCGGCGTTTCGCCGCGGCGCTCCGCGAGCCACTCCCCGGTGATGCGGACCCACATCGGCGAATTGCGCCGGCCGGAGAACCCGGGCGTGGGGGCGGCGGGCGCGCTCTCGCCGGCGGCCGGCTTGTTGCGCGGCACTCCCGGCGGGGCCAGATACGGCGCGTCGGTCTCGATCAGCAGCCGCCCTCGGGGCACGAGCCGCGCCACCTCGGCCGACGCTTCTTCGCCACGGCGGAACACAAGGCCGCTGAACGAGATGGCGAGACCCAGCTCGAAGGCGGTCTCGGCGTAGTCCACCGGGCCCGAGAACGAGTGCAGGATGGCCGGCGGGCTATCTCCGAACGCGTCGCGGGCCGCCACTCCCCCGCAGCCGGCGGCGCGGAGCTCGGTGATCAGCGCGTCCTGGGCATCGCGGCCGCCGGCCGCGGAACGGCAATGCAGGATGGCCGGCTTGCCGGTGTCGAGGGCGAGGCGCAGGTGGCGTCGGAGGTTGGCGAGCTGCGCCTCCGGCGGAGAGTGCATCCGGTCGTAGTCGAGGCCGGTCTCGCCGATCGCCACAACGCGCGCGTCCGCAGCGAGCCGCAAGACGGCCGCCCAATCGTCATCGGTGGCCGTGGCCGCGTCGTGGGGGTGGATGCCGACCGCGGCGTCGATCCAGTCCGTATCGGTCGCAAGATGGAGCGCCGCAGCCGACGAACCGGCGTCCCACCCCGGCACGAGCAGCCGCTCGACGCCGGCTTCACGGGCCGCCTCGACTACCTCCGCCAGATCGAGGCCGAATGCGTCGGCTTGGAGGTGGCTGTGGCTGTCGACCAGTCTCATCGGCGGCGGCGCCGATCTCAGCCCGCGGCCGGGGTCGCGGCTTCGGTCTCGAGACGCGGGAAGAGCGGCTCGGCCGTCATCAGCCGGCCGGCCTGGCCGGCGTGGCCGCCCCAGCGCAGCTCGTCGAGCAGCGCCGGACCGCCGTTGCCGTCGGGACCATAGGGATACTCATATCCGAGCTGGGCAAGGGCACGCGGAGCCGCCGTTGGCATGAACGGTGCCGCCGCCAGTGCGATCAGCCGGCACGCCTCGACCAGGTCTCCCAGGACGGCCCGCAGCCTGACGCCGGCCGCTTCGTCGCCCGCCTTCATCGCCTTCGCCAGCGTCCACGGCTGCTCCGCCTCGACGAGGCGATTGGCCGCCCCCACGACATCCCACAGCGCGCGCAGAGCGTCGTGGAGCAGGCAGCCCTCGAGTCGGTCGCCGTAGACCGCGAGCGTGTCGGCCCAGACGCCGGCCAGCCCGGCTTCGGGTCCAACCGCGGGCCGTTCGCCATCGAAGTACCGGTTCGCCATCGAGATCGTCCGGTTCAGCAGGTTGCCGAAGTCGTTCGCGAGGTCGGCGTTGTAGCGGCGCACGAACGAGTCCCAGGAGACGTCCGTGTCCTTGTCGAAGGCCACCTCGCGCAGCGTCACGTAACGTGCGCCATCCGCCCCGAGCGTCTTCACGACGTCGATCGGATCGAGGAAGTTGCCGAGGCTCTTGCTCATCCGCTCGCCTTGGGCGAGCAGGAAGCCGTGTATCCAGACGTGGCGCGGCGCCTCGAGGCCGGCGCTCCAGAGCATCGCCGGCCAGTAGATCGTGTGGAACCTGGCGATGTCCTTGCCGATCACGTGCAGGTCGGCCGGCCACCAGTGCGCAAAGGCGGCCGGGTCGTCGGGGAACCCGGCGCCGGTGACGTAGTTGATCAAGGCGTCGTACCAGACGTAGATCTTGCCCGCGGCCGGATCCCAGGAGCCGTCGGGCCGCTGCGACGACGATCCGTCGGGCATTATCGGGAACGGGATGCCCCAATCAGCTCCGGCTCGGCTGATCGAGAAGTCCTCGAGACCGCCACGGATGAAGCCGAGCATCTCGTTGCGGCGGTAGTCCGGCCGGGCGAAGTCCGGATGGTCCTCGAAATGACGCTCCAGGCGCTCCTGATAGGCCGACAGCCGGAAGAACCAGTTGTGCTCGCTGAGCCATTGCAGCGGCACCGTCGGGTGGTTCGGGCACTGGCTGCCGTTCGGCGTTTCGACCACGTCCGACGCAGTCTTGAAGCCCTCGGCCGGGCAGTACCAGCCCTCATATGTTCCGAGGTAGATGTCGCCGTTGGCGTAGGCGCGACGCACCATCTCCTGCGCCGTTCGGACGTGATCGGGGTCGGTCGTGCGGATGAACCGATCCGGACTTATCAGCAGGGCGTCTTCGGCGGCTCGGAAGAGCGCCACGTTCTCGTTGGCGAACTCCATCGGCGCCTTTCCGAGCTCTGCCGCACGCTGGGCGATGTTGACCGAATGCTCGTCGGTGCCGGTGAGGAAGCGCGTATCGTCGCCCTTCATGCGATGCCAGCGCGCGATGACATCCGCCCCGATCACTTCGAACAGGGTGTGCAGGCCGGGCCTGTTGTTCGCGTAGGCGATGGCGGTCGTGATGTAGTAGCGATCGGCGAGGCTCATGGCGCCCGATGGTATCAGGCCCCACGAACCGCGTTCGCCGCTCGGGCGCGGGCGAGGTCGGCGGTTCCGGTCAACGACGTGTGGCGGCTGCTGGACCTGCCGAAGCGCCGGCCCGAGCAGGACGACGAGATGCTGCACGCCGCCCGCGCCTCTCGATACCACTTGGGCAACGCCGGCGAGCCGGTCGCCCTGGCCCGCGGCGAGTGTCTCTGTTCGCGCGTCTATGCCGTCCTCGGGCGACCCGAACCGGCGATCTGGCACGCGCGCCGCTGCCTGGAGCTGCTGACCGAGTTCGGCGGTGGCGAGGATTGGGACGAGGCCGCCGCCTGCGAGGCGCTGGCCCGGGCCTACTCGGTGGCCGGCGACAAGCGCGAGAAGAACGTCTGGTTGGATCGGGCGCGCACCGCTTTGAAGTCGATCGCCAAGCCCGACGACCGCCAGCCGATCGAGGAAGACCTCAAGACGATCAGGTAGTCGGCGGAGCTGCTGCCGGGGCGCCCCCTTGCCGCGCCGCGAGGCCCACTTGGACAAATGCCAATGGGGGTAGCGCGGGTCCGGATAGTCGCCGCGAACGGGGCCTTGAAGCCTCGCTAATCGGCCTCAAACCAGGCCCCGCAGGCAGATTCGGGCCCTGAGGCCGGCCTTTCGACGTAGGACCGACCGCTCGTTCTTGTCTCGCACTACCCGGGTTGGAATCTGTCCAGTTCGTGGCCCGTGGACCGTGGCTCGATCAGCCGGGCTGGGAGCCTGCGCCACCGCCTGGGACCGCCGAGGACGCGGTCGTGGGAGGCCGCCCAAACGTCGACCGCCGGTAGACCATCACCGCCGCCGACGCGACACCAAACGCGACCGCGGCCTCGAGCGCCGCGAGCGAGAGAACCTGCCCGGCAAACAATCCGGCCGCGCCCGAAATCTGTACGGCGGCGACCGACAGGGCGGCCGGCAGCGGCAGCCACGATGCCCCGACCATGCGGATCTGCCCGCCGGCCTCGACCTCGGACAGCTTGGCCCGATTGGCGGCGTAGGCGCCCGCTGCGGCGCCGGCCACGAACAGCACCAGCGACACGACTTGCTTGAGCGACATCCCCGTGACAGTCAAGTACAGCCACAGCGACAGGATCGGCCCGCCCGCGATGATGGCCATGACGACCACCGAGTAGCGCTGCTCGCGCCGCAGCCGGTAGGCGTCCCAAGACCCGGCGAGCACAGCAAGGGCCGCGCTGATGAGGGCGATCGCCTGGTAGATGTTCACTTCGACTTCCCCTGCAGCGCGCGCCGCTGGACTTCGGCGGCCAGATCGCGACGTGCGGCCACCGCGACATCGGCCTGGACGCGAAGCCTGTGGATCTCGACCCCGACCGAGCCGGCCAGGGCGTCGTAGAAGCCCCGCCAGCGTTCGAGGCCCGCCAGAGCCTCCATCACCGCGAGTCGGCCATCCGCCACCTTGTGGCTCGCGGCCCACTGGGCCAGTGTCGTCGCGGTCGGTGCTTGACTGTCATCCGGGAGTAGCGCGGGCGTCCTGCCGGACGTTCGCCTCGGGTGCACGACGCTGGCGGAGCGGCTCTGCTCGAAGCTCTGCCGCAGGGCCGCGGCCATCTTCGACGAGTCGCCGGCGAAGTACCAACCTCGACCGTAGGAGATCGTATCGGCGAGGTACTCGGGCAGCCCGACCGACCCGGCAGCGTCGAGTCGACCGAGCAGGTCGCCGATCGCGTCGATCTGGTGGGCCAGGTTGCTGCGTCGATCGTAGAGGTCGTCGAGCTCCTGCTGGGCCCGCGCCAGGGCATCGAACGCGGCGTCGGCCTTGCCCGCCCAGAGGACCCGCGCCGCCTTGAGCTGCGGCGCCGACAACGCCGTCGGATCCTTCGGCGGTGGGGCGGAGGCCGCGGGATCGGCCGCGGCCGGATCCAGGTCGCCCAGGTCGTGGTCGGCGTGGCTGACGTTCTCGTCGATCACGCCCTGCATGTAGCCGAGCCGCCCGAAGTTGCGCCGCATCTGCTCGAAGATCTCCTGCGGCGACTTCACGTCCGAAGCCGCCGCGGCCCCGCCGGTGGCCAGCGTGACGAGCCCAATCCCAGGAGCGAGGAAGCTGGCGAGCGCGGCGATGCCCGCTGCGTCGCCGAAGAGTTGGGCCACGTCGCCCGAGCTGTAGCCCGTCAGGTCGGCTTGGGCCGTCACCCGCTTCATCGAACGGAAGATGCTGAGGCCGCCCTGGATCAGCTCCGGCCTGGGCACAGGCAGATTGATGCCGCTGAAGGCGGGCACGATGCCAAGGGCAGTAGCGTTGGCCGTGACACCTGTCGCGACCCCGCCTCCGGCGGAGTGGAACGGCGTCAGCAGGCCGTGCCCGCCGGCAGTGGCATGCCCGGCCCCTGCCGCGCCTGCGCCGCCCGCGACGCCACCGGAACCTCCGGCGCCACCGGCAGCACCTGCGCCGCCCGCGGCCCCGCCAGCGAGACCCGCAAGGCCGCCGGCCGAGGAGGCCACGACGGCGCCCCCGATCGACATCAGCAGGACGCCCGTCGCGGCCACGCCGCCGAGATCGGCATCGCGTGGGTCAGGGGCGACCTGGTTCTCTTCGCCGAACAAGGCGGCAAGCTGGCCAACCGGCCCGAAGCAGTCGACCGGATCGTCATCGTCGTCGTCGCAATAGGGGTTGTCGGTGAGCGGAACGGTCTGCGACCCCTGGACAGATGGGCCGCCATCGCTCGTGGCCCGAGCCACGAACTGCGATCCGAGAATCAGCAGCAGGCCCGTGGCCAGAAATGCCGCGGCAACGCCATAGCGAAGCAGCGCCGCGAACCGCAAGGGTCTCGCCACGAACCCTACCTCCCTGCGCACCGCCCGACGGAGACGGCGTTCCATCAGTTTAGGCAGCGGGTTAGGTAGCGGGCAAACGCCGCGGCCATTCCCGAGGCCGGACCCGGCTCAGCGACAGCGGCGCCCGCCTCAGTGGCGGAAGTGCCGGACCCCGGTGATTAGCATCGAGGCGCCAGCCTTCTCGGTAGCTTCGATCGCCTCCGCGTCGCGCATCGAGCCGCCGGGCTGGGCGAAGACGGTGACGCCGGCGTCGAGGCAGACCTGGACGGCATCGGGGAACGGGTAGAAAGCGTCGGAGCCGCAGGCGGCGCCGCGCAGGGCTTCTGCGCCGTGGAAGGCGATGGCCTTGGCGACGGCCTGGCGGGCGGCGTCGACGCGGCTCGTCTGACCCGAGCCGAGGCCGATCTCCATGCCGTCCTTGACCAGCACGATCGCGTTGGACACGACGCCGCGGCATAGCCGCCAGGCCAGGTCCAGATCGCGCATCTCCGCCTCTGACGGGGCGCGGCTCGTGGCCAGCTTCCAGGTCGCCGGGTCGTCCGGAACGACGTCCGGGGCCGTGACCAGCACGCCGCCACCGGCCACTCTGATGGAACCGAGAGGATCGGGCGCCGGCGCCGCTTTCACGCCACCCAGGATCGGATCCTCGAGCAGGCGCAGGTTTGTCTTGCGGGCCAGGATCGCCAGCGCCTCTGGGGAGTAGGACGGGGCCACGATCACTTCCAGGAAGATCGAGGCAAGGCCCTCGGCGGTGGCTGCGTCCACCTCGCGGGTCAGAGCCACGACACCACCGTATGCGGAGACGGGATCGCCGGCCAGGGCCGCCTGCCACGCCTCCAGGAGGGTGGCCCGCTCGGCCGCTCCACACGGGTTGGTGTGCTTGACCACGACGCAGGCGGGCCCTCGGAGCGCCCGGCCGATGGCGTCGGCGCCGGAGGCGTCCAGCACGTTGTTGTACGAGAGAGCCTTGCCCTGCAGGATCGCGCCACCCAGCGCGAACGGACCGGCCCACTTGCTGGTGCCCGGGCGGCGGTAGCGGGCGGCCTGCTGATGCGGGTTCTCGCCGTAGCGCAGGGTCTCGACCTTCTCCAGGCCCAAGACCAGCGTCGGCGGATACGGGTCGGCGGAACCGGGCAAGCCCGGCTCGTCCGGCAGATCCACCCCGGCCGCGGCCATCCGGGCCGGAAGCTCGGCGGCAATGCGGGCGTCATAGGCGCCGGTGTGGCGGAATGCCTCCACGGCCAGGGCCGAACGCAGCCCCTCCCCCACTCGACCATTCTTCTCCAGCTCGTCGAGGACCGCGGCATAGCGGGCGGGCGAGGTCACGATCGCCACCGAGGCATGGTTCTTGGCCGCCGCGCGGACCATCGACGGCCCGCCGATGTCGATCTCCTCGACCAGCGCGTCGAACGAGATGCCGGGCTTCTCGGCCGCAGCCGCGAACGGATAGAGGTTGGAGACGACGAGATCGAACGGCTCGATGGCCGCCGCGGCCAGCTGCTCGCGATGCGACGCCAGCCGCCGATCGGCCAGGATGCCGCCGTGGATGCGAGGGTGGAGCGTCTTGACCCGACCGTCGAGCATCTCCGGAAAGCCCGTGACGGCGGCGAGGTCGGTGACCGGCAGGCCGGCACCGCGCAACGCCCGGGCAGTACCACCGGTTGAAACCAGCTCGAAGCCGAGTCGCACCAGCCCGGCCCCGAACTCGGTCAGGCCGGTCTTGTCGTGGACCGACAGCAGCGCCCGCTTCGGCACGGGCATCTTCTCGGCCGCCCGGGCGGCATCGATTCGAACGGTTCGGCCGTTCGGTTCGACCGTCAGCGCGCCGGCCAGCGCCAGGCCGACGGCGCGCGGCAGGAGTCGGTGTTCGGCCGCGTGGATCCGCTCGGCCAGCGTCTCCTCGGTGTCGCCCGGCAGGATCGCAACCGAGTCCTGGCAGATGATCGGGCCGGCATCGAGCGAGTCGTCGACGAAGTGGACGGTCACGCCCGTGACCTTGACCCCGGCCTCCAACGCGTCCTTGATAGAGTGTCCGCCGGGGAAGGCCGGCAGCAGGGCGGGGTGGAGGTTGATGATCGGGCACTTCAGTCCGCCCAGAGCCTTGGGCCCGAGCACTCGCATGTAGCCGGCCAGGACGATCAGCTCCGGCCCGACGGCCGCGAGCGACTCGGCCAGGACCTCGTTCGCGGTCGCCCGCTCGGCCGCCTCGCTGAGCTTCGGCATCGGCACGAGCAGCGTCTCGATCCCCTGCTCTACCGCCCAATCCAGCGCCGCGCATTCACGGTCGGCGAAGACCAGGGCTATCTCGGCGTCGAGCGCGCCACGCTCGGCAGCTGCATGCAAGGCCCGCAAATTGCTGCCGGTTCCCGAGACGCCAACTGCGATCCTGTGCGCCACGCCGCTCCTCCTCCATGCCACCGATCAGGCGCCACCCGCGCCATACCGCCAGAACCGTTACGACTCCGAATACCGCGCCCCCGGCGCTTCGATCGCCACCACCTCGCCCACCTGCCAGCCCGCGACGCCGTCCTCCGCCAGACTCGCGATGGCCGCGTCGACGGCCCCGGCCGGAACGGCACAGACCATCCCGAGGCCGCCGTTAAAGGTCGAGCGCAGCTCCTCCTCCGATAGCCCGCCCAGCGCTCCGACGAGCCGCATGACCGACGGCATCGGCCAAGTGCCGGGGTGGAGCCGCGCGCCAAGGCCATCGGACAGGATCCTTGGCACGTTGCCGGGCAGCCCGCCGCCGGTGATGTGGGCCACGCCGTTGAGTGCGGCGCCGGACTCGTCCAATCGCCGGCGTAGCCTCAGGATCGACTGCGAGTAGATCCTCGTCGGGGCAAGCAGCACTTCGCCCAGGCTCAGCGACTGTGTCTCGGGTTCGGGCGTAGTGGCCGGACCGAGGATCCGGCCGACGAGTTCCGCATAGCCCTCGTCGAGCGGGACTTCCGTCTCGGCCAGGATCCGCCGCACCAGCGAGAAGCCATTCGAATGCAGACCCGACGAGGCGATCCCGATCAGCGCGTCGCCGGCTCGAGCGGCAGTGCCATCGAGCAGTCGATCGCGCTCCACGACGCCGACGCAGAAGCCGGCCATGTCGAATTCGTCGGCCTCCATGAGGCCCGGGTGCTCGGCCGTCTCGCCGCCGATCAACGAGCAGCCGGCGAGGGCGCAGCCGTCAGCGACCGAGCCAACCAACGCCGCCACTCGCTCCGGGAAGACCCGCCCGACGGCAATGTAGTCGAGGAAGAAGAGCGGCTCGGCGCCGGCGCAGACCAGATCGTCGGCGCACATCGCCACTAGGTCGTGGCCGACCGTGTCGTACCGGCCCATGGCCATCGCTATCGCAATCTTCGTGCCCACGCCGTCGGTGGAGCTGACCAGAACGGGCTCGCGCATGCCACCCGGCAATGCCATCGCAGAAGCGAATCCGCCCAGGCCGCCGATCACCTCGGGCCGCCGCGTCGCCGCCACCGAGGCTCGCATCAGCTCAACGGCGCGCTCGCCGGCATCGATGTCAACGCCGGCGTTCCGGTAGGCGTCCCAGGCGCCGCCCTGCTTGGCGCCGCTGCTCGTGCCGGGCACGGCGCCCGGACTCGCCCCGGGCCCGGCGGCGCCGCGGTCACTCATGCGGCATCGTCTTCGCGATGGCCTCTGCCTCGCCCAGGGATACCGGCTCGCCCTGTGCGTCCTCCAGGACGAACTTGTGACGGGCCGTGTCGTACGGAACCGGCACCGGGTAGCGCCCGTCGAAGCAGGCGAAGCAGAACCTTTCGTACGGCAGATCGAGTGCCTGCAGAACCCCACCAATCGAGAGGAAGCTGAGTGAATCGGCGCCGACGAACTCGCGAATCTCCTCGACTGAGTGCGTCGACGCGATCAGCTCGGTCTCGATCTGCGTGTCGATGCCGTAGAAGCAAGGGTGGTGGATGGGCGGCGAACTGATGCGGAGGTGGATCTCGGTCGCGCCGGCCTTGCGCAGCAGCGCAACTATCTGGCGGGTGGTGGTGCCGCGCACGATCGAGTCGTCCACGACGATCAGCCGCTTGCCGGCAACGACCTCGCGCAGCGGGCTCAGCTTGACCGTGACGCCGCGCTGGCGCATGCCCTGGTTCGGCTGGATGAACGTCCGGCCGGAGTAGCGGTTGCGGACCATCCCCTCTCGATAAGGCAGGCCCGAGCCTTCCGCGTAACCGGCCGCGGCCGGTGCGCCCGTGTCCGGCACCGGCATCACGATGTCGGCCTCGACTGCGGCCTCCGCGGCCAGGGCCACGCCCATACGGCGCCGCGACTCGTAGAGGTTGCGGCCGAGCATGTACGAATCCGGCCGGCCGAAGTAGATGAGCTCGAAGACGCACAGCTGCTCGTGGCCTTCGGCAAAGTGGATTGAGACCGGGTCTTTGCCCTCTTCGAGGATGACGATCTCGCCGGCCTCGACGTCTCGAACGACCACGCCGCCGGCGACCTCGATCGCGGCCGACTCCGAGCTGAGCAGCCAGCCACCCGACCGCTTGCCCTCGGGGTCGTCCGCCGCGGGCTCGAGCCGGCCCAGAACGAGCGGCCGGAAACCATAGGGATCGCGGACGCCGATGACCCGCTTCTCGTCGAGGATGGCGAGCGAATAGGCGCCCTGGACGAGCGGCAAGACCCGCTTCAAGGCCTCGATGGTGTCGGCCGACGGGTCGTCCGCGATCAGAGCCGTGAGGAGTTCCGTGTCTGTAGTGGCAGCCAGGCGCGACTTGCCGCCCTCGAGGTGCGATAGAAGCTCACGGGTGTTGACGAGATTGCCGTTGTGGCCGATTGCGATCGACTTGCCGCGGCCCATCCGGAAAGTCGGCTGGGCGTTCTCCCAGATCGTCGACCCGGTCGTCGAATAGCGGCAGTGGGCGATGGCCAGCGATCCGCGCAGGCTCGGCAGGCGGCGCTCGTCGAGGACCTGGGCGATCAGGCCCAGGTCCTTGTAGAGCATCAGCTGCTCGCCGTCGCTTACGGCCAGACCGGCCGACTCCTGACCGCGGTGCTGGAGGGAGAAGACGCCGAGCGCGGCTATCCCTGCGGCATCCCTGCCCGGGGTCACCGCGCCGAAGATGCCGCACATGGCTAGTTCGCCTCGCCTTCGACGGCCGTCCGGGCCGCCTCCAATCCGTGGCCGGGCGAGCCCTCCACGCCCAGGGCGCGGGCAAGGCCGTGGTCCCAGGTGTGGCGGAGGTCGGTGATCGAGACGTCCAGGGCGTCGGCCACGCCAGAGCCTCGCGCCTCGGCCGCGCCAGTGGCGCCGTGGCCGGTCAGCTCGATGCGCAGCCGCAACCCACCGACAGTGCCGAGGATATCGGCCGGGAGCCCGAACTGGCGGGCCAGCAGCTCGATCGCCGCAGCATGGCGAGGACGACAGGACAGGACAAGTCGAGAGGGACTCTCGCCGAACAGCTCTATCGCAGGCGAGCCTGAGACACCGAGCCGTAGCTTCGCGCCGAGGCCGCTCCACATGCAGCATTCGGCGATCGCCACGGCCAGGCCGCCGCCCGAGACGTCCTGGGCCGACGCGACCAGAGCCCGGCCGATTGCCTCGCGGATGAAGGACTGCAGCGCCGCCTCGCGGTCGAGGTCGATGCCGGGAGGCGCGTCCTCCGAGGAAAGCCCGGCCAGCGCCGCGTATTCGGAGCCGGCCATTCCCGGCGTGCTCTGCCCGACCAGGATGACGCTGTCGCCCTCGGTGGTGAAGGGCGGTCGAACGAGCAGCGAGATGTCCTCGAGGAGTCCGACAACGCCGATGACCGGCGTCGGCGAGATTGCCCCGCCCGGGTACTCGTTATAGAGCGACACGTTGCCGCCCGTGACGGGCACGCCGAGGGCGCGGCACGCCTCGCCCATGCCTCGCACCGCTTCCTGGAGCTGCCAGAACGCTTCGGGCCGCTCGGGGTTGCCGTAGTTGAGGCAGTTGGTTATGCCGAGCGAGCGGGCGCCGGTGATGCTGACGTTCCGAGTGGCCTCCGCCACGGCCAGCTGCGCGCCCAGGTGCGGGTCGATGGCGCTGACGGTCTGGTTCCCGTCGGTGGTCGCAACGAGCGCCTTCTTGGTGCCCTTGACCCGCAGCACCGCCGCGCCGTGGCCCGGCCACTCGACTGTGTTGCTCTGGACCGAGGAGTCGTACTGCTGGTAGACCCAGTGGCGGCTCGACAGGTTCGGGCTGCCGAGGAGCGCGGCCAGGACTGCGGCCGGATCCATGCCCCGCTCCGGCAGGCCGTCCTTGGCGGTCAGCGGGATGCCCGGGGCGGGGGCCTGGCGGCGCCGTGTCGGCGGCGTTGCCAATCGGTAGTGGACGATGGCGTCGCTCGTGAGCGCCTTCGCAGGAATGCGGGCGATCTCCTTTGCGCCGGGGTTGGGCCGGCCATCGGGGCCGATGCCACCCTCGATGATGGCAATGTCGCCGTCCGTGGTGACTCGGCCTACGAGGGCGATCGGGATGCCCCAGCGCTCGCAAACCTCGCGCACGGCGGCGAAGTTCTCAGGCACGCACGTCGCCAGCATCCGCTCCTGCGACTCGGAGATCATCACCTCCCAGGGCGCCATCCCGGGCTCGCGCCGCGGGATCACGTCGAGGTCTAGCAGGATTCCCGTGCCCGCCTTGTCGGCCGACTCGGAAGTGGCGCATGTGATGCCCGCGGCACCGAGATCCTGAATGCCGACCACGAGACGGCGGTCGATCAGCTCCAGGCTGGCCTCGATCAGCAGCTTCTCGGCGAACGGGTCGCCCACCTGCACGGTCGGGCGCTTGTTTGGGTCGTCGTGCTGGAACGTCGCCGAGGCAAGGACGCTGGCCCCGCCGATGCCGTCGCGGCCCGTGGTGGAGCCGAACAGCACCACGTAGTTGCCCGGCCCGGGCGCCTCGGCCAGGATCAGCATCCGCTCTTCCAGCAGACCGATGGCCATGACGTTGACCAGCGGGTTGCCCTGGTACGAGGGGTCGAAGACCAGCTCGCCGCCGACCGTCGGGACGCCGACGCAGTTGCCGTAGCCGCCTACGCCCCGAACCACGCCATCGACGAGGTGGCGGGTGCGCGGATCCTTTGGGTCGCCGAAGCGGAGGGCGTCGAGAACGGCGATCGGGCGGGCGCCCATGGTGAAGATGTCGCGCAGGATTCCGCCGACGCCCGTCGCGGCGCCCTGGTACGGCTCCACGGCTGAAGGGTGGTTGTGGCTTTCGATCTTGAACGCGACGGCCAGCCCATCGCCAATGCGGACCACACCGGCGTTGTCGCCGACGCCCGCCATCATCCCGTTGCCGCGGGTCGGCAGGGTCTTGAGGAGCGGCTTGGAGCTCTTGTATGAGCAGTGCTCGCTCCACATCACGCTGAACATGGCCAGCTCGGTGTGGTTGGGGTCGCGGCCGAGCTTCTGGCGGATGACTTCCAGCTCGCCGTCGGTCACGCCCAGCTGGCGGTGGAGCGGCTCGGGCTCCGGCTGGACCGGCGGAACGGACGCCGCAGGGGTCGTCGTCATGTCGCTCACGGCCGGGCCTCCGCCTTTGCCTTGGGTGCGGGACGTTGCGCCGCGTCCCAGGCGGCAGCGCTCTCGACCAATGAACGGATCAGCTGCATTCCATCGTCGCGGCCCAGTATCGCCTCGGACATTCGCTCCGGATGCGGCATCAGGCCGGCCACGTTGCCGGCCGCGTTGCAGACGCCGGCGATTGCGCGCAGCGAGCCGTTGGGGTTCGCCGGCTCGTCGGGATCGAGCGCCGGCGCGCCGTCCTCACGAACGTATCGGAAGAGAACCTGGCCGTTTGCCTCGAGCTCGTCGAGCGTCGCCTCGTCGGCGTAGTAGCAGCCCTCGCCGTGAGCCACCGGCACGCGCAGCGGCGCGCCCGTCGCGGCGCGGGTGAACGGCGAGTCGAGCCGTTCGGGCTTGATGTTGACCAGGCGGCCGGCGAAACGGAGCGAGCGATTGCGCAGCAGCGCGCCCGGAACCAGCCGCGCCTCGGCCAGGACCTGGAAGCCGTTGCAGATGCCCAGAACGTAGCCGCCCTCGGCGGCGAAGGCTGACACGCCGCGCATCACGGGGCTGAAGCGGGCGATCACGCCGGCTCGAAGGTAGTCGCCGTAGGAGAAGCCGCCCGGCAGGATGACGGCCGAGACACCCGACAGGTCGGGCGACTCGTGCCAGAGCCGAACGGGCTCCACACCGGCCACGGCAAGGGCGTTGAGCGAGTCGACGTCCGAGTTCGAGTCCGGGAAGATGACGACCCCGATCCTCACGGTTGCTTCACCGATGACGTCGCCTCAAGCACCTCCACGGCGTAGGCCTCGATGAGCGGATTGCTGAGCAGCTCACCGGCCAGGCCTTCCACGACGCCCCGGGCCTCGGCCTCGGAGGCGGCCGTGACGGTCAGCTCGACCCGGCGGCCGACGCGCACGCGCGAAACGTTGGTGACGTTGAGGTGGGGCAGGCTCAGCTCCACGGCCCGACCCTGCGGGTCGAGGATGCCGGGCTTGGGCAGAACGTTGACGGCGTACCGAAACTCGCTCATCAGGCGACCACGTCCTCCTTCAGGTAGCGTTCGAAGCTGGCCCCGGTTATCCGCTGGAACGCTTCCACGTAGCGCCCGCGAGTCCCGGCCACGATTTCAGCCGGCAGCTCCGGACCCGGGTATGTCTTGCCCCACGGCTGTGCTTCCAGCCAGTCGCGGACGGGTTGTTTGTCGAAGCTGGCCTGGGCCCGCCCGGGCTCATAGGCCGAGGCGTCCCAGAACCGGCTGGAATCGGGCGTGAGGACCTCATCGATGAGCATCAGCTCACCGGTGTCGAGGGCCGTCCCAAGCTCGAACTTGGTGTCGGCAAGGAGGATGCCTGCCTTCTCGGTGATCTCCGCGCCGCGGAGGTACAGGCGCAGGGCGACGTCGCGCACCTGCTCCGCGAGCTCCGCGCCGACGAGCCCGACCATTGAGTCGAAGCCGATGTTCTCGTCGTGACCGACCTCGGCCTTGGTCGACGGCGTGAAGATGGGCTGCCGGAGCCGATCGGATTCGCGCAGGCCTTCGGGCAGCTCGATGCCGCAGATCGCGCCGGTCTTCTGGTAGTCCTTCCAGCCCGAGCCCGCGACATAGCCGCGGACTATGACCTCGACCGGCAGAACCTTCGCCCGGCGGCAGAGCATCATCCGGCCCCGCAGGTCGCGCAGGCCCGCCTCGTCGGTGAAGCCCGCCGGCAGATCGGCCGGGCTCGTGCCCAGGAGGTGGTTCGGAACGATCTCGCTCGTCAACCCGAACCAGAACCTCGACAGCCCGGTCAGGACGCGGCCCTTGTCGGGGATCGGCGTGGGCAGAACCACGTCAAAGGCGGACAGCCGATCGCTGGCCACGAGCAGCAGCCGATCGCCGACCTCGAACAGGTCGCGCACCTTGCCCGAGCGCAGGAAGCCGTCGGCGGCATGAAGGGTCGTGCCGGCCGCGCGCGGATCGCCTGGATTCGCGATCTCAGCGGGCATTGGCGGCCTCCTTTCGAGCCGGGACTAGCTCATCGAGACGGGCGATGGCGGTGGCCACGTTCCGGAGGAAGTGGCTCTCATCGAAGCAGGAGGCAAGGGCCTCGTCGGACAGACGGGCCGCGACATCGGGGTCGGCGGCCAGCAGCTCGCGCAGCTGGCGGCGCTCGTCGGCCGCCCGCAACGCATTGCGCTGCACGACAGCGTACGCCTCCTCGCGCGACAGGCCCGCTTCCTCGACCAGGGCCAGCAGAACGCGGCTGCTGCAGTGGAGGCCCAAGCCGCGCTCGATGTTCTCGCGCATCCGCTCCGGCCGCACGACCAGCTTCTCCACCAGGCCGCGTGTCTTGACCAGCATGTAGTCGAGCAGGATCGTGGCGTCGGGGAGGATGACTCGTTCGGCGGAGGAGTGGCTGATGTCGCGCTCGTGCCAGAGCGGCTGATTCTCCATTGCCGCGGCGGCATAGCCACGCAGTAGCCGGGCCAGGCCGGCGATCCGCTCGGAGAGGATCGGGTTGCGCTTGTGGGGCATGGCCGAGCTGCCCTTCTGACCGGCCCGGAACGGCTCCATCAGCTCGCCTATCTCGGTGTGCTGGAGGTTGCGGACTTCAGTCGCGATGCGCTCCAACGATCCGCCGGTGATGGCGATCGCGGCGATGAGCGCGGCGTGGCGGTCGCGCTGGACGATCTGCGTTGAGATCGGGTCGCGATGCAATCCCAGTTCGGCCAGGACCTCCTCCTCGAGGTCGGGATCGAGGTGGCTGTAGGTGCCGACCGGGCCGGAAATCTTGCCGGTCGCCGCGTCGTCGACGGCCGCGGCCAGGCGCGTTCGGTCACGGGCGATCTCGAAGGCCCAGCCGGCGATCTTCATGCCCATCGTCGTGGGTTCGGCATGGACAGAATGGGTTCGCCCCATCATCACGGTGCCGGCCTCGGTCCGCGCTCGCGCGACCAGGGTTTCGACGAGGGCGTCCATGTCCTCGATCAACCGTGTCCCGGCGGCCTGGAGCTGCAGTCCGAGCGCGGTGTCGACGACGTCGCTGCTGGTCAGGCCGAGGTGGAGGTAGCGCCCCTCTTCGCCAACCGTCTCGGCGACCTGGCTGACAAAGGCGATGACGTCGTGGTCGGTCGTCCTCTCGATCTCTGAGATGCGATCGACATCGACTCTGGCGCGCGCCTCGATCGCCCGAACGGCCTCGGCCGGCACCATGCCGCGGCTGACCTCAGCCCGGGCCACGGCGATCTCGACCCGGAGCATGCCCTCGAAATGGGCCTGTTCGGTCCAGATGGCGCCCATCTCGGGCAGGGTGTATCGCGGAATCACGAGGCGCCGCCCTTCGTCCAGGCCGACTCCGATACGGGGTCGGGCGAGGCGTCCGACCGACCGCCGGCCTGCGGGAGCACCGCAGCGATGTCGTGGCGGCGCTGCATCCCCCGCCAGGCAATCGCGTCGGCGGCGCATTCGGCGTTCGCACGCGCTGCGTCGATCGAACTGCCCAGGCCGACGACGGACAGAACGCGGCCGCCGGCGGTGCGGAACTGGCCGTCCGGCCCGCGGACCGTGCCAGCATGAAAGACCGTGGCGCCGGATGCGGCGGCCTCCGCGAGCCCCGAGATGACGTCGCCCTTGCGCGGCGTCTCCGGGTAATCGGCCGCGGCCAGGACCACGGCAACCGCCGCGTCGCCGGTCGTCGGCAGCATCCGTCCGTTCAGCTGCAGCGCGGCGGCGGCCCCGGCCAGGTCGCCCTGAGCGGCACCGTAGAGCAGCGGCCCGAGCGGCACGGCCAGGCGTGGCAGGAGGGCCTGAGTCTCGGGATCGCCGAATCGCGCGTTGCATTCCAGGAGAACCGGCCCCTCCGGCGTGAGCATCAGCCCGGCGTAGAGCGCGCCACGGAACGGCGTGCCGCGGCTGGCAAGCTCGGCCAGGATCGGGACGTGGATCACGTCGACGAGCGTGGCGCAGAGGCTCTCGGGCAGGTCGGGCACGGGGCTGTAGGCGCCCATGCCGCCCGTGTTCGGGCCGTCGTCATTATCCCGAAGCCTCTTGTGATCTCGGGCAGGTGGCAGGGCGATCGCGCCGTGGTCGTCGCACAGGGCAATCAGGCTTGCCTCGACGCCCATCAGGCGTTCTTCGACCACCACGAACGGTCCGGCCGCCCCGGCCCCGCCCGCCAGGACCCTCAGGGCGCTCTCGGCGGTGGCGTAGTCGTCGCAGACGGTGACGCCCTTGCCGGCCATCAGACCGTCGGCTTTGACGACCACACCGCACGACCCCGGAGCATCGGCCAGTTCACGGGCAAGGCTCAGGGCGGGGTCCAGCGCCGAGAATGCCTCGCCACGAGCGATCCTGACACCGGCCGATTCGGCGACGTCGCGGCAGAAGGCCTTGCTCGACTCGATCCGAGCCGCAGCCTTGGTCGGCCCGAATGCCGGCACGCCGGCGTCCATGAGCGCATCGACAACGCCGGCGGCGAGCACCGACTCCGGACCAACCACGACCAGATCGACGTTCTCCCGAGTGGCGAGCTCGACGACCGCGGCCGCGTCCAGGGCCGAGACGTTCGGGAAGCAGCAGGCCTTCGGCTCGTCGCCGATGGCGTCGCTGCCGGGGGCCACGAAGACGGTCTCGACTGCGGCCTCGCGGGCCAGACTCCAGACCAGGGCGTGCTCGCGGGCGCCGCCGCCCAGCACCAGAATGCGGGCCGGGCCGCTTGGCTCAGGGCTCGACGCGGCGCCGGGGTTCATCAGTCGACTGCCGGCGACGGCGCCGGCGAAACCGGCCGGGGCCGCTGCGGCCGCGCCATGCGCTCGATCGTCTGGTGCCGTTCCGGCCCCACCGACACGAAGCAGATCGGGGCGCCGGACAGCCGCTCCACCGCATCCACGTAGAGGCGGGCGTTCTCGGGCAGCTCGCTCATCGAGCGGCAGTCGTGGATCGGCTCGGCCCAGCCGGGGAAGCGCTCGTAGATCGGCGTCGCCCGAGCCAGGACGTCGGCGTCCGACGGCCACCAGTCGACGCGTTTGCCGTCGACCTCGTAGGCCATGCAGATCAAGACCTCGTCCAGACCCGACAGGATGTCGATCTTGTTGAGCATGATCGAGCTGACGCTGTTGACGGCGGCGGCATAGCGCAGCGGCACGGCATCGAACCAGCCGACCCGGCGGCGCCGCCCGGTCGTTGTCCCGAACTCGCGGCCGCGATCGATGATCCCCTCGCCGATCTCCTCGGTCAGCTCGGTCGGGAACGGCCCGGCGCCGACGCGCGTGGCGTAGGCCTTCATGACCCCTATCACCTCGTCGACCTGGAGCGGCCCGATGCCGCCGCCCGTGCAGGCGCCGCCGGCGATCGGGTTCGATGAGGTCACGAACGGATAGCTGCCGTGGTCCAGGTCCAGCAGCGCCCCCTGCGCGCCCTCGAACAGGATGTGCTCGCCCCGGGCGAGGGCCTCCTGAACGAGCTTCGTGGTGTCGGCCAGATGCGGCTTGAGGCGGCGACCCCACTCGGTGGCCAGCGCGACCAGCTCGTCGAGGTCGAAGCCGTCGACGCGATGCTGGCGCTGGAGCGTGGCGTTCTTCTCGGGCAGGATGCGGGCGAGCTTGCTGCGCAGCGCCGGGCCGTCGAGCAGATCCTCCATCCGGATGCCGATGCGCCAGGCCCGGTCGGCGTAGGCGGGGCCGATGCCGCGCCGCGTGGTCCCCACCGCGGCCTTGGCCAGCCTCGCCTCCATCGCGCCGTCGAGGGCGATGTGGTACGGCATGATCACGTGAGCGTGCTTGCTGACGCGAACCCGATCCACTTCGATGCCACGGCTGGCGAGCATGTCCAGCTCGGCGATCAGCGTCGCCGGGTTGACCACGACGCCGTTGCCGATGATCGGCGCGATGTGCGGATACAGCACTCCCGAGGGCACGAGGTGGAGCTTGAAGACCTCTTCGCCGAGCATGATCGTGTGGCCGGCGTTGTCACCACCCTGGTAGCGGATGACGGCCGTGACGTTCTCGGCCAGCGCGTCGGTGGTCTTGCCTTTGCCTTCGTCGCCCCACTGCAGGCCGACGATCACGGTGGCGGGCATCTACTACTCCCCTTGGTGCTCGCCCCGGCGGTCGTCCTCGACGGAACCCCGGGAAACTAAAAAGCCCTCGGCCGGCTGGCCGGGGACCTGGGTAGACTGCCCCTCCGTCGGAGCCGCGACTCCTGATGGAGCGAAGGTGGTGGTCCGTCTCACGGGGCGAACTGCACGCCTTCCTGGGGCAACGTGGCCTCCTTGGCGATGTTGTCTCTGGAACCCGAGGGCGGGGCCCCGGGCAGGCGGAAGTATAGCAGGCGCGAAGGCCGCCCAGCCGCCTCGGACCGAGCCATTGCCCACGAGGCAGCCTGATCCGCAGTGCCGGCTCAAACGCACTACAGGCAGTCGACCACGAGGGCGGCCGACAATGAACGACTGGTCGCCGAGTCCAGAGACTCAGGAAGGGAAACGATTGAGCTCGAAGGCGGTTGCTCGGCTGGCAGTGTTGACGTCGGTGGTCGCGCTCTCGATCGGCGCTTGCGGCACGGTCTCGCCGACAGCCACCCCGTCGGTCGCGCCGACAGTTTCGTCGGCCTCTCCCGCGGCGGCTCCGACCGCGACCCCGACGGCGGGCCCCTGTGTCGCCCCGACCTTCGGACCGAACGACACGCCGCGCGGCAAGTCCGGTCAGATCATCAATATCGGCGGCCCGCCCCACACCATCGTCCGCTGGTACGTCGGCCTCGGTCCGGGCGAAGACCCGGCACAAATCGCGCTGCAGCAGACCGTCGTCAACGACTTCAACGTTCTGCAGGACAAGCGAACCGACGGCGTCGAACCGATCCTTCTTTCGCTCGAGATCGTCCAGAACGATCAAGCCGTCGACATCCTCAAGGCCGAGATCGCGTCGTGCAATGCGCCTGACTTGATTGGCCCCGTGGACATCAAGGGTCGGGCCAGCCTTCCCGGCGAATTCCTGGACATGACCCAGCTGATCGCGAGGGCCGGTTATGACATGACGCGGTACCCGCCCGCCCTCGTCAACACCATGAAGGACGGCCTGACTGGCGCCCTGCTCGGTCTTCCATACGCCGTGTACCCGTCCTACATCTTCTACAACCGTGACATCTTCGACGCGGCCGGCTTGAAGTACCCCCCGCAGAAGGTCGGCGACGACTACGAGATGCCCGGCGGCGCCAGGGTCCCTTGGAACTGGGGCACCGTCCGCAACATCGCGATGAAGCTATCGCTCGACACGCACGGCCGGAACGCCACCCAGGCCGGCTTCGATCCGACTAGTCAGACGCAGTTCGGCTTCGAGTTCCAGTGGACCGAAGGCCGCCGCCTCGCCTCGGCCTTCGGCAGCGGTTCGTTCGTTGCTGCGGACAAGAAGACCGCTCAGTTCCCGGATGACTGGAAGACCGCTTGGACCTGGTACTACAACGGCATCTGGCGCGATCACTTCATCGCCAACGACGCCCAGCGCAACTCGGACCTCCTCGCAAAGGGCAACGTGCTCTCCTCCGGCCATGCTGCGATGGGCCACATGTTTCAGTGGTACATCTGCTGCATGTCGGCCGGCGGCATGGCGCCGGGCGCATTCAAGCGATGGGACATAGCCGTCATGCCCGCCAATGGCGCGGGCATAGTCACCGCCCCGACCGACGTCGACACCTTCGTCATCGACAGGAACACGCTGGCCGCCCCGCAGGCGTTCGAGGCAATGGCCTACCTCATGAGCCGCATGGATCTCCTGGCCATATACGGTGGAACCCCGGCGACCGGCGACCGACTCCGGTTCTACCGCGACAACGTGGATCCGCCGCTCGCCAAAGAGTTCCCCGGCAACGTGGTCGACTGGCAGGTCGCGCTCGACATGGAAGGCTACGCGGAGAGCCCGAACAACCAGGCCTCGCTGCCGAACGACGCAAAGGCCACGGCCGACGCCGACAAGATCTTCTCGACGCTCGCCAAGACTCCAGGACTGGACGTGGACCAGATCTTCACTGACGTGACGACGGCTCTGCAGGCCGACTTCGACGCGGCCACCTGACCGAGGCGCCCTACTCCTCGGCCGACGCCGCGACCACGGCGGCCGGCATCGCCGCAAGCGCCGCTTGCACGGCCTCGGGGCCGCGAGCCCGCCACTCCGTCCCGATCGCCGCCGTAGCCGTCGCCCCAACCCGACATGCTCCGGCCGCTAGCATCGCCAGCAGCGCGTCCAGCGTGCGGACGCCGCCGGCCGCCTTGACGCCGACGGCGTTGCCGACGATCCGTCGCATCAGGGTGATCTCGCCAACCTCGGCGCCGCGCGGCGAGTAGCCGGTCCCGTTCTTGACGAAGGAGGCGCGCGACTCGACCGCCACGCGGCAACCAGCCTCGACCTGCTCGGGCGTCAGATACGCCGTCTCCAGGATCACCTTGACCGGCGTCGGGACAACGGCATAGATGAGGCTGGCCAGCTCGTCGCGGACGTACCCAAGGTCCCCGGATCTCAGGGCGCCGATGTTGACCACGACGTCGAGCTCCACCGCGCCTTGATCGACCGCAACGAGCGCCTCGCGCTCCTTGATCTGCGACACGTGGGCGCCGTGCGGGAAGCCCACGACAGTCGTAGGCCCAACAACGCTCCGGCGCAGCCGGTTGACGACGAGCTGCAGATCGGCGGGCCGGCAGCAGACGGTTGCCGTCTCCCATTCGATCGCCAGGTCGCAGCCGGCCTCGATGTCGGCTCGAGTCAGCTCCGGCCTCAGCAGCGAGTGGTCGATGCAGGCCATGAGGGCCTTCTCGTCGAGCGAGGCCAGATCCAGCGGCGCGCGATTCGCGAGCCGCGCCTTGAGAGGCTGTCTCAATGGTTTCTCCTATGAACCAGATGCGACGACAGCCAGAACGTGGCTGCCGCCGGCGTCGATCGCGATCACGTGCGACAACCCTGATGGCACGGTCGCCTGACCCGATTCGTTGCCGCCCCAGGCCGCGACGGTCCCGTTCGAGGTGATCGCGACGCTGACGTTGCCGCCGGCCGCGACGACGGTCGCCTTCAGGTCGGCGGGTGTGGTGATCTGGCCGACGTCGCCGGCGCCCCAGCCCACGACCGTTCCGTCGGACTTGACGGCCAGGCTGTGGTAGTAGCCGGCGGAGATGGCTGTGACTCCGCTGAGGCCGGCCGGGACCCTGGTCACGCCGGTGCCGGCGTCGGTCGGGTTCTTGTCGCCCCAGGCCACCACGGTTCCATCCTTCAGCAGAGCCAGGCTGAAGTCATAGCCGGCCGAAACATGGGCGACGTTCTTGAGTCCGGCCGGAACGTCCGTCTGACCGTTGTCGTCGGCGCCCCAGGCGACGACGGTTCCGTCGGACACGAGCGCAAGCGCGTGAACGCCCGCAGCCGATATCTCGACGACGTTCTTGAGGCTCGAAGGCGGGGTCGTCTGGCCATAGGTGTTGTCTCCCCAGCCGATCACCGTCCCGTCCGCCTTGAGGGCGATGGCGAAGGTGCTGCCCGCCGAGATCGCTTTGACTTTCGTAGCGCCGGCGGGGACCTGCGTCTCGCCGATATCGTTCGCGCCCCAGGCCACGATCGTCCCGTCCGACTTGAGGGCGAGGCTGAACTCGTCGCCCGCGGCCACTGCCACGACGCCGGACAAACCAGCGGGTACGGTCGCCTGGCCCGAGCCGTTTTCGCCCCAGGCAACGACCGTGCCGCTCTGACCGGCTCGTATCGTCGCCGGGGCGCCGGCCGTCGCCGTGGCGGTCGCACCCGCGGGAGCGGACGCGGCGCCGGATGCCGGGACCGTGGCCGCAGCGGACGCGCCGGCCGTGCAAGCGCAGGATGGGATCGAGGTGAAGCTCGGTGCCTGGGCCGCCGACGCCCCCGCCGATTGCGTCGAGGTGGCGGTCGAGCCGCCGCAGGCGGCCGCAACCGCGAGCATTATCGCGATCCCGAGGAGGCGACCGATCCGAGATATCGCTTGACGCCTCGCAGCCATTTCGACTCCTCCCTGCAAGCGTGTCCCGCGTCGTGTTCCGCGGACGCGTAGTTGCGGTCGGGCCAGCATACCGCTGTCACCCTCACCTGGCGCTTTCGCGGGCGCCGGCTGAGTGGCAGGCGTCGCCGCGCGCTCGTCCTGGCCCGGCTCGCCGATAAGCGGCAGATGAGCCGCAGCCAAGCGGCACCCGATAGGGTTCTTTCACCCGCCGCCATGCAGGGCGCCGTGATAGAGCGGCGCCGGAAGAGGAGATTGGGACCGTGAACAAGGTCCTTCTGACCGGCCGTCTGACTCGCGATCCGGAGCTGCGATCGCTGGCCAGCGGATCGAGTGTCGCCACCTTCGCGGTGGCCACCAACGAGTTCCGCGGCAATGGCAAGGAGCACGCCGAATACCACAACGTCGTCGTCTGGGATCGTCTGGCCCAGGTGTGCGGCCAGTACCT
>PMYK01000042.1 GCA_003171255.1 Chloroflexota bacterium
CACATCGAGAACCGCTTCCCCGGCGGCGACATGAACGCCTACCTGGCCTACGCCGCCGAGGTGGGCGCCGGGCTGTACGGCATCGAGCACAAGATCGAGCCGCCGACCGAGTACAAGGGCAACGGCTACGTTGCCAAGGGCTGCGATCGGATGCCGCGGGCGATGTACGAGGCCATTGCCGAGCTGGAGAAGAGCAAGGCCGCCGTGGAGATACTCGGCCAGGACGTGGTCGATCACTACCTGAACGCCGCCCGCGTCGAGCGCGACGCCTACGACGCGGCCGTGCATGCCTGGGATCGCGAGAGGTATCTCGAGCGGGGCTGAGGCGCACGGCAACCGGCTCCGCCCGCAGCAACCAAATCCGCCCGCAGCCGGGTCATGGTCCTGATCGAACGGCGATCAGACTGAACAAAACAATCTGGGTCCTCGTCTGGATGGTCGAATACGCCACCGTGGCGCTATCAGAGAGAGGACTCACCGTTCCATGCGTACCTCACGTTGGACAGCACTGCTGGCATCCGCTGCAGTGGCACTTGCAGGTTGCTCGGGTGTAACTGCCACTCCGACCGCCGCCCTAACGGCGTCTCCCACACCAGATCCTACGCCGGCGACACTCACGGTCGCATATGAAGGCAACTGCCAGGTCGAGCTGATTGCTCCCTCCGGACAGCGAATCCTGATCGACGTCTACGACCCCACTCAGCTGACGAGCCCGGCCAAAGACACCGACATCCTGCTGACGACTCACACTCACTCCGACCACTATCTGGAGTCGTTCGAACAGAGCTTCCCGGGCAAGAAGATAACCAACAAGACGACAGAACTGAATGTTGGCAACATCAGTATCAAGTCGCTCGCCGCATCGCACAACGACACGGCCATCGATCCGGTCAGCCCATCCAACCACATTTTCGTGATCGAGTTCGATGGCTTCAAGATCGTTCACGGGGGCTCAATCGGTCAACTGCAGCTCACGCCTGACCAGCTGACCGCAATCGGTGGCAACGTCGACATCGCGGCAATGGCTCTCGTCAACGTGGGCGGGCTTGATCCGAAGGACCAGAAGGCGATGGATGTCATCAAGCAGGTCAACCCGAAGCTGCTGATCCCCACGCACGCCTCACTCGACACCATCACAGCCGCGGGCAAGGCGTTGAGCGCCACGTTCTCGGCGAACAAGACGGTCACGATCCCGCGCGATCAACTGACGGCGCAGACGAGGATGCTGATGATGGGCCGAATGGCCAAGAACTACGGCGTCATCCTGAACGCGCCCGAGTCCAAGTGGTAACTGAATAGCCCTACAACTCCTTCAGCACCATGGATGAGACCAACCAGAGGGCTTCAATCGGATGAAGCAGGTCAAACCGCTCATCTTCGTGCCGACTCATCTCAACATCGACACTGCGCTCCTGGCCGGTACAACGTGGAAAGCTACCTCCTCAGTTGCCCCGGTAACCATCACGCGAAGTCAGCTACCAGCCGAGACGACCGATCTGTTCCTGGGTTCGCACGCCGACTCCTATGGCACGATGCTCAATCGGTGCCGCCCTCCTGTAGCTGTGCGCTAGTTCTTGGCCGCAAGATATGTGGCCAACGCGTCCGACAACGGCATCAACGTATGCGGGAGGCATTCGTGGAGCGGGCCCGTGTCTACCTGGGCCGATTGAACGATGAAGTCGATCGCTGACGGTGTCATAGGTGGCGATGGCAGCAGCGTCAACGGTGCCGTCAGCAACTTCATCAGCACGACCGGTGCGTGCAGTATCGGACGTCGCCGGCCCAGAACATGCAGGGCGGCACGTATAATCTGATCCATCGTCATGGTCTCGGGGCCGCCGACCTCGAGCGTTACGTTGTGGGCAGCCGACGTTTCCAGAGCGTCGGCGGCCAGGGCGCCCATATCGCCAACGAAGACGGGCGCAAGGCGCTGCTGGCCGTTGCCGATCTGGGGGATGAAGGGCAACCAGCGCGAGAAGCCCAGGAACCGGTTCAGCGATCGGTCGCCGGGCCCATAGACCCAACTCGGCCGGAAGATGGAGTAGCCGATACCGCTGCCACGGACGGCCTCCTCGGCCCGCCACTTGGCTCGGAACCAGTGTCTGGCTGCGTCCGGCGCCGCCCCGGCGCCCGAGATATACACGAGGTGGCCGACGCCGGCCGCTTTGGCCGCCGCTACGAGCGCCACCGTCCCTTCGGCATCAACGCGCTCGAAGGTCTGGCCTCGCCGGGGCGCCTCGATCGGCGAGTTCCGGAAGGCCAGGCTGATGACCAGGTCGTCTACGCCCGCCAGGGCGGCGGCGAGGCTCTCCGGCCGGGTCACGTCTGCTTGCCGGTATTCGAAGTCACCCGTGTCCGCGTCGCCCGCGGGCAGGCCACGGCGATGCGTGAGAACCACGACACGGTGACCTCGAGAGGCCAACTCGCGAGCAATCGCCCCGCCAACGAAGCCGGTACCGCCGGCCACCGCCAAAACTCGCTCTGGACCCACCTCACGCCTCCTGGTCTGGGCGCCTGCGGTCGGCGCTGGTCGCCCCCATCAGGATAGAGACCGGGCCTCTCGATGCTCGAGATGTCCCGTCAGGCCGACCGCCCCGTGGTCTGAGCCTCGGCGCCGGGGAATCGAGCCCGGCCCTGGGTGATCGGGCTATCGGCCTGTAAGCTAACCTGGCGACAGGCTGGCTCTGAACGCCGGAAGCGGTCACCCTGATCGAAGCTGTCATTCACCCAGAGCGGAGGCGCGAGGATGCGGCTGAAGGAGAAGGTCTCGATCATCACCGGCGCGGGCAGCGGAATGGGACGAGTCGCGGCGCTGCGGTTCGCCGCCGAAGGCTCGCGAGTCGTGGTGGCGGACAACCAGGAAGCCGCCGCGGTGGAGACCGTTCGCCAGGTAAGGGCCGCCGGGGGCGAAGCCACTCCAATCACCGTCGACGTATCGGTCGAGGCCGATGCGAAGGCAATGGTCGAGCTGGCGATCCAGAAGTACGAGCGCGTCGACGTTCTCTACAACAACGCCGGGATCATGCCCGAGGCCGATCACTCGGTCGTGGACACGCCGGTCGAGGCCTGGGACCAGGTCATGGCCATCAACGTTCGGGGCGTGTATCTGGCCTGCAAATACGCCATCCCGCGCATGCTCGAACGCCGTTCCGGCTCCATCATCAACGTCTCGAGCTTCGTCGCCCTCCTGGGTTGTTCGGTGCCTCAGGACGCATACACGGCCTCGAAGGGCGCCGTTCTGGCTCTGACCCGGTCGCTGGCCGTCCAGTTCGCGCCGCAGGGCGTTCGGACGAACGCCATCCTGCCCGGGCCGGTGGAGACGCCGCTGCTGATGGAATGGCTGCTCAAGGACGAGGAGGCAAAGAAGCTGCGCCTGGCTCGAAACCCGACCGGCCGTTTTGGCAAGCCCGAGGAGGTCGTCGCTCTGGCGGTCTATCTCGCTTCCGATGAGTCCGCCTGGACGAACGGCGCGTCGCTCGTGATCGACGGCGGGATCAGCGTGAACTACTTCTGATGCCCAACCGGGCGGCAGGCTGACGTGAGGAGGAGTGTCGATGGCAACTGAGGTGAAGCCGAGCGATCTCGCGGTCGGGATCGATTTCGGTGGCAGTGGCATCAAGGGGGCCGTCGTCAACACCCGAACGGGCCAGTTCATGGGCGAGCGCATCCGCGTGCGCACGCCGCAGCCGTCTGTCCCGCGCGACGTCGTGGCGGTGATGGATGGCCTGGTCCGGAGCCTGCTCGAGCCACTTGTCGGGGGCGAGGGGCCGCTCACCGCCGCCGATGCGGCCGGCCTGCCCGTTGGCGTGGGAATTCCCGCAGCCACCCGAGGCGGAACGACTCTCACGGCCGCGAATATCGACTCCGGCTGGATCGGATTCCAGGCCGAGCGGGAGATGAGCCTGGCCATGAGCCGGGTCGTGGCCATCGGCAATGACGCCGACGTGGCGGGGCTGGCCGAGCTGCGGTTCGGCGCCGGGCGCTACCAGCGCGGCACCATCATCGTTCTGACGATCGGCACGGGCATGGGATCCGCAATCTTCGCCGACGGCCGCCTGCTGCCAAACACGGAGTTTGGCCACGTCGAGCTCCACGGCCAGGACGCCGAAGTCCGTGTCGCCGAGTCCGCTCGCGACCGACTGGGGCTCAGCTGGAAGGAATGGGCCGCCGGCTTCGACGATTACCTGCACCTGCTCGAGAAGCTGTTCTGGCCCGACCTGTTCATCCTGGGCGGCGGGGCCTCGAAGCGCTCGGACAACTACATGCAGTACGTCACGGTCAAGACTCCGGTCGCCATCGCCACTCTCAAGAACAACGCCGGCATCGTGGGCGGCGCGCTCATCGCGATCGACAAGCGGAACCGCGAAGCGATGAGCGGAACAGGCGAATCGATCTCCTGATCCGTCGGACGCTACCTGACGGGCACCCGCAACTCGACCTTGCGGCAGGCTGGGCAGGCGAAGATCTCGAAGTCGATCATCCCTTCGCCGAGTTCGGCCAACTCGCCGAACAGCATCTTCCAGCCTCCCGACGAGCCACCGACGCGGAAGCTCTCGATTCCGATAGGCTGCACCAGCGTCCCACAGCGGAGGCAGCCGCCGTAGCCAGCGGGCTGGGCCTGCGGTTCCTGGCCTGGGTTCGACATCGTGTCCTCCTCTTGACCGGTTCGCCCTTGGCCTACGACTTCGCCTCGATGCCCCTCAACTCACGCAATCGCGACACGCTGCCCGACACCACCAGCGTCTCGCCGGCACTCAGGATGCGATCCGCCGGCGGATTGGCCTCGTAGCTCTTCTCGCCGGTCACGATCGCCAGGACGAAGACGCCCGTGTCGCGCAGTGAACCCACGGTCGCGCCATCGAGAGTTGGGTCGCCGGCTACGACCTCGACCTCCTCCATCGAGAATGCCAGCTCGCCGTGGGACAGGGCCGCGTCGATGAAGTCGACGACGCGCGGCCGCGTTGCCAGCTCGGCCAGTCGATGGCCGGCCATGGTGTAGGGCGAGACGACGCGGCTGGCGCCGGCTTGCATCAGGCGGGCCTCGGAGTCCTCCGTGTTGGCTCGGGCAACGACGAAGAGCTTCGGGTTGAGTGCCCGGGCCGAGAGAATGACATAGACGTTGTGCGCGTCCGAATCGATGGTCGTGATCAAGCCCGTTGCCCGCTCGATCCCGGCCGCGCGGAGAGTCGCCTCCTCGGTCGCGTCGCCTTCGACTTCGAGGAAACCCTCGCGCCTGGCTCGAGCAAGCGACTCGGGCAGGATATCGATCACGATCACCTTGCGGCCGGCGTGGACCAGCTCGCGCGCGACCGTCAGGCCGACGCGGCCGTAACCGCACAGGATGTAGTGGCCCGACAGCTTGTTGACCGCGTCTGCCATCCGTTGCGCCTCCCTACGTCCGCTGGTCGCTTCGACGACAAGGTACTCGGCCACGATACCGACCGATCCGAAGATAAGCCCGACGCCGGCCAGTGACAGAACCATTGTCCACACCCGCCCGGCGTCGCCGAGGGGCTGGACTTCGCGGAAGCCGACGGTCGTGAGCGTGATGACCGTCATGTAGAGGGCGTCGATGAGCCGCCATCCGGGGTCGAGGAGCATGTAGCCCGTGGTCCCGATGGCGATCGCGGCCAGGACGACGCCCAGCCATATCCGCACGTGGGTCGACGTGATCACGGCCGGCGCCGCGACCCCGGGCCACGTGCCGCGGCGGGCATGGGCCGGTGCGGCGGCCGCGCCGTCCGATCTGACTCTGGTCCGACCCAGCTCGTCCGTGTCGGCCACGGGGTCACCTCGCTCTGAGAGATGGTGTCGCGATTGTAGGCGTCCCGGGATGGCGACCATTGCCCCGGCAGGATGCCATTCGCGGCTTGGCGGCCACTTACCCCGCGTATCATCCGAGTCATCGGCGGCGGCGAATCCAGACCCGACCGACCCCAACGAGGTGCCGCGATGACCACGGAAGCGCCCACACCGGCCGCCATTCCCACGCTCCGAATGGTCATAGGCGGGGAGCAGGTCGCCGCCGCGGACGGCCAGACTTTCGACGTCGTCAGCCCCGTGACCGGCGCGGTCATCGCCCGCGTCGCGAAGGGCGGCGCCGAGGACGTGGATCGGGCCGTCAAGGCCGCCCAGAAGGCCTTCGACGGCGAGTGGCAGACGTGGAGCCAGACCCGCCGCGGCCAGACCCTCGGCCGCTTCGCGAACATCATCCGGGACCGCCTCGAGGAACTCGCCCGTCTCGAGAGCAGGAATATGGGCAAGCCCATCTCCTCGGCGCGCTGGGAGATCGGCGCGGTGGCCAACGTGATGGAGTACTGGGCCGGGGCCGCGAACAAGCTCATGGGCGAGACCATCCCCGTCTCCAAGCCCGGCTTCGACTTCACCCTGCGCGAGCCGATCGGTGTCGTGGGCCTGATCGTGCCCTGGAACTTCCCGCTCATGCTGGCCAGCTGGAAGATGGGCCCGGCCCTCGCCGCCGGCAACGCCGCCATCCTCAAGCCCGCCAGCTACACGCCCCTGACGGCGATCCGCGTGGCCGAGCTTGCGCTCGAGGCCGGCTTCCCGCCCGGAGTGCTCAACGTCGTCACCGGCCCCGGCGGCACCGCGGGCGCGGCCATCGCCGCGCACCCCGGCATCGGCAAGGTGGCCTTCACCGGCGAGACGGCCACGGGGCAGGAGATCATGCGGGCCGCCGCCGGCAACATCAAGAAGGTCAGCCTCGAGCTTGGCGGCAAGAGCCCCAACGTGGTCTTCGCCGACGCCGACCTGGAGCGATTCGCCGCAGAGTCGCCGTACTCCGTCTTCGACAACTGCGGCCAGGACTGCTGCGCTCGTGCCCGCATCATCGTCGAGCGCTCCGTCCACGATCGAGTCGTTGAGCTGTTCGCCGCCGCCACGCTCAAGGTCATGGTCGGCGACCCGGACGACGAAGCCACAGAAGTAGGGACGATGGTTAGCTTCCGACAACGCGAGACCGTCCTCGACTACGTTCGAATCGGGCGTGAGGAGGGAGCCAATGTGGTCGTCGGCGGCGGCATCCCGACCGACCCCGCCCTCGCCGGGGGCGCCTACATCGAGCCGACCGTCCTCGACCGCGTCACCTCGCGGATGCGCATCGCCCAGGAGGAAGTCTTTGGCCCCGTGGTCGTAGTCATCCCGTTCGACACCGAGGAGGAGGCGGTCCGGCTGGCCAACGACACTCCGTACGGGCTGTCGGGCTCGATCTGGACCCGCGACATCGCGAAGGCGATCCGAACGGCCAGGGGCGTGCGGTCGGGCGCCATCTCGGTCAACTGCAACTCGAGCGTCCATACCGAGGCGCCGTTTGGAGGCTACAAGATGTCGGGTGTGGGCCGCGAGAACGGCATGCACGCCTTCGAGCAGTACACGCAGGTCAAGAACGTCTACGTCGACCTGAGCTAGATCATCGGGTGCCGACGGGCGATCCTTTGGGGAACCGACGAAGTCATACTGGTGCCGACGGGCGCGGTGATTCGCCCACCCGGATGAGAGGTCGAGGGTGACACTGGGGCAAGGCGCAGAGATTCCAACGTGCCAGTTCTGCGGCGCGAAGCTGATCTTTCGCGGGCAGACGAGCTGCCAGTCCTGCGGCAGGGAACTGACCGGGCGAGCCGTCGCGCCCGCGACCGGGACCGCCGCGGATTCTGTGGGGCCGAGCGCCGCGCCTGAGCGGACGCCCGCGCCCGAACCGCCTGCCGTTCCTTCGACCGCTGCCCCAACTCGGTTCTTCCAGTCGTTCGCCCTTCCGCCGGCGAGCCGGATGCCGTCGGCGACTGCGCTCAGCGACAGCTCCGCCCCCACGGCCTCCGAGGTCCCCGTGGTTCGGACTGTGACTCCTGCGGATGCGAGCGCCACCGCCACGGGCTCGCTCGCAGGCGAGGCGCCGCGCTCGACGATGGCCCAGCCCACTCCTGCCCAGCGCACTCCTGCCCAGCCCACTTTCACCCAGCCGGAGGCGGTCCAGCAAAGGGGCGCTCGCCGCTCGGGTGGTTCCGTTCGCAAGCCGCCGCAGTCGTGGGGATCGCCGCCGGCACGTCAATCCGCCGGCCCGAACACCGGCTCGCTCGGGCCCGGACGCGAAACCTCAGCTCGCCAGGCCCAGTGGAATGCGCAACGGGACTATTCGAACCGCAGGGGCGGAACCAGCTGGGGCGTCTGGCTCGTGGTCGGCGTCGCCGTGGTCATCGTGCTGACGGCAATCGGCGGCTTGAGCGGCGGCCAAACGATCAACTACGCTGGGGACACGCCATATGAGTTCGGCAACCCGGTCCCTGTCCGCCAGGTCACGCCCGAAGGAGCGTATGTCCCTGCCGTATTCCCGTCGACCGATCCTCTGGTCGCGGTCGGTGGGCTGACAAGAGCCCGAACCCATCACACCGCGACCTTGCTGCCCGACGGCCGCGTGGTGGTTGTCGGCGGTATCTCGGTCGTCGGGGGCTCGTCAACTGCCCTGACCTTGATCGAGACCTACGATCCGACGACGCGCTCATTCTCGAGGACGGGCGATCTGCTGACGGCTCGCTCGGATCACACCGCCACGCTCTTGCGGGACGGTACGGTTCTCATCGCAGGCGGCAAGACCAGCGACGGGACTGCCCTGGGCTCGGCCGAAGTCTACGATCCCAGGACGGGCGAGTCGCGGGCCACCGGCGCGCTGGCGTCGGCTACTTACTCGGCCTCCGCGGTGGCGCTCGACGACGGCAGCGTGTTTGTCGTCGGTGGCTACGGAGACAACGACATCTCCGTCGGGGCCGAGATATACGACCCGACCAGCGGGACGTTTGGGCCCGTTGGGCCACCCAATGGCGAGGGCCTTGTGACCGCGGTCAAGCTCAACGACGGCCGCGTGCTGGTTTCCGGAGGCCTTTTGAGCGGCGAATCGCTCGACTCGGCCGAGGTCTTCGATCCGACGACCAAGCAGTTCGATAGCACCGGCTGGATGTCTGAGGCCCGCGCGGGCGCCACGTCCTGCCTGCTCGACGACGGCCGAGTCCTGGTTGTCGGCGGCGGCAACCTCTGGCAGGTGCCGAGCTCGACCGCGGAGATCTACGACCCGGCTGAAGGCGACTTCATCAAGGTGGCCCAGCTGGGCGACGTTCGTTCGCAAGGCACCGCAACCGTGCTCCCGGACGACTCCGTTCTCATGGTCGGGGGCGTCGATGGCACCGGCAGCCCGATTGCGACGATCGAACGCTTCGACCCTGCAACGGGCGTCTCCACGCCGGTCGGCACAATGGCTGAGAGTCGGGCCGGCCAGACTGCCACCCGTCTGGCCGGCGGGTCCGTCCTGATCGTCGGCGGCTCGATCTCCACCACTGCGGTGACGGCCGATGCCGCGGTCTACGACCCGAGCGCGCCGCCGGTGGCTTCAGCCAGCCCGTCGCCCGACGCCAGCGCGGCCTCCAGCCCGTCGTCGATGCAGTCGGTCGTGCCCTCGTCGACCCCGCCGGCCAGCCCGTCGTAGATCCGTTCGGGCGCCCGCGGTCGAACCTGAAAGAGTCGGCAGACTGACCCCGACCCGCGGCGTCACCGTCGACGGGTCTCCTTCGCCAGTTTCCCGACCCCGGCCGCTCCCTTCTCCGCGGCCGGGGCCCCTTTCTGCGTGCCGCGTGCCGCGTGGCGCGTGCTGGGCCGCTTACCCGTTACACTCCCCGGGCATGACCAGCCAGATCAGCCGGCGTCCCGCTGGCCCGAAGAAGCGCATCTCCCCCCGCGCCTTCATGGCGCTCGCCGCGGGTAAGGGCGCGGCCTGGGCGACCCGCCTGGTCGGCCGCGGCGGCGGCACCGCGATCACGGGCATGGTGGCCCGCAAGGTGGATCCGCACATCCTCGACGAGCTGGTGCGCATCCCCGGCGTGCCGGTTGTTGCGATCACGGGCAGCAACGGCAAGACCACCACGGCCCGTTTCACCGCGGCGCTGCTGCGCGGCGAGGGGATCACCGTCAGCCACAACTCCGCCGGCGCGAACCTCGTCCAGGGCGTCACGAGCCTCGCCGTCAGCCACGCGGACATGCGCGGGCGGCTCCCCGAGGGCGTGCTCGTGGCCGAGGTGGATGAAGGCGCGCTCCCGAAAGTGGCCCCGGAGACGCTGCCGCGGGCGCTCCTCATCACGGACCTCTTTCGCGACCAGCTGGACCGCTTCGGCGAGATATACGCCGTTGCCGACGCCATCGAGTCAGTGGCGGTGGCGCTGCCCGCCGACTCGGCCCTGATCGTGAACGCGGACGATCCGATGGTCGCGACCCTGGCCGAGAAGCGCGTCGGGCGGCGCGTGACGTTCGGCCTCAGCATCAAGCGTTCGACCGACCAGATCACCCGCGCCGCCGATACGATCCGCTGCCCGCGCTGCAAGGCCGACCTCAAGTACCGCCACGTCTATCTCTCGCACATGGGCGACTACAGCTGCCCGGCCTGCGGCTTCGCCCGGCCCAAGCTGGACGTGGCTGTGACGGCGCTCGAGGTCCCGGGCCTCGATCGAACTCGGCTCGACGTCCAGACGCCGAGCGGCAAGCTCAGCCTGGACATACCGCAGTCGGGCGTGCACATCGCTTACGACGCCGCCGGCGCGATCGCCATCATGGTCGGGCTCGGGATCTCGCTCGAGCATGCCGCCGCGTCGCTGGCTTCGGTTGGGCCGGCGTTCGGACGGCTCGAGAAGATCGACGCTGACGGCCGCACGGTCATCCTCGCCTTCGCGAAGAACCCGACCTCGTACAACACCACGCTTCGGGCGCTCGCCACCGAAGGCGAGCCGCGGCAGCTCCTGATCGCCGCCTCGAACACGCTGGTGGACGGTGAAGACTTCGGCTGGCTCTGGGACGTCGACTTCGAATCGATGGCGCCGAAGGTCGAGCGCGTGATCGTCTCGGGCACACGGGCCGACGAGCTGGCCAACCGGCTCCACTACGCGGGCGTGCCGCGGGGCAGGCTGACGGTGGTCGAGGACCGGCCGCTGGCGTTGCGTGAGGCGCTCTCGCCGCTGCTGCCCGGGGCCAGGCTGGTCGTGCTGTCGGGCTACACGCCGCTGATCGAGCTGCGCAACGAAATGCGGCGGCTCGGCTGGACGGGGAGATACTGGGCCGTATGACCGAGCCACGCAAAGTCAAGCCGCCGGTCCCGCAGAAGCCCTCGCCAAAGACGGTGGCCGTCCGGCCGATCCCGACCGACTACCAGACCGATCCGGCCGATCCGTTCCCGCTGATCGCCCCGGCTCCGGCGCCGGCGCCCCGCGCCCGGGCGACCAGGGCCGCGAAGTCGGAGGATGCGATCGGGTCGGCCCCGAAGGCCGCCGTCGTCCCGAAGGTGGCGCCGACGCTCCAGTCGACCGCTTCGCCCGCCCAGTCGACCGCTTCGCCCGCCCAGTCGACCGCCCCGGCTCCTCCGGTGCCGCCGGCTGCCGCGCTGCATTCGCCTCGATCGAGTCATTCGCGCGACCACGAACCCCTTCGCATCGCCCACCTGTACCCGTCACTGCTGAACGTGGCCGGGGACGGCGGCAACCTGATCGCAATCCAGCGCCGGGCCCAGTGGCGGGGCATCCCCGTCGAGGTCGTGGCAATCGAGAAGGCCGAGACGCCGGACTTCCGCAAGTTCGACATCGTCCTTTTCCACGGTGGCCAGGACGTCGAGATGGCAGTCGCGGCCGAGGATTTCGCGCTCAAGGCGCCGTCGCTGCGGGCCGCTGTCGCCGACGGCGTGGTCGTGTTCGCCGTCTGCGCGGGGCTGCAGCTGCTCGGCCATCGCTACATCTCGAATGCGGGTGAGGAGATGCTCGGAGCCGGCATCCTGGATCTGGAGACCCGCGGCGGCCCGCAGCGCTTCATGCAGCACGCGGCCTGCGAAGTCACCATCGACGGCGCCACCGAGACGATCGTCGGATTCGAGAACCACTCCGGGCTGACGCAGCTGGGGCCGGGTTGCGAGACGTTCGGGCGGGTGATCGCAGGGGCGGGCAACAACGGCCGGGACGGCCTCGAAGGTGCGCGGTTCCGGAACGTCTTTGCCACCTACCTGCACGGCCCGTGTCTGCCGAAGAACCCGTGGCTGACCGACCAGCTCATCCGGATCGCCGTCGGCCGGGCCGAGGGTGTCCTGCCGGGCAAGGTGGCGCTCGCGCCGCTCAACGACGAACTCGAGGCCCGCGCCCATGAAGTGGCGCTTGCCAAGGCGATGGCCAACCGTGGCAAGCGCACCGCACTGGAGCCGGCCAGGCTCGTACGAGGCCAGCAGAAGGGATAGCGTCTGTGGCTGCCGCGGAGTGACGCGGCGCCGCGATCAGCCTCGGCTGGTCAGCGGCTGGCATGCTGACCGAGGACGAGCAGATCGTCCTGGGCCTTCGATTCGGGCGCGACATGACGATCCCGCAGATCGCCTTACAGGCGGGTCTGCCCGAAGGCACGGTCAAATCGAGACTTCATTCCGCGCTGGAGCACATGCGAGCCGAGCTCGATGCCGAGCACCGAGCCGAGGAGCAGAGACGATGAGCGATCCCAATCTGGAGCCCAAGCTGCGGCCCTACCACCGGCGGTTCGAGCCGGACAATTCCACGCGGCTGGCGCTGGCGGCACGAGAGAAGCTCGACGAGGCACGGCAGCCGCGGCCGGGACGTTCGCTGTGGGCCACGCTGCGGCTCGTTGCGACCCTCGTGGGGGCGATCATCATCGTGGCAGTGCTGCTTGAGGGCCGTTTCGGCGCCGATCAGGGCACCGTCCCCGGCGGCGGCACGGGCTCGCCCGGCCCCACGTTCAACCTGCCGGCCGCCCTCGACGCGCGGGTCGACCAGGCCGGGCTGATGCGAACGAGCGGCATCTGGGCGGTTCAGGGCTCCTATCTGCTCACCTCGACCGACAACGGGGCAACGTGGCGGGCGGGTACGTTCCCGGCCCTGACCTTCACGGGCGGCGGTCTGGCCGGGCCGGCGGCAGTGTTCGTCCTCGATCCGGACCACGCCTGGTCCATCGCCCACCGGGACGTCGGCGGCGCAACGGAGCCCAGTCCCACGCCCGCAGGGCAGCTGTTCGTCGTCGATCGAACTGCCGATGGCGGCACGTCCTGGCAGTCGACGCCGGTGTCGGGCGACTTCCGCTGCGACACGGCCACGATTGCGTTCGCGGACACCAGCCACGGCTTCATCATGTGTGCCTATCCCGCGGACGTGGCCGCGGGGGTGGCGGGCCCCTACGGCGCGGTCCTGCGGACCGACGATGGCGGCGCGACGTGGTCGGTAGTGAGTGACGCGACAGGCCTTGGCTCGCAGTTCACCGCGAGCGACGCGACCACCCTCTGGTCGGCGCCCGACTCGAACTCCCCGGTCCTGAAGGGCGTGGCTCTGTTCGTGAGTCGAGATGCGGGCCGGATATGGGCGCCGGTCGATTTGCCCGAGCTGTCGTCCGTGCCTGTGGGCGCCAAGGTCCGCGTCGAGGCAGGACCGCTGTTCTCGGACGCGTCGAACGGCGCGATCGCGGTCGGTGTCTTCGTCAACGGCGCAGGAGGCGAAGACGCCGTCTGGTTCTATCGAACTTCCGATGCCGGCCGATCGTGGGCCGTCGTCAAGAAGGCGATCGACTTCCCGATGATCGACTTCCCGCCGGCCTCCGCGGTCGGTCAGGTGTGGGCAGCCAGGATGTTGGGCAACTACAAGTGGACGGTGAGCGGCGACTTCGGCGCGAGCTGGACGGAGGTTTCGGGGTCCGGGCTGCCGCCCAACACGCAATTCCTGTGGTTCGATTTCGCCGACGCGAGCCACGGCGTCGGCACTGTCTTCGCCGCCCCAGGCAGCAACGCCTTGATGCTCTCGTCGGACGGCGGCCAGACGTGGCACGCGGCCGACTTCGGCGACGCGCGGGCGAAGGTACCGTCCGACCCATCGCAGGATCCTGCCGCGGCGACGAAGACCGTCAACGACTTCGAGGAGGCGGCCTACAAGGCGAGCCCGGCGATGGCGTGGAACATGCTCGCGTCCTACTCGCAGCGGGCATTCGGTAGCGAACCGGCCTTCGAGACCGCGACGGCCGCTCTGCGCAAACGGACCAACTACTCGTACCAGGTCGGCGAGGCGACGCACGACGCCACCATCCGCGACCGGCTGAACCTCACACCGGGCGTCTGGGACGACCTGACCGCGTTCGCGGACCTGACCCGCGCCTACATCGTGGTCGTGACCTACCCCGGCACGTCCGAGCTGCCGGAGACCCTCGTCGTTGCGCCGCTCACGGTCACGGGCGACTGGCGCATCTGGGTCGTGACGATGCCGTAAGCGGCCGGGTGACGCCGGATATCCAGGGTCAATAGGTGCGCGCGATCTTGCGAAAGACCCTCGGCGCCGTCGGCGCCGAGTTTGCCGCTCCCTACAGCTCCTGGCGGCGGAAGACGAGCCACGTGACCGCGAAGACCGCCGGCACGAGGGCGATGTTGAAAAGCAGCGGGCCCAGGAAGTTGCCGGCGTCGTTGCCGAGCATCAGGGCCAGGGCCGGCGTGCCGAGCGACACCGGCATATAGGGGCCGATGACCGGGAACGCGGCCAGGATGCCGAGGACCAGCATGGCGACCAGGCCAATGCCGGCCGCGGCGATCGCCGACCGGGTCAGGGTGCTGCCCAGCATCGTGATCGCGACGAAGCCGACCATCATCCACCACATCAGCAGGGCCATCGCCACGAAGCCGCCGAGCGGGAAGACCGTGGGGTAGAGGATCAGCGTGTAGACGTAGCCGAAGCCACAGCCCAGAGCCACGGCGAAGCCGAGCGTCAGCGAGATGGCGACGAGCTTGGCGCCGAGGAAGGCCGCTCTCGAGGCGGGCTTGGTCAGGATCATCCCCGCCGTGCCGCGCTCCTTCTCCCAGGCGACCGAACCCATGGCCAGCAGCAACGCGCAGATGATGCCGAATTCCGACAGGTTCTTGAGGATCTGGCTGCCGGCGCCCATGAGGCTGGGGCCCGGAACCTGGATCGTGAAGCCGCCGCTCTGGCTGCCGATCGCGTCGATCAGCTCCTTCATGTAACGGTCGGTAAGAGGACCGATGATGCCGAACAGCACGAAAACGGCGACCACGGCGATGAATCGATTGGTCCGCAGCTGCTCGCGCAGTTCCTTGATCAGGAGGACTCGGAAGCCCATCATCGCCGGCCCCTCCCATCGAGGCCCCAGACGGGGACGGTGACAGCCGGCGCGATGGCCGGGCCGCTCTCGGCCACGAGGCGGAGGAAGACGTCCTCCAGGCTGGGGCGGGCGCGCTCGTATCGGACCAGATTGACGCCGCTGGCCACGACGAGCGGCAGAATTGCCGGGCCGGCCACCTTGGGGTCGGTCACGAAGACGCGGACGGTGTCGGGCGTGGTCTTGACCTCGCCGGCCCAGACCTGGCCGCGCATGGCGGCCGCCAGTCGGTCGATGGCGCCGGGCTGCTGGGGTTCGGGCTCGAGCTCGTAGATCGGCTGGGCGTATCGGTCGAGCAGCTCGTCGATCGGTCCTTCGACCACCAGGTGGCCGTAGTTGAGGATGGCCACACGATCGCAGACCCGTTCTACGTCGTTGAGGATGTGGGTGCTCATGAAGACCGTGGCCGTGCCGCGCAGCTTCGAGATGATCTCCAGGACATCGCGCCGGCCTTCCGGATCGAGCGAGCTGACCGGCTCGTCGAGGAAAAGGACGCGTGGCTGGTTGATAAGCGCCTGGCCGATGCCGAGGCGCTGGCGCATGCCGCCCGAGTAGCCGCCAATCCGTCGATGGCCCGCTTCGGTCAGGCCTACGATCTCGAGCACCTCGCCGACGCGCTGCCGCAGCGCCGCCCCGTGGAGACCGTGGAGCTGGCCGACCATGTTCAGTAGCTCGCGGCCACGCATCCAGCCGTAGAAGCGCGGGTCCTGGTCGAGGTAGCCGATGTTGCGGGCAAGCTCGCCGCCGGTGCCGCCGATGCGGACGCCCGCCACAGTGCCGCTGCCCCCTGTGGCCGTGGCGAGTCCGGTGAGGAGCCGCAGGGTCGTGGTCTTGCCTGCGCCGTTTGGCCCGAGGAAGCCGAAGATCGTGCCGCTCGGGACGTTGAGGTTCAGATTGTCGAGCGCCACCACGCCGCCGCCGTAGCGCTTCGTGAGGCCGGTGGTCACAACCCCGGCGTCGGTTGCCTGGGCGAGCTTTGGCCACGTGGCGAGGATGCGGGCGATCGAGTCGGCAGGTGCGGCCGGGACGGTTCCGGTCTCGGCGCCGCGCGAGTCGTCGCGACCGACGAAGAAGTAGACCAGCGGGCCAAGCAGACTTACGAAGGCGATGATCAGGGCCCACATGATTTTGCTGTCGCCTCGAACGCGCCGATCCTCCTGGAAGAGGTCGTACAGCGCGTACAGCATCAGCCCGAGCTCAATCACCACGAATGGGATCACGACCAGGGCGATCGTCGCTGGATCGAGGGAGGGCTTGCTCGCGGTCGGCATTGCCTTCAGTTTCGCACGAGGACCAGGGTCCGTGCGGGCCGGTTATGCATCGCCGCGCCGTGGCGGCCGCTCCCCCTACGCGTCGAAGTCGCTCCCTACGCGCCGAAGTCGCGGCGGATCGTCGCGGGTTCTGGCAACGGCAGGTCCGGGCGGACCCTGGCGATCCAGTCGCTCAGGGCCCGAACGCTCGTCTCGAAGGCGATCTCGGGCCACGGTATCGACTCCGGGGCGAAGGGTCGCGTCTCGAGCGACTCACGCGTGACCGTGGGCGCTCCGCCGACTATTCGAGCCTCGAATGCGACCATGACCACTGCTGCCTGCAGGCGCGAATAGAGCCCGACGATGGCCCCGGGCTCGACCTTCAGCCCCGTCTCCTCGAGCGTCTCGCGGATGGCTGCGTCGCGGACCGTCTCGTCGATCTCGAGGAAGCCGCCCGGTTGGGCCCATAGCCCCAACCCCGGCTCGATGCCCCGCCGGATCAGCATCACCTCGCCCCGATCGGTGATCGGTAGGGTGGTCACGACCAGACGCGGATTGACGTAGCTGACCAGTCCGCAACTCGGACATGCGAGGCGGTCGCGTTCCTCATCTTCGACCGCTCCGAACGTCAGGCGGCTGCCGCAGCGCGAGCAGTACCGGACCATCGCCTCGAGCCAGTCAGGGACGCCGCCGGGGCCGAATCGGACGTCGCTCATGCGGATGTTCTCCCCGCGGCTAGGGCGCCCGCCGGAGGTCGGCGTTCGTTTCGTCTTCCTCGATCGAACGTGTCTGGGCGTCGCGGTATGCCTGCAGCCGCCCCCGCAGCGCCGGGTCGGAGAGAGCCAGGATCTCGGCCGCGAGCAGGGCCGCATTCTCCGCGCCACCGACCGCGACGGTGGCCACGGGAATCCCCTTTGGCATCTGGACGATCGACAGCAGCGAATCCAGGCCGCCCGCCACCTGCGTCGGGATGGGAACGCCGATCACCGGGAGGATAGTCTTGGCGGCGACGACGCCCGGCAGATGGGCCGCCCCGCCCGCCGCGGCGATGAAGACGCGGATGCCGCGAGCCTCGGCTCCGCCAACGAAACGGAACAACAGGTCCGGCGCCCGATGAGCCGAGATGGCGTGCATCTCACACGGGACATCGAGCCGGCCGAGCAGCTCGACCGCCTTCTCCATGACCGGGAAGTCGGAGCGGCTGCCGCAGACGATCCCCACCCGCGCCGCTGTCTCGTGTTCGGCCATGCTCGTCCTCTGATACTGCTGGTTGCTGGATTATGGCGCCCCGGCCGTCGCTGGACCGCGTCGGGCGGCGGTCAGCCCGAGCGACCGGCATCTCATCGCTGAGTGGCGCCGTCGATGGCCGACCGCAGCAACTCTGCGGCGTCCTCCGCGGTCAGGTCGCGCTGCGGCTCGGAGAGCAGCTCGTAGCCGACCATGAACTTTCGGACCGTGGCCCGCAGCAGGGGCGGGTAGAAGTGGGCGTGGAGCTGCCAGCCCAGTCTGTCGACGCCGTCGAATGGCGCCTGGTGCCAGCCCATTGAGTACGGGAACGGCGCCGAGAACAACCCATCGTAGCCGCGGAGCAACCGCCCGAGGTTGTCCGCCAGCGAGTCGCGCGCTCGATCGTCCAGCTCCGACAACCTTGACACCGGCCGGCGCGGCACGATCAGCGTCTCGAACGGCCAGGCCGCCCAGAAGGGCACGACGACCAGCCAGTCATCGTCGCTGCCGAGGTCACGCGGCCCACCTGCCTCCTGCCCGGCGTAGTCGAGGAGAAGTCGCCGCCCCGTGGCCTCGAAGTGGCGGCGCTGCGTAGCGTCCTCCTTCACCGCCTCGCGCGGCAGGGCATCGCCGGCCCAGATCTGGCCGTGCGGGTGAGGGCTCGACGCGCCCATCGCGGCGCCCCGATTCTCGAAAACCTGGACCCACTCGAAGCGCCTGCCGAGCGCCTCCGATTCGGCCGCCCAGGCGTCCACGATCATCCGGATCTGGGCCGCGTCCATCTGCGACAAACTCAGGTCGTGGCGAGGCGAGAAGCAGATCACCTCGCACGTGCCGCGCTCGGCCCTGGCTCGCAGCAGGCCGTCCTCGAACGACGCCACCGGCGTGTCCGGTTGCAGTGCCGCGAAGTCGTTGGTGAACACGAACGTGGACGCGTAGTGCGGATTCTGCTCGCCACTGGCCCGGACGTTGCCGGGGCACAGGTAGCAGGCGGGGACGTACGTGGGTTCGTCGCGGAGCGGCGCGGCCTCTTCTTGGCCGCGCCAGGGTCGGGCCGTCCGCTCGGCCGAGACCAACAGCCACTCGTCGGTCAGGGCGTTGTGGCGGCGCTGCGGCCCCGATGGCAGCTCGGCCGCGATGCGGTTCGCCGGGGTCTCGTTCACGGTTGCACCATAGCCGATGGCCACGACCCCGGCTCACCGGCGGCGGACGCGGGATCCTGCCTCGGAACATGGCCCGCGACGCGGTCAACAAGCTGCTCGCCCAACTCAGCCAGCCGCCGATCGGCTAGTCAGCCGCGGTCGGGGCTGCCGCTGGGAGTTACCATCCGGGCATGAACGGCAACGCCAGCCGGACCCCGATCCTGGTCGACTGCGACACGGGCATCGACGACAGCCTGGCGCTGCTGTACGCACTCGCCTCGCCGGAATGCGAGCTGGTTGCGGTCACCTGCACGGCGGGCAACGTCGACGCGCGTCAGGTAGCCGAGAACACACGCGCTCTGTTGGAGCTGGCGGGCCGCCCTAACGTTGAGGTGGCGATTGGCCGCGAAACCCCGCTGGCGCGGGCACTTGTGACGACTCCGGAGACGCACGGGCCGCGCGGCATCGGGCACGCTGAGCTGCCGCCGGCAACGATGCCGCTCTCGCCGCGCTATGGCCCGGACCTGATCGTCGAGGAGGCTCGCCGCCGCCCCGGCGAGTTGACGCTCGTCACGCTCGCGCCACTTACGAACGTGGCTCTCGCCGTCCTGCGCGAGCCCGAGCTACCACGCCTTCTGCGCCGGCTGGTGATCATGGGCGGCAGCTACCGATCGGCCGGCAACACCGCGCCCACGACCGAGTGGAACGTCAGCGTCGATCCCGAGTCGGCGAAGATCGTCTTCGAGGCGTTCGGGCCGGGCTCGGCCGAAAGGTCGGCCGCCGCCGCTGGACCGGCTGAGCCGGCTCGGCCCATCGCTCTCGGCCTCGACGTCACCGAGAAGGCCAGGATGCTGCCCGAGCATTTGGCTGCGCTGGCGGCACGGGCCGGTTGCGCGCCCGACGGGAGACGCCCCGATGGCACGGTCAACCCGATCGTTCGGTACCTCGCCGACGCCCTGCGCTTCTACATGGAGTTCCACAGCCGCCACGACGGCTTCTACGGCGCCTTCATCCACGATCCGCTGGCGCTCGCGGCGGCGCTGGATCCGACCCTGGTGCGCACGGAGGCCGTCACCGTGGACATCGAACTCGGCGGGCGGCTCACCACCGGTGAGACCGTGACCGACTGGCGGCGCGTCTGGGGCAGGGCTCCGAACGTGGACGTGGCGGTTGAGGCGGACTCGGCCCGTTTCATGGCCCAGTTCATCGAGCGGGTTGGGGACCTGGCAGCGGCGCCGAGGTAGGGCGCGGGCCACGGCGCTTTTGGGTCGCATCTCGCCGGGGCTGGCGGGTGTCCGCCGGACCTGCCAAGCTGTGGCCGCGCGGCACCCGTTCATCCGACCTGGCCGCGTTCCGCACGAGGAGAGCAGGAGAGATGGATCTGCTGAAGCGCTGGGTATCTCGCCAGTTCTCGACCCGCGTCATCGTCCTGATGCCGGTCGCTATCGCGATCAACATCGTCCTCGGGGCCACGGTTCAGCAGGGGCTCAAGCTCCCGATCTACCTTGACTCGATCGGAACGATCCTGGTCGGCGTGCTCGCCGGCCCGCTCGCCGGCGCCCTGACCGGCATCCTCAGCAACCTGATCTGGGGATACCTCCTGCCGTCGCCCATCGGCTCCACGACCACCGGTCCATTTGCCATCACCGCCGGCGTCATCGGCCTGCTTGCAGGCCTGTGGGGCCAGCTTGGACTCTTCCGGCCACGCCGCGGCCGGGTTGCAAGCATCGCGGGGGCGGTCATTGCCGTCGTCCTCGTCGGAGCCCTGGCCCTCTACACGTACGCACGGGCCTACGCCAGCACGGATGCCTTCAATAACAACGTATTCGGCAACTCGTCGATCACGATCGACCAATCGAGGGCCTTCTTCCTCGTCGTGATGGTTGTCTACGTCGCCCTCGTGGCGTCGGCGCTCTTCCTGCGTCGCGACGTTGGCGCGGTGTACGCGATCGGCGCCGGGCTCGTGACGGGGATCGTGGCCGCGATAGTGTCGGCCCCGATTAACGCGGTTGTCTTCACGGGAGTTACGGGCGGCGGAACCGACGCGATCGTGGCGGCCTTCCGGGCCGGCGGCGATTCGCTGTACTCGTCAACGCTCAAGCAGGGTCTCCTGTCCGACCCGATGGACAAGATGATCACCTCGTTTGTGGTCTTCTTCATCGTGGGCAGCCTGTCGCGGCGGTTCGTCTCCCGCTTCCCGAACGGCGACAGGGCGGTCGGGGACGCGCCCGACGACGCGCCCGAATCGGCGCCCGAATCGGCGCCCGAGGCTTCGCCCCAGCCCGCCGCGAACGACTGACCCGTAGCCCCTTGACCGTCGTCCCAGCCGCTGCCGAACCCGGCCTGCCCGATTACGTCGCCCGCCAGCCGAGTGGCTTCTACCGGTCGATCAACCCCGGCACCAAGCTGGCTGTGGCCGCCCTCGAAGTCGTGGCCGCGTTTGTGGTGCCGGGCTGGGTCGGCCCGCTGCTCGTTCTGGCGGTCGTCCTGGCCACGGCCGCCGCGGCGCGACGGCTGCGTGGGCTCGGGACGATCGCCCTGGCGACCACGCCGATCGTCGGTTCGATCCTGCTCATCAACCTGTTCCTGCTACCCGGCGCGAGCGATCCGATCGCACGGCTGGGTCCGCTGGCGCCGACCTGGAGCGGGCTGTGGTTCGGTCTGCAGACGGTGGCGCGCCTGATGGCCTTCTCGCTCGCGATCGGCCTGGTGTACCTGACCACGGCCGTCGACGATCTGCTGTCCGATCTGGCGCGAAGGGGTCTCGGTCGACGGGCCATCTTCGTGGTGGGCGCGGCGGTCCAGATGGTGCCGGCGACGATCGAACGCGCGGGCGAGATCGTCGAGGCCCAGCGTTCGCGCGGCATGGACACCGAGGGTCGGATCTGGCGGCGGGCCCGCGGCGTCCTGCCGTTGGCGGGGCCGGTCGTCTTCGGGGCCCTCACCGAGGTCGAAGAGCGGACGATGGCCCTGGAGGCGCGAGCCTTTTCGGCCCCGGGCCGTCAGACGCTCCTGCGCGTTCCGGCCGACCGCGCGGCCCATCGAGCTATCCGCTGGGCGGCGGTCTTCGCGCTCGTCGCGATCGTCGTTCTGCGGGCAACGGGGCGGTTGGGCTGAGCGTGGCGATCGAACTTTCGGGCGTTCGATATCGATACGCCGGCGCGTCGGCTCCGGCCCTTGCCGCGATCGATCTGCGACTCGAGCCGGGTCGGGTGGTCGGCGTGGCGGGGGCCAACGAGTCGGGCAAGTCGACGCTCTGCCTGGTTGCCGCCGGCCTCGCGCCGGGTGTGATCGGTGGGCGGCTCGACGGGTCGGTCCGGATCGACGGTCTGGAGACCAGGGCGATGCGACCCCATGAGCTGGCCCAGCACTGCGGGCTGCTCTTCCAGAACGCGGCCACGCAGCTCTCCAACACCACGGCCACCGTCTTCGAGGAGGTCGCCTTCGGCCCGTGCAACCTGGGGCTGCCGGTCGCGGAGGTGGTGGAGCGGGTCTGGTGGGCGCTGCGCGCGGTGGGCGTGGGTGATCTGGCGCCGCGCGATCCGGCCCGTCTCTCCGGCGGGCAGGGACAGCTGGTGGCGCTGGCCTCGGTCCTGGCGCTGCGGCCCAGGTATCTCGTTCTCGACGAGCCCACGAGCGAGCTCGATCCGGCCGGTACGCGGCTCGTGGCCGAGGCGCTGGCCCGGATCGCCCGCGAGACCGGCGTCGGAATCCTGCTGGTCGAGCACAAGACAGACGTGCTGGCGCAGATCGCCGACGAGGTCGTCGTCTTGGATCGCGGGACCGTTGGGCTCTGGGGCCCTGCGGCCGCGGGCCTCGCCGATCCCCGGCTGGTCGAGCTGGGAGTCGAGCCGCCCGCGGCGGTGCGGCTGGAGCGCGCCGTCCGGGCGTCCGGGCTCGAATGGTCGGCCGCTCTGGCGGAGGCGATCGAATGACCGCCGGCTCGGCTGCCGGGTCGACTGCTTCCGTGCCCTCGATCGAATTCGAGGCCGTCTCGTTCGCATACCCCGACGGCACCCGCGCGCTGAGTGACGTCGCCCTACGGATCGGGTCCGGCGAGTCGATCGCGATCGTCGGCCAGAACGGCTCGGGCAAGTCGACCCTGGTACGACACCTCAACGGCCTGCTTCGGCCCACGTCGGGGAGAGTCTTGCTGGACGGTCGAGACGTCCGGCCGATGCACGTCGCAAGGCTGGCCGGTCTGGTCGGGCTGGCGTTCCAGAACCCCGATCGGCAGCTCTTCGCCGGGCGCGTCTCGACCGAGGTGGCCTTCGGACCGCGCAATCTCGGGGTTCGCGGGCAGGAGCTGGAGGAACGGGTGCGGGCCGCGCTCGAGGAGGTGGGTCTCGCAGCGGAGGCCGCGACCAACCCGTACGACCTGGGCTACTCGCGCCGGAAGCTGCTGGCGCTGGCGTCGGTCGTGGCGATGCGGACGCCGATCCTGGTTCTCGACGAGCCGACGACGGGCCAGGATGCGCGGGGCGTGGCCCGGGTGCGGGCCGTCGTGGCTGCCGCGACGGAAGAGGGGCGAACGGTCATCGCGATCAGCCACGACATGGCGTTCGTGGCTGAGTGTTTCCGGCGGGTGGTCGTCATGCGCGTCGGGCGAGTGATCCTGGATGGAAGGCCGGAGGCGGTGTTCGGCGAAGCGGCATGGCCGGAGCTTCGCGCTACGTACCTGGAGCCGCCGCTTGCGGCGGTTGCCGGGGCGCGCCTCGGCCTGGGCGCCACGCCGACCGCCTCATCTTTCGTGGCGGCACTATCAGGGCGGGCGTGGGCCCGAAGGGGAAGCCACACGTAAGCGGGCGTCCGTGTCGGCTGCGCGCGGCTGCCTCCAACGATCGGCCGTGGAACGGGTAGCCTACGGACGATGCGTGTTCTCGTTCTGAACCCCGGGTCCAGCTCGCTCAAGTCGAGCGTGATCGAGACGGCGTCGATCCCGGTGGTCGGGGCCGACGGCGTGGTTTCGGACGCGTCCTCCGAGTCGCTGGCGCCGCTGGGCCAGCTCGGCGTGGATTGGGGTGTGGACGCGACCGCCGGCGGCGATCCCGCGGACGACATCCGGGCGCTCGTGGCGAAATACGAGGCCGCGGGCATCACGCTCGCATCGCTTGGTGCGGTCGGGTACCGCGTCGTCCACGGCGGCGCGACGTTCCGGCAGCCCGTGCTGGTGACGCCCGACGTGATCGGGCAGGTTACGGCGTTGACCGACCTGGCTCCGCTCCACAACGGCATCGCGGCGGCGACGATGACCGCTGGTCTGGCGGCGATCCCGCACCTGCCCCATGTCGCCGTCTTCGACACCGCCTTCCACGCGACGCTGGCGGAAGAGGCGTACCGATACCCCGTCCCGGAGCCGTGGTATCGGGACTGGGGCGTCCGCCGCTACGGCTTCCACGGGATGTCCGTCGCGTGGTCGACGGAGCGCGCCGCCGCGATCCTTGCCCGTCCCGTCGGCGAGTTGCGGACCGTGGTCGCGCACCTTGGCAGCGGCTGCTCCGTCACGGCCGTCGATGGCGGCCGGTCGGTCGCCACGTCGATGGGCCTTACTCCGCTCGAGGGCCTGATGATGGGCACGCGGGCCGGCTCGATCGACCCCGGGGTCCTGTTCTACCTGCTCCGAACGGGTCGCCTCGACGCTGACGAGCTGGCCGAACAGATGGACCACGAATCGGGCCTGGTCGGCGTATCCGGGAATACCTCAGACGTGCGCGAGCTGCTCCGCCTCGAGTCGGCCGGGGATGGGCCGGCGAAACTGGCCCTGACCATGTTCGTGCGCCGCGCCGCCGAATGCCTGGCGGCGGCGGCGACGGCACTGCCGGCGCTCGACGCGATCGTCTTCACGGGCGGGATCGGCGAGAACGCGGCTGGGCTGCGGGCCCGGATCGTCGCCCGACTCGGGTCGATCGGCGTAGCCCCGATCGGCGACGCCGGGGCGACGGAAGATGCGGTTCTGTCGGCCGTCGAGAGTTCCCCGGCGGTGCTTCGGATCGTGGCCCGCGAGGACCTCATCGTCGCCCGCGAAGCGGCCCAACTGGTCGGCAAGGCCAGATAGTCGAGACCTATAGCTCCCCGGCGAGTTGAGCGAACGCGCGCCGCAGGGCGGACCGTGCGGCGGTGACGGGGAATGGCGAAAGTGGCAGCGCGTCGTTCGACGAGCCGCCATCGAATAGGACGCGCCGCGCCAGCTGAGCCAGGGCCGCGAGATCGGCCATCTGCCCCTCGACGAACGCCCGACTGACCACCTCCCCGTGCCCGGGTACGACCGGTCCGCTGGCGACATCGAGCAGCCGGCTCAGGGTTCCGGGCCAGTCCATCGGGTACGAATCCTCGAACGAGGGCGGACCGCTCTGCTCGATCAGGTCGCCGGCGAAGACAACGTGAACATCCGGCACGACCGCCACGATGTCGTTGTCGGTGTGGCCGCGTCCGAAATGGGTCAGCTCGACCTTCCGGCGCCCGAGCTCGAGCGTGACGCTCTCGCGGAAGGTCTTGATCGGGGGCGTGATGTGTGTGTCGGTGTACTCCTGGGCGACCTCGGGCATGGCCGCCGCCAGCGCCAGTTGCGTCGTCCGACTGTCGGAGCGGAGGCGGGCGGAGCACTGCTCGTGGGCCCATATCTCCGCCGGCAGGAAGGCGAAGTTGCCAAAGGCGTGGTCGTAGTGGTGATGGGTGTTGGCGACGATCATCCGGCCGTGGGTGAGCCAGTGGATCTCGTTGGCCAGCTCGCGGCCCTGGCGCTCAGAGCCCCGAGTGTCGACGACCAGCGCGGCCTCGTCGCCCACGACTAGCCCGACGGTCACGTTGAAGTCGACGAATCGCCTGACGAAGACCTGATCCGCGATTTCGTGCCACATCCTGGCGGCGCGAGCTGCGCTGGGCGAGCCGTAGTGGTTCATCGGCTCTGGGCGACCCACGCAGAGCTCACGCCGCAGGAGGAGCTCACGCCCCGGGCTACGCCATCGCCCCTCGCCGCCAGCACCAGCTCGCTCCGCCTTCCAGGTAGCCGCCCGGGCTCAGATAAGGCCGACGAATCGGGGCGAAGGGTACTCCGGGCCGAGGGTGCTCGCAGCGCCTCGATGGTCCGGGCCTCGGTCGATCTGCCGGCCATTTTGCCCGGAAGCGGCGTCGTCCGGCGCGCGTCAGCCCCGACCATCTGGGACTGACAGCCGGCGTCTTCCGCCGCGCTCACTGGCCGGGCTGGGGCTGGGTCTCCTCGGCGGAAGCCTGACCGGAAGCCTGGTCGGCCAGGGCGTGCGCCACGGTGTCGAGCGAAAGCAGGGCGCATTTCAGGCGTGCCGGACTGATTTCGATGCCGATCAGGTCCAGGAGGTCTTCGGGGGTCATCTTCTCGACCTCTTCGACGGTCTTGCCCTTGATCTCGTCGGTCAGCATCGACGCGCTCGCCTGGCTGATGGCGCAGCCGCGTCCGGTGAAGGCCACTTCACGCACGACCCCATCCGATATGCCGAGCATCATCGTGATGCGGTCACCGCAGAGCGGGTTGGAACCCTCGTAGCTCGCCGTGGGTTGGTCGAGCACGCCGAAATTGTGGGGTCGTCGGTAGTGTTCGAGGATGTAGTCGCGGTAGAGGTCGTCCATCGGTGTCGAGGATACCGTCAGCGCTCAAAAATGCGGACGACTTCTCGGAGACCGACCGCCAACGCGTCGATTTCCTCCGGGATCGTGTAGACGTTGAAGCTCGCTCGGGCCGTGGCCGCCAGATCGAAGCGCTCGTGGAGCGGCATCGTGCAGTGGTGGCCGGCTCGGATGCAAATGCCCGAGCGGTCCAGGATCTGGGCCACGTCGTGAGGATGTATGCCCGGCAGGTTGAAGGACACGACGCCGCCCCGATCGCCCGCCTCCGGTCCGTACATCTCGATGCCGGGGACCTCGCGCCGCAGCGTTTCGATTGCGTAGCGGGCCAGCTCCTGCTCGTGAACTCGGATCGCGTCCATGCCCAGGCCCATCAGGTATTCGGCCGCGGCGCCGAGGCCGATTTCGGCCGCGATGTCGGGCGTCCCGGCCTCGAACTTGTACGGGATCTCGTTCCAGTCCGAGCGGCGGAGGTGAACCTCCCGAATCATGTCGCCGCCCGCCAAAAACGGCGGCATGGCTTCGAGCAACTCGCGCCGCGCCCACAGGGCGCCGGAGCCGGTTGGTCCGAGCATCTTGTGGCCGGAGAAGACGTAGAAGTCGGCCCCGATCGCCTGCACGTCGACCGGGATGTGCGGCACCGCCTGCGCGCCATCGATCAGGACGAGCGCTCCGGCGGCGTGGGCCATCTCGGTCAGCTCGCGCACCGGGTTGATCGTGCCGAGCATGTTCGAGACGTGGGTGAACGCCACGAGCTTTGGATGCAGGTGGAGGAGCGCTTCGTACACCTCGAGGCGGAGCAGGCCATCGTCGGTGATCGGGATGAATTCGAGGTCGCCGTCCCTCTCCTGGACCAGAACCTGCCAGGGCACGAGGTTGGCGTGGTGCTCCATCTCGGTAAGCACGATGGTGTCGCCCCGGCCGATGTTACGGCGGCCCCACGAATAGGCGACGAGGTTGATCGCTTCGGTGGCATTGCGGACGAAGACGATCTCGGCCGCCTCGGGGGCGTTGATCAGCCTGGCCGTCGAGACCCGGGCCGCCTCGTACGCGGCGGTGGCCCGCTCGGCGATCTCGTAGATGCCGCGATGGATGTTCGAGGAGTACTCGCTGTTGTAGCCGTCCACGGCCTCGATGACGGCCTTGGGCTTGAGGCTGGTGGCGGCGCTGTCGAGGTAGACGAGCGGCTTGCCGAAGCGGTTGGCGGTGGCCAGGATCGGAAAATCGGCCCGGATCCGGTGGGGGTCGATCCGGGCGGGTTGGGTTCGGATCCTCGCGGTAGGCGTGGCGGTGTCGGCCATGACTCGCCCGCCCTAGCGGGCGGCCTCCAGCGCCGGTTCGGCGGCCTCGTCCGTGACTTCACCTTCGAGCCCGGCCTCGGCGAGGATCGGCGCATAGCCCTCATCCTCGAGGCGCAGGGCCAGGTCCTTGCCGCCGCTGGCCACGATCCGGCCGGCCGCCAGAACGTGGACCCTGTCGGGCGTGATGTAGTTGAGCAGGCGCTGGTAGTGAGTGATCACCAGCACGCCCATGTTCGGGTTGAGCATGGCGTTTACGCCTTCGGCCACGATCCGCAGGGCGTCTATGTCCAGGCCTGAGTCCGTCTCGTCGAGAATGGCCATCTCGGGCTGCAGAACCGCCATCTGGAGCATCTCGAGCCGCTTCTTCTCGCCGCCTGAAAAGCCCTCGTTGACGTACCTGGACGCGATCGACTCGTCCATCTTGAGAAGCGCCATCTTCTCGCGGACGAGCTTGCGGAACTCGCCCATCGGAATGCCGCCCCTGATCGAGTCGGTTGGATCGATGTTCGGGTCGGGAGTCAGCCCGGAGCGACGGGCGTTGATGGCCGACCGCAGGAAGCTCGCCACCGACAGGCCGGGGATGGCCATGGGGTACTGGAACGCCAGGAACATGCCGAGCCGGGCCCGCTTGTCGGCGGACATCTTGAGGATGTTGTGGCCCTGCCACAGCACCTCGCCGGACTTGACCGTATACGCCGGGTGGCCCATCAGCGCGTAGGCCAGCGTCGTCTTGCCGGACCCGTTGGGGCCCATGATGGCGTGGACCTCACCCTTGCTGACCGTCAGGTCGATCCCCTTGAGGATCTCGTGATCGGGCTTCGCGGTAGGGGCCACGTGCAGGTCGCGGATGACCAGGTCTTGATCGCTCACGTTGTCTCGATTGCTCCTTGGGCGGTGGCGGTTCGCTCAGTCCGCGAGGGTGAGTGGGTTGGCGCCGCTCGACGGGGGATTGCCCGCGCGAGCGCGCAGGACCGCGAGATCGGCTTGACCGATGCGGGTCAGTGGCGGAACGAGGTCGGCCAGGGTCATCGAGTCGAGGGCGCCCGCAATTGCGTCGCGCACTCGAACCCACATGAAGTTGACGGTGCAGTGGCCGCTCCGCTCGCAGGTCATGTGGCTGGGGTCGTCGGTGACGCAGATCATCGGTGCGATCGGTCCCTCGAGGGCTCGAAGGACATCACCCATCAGCATCAGCTCGGGCGCGCGAGTCAGTTCATAGCCGCCGTGAGCGCCGCGGGTGCTGTGAACGAGATCGGCGTCGCGGAGGCTGATGACAAGCTGCTCGAGGTATGCCCGCGGCAGATCCTCCTCCTCGGCGACCTCGGTCAGGCTGGCCGGACCGGAGCCATAGCGGCGGGCAAGCTGGGCCATAAGGCGTACGCCGTACTCGCCCTTCGTGGAGAAGGATACGGCGCCGGTGCTGTGGTACGTCCGGTTGGCCACAGTGGGTTCCTTCCTGGCGACGGCGGAGTGGCCGCACACGGCCGCATCCGTCTCGGTGACGGTCTGCTCGAAACGGCGCACGAAAGTCCGCAGCTAATTCCGACCAAAACTGTCGGAAATGAGTATATGAGCGCCCTTGGGGCTCGTCAACGGACGGGTCGAGGTCGACTCGAGATGCCCGGTGGGCTTCTGGGGTCCGTCCGCACCGGGGCTTACGTTCATCGGGGTAATCGCTAGGGGAGCAGCTGGGTGGTTCGCCGTAAGTCGAGTCTTAGCTGCGAACGACGAAACTGCCTGGCGCTCTCCAGAGCGGGAAACTAGGGCATCTGTCGGCGTTGACCCGCACCTGGTCGCGAGATACCTTCATCGTTTATCCGTGGGTGCGTTATGCCTCGGAGGGAGGTCGACCGTACCGGCGGGGGTCGTTGGGAGCGCGACCCATCCAACAGTTTCTCGGCCAGGAGGAGCGGGAATGAAACGTCGTGTCTTTGCTGCACTGACGGTATCAGTTCTTGTGTTGGGCACAATCGTGCCCGCCACCGCTGCCGCCGGAGGCACAGTCTCACGCTTCCAGCAGATCAGCGTGCCGAAGATCGACCCGCAACTGCTGCCCTACATGATCGACAAGACCCGCCAGCTCGACGTGATGGTCGAGCTCTCCGACCAGCCGGTGGCCGCCCTGGTAGGCGACGCGACGGACAATGGCAAGACCGCGACCAAGGCCGATCGCGACACCTGGCGGAGCCAGATCAAGACCAACCAGACGCCCGTCGTGGATGCCGTCCGCAAGAATGGCGGCGTCGTCGTCAGCCAGGTCCAAGACGCCTACGACGGCGTCCATGCCCGCATCTCGGCCGGGTCGGTCTCGAACATCGAGGCCCTGCCGGGCGTCGTTGGCGTCCATCTCGTGCCAACCTACAAGCCTGCCCTGACTGAGAGCGTGCCCTACGTCGGCGTTCCGGGAGCGTGGAGCGCGACCGGCCAGACCGGCGCCGGGGTCAAGATTGCCGTCATCGACACCGGCGTTGACTTCTACCACGCCGACTTCGGCGGCTCCGGCAGCACGGCCGACTACAACTACGGCCTGGCCAACGACACAACCGCCCCGGCCTTCAACGCCGACGGCACGACCCAGGCCTTCCCGAGCGCCAAGATCCCGGTCGGTTGGGACTTCGTTGGCGATGCCTACGATGCATCGTCCGGCGACCCGGCGGCCACGACCCCGCATCCCGACCCGAACCCGCTCGACTGCAACAGCCACGGCACCCATACGGCCAGCACCATCGCCGGCTTCGGCGAGCTGTCCGACGGCTCGACATACCACGGGCCCTACGATTCGTCGATCTACGCCTCAACCGACTTCAAGATCGGCCCCGGCGTTGCCCCGAAGGCGCAGCTCTACGTCTATCGCGTCTTTGGCTGCGCCGGCTCCACTGACGTGGTCACCGAAGCGATCAACAGGGCCGTCCAGGACGGTGTCGACGTCATCAGCATGTCGCTCGGCTCCGACTTCGGTACGACCAGCACTCCGGACGCGGTCGCGGCGGAGAACGCGTCTCGCGCCGGCGTCGTCGTGGTCGCGTCAAGCGGCAACGAAGGCCCGAGCGCGTACATGACGGGCACTCCGGCCTCGAGCTCGCGAACCATCTCGGTCGCCGCGCTCGACTCCAACGCGACGTTCCCGGGCGCCACGATCCAGCTCGCCGGCGGCGCCACCGTATCCGCCCTCAACGCCAACAACGGTCCGCTGCCCCAGTCGGGCAAGCTGGACGTTCTGATGTCTGGCGGGAGCATCTCGCTCGGCTGCAGCCTCGGTGACTACGCCGGCATCGGTGCCGGCGACATCGTCGTAACCATGCGCGACGTCTGCCCGCGCGTCGACCGGGCCAAGCTCGGCCAGTTGGCCGGCGCCTCGGCCGTAATCATGGTAAACAGCGGCGCGGGCCTGCCGCCCTTCGAAGGGCCCATCCCCGGCGTCCACATCCCGTTCATCGGCGTCCTCGAGTCGGACGGGCCTGCGCTCGTCGCCGCCAACGGCTCGACCGTGACGATCGTCTCGGCCGGCATGCTCTCCAATCCCACCTACGAACAGCTTGCGGACTTCACGTCGTTCGGGCCGCGTTTCGGCGACAGCGCCCTCAAGCCCGAGATCACCGCTCCCGGCGTGAGCATCGTCGCGGCGGGCATGGGCACCGGCGACGACGTTCTCGTCGACTCGGGCACGTCCATGGCTGCGCCGCACATCGCCGGCATTGCTGCCCTGGTCCTCGCCGCCAACCCGAAATGGACGGTGAACGAGGTCAAGGCCGCGATCATGAGCACCTCGGACGACACCGCGGCCAGGATTGTCGGCTACGATCCGGTTGGGGCCGGCTCCGGCGTGGCGCAGGCGCAGCGTGCGACCACGACGGCGGCAATCGCCCTGACCCGCGACCATCTCGATAGCTTGTCGTTTGGCTACGTGTCGCTCGACGGTTCCTTCTCGGACGTCCAGAGCTTCACGATCGAGAACAAGAGCGCCAAGTCGATCACGTATAGCCTGGCCTCGAGCTTTGTCGGCGGTTCGGCCAAGGTCAAGGTCAAGGTCGATCCCTCAAAGATCACGGTGCCGGCCCACCAGGCGCGCGACGTCGCTGTGACCCTGTCCCTGTCTTCCTCGGCGGCTGCGGCCCTGCCGACGGCCGACACCTTCGGTGGCGTCGGTCCGGGTGGCGTTCTGACGGTCGAGGGCCTGGTCACTGCCACACCGACCGCCTCCGGCACGGGCGTATACCCGCTCCACATTCCCTTCCTGCTCGTGCCCAGAGGCGAATCGTCCGTGGTGGCCGGTCCGCCCTCGCCCTACAAGCTCACCAGCGGCGTCGCCAACGCAAATGTGGTGCTCAAGAACAAGGGCATCCATGACGGCACCGCCGACGTCTACGCCCTCGGCATCAGCGACAAGGACCGCACCAAGGGCATCGCCAGCATCCGGGCCGTGGGCGTGCAGTCGCTGCCGGGTGACGCCTGCGGCGGCGCCGCCTCTGACGCCTGCCTGAACTTCGCGATCAACGGCTGGCACCAATGGTCCAACGCCGCGGCGGCCGAGTACGACATTGCCATCGACACCAACGGCGACGGTGCACCCGAGTTCTTCGTTGTAGGCGTCGATCTCGGGGCAATCACCACGGGTGCCTACAACGGCATCGAGGCGTCGTTCACCTTCGATGCCGCCGGCAACCTCTATCGCATCTTCTATGCGGACGCGCCGATGAACGGCTCGGTCATCGAGCTGCCCGCGTTCGCCAGCGACATGGGCATTACCAGCGGGGCGCCCACTTTCGCCTACTCGATCGTCGGCGTCGACCTGATCACCGGAAACGTGGACGCCGTCGCGGCCACCGCGGCCTTCAACGCCTTCAACCCGAGCGTCTCGAACGGCCAGTTCGCGTCGCTCGCCGCCGGCGCTTCTGCCACCCTGCCGATCAGCGTCAACGTCAGCCTCCAGACGGCCACTCCCGCCCTCGGCTGGATGGTCGTCAGCCTCGACAACCCGAACGGAGCCGCGCAGGCGGCCCTGATCACGGTGGGCAAGCTGCCCACGCACTGACCGATCCAGCGGTCGCAATCGAGAGGCCCGCCCGGTCAGCCGGACGGGCCTCTTCTCATTCGTCGATTTGCGAACCGCCACCGAACCCCGAGCCGTCGGTCGTGGTCATACAGGTGGTGACGATGCTAAGAGCAAGGCGAACTACGCCCGTTCATGGGCCGGCGAAGCATTACCATGGGCAGGCATTTCCAGGCCAGCGTTCGGAGAGTAGAAGTGTCGTACGACGTCATCGGGAAGATGGGGCGCGTCACGGCTGACATCACCCCGGGGCACCTCGGCGAGGTGCTGATCGAGGTCCGGCAGGGGACGGAGCGGTTCAACGCGTCGGCCGCGGACCCCGAGGCGACGATAAGGAAGCACACCCAGGTTCTGGTGGTCGGCAGCCTGGGGGGTCGGACAGTTGAGGTGGCACCGACCGATAGCGTGAGGCTTCCGCGATGAGTTCCGGTGACACGTTTCTCGTAGCAGTGGGCGTCGGCGTCCTCATCCTCGTGATCCTGTTCGTCATTGCGTTCAAGTCCACCTGGCGGATCGCCGAGCCGGACGAAGCCCTGGTCATCTCCGGCATCTCGCGCGGCCATTCGGCCGGCGGTGTCGCAGGCGAAAGCATGCGTTTCAAGATCGTGACCGGTGGCGGCGCGATGGTCCTGCCGGGCCTGTCCAAGGTCCGTGCCCTGTCGTTGATGGCTCACGAAAGTGAGATCACAGTCCCGTGCGTGAGCCAGCAGAAGATCCGCTTGGACCTGCGTGGCGTCATCGTCTACAAGGTCGGCGACGACTACCGTTCCATCGCCAACGCCGCCCGCCGCTTCCTGGATCGCCCGGCCCAAGAACTCGAGTCCAAGGTCCAGAACGTGTTCGTCGGCCACTTGCGGGCGATCGCCGGCTCGATGACCGTCGAAGAGATGATCAGCGACCAGGACAAGTTCGCCCAGCAGGTTCGCGAGCGCTGCACGGTTGAGATGGAGTCCTTCGGACTCGTCATCGACAGCTTCCAGATCCAGTCCATCACCAGCCCGTCCAACTACATCGAGAACCTGGCAGTGCCGCACCAGGCCGCGGTCGAGCAGGACGCCCGCATCGCGCGCGCCAACGCCGACCGGACCGCCGTCGCCCAGGAGCAGAGCGCCCAGGCCCAGATCGCCGAGTCGATCCGAGGCACCGAGATCAAGAAGGCCGGCTTCCAGGCCGAGATCGACCGCGCCCAAAAGCAGGCCGGCCAGCAGGGCCCCCTGGCCGAAGCCCAGGCTCGCCAGGCTGTCGTCGAGCAGGAGACTCTCGTCGCCCAGCTGCAGGCCCAGCGGACCGAGCAGCAGCTCCAAGTCGACGTTCGCAAGCCGGCCGATGCCGAGGCGTACCGCCAGACCACTCTCGCAGCCGCCGGACGCGATGTCCGCATTCGTCAGGCTGAGGCCGCCGCGCAGGAAGTCCGGCTGGCGGCCGAGGCGCAAGCCGCGGCCGTGAAGGTCCAGGCCGAGGCCCAGGCCAACGCCACCCGTCTCAACGGCCAGGCAGACGGCGATGCGATCAAGGCCCGCGGCCTGGCCGAAGCGAACGCAATCCAGGCCCGCGCCGAAGCCGAAGCAATCGGCATCTCCAAGCGCGCCGAGGCTCTCAGCAAGAACCAGGAAGCGGTCATCGCCCAGCAGATCGCCCAGACCATGCCGGACATCGTTCGAGCGGCCGCAGAGCCGTTCGCGCACGTGGGCCAATTCACGGTCCTCAACGGAGCTCAGGGCGTGACGAGTGCCCTGGCCGAGGTGATCCAGCAGGCCGGCGCGCTCGCCCTGATCGCCCGCCGGACCATCACCCCGCTGCTCAGCGGGGTGAACGCCCAGAGCGATGGCAATGGCCCCGCGGCCAAGCCCGGGACCGTCTCGACGTCCCAGCCAGCACCCGCTGCAAGGCGAGTGGTGAGGCCGGCCGACGCCCCGAGGCCGCCTGCCGTCGCCAAGCCCGCGGACGCGCCAAAGGCGACCGACGAATCCAAGGGGTAGCCGCCCCTTGACCCTGTGAGCAACACGAGCCATTCATCGAACCCGGCAGAGCCCGCGAAGGCTTCGCCGGGTTCGGTTTCCGAAGTGCCCGACCCCGCCCCCGGCGCTCTCGAGATCGCGCCCGAGGCCCGTGAGCGCATCGAGCGACTCGTCGCGGGATACCTCGACTCGATCCTGCACATGCCGGCGACCAGCCTCGAGTACGGCCGGGCGCTGGACGCGATCGATCACCTCGGCGAGCGCGACTTCGTGGCCACGGCCGTCATGAGCGGCCGCGTCCTGGATCGCCGCTTCGAGGCGATGCGCGGCCTGCTCGCGGCCAGGGCGCCGCTGGCCCGCCAGATGGCCGACCTCCGCAAGGCGGCCACGGGCCTGGATCCAGCACGAATCAAGCTGGGCGGCCGGCGCTCGCCCCACGAAGAGCTGGAGGAGCTCGACCGCTACTTCGAGCGGTTCTCCAAGTCGCGGCCTCGCATCGAGGGGCTTCTGGCATCGCTGACCGAGGGCCGGCTCGCGCTGGAGCAGGACAACGCCGCGGTCGTCACGGAGCAGGCATCGCTGGCCACCGAGATCCAGACTCTGCGCCAGTACGCCTTCATGGCACGTCTCCTGGACGGGGAGCTGACCGCCCGCATCGATGACATCGCGAGGACGGACGCGGCTCGCGCGAAAACGCTGCGCGTGGATCTGCTCTCGGTCGTCCGGCGGCGGCACCAGGAGATCCTCACTCAGCTGGCCATCGTCACGCAAGGTTATGCCGCCCTGCGCATCGTCGAGGACAACAACGCGGATGTGATCCGAGCCGTGGCCTCGGCCATCACAACCACGGCCGGAGCTCTACGCACCGCGGTCATGGTTGCCAGTGCGGCCGCGAGCCAGCGAGCGACGCTCGAACAGCTGCAAGCCGCGCGCCTGGCCGCCACCGCCATGGCCAACCACGCGGCCGCGCTCGAGGCCGATGTTTCCGGTCCGGGCGGGCACGCTGCCATGCTCCGAGCAGCCTGGGGCGAGGTCTACGACGCACTCGATCGGGTCGAGGCCCAGAAGGCCCGCGTCCTGCGAACGATCTCGGAGGCCGATCGCGAACTCACTCACCGAGGGCCCAGCCCCGCCACCGACACAGGGCCTGAGGCCGACATGCCCGGCTCAGCCGACCCCAGGCCGCGACTCCGCTGAGTCGCAGGCCGCTCCCGCCCCGACTCAACCCCGCAGGGCGGCTGCTCGGCGTCGCCGGCGCCAGAACCTACTGCGCCAGTCGGGGATACAGGCGGGCGGCGATCACGATCAGGACCACCGTCGAGACGATCAGCACCGCGAAGTCGAGCGCCAGCGGGAAGCTCTCGACCGAGCCCTGGACCATCAACCCGCGCAGCGCGTCGACCTGGTAGGTGAGCGGGTTGACCTGGGCGACCACCTTGAGCCAGTCGGGCATGATCGAGATCGGATAGACCGCGCTGCTGGCGAAGAAGAGGGGCATGGTCAGGACCTGGCCGATACCCATGAATCGTTCGCGGGTACGGACAAGGCAGGCGATGACCAGCGAGAAGGTCGCGAACGCCGCCGACCCGATGACCACCACCAGCGCGACCCCGACAAGAGAGAGCGGGTCGAGTCGAAGGTGAACGCCGATCACCAGCGCCAGCAGGTAGACCATCGCCGCCTGCACCAGCGACCGAAGCCCGCCGGCCAGGGCCTTGCCCGTGACCAGGGCGCTCCGGGCGGCCGGGCTGACGAGGTACTTATGCAGGACGCCGAGATCGCGTTCCCAGATGACTGCGATGCCGAAGAAGATGGCCGAGAAGAGGGCGCTCTGGGCCAGGATGCCCGGCGCCAGAAAGTCGATGTAGCCGAGGTTGCCCGTCGGGATCGCGCGGGTCTGGCCGATCACCTGCCCGAAGACCAGCAGCCACAGGATCGGCTGGACGGCCCTCGTCAGGAGCTCGGTCGGATCGTGGCGGAGCTTGCGCAGCTCGCCTTCGGCGATGGTCCAGGAGTCCAGAACGAACCTGATCGGGGCGGTGAGCTCAGCCCAGACGGCGGGCCGTTCGACGCGTTCGAGCGACGTCACGGTATTGGCCTCCTTGCTCGCCGGTCTCGCTCAGCCCCGAGCCGGTGAAGTGGGTGAACGCGTCGTCCAGGTCCTTGCCCTTGCCTGCTTGAGCGGCGAGCTCGGCGGGAGTCCCCAGGGCCACGAGCTTGCCCAGATGCATGAACCCGACCCGGCCGCACAGCTCGGCGGCCTCGTCCATGTAGTGGGTCGTCAGCAGGATGGTGGTGCCCTCCGTCTCGCGGAGTTCGCGGATATGACCCCACACCGCTCGCCGGGCATTCGGATCGAGCCCGACCGTCGGCTCGTCGAGGAACAGGACCTCGGGCCGGTGGAGCATCGCCTGGGCGATCTCCAGACGCCTGATCATGCCACCGGAGAACGTCCGAACCAGCCGGTCCGCCGCCGACTCGAGGGCCATGAACTGGAGGGCCTGGTCGATCCTGGTTCGACGCTCCGATGCGGGCAGGTGGTAGAGCCGAGCGCTGGTCATCAGGTTCTCGCGCGCCGACAGCGCCCCGTCCGACGAGAGGAGCTGGGGCACGTAGCCGATCGAGCGCCGGACCAGGCGCGGGTCGTGGAGTATGTCGTGGCCGGCCACGCTGGCGCTGCCACTGGTGGGTGGCAGGAGCGTGATCAGCATCTTGATGGTTGTGGTCTTGCCCGCGCCGTTGGGTCCGAGCAGGCCGAATACCTCGCCGGCCTGAACGTCCAGGCTCAGGGCATCGACCGCGGTCAGGGCGTCGAAGCGCCTGGTCAGCTCGTGGGTGGCAATCGCGGGAGGCATGGATCCTCGGTACGGGGCGCTCGCCCATGATAGTTAGCGGACTTAACTAATGTACCATGCTCCCGTGGCAGAGACGACATCCGATCAGGTCGCGGTCGCGATACTCGAAACGATTCCGCCGCTCATGCGCGCAATCCGCGAGCAGATGAGATCCGGGCGGGCGGCCAGCCTGTCCGTGGCCCAGTTCCGGCTGTTGCTCTTCGTGAGGCGCAACCCCGGGACGAACCTGTCGTCGGCCGCCGAGCATCTGGGGACGACCCTCCCCGCCGCCTCGCAGCTGGTGGAGCGGCTGGTGCGAGCCGGATTCATGACCCGCGTTCAGCACCCCAAAGAGCGTCGCCGCGTCGAGTTGCGACTGACCGACGCCGGCGGAGCCACCCTCGCAGAATGCGATTCCCGAACACGGGCCTGGCTGTGCGAGCGACTTTCCGGGTTGGGTGAGTCCGAGCTGGATGGACTCGCCACGACGCTCGGCGAACTCCGCGGCGTGCTGACTCAAGACGGGGACTGACGCCAACGCTGCTAGTCCTTCCGGACCGCCGGACGGGGGATCAATTCCACGGGCGGCGGGCCCGACGACTACACCAGCCAGTCGTATCAGGATGGGCCCAAGACGACTATGCCTCGACGTGCCGACGCGCTCGATCCGGGGGATGGCGCGGGCGCTGCTCTCGCGCTACAGACGGAAACCGCTTCCGCCGCGCGGTCTCCGGCGCCCGCGACCATGCCTGCGCCGTGGACCCCGGTCGCGCCGTCGATCGTGCCTGCCCTGCGCGTTCTCCCAGCGGCCACTCTGACGTCCGCTCCGGAGGTCCCGACCGTGGTGCCCGCCGGGCCCGCCGCCGCACCCTCGCCGTCGCCTCGCCCGCGCCTCGCTTCGATACTGATACGCCGTGCGGATCAGGCGATGTACCGCGCCAAGGCCGCGGATGGGAACAGGTCGCTCGACTGCTGATACAACCCCTAAGTACCGCGTAATTCGTCGCCGAGTTACTGGACAAAGCGGCCGTCATAAGTGGTACCCTCCGCCCGACGGGTCAATAGGCCCCGGATCCCGCGGCTGCCACGATCGCTCCTCTCAACGGTTCTCGGCGAGACAGACGTGTCGCTGAGGCCGCATGAGCAAGGAGCGTTCTTTGTACGCATCGGACAAGACTCTGGTTTGCCAGGACTGCAACCAGGAGTTCGTCTTCAGCGCGAGTGAGCAGCAGTTCTACGCGGATCGCCAGTTCAGCGAACCGCGACGCTGCCCCACCTGCCGAGCCGCCCGCAAGGCCCAGCGCGGTGACTTCGGCGGCGGATCGCACAGCGGCGGCGGCGGCGCCGGCGGTCGCGGCGGCTACTCCTCCGGCCCCCGCGAGATGTTCTCGGCCACATGCTCCAGCTGCGGCCGCGAGGCCCAGGTCCCGTTCCGCCCCAGCGGCACCAAGCCGGTCTACTGCAGCGACTGCTTCACCGCTCGTCGCGCATAGTACCGGGCCGCAAGGCCCACGCTAGAACGAAGAAGAACCCGGCGAGCGATCGCCGGGTTCTTCGTTATGCCCGCACAGCGCGAGTTGGTTGTCAGGGCGCCGACGCGGGCATCGCAGCCAGCAGGTTCGCCCTGAGTGCCTGCGAGGATTGGGGTCCGAAGCGGTTACGCAGCAGGTCGTATTCCGTCTACGGCCGGTCGTCGGTGATGAGCGTGCCGCTCGCTTGAATCTGGCGGGGCACATTGCGCAGGACCGGCGCGGTGATGGGCGCGTTCCTCCGCGGCAATTGCCCTAAGGATGGCCGTTGGGGATGGCCGTTGGGGGATGGCCGTTGGGGATGGCCCGAGGTGTCCGGCGGGCCCGCTCAGCCCAGGACGATCGTCGCCAGAGCGGAGGAGGCCGCGACCGGGTCTGCCCATTCGGCGTTGGTCAGGACGACGATCGTGACGTGACAGTCCGGCAGATACTCCATCGCCGACCAGAACCCGTCGAGGTGGCCGCGATGGCCCCAGGCCACCTGGCCGGCGACGGTCGTCTCCTCGAACCCGAGCCCGTACGGGGGAGTTTTCGGCTTGAACGTCAGCGTCGGCGAGATGTCGACCATCGACGCCAGCGTGGCCTGGTCCAGCACGTGGCCGCCGTACAGGGCGTCGGCCCAGATCGCCAGATCGGATGGGGTGGAGACGTAGGCGCCGGCGAAGCCGAAGGCAGTGGCTTCGGCCGTGAAGGGGATCATCGTCCCGGCCGAATTGTCGACTGGAACCGATGCGGGCGGCATGTAGCCGTGGGCCTCGGCCCCCTGAGCCTGCTCCTCGGTCTGCATGTAGGTGTGCACCAGGCCCAGCGGAACGAGGAAGGCCGAGCGGACCAGTGCCGCCAGCGGCTGCGCGGTGATCTTCTCGACGACCTTCCCGAGCAGGACGTAGTTGGTGTTCGAGTACTGGTAGCAGGTGCCAGGTGCGCAGTACGGACGCCCGACCCAGGAGAGGAACTGGTCCGCGGTCCATGTGGCGCCGGGGTGGGCGAGGACGGCGTCATTGAAGCTCTGGTCGGTGGATGGGTCCCGGAGGCCGCTGGTGTGGTTGAGCAGCTGGCGGAGGGTGATGTTCGCGGCGTTCGGGTAGTCGGGCAGGTACTTGGCCAGCGGATCGTCCAGCCCGAGTGTGCCGACCGAGGCGAGCTGGCCGACGAGCGCCGCGAGGAACGTCTTGCTTATGCTGCCGATGGAGAAGAGCGTGGTCGTGGTCAGCGGCGTGTGTGGCGACAGGATCGCCGCGCCCGAGACGCCGGTCCAGATCGCGCCGTCCGGGAAGATGATCGCCGCCGAGACGCCCGGGTATCTGCCGCCGCTTCGGACGCTATCGAGAGCGGCCTGAAGCGCGGCACTCTTGGACGGGTCGAGTCGGGCCGCGAACGAGCTGGCCTCGACCAGCTGCGTGGTGGGGACGGCGACGATCGAGGCGATGGACCCGGCGGTCGCCGAACTCGAGGCCAGCGCGACGGCCGACGGCGTGGCAGTCGGCGACCCCGTTGCTGCCGGCGTCGGCGATGGGCTGCCGCACGCGGCGGCGGCCACGATCACGACGATGGCAGCAACCAAACCCGCGGGCAGGCGATTCCGTGGTGTGCGGATGGCTTGGATCACGAAGTGAATGATGCACCAGCGGCCGGGTTCGGCGCCGCACCGGCCGGCGCCGGAGCTGTTAGCGACGGCCGCCTCCGCCGAAGAGTCGCAGCAGGAAGAGGAAGATGTTCACGAACTCAAGGTAGAGAAGCAAGGCGCCGAGCACTGCCCCCTTCTCCATCGACCCGGTCATCGCCGCGAACTGACCGCGCGAGATGCGCTGGACCGTCGACGCGGTGAGGGCCGTGAAGATGATCACGCCGACGATCGAGATGATCGTGTCGAGCATGCCGTTGTTTAGGATCAGGTTCAGCAGGATGGCAACGAGCAGTCCCCACGTGGCCATCGCCAGATAGCCGAACATGCTCGCCAGCGACCGACGCGTGACGGCGCCATACAGGGCCGCCCCGCCGAACATGGCCGCCGCGCTCACGAACGCCTCCACGACCGTGCCCGCGGAGCCGGACTGGTAGGTGTAAGCCAGGATGATCACGCCGAACGTCAGGCCGTTGAGCCCCGCGTACACCAGGAACAGCCCCAGCGCCACGGTTGCGTTTATCCGCCGGATGGCGACCTGCAGGCCGACGCCGATGACCATCTCCGCGATGATCAAGGGCAGCCAGAGGTTGATTGCGGTCGATGCCAGGCCACCCGTGATCCCGGTCGAGGTCACGCGTGTGCTGCTCTCGACGAGGTAGGCGACGAACGCGCTCAGCAAGAGGCCCAGGAACATCCACATGAACGCCTGGGATAGGAAGCCGACCGACAGCGCGACCGCGGGCCGGGCCCCAAGCTGTTCGGGCGCGTAACCGCCGCGCGGGTCGTATCGAGAGTCGTTCACCGATTTCCTCCGATCGAGGTCGCGGCCGGTAGCTGTGCCATCGCCCTGCCCGATGATCCTATCCTGTTGGCGTCGGCGCGGAGACGGCCGGGCGCCGCGATCCCGGGTACGGAACGTCAGGCGTGGCGCCCGTGTGGCGGTCCGGGTTCAGCTCGCGACGGAGTGGCCGCTCGCGATTCACCCTGCTCGGCGGCGCGGGCGAAGATCCACAGCAGGTCCGCGAGGCGGTTCAAGTACGGGACGACCTGGTCGCCGGGTCTGGGCTCGGCGCGGCGGATCGCCACGGCTCGCCGCTCGGCACGCCGGACGATGGTTCGGGCCAGCTCGAGGGCCGCGGACAGGCGAGTCTCGCCCGGAACGACGAACTCACGCGGCAGCTCGATGGCTGCCTCCGTCTCGGCCAGCAAGGCGTCGAGGCCCTCGACCATTTCGGCCGTCACGCGCGTCCGACCGGGTGTGCCGCGGTCGATTGCCTCCGGAGCGGTCGCCAGTTCGGCCCCGGCGACGAACAGTTCGCGCTGGAGGCGAAGGATCAACTCCGGCAATCGGTCGATCGTCCGCGCCAGGCTTCCGTCTTGACCCTTCGAGCCGAGCTCCGCCCGAGCCACACCCAGCGCCGCAACCGCTTCGTCGATGGCGCCGTACGCCTCGGGCCGGGGATCATCCTTGAAGACGCGCTCGCCCCCGAAGAGCAGACCCGTGGTGCCGTCGTCGCCGCGACCGGTGGCCACCGATGACTTGCGTGCTTGCTTCTCGGGCATGGTCCCCTCGATCGATCTAGGTTGTCACCACATCAGGCCGGCGTCGCGCGGGTCCCAGCGCTCGGCCAGCAGGGTCACTTTGACGGGGTGCTCGAGCACCGACTCGGTCTGGTCCTTGATCTGCTGCACCATCGAGCCGGCATACGGGCAGAACGGCGTCGTCAGGACCATCTTTATCTCCGACGACTCGGTGCCGATGATGATCTGCCTGATCAAGGCCAGCTCTACGACGTCCATCCCGAGTTCGGGATCGACCACGGCGCGCAGGGCGTCCAGGACGGCCAGCTCGGTTGCCCGTTTCTGCGGGTCGAAGGCGGGCGTGTCCTCGGCTTCGGCGGTGGCGGGGGAGCCGCTGTCGAGAGTGCTGGTGGTGTCGGTGGGGGCGGCCTCGATGGCCGATGTGGTGTCGCTCATGGCGATCGATATCCTACCAGTTTCGTCGGAATAGTCGAATCAGGACACGGTCCGCGGCGGCGAGTCGGGCGCTCCGGTCAGGCTCTGGCGCGGGCGGCGGCCTTCGGCTTGGCGATGACCACGCCGGCGATGCGGAGGTCCTCGGGCAGGACGGACGCCTCCTCGTCGGTGAAGGCGGGCCCGGCGAGGGCGCCGCCGCGATCGAAGAACTCGCGGTATAGGTCGCGGTGCTCCGACGCGTAGCGGTAGGCCTGGGCGATGCCGACAACGCGCAGCTCGGGATGCTCGCGCATCAGCCGGGCCACGCCGTAGCCGTTGCGCCGCAGCTCGAGCAGCTGACGAACGGTCAGGCGGGTGTTGTAGCAGAACGGCTCGCCGCGCATGACCAGCGGATCCACCTTCACCCACTTGATCGTCATGTCAGCCTCCGTTCCGGATTGGCGCGGCGCCCGCGCGGCAGGTTGAGAGCGGCACGGTCAGACGCCGCGGTACATCCACTTCCAGAGCGCGTTCCGCTTGTGGCTGTCGCCGGCCAGCCGGCCGTCGCGCTTGAAGATGACGCGGGCGGCTTCGAGCGACCGCTTGGCCGCCGCGAGCTCGTCGGCGCCGAGAAGCGGCTCGACGGTCTCCGCGATGCCCGAGCAGAGCGCGCCGAGGTCGGCCAGCGGCACGCCTCGGCGGCGGTAGATGGGGACGATCCATTCCGCGTATTCGGTCAGCCAGCGGTCGTTGCTGCTGCCGAGGCACATGGCCAGGCGCTCGGCAAGCAGCCCGCCATCGCTGAGCAGCCGGCGCAGCCCGACCTCGTCGTAGCGGGTCTCGATGGTCGGGTCGGCCTTTACCGCGGCCTCGAGGGCTCCCGCGGCGATGCTTGCGGCCCCGCCGCGGACCTTCTGCGCAGCCGACGCGAAGCCGCTCGTCATGCCGATGGGGGCGAGGCCGAGGTTCGGGTGCCGGTGGGCAGGCGTCCTGGCGGCCTTCGGCTTCGCGGGGGCGGCGGCACGAATGGCGGCCTTCGGCGCGGCGGCCTTCGGCGCGGCGGCGTTCGGCGCGGCGGTCTTCGGCGCGGCGGTCTTCGGCGCGGGTGGCTTGGCCCCGAGGTTGCTGCTCTCTGTCACGAGGGAAAGTCTAGCCTCACGAGTCGCCGGCCGCTGATAGCGGACCAGGCTCCGCTTCTACCATCCGCCCGGGCCGAAGTAGGCCTCGACGAGTCCGGGCAGCAGCTCGCCCAGGCGAAGCGCCAGCAGCAGGTAGTCGCGACCGATTGGGTCCGGGACCGCCATCTTTCGATCCCCGCCAACCGCCGGTATGCGCTCATTGCCCAGGTCCATGTCTCTCCGGACGCGCTACAGGCTCAACCAGGGGGCCGCGAACTTCAAGCGGCCTCAGAAGGCAAATGTAGGCGACGCGTCGGCTCGACGGCGACACTTCCTCGCCGAGAGCCAGCACGCCTCAGGTAGACCGCGAGATGGCGTCGATCCAGCTTTCGCGGGCTGCCCGCAGGGCGATCGTGCGCGGGCCGGGCCTACCGCCACCAATCGCTCGATCGTCGAGCCGGACGACCGGTATGACGCCGGCGATGCTCGAGCAGACGGCCGCCTCGTCGGCTTCGAAAACGTCGTCGAGCCGCAGGTCCTGCTCGACCATGCGCAAGCCCACGGCGCTGCCGTGACCCACGAGCCAGGCTCGCGTAGTCCCGGGGAGAAGTCCCGTCCCGAGGCGGGGAGTGGCGCAGATATCGCCGCGGATCAGTAGAACGTTGGAGGTCGTGGCTTCGGTAATGCGGCCGTCGGTCGTGAGGAAGAGGGCATCGTCCGCGCCGGCCCGTTGGGCCTCCAGGCGGGCGTAGACCAGCTCTGCGCGCGAGATCGTCTTGATGCCGGCAATCGGCGAGTCGGCATCGCGGCGGATGACGCTGGTAATGAACCGCTCGCCTTCCTCGACGACGCGCCCCGACGGCGGAGTGAGCGGCCAGACCTGGATCGCCACCGATGCGGTGCAACCGTTCGACGGGGCCACTCCGCGCTCGGGGTCGTAGCCGCGGCTGACGGTGATTCGGACGGCGACGTCGCCGGCAGGCTCATCGGCGTCCCAGCCCTCGGCCCGGAGGAGGTCGGAAATGCCCGCGACGATGACTTCGTCGCCGAAGGGCAACTCGAAGGCGAGCGCCTCGAGGCTGGCGTGGAGCCTGGCGAGGTGCCCTTCGAGTTCGATGGCCACGCCCCGCCGGGCTCGGAGCGCCTCGAAGACGCCGTCGCCCAGCTGGAAACCGCGATCGTATGCGGACAGGTGCGGACCGGCCGAGGGCAGAAGCCGGCCATTGAGCCAGATGTGGGACGCGGCCGGTGGGGTCACCTTGCCTCCTTGGCCAGTGAGGGAGCGGGGCGCCCAGCCGAGGGGGAAGCTGGACGCCCCATGATGAGAGGGGTGCGGGAAGAGCGGTGGCCAGAGTTGCGGGACCCACTTTGTTCCTTCCCCAACCGGTTGTCCGGCCGAGGAACCCCCGCTCAGTCCGCCCAAATGATAGGCACGACCGGGGAGTCAACGCAGGGCCCACATCCTGCAAAGGCGAAACGGAGGTGCCGAGGCATCTGAACCAGCGAGGGCCCTCCGGAGCTGGGGTTGAGTTGTCGGTCAGACGCTGGCTGCGTCAGGATCGAAGCCGGAATGGCCGGCGCCGAGAGGCACTGCGACGGCCTGAGTGGCCATCACAGGGGTTCCGGCGCGCTGGCCGGCGTCGCGGATGCGGCCGTCGCGCATCTTGATGACGCGGTCGCAGGCCTCTCCGACCTCGGAGTCGTGGGTCACGAGAATGATCGTCTGACCGTGTTCGCGGTTGAACTGGCGGAAGAGGGCCAGGACTTCGGCGCTGCGGTCGGAGTCCAGGTTGCCGGTGGGCTCGTCGGCCAGGATGATCTCCGGCTTGTTGACTAGAGCCCTGGCGATGGCCACGCGCTGCTGCTCGCCTCCCGACAGCTCGGATGGCTTGTGGCCGCCACGATCGGCGAGTCCGACGAGGCCGAGCGCCTCAACGGCGGCGTCCTTGGCGGCCTTGCCTCGAATGCCGGCGTAGTCGCAGGCCAGGAGGACGTTCTCGAGAGCGGTGAGGGTGGGGACGAGATTGAAGTCCTGGAAGACGAAGCCCATCCGGCGTGCCCGAATCTTCGTCCTGGCGTTGTCGGACAGGGCGGCGACGTTCTCGCCGGCGAGGCGGAGCTCAGGGGCGGGGCCGTGGTTCGGGTCCGGGGCGTGGAGCAGGCCCAGAATGTGCATCAGGGTGCTCTTGCCCGAGCCCGACGGGCCCATGATCGCCACCATCTCGCCCTTGTCGATCGAGATCTCGACGCCCTTGAGGGCTTCGACGGTGTTCTTGCGGCTGAGGCGGTAGGTCTTGCGGAGATTGCGACCTTCGAGGATGGTTGCCATTGCTCTGTCTCCTTGACGGGCCGCGCGAGGCGGCCCGCGTTGCGTTCAGGCGGTTCGTGTCTCGGCGCTGCTACTCGTAGCGGAGGGCGGCCACCGGGTCGAGCCGCGAGGCATGCCAGGCCGGGATGAAGCCGGCCGTCGCGCCCAGGATCGTGGCGAAGGCCACGGACGAGAACGCGGTGCCGAAGGTCAGATCGAACAGGATCGTGGCCGAGTCGCGCCCGGCGTCGTTGCCGAGGGTCGTGATCAGGAACCCGAGTGCGAGTCCGAGCAGACCGCCTATCAGGCCGATGACCGACGACTCCACCACGATCTCGCGGCGGATGCGCCAGCGTGAGGCTCCGATCGCTCGCTTGATGCCGATCTCGCGGGTCCGCTCGGCGACAGACATGGCCATCGTATTGATGACCGAGAGCCCGCCGACCAGGAGGCTGATGAGGCCGATGCCGATGAGGATTGCGTTGAGCACCGAGGTCGCTGCCCCGATTTGCTTGTCGAAGTCCTTGCCCGTCATCGGCGTGACGCCGGCGACCGCAGCGTTGATCGCGTCCGCGATCTTCTGCGGGTCGACTCCCGTCTTCGGGTACACGATGAGGCCCGTCGCGATCTCGTTGACGCTGAGCTTGTCGGCGACCAGCGTGGGCAGCGTCTTGATGAAGAGCTGCTGGGCTGCCGCCATCGGGACCATCGCCTCGTTGTCGGGGGCGGTAAGCGTCGGCTCGAGGATCCCAACGACCTGGAAGCTGACGTCACGCAGGGTGACCGTAGCGCCCACCTTGGCCTTGAGCTGTTTGGACAGGTCCGAGCCGAGGACGACGACGTTGCTGCCTTCGTCCTGCGCCGTCAGGGCGCGCCCGCTGGCGTAGTCGAGCTTGAACGTCTCGCGGCCCTTGTCGGAGCCCGCGACCGAGCCCTGGATCATGGGCGGGACGCCCATCGACACACCGCTGGCGTCATCGCTGAGCATCATCGAGGTGCTGGCCACGACGACATCGACGCCGTCGAGTGCCGCGATCTGATCGGCCATCCTGGTGGAGAGCACTCCGCCGACACCCATGTAGCCGCCCTTGGCGCTGACGGTGACCTTGTCCTTGTAGTAGGTGCTGCCACCCTTGACCAGGGCATCGATCTTGTTGGCCATCGATCCGAAGACGACGAGGGCCATGATGCCGATCATGATTCCGGTGATCGTCAGGGTGGAGCGGAGCTTGCGGCGACCGAGGTCGCGCACTAGTCGCATCTGGTTCTCCTTGGCTGTGCGCGGGATCTGTCGTTGCTCGTCAGGTCGAGGACGCTGCGCCGACGTCTATCTCGTCGTATCGAAAGCTACTGGCAGAACGGGGCCGCGCCGTCGTCCGAGATGTCTAAACCGCGGTCGTCCAGGGGGCGGAACTCGGCGTCATACCTGCGGATGACGGATTGGCGTAGAACGCGGCCTGAGGAGGAGGGCGGCGCCACGTGGCCACCCCGCCAGACCCGGCGATCGACGCGAGAAGATCGGCGACCCCTGCTCACCGGGTGAGCACATCCGACCCAACGACCGCCTGACGACCGCCTTACGGGCCAATGGAGGTCGAGGCTGCTCAGATCTGGCACCAACCTCGGCTGCACACCGCTGTCCCGCGTCGAAGTTGCTCTCTACACGAGCAACTTCGACCACGGAGGGCGCTCATCCCTGGCCATGTGGTCGCGCATGCTCGCCCGGTGAGCACGGACCGGTTGCCGCCCTCAATTCCGATCAATCCGATCGCGGGATCGCCGGCCGACGGGGGATCGACTCAGACCAGGCCGGTCTCGTAGGCGAGGATGACGGCCTGCACGCGGTCCCGGATGTCGAGCTTGGCCAGCACCCGCGAGACGTGCGTCTTCACGGTCGTCTCGGAGACGACGAGCTTCTCGGCGATCTCGGCGTTGGACATGCCCCTGGCCACGAGCTTGAGAACCTCGAGCTCGCGGTCGGTCAGCTCGGACAGGGCCGGGATGGTGTCCTCGTTGGCGGGTGGCAGTCGGCTGGCGACGCGGTCGAGGAGGCGGCGCGTCACCGACGGGGCCAGCAGGGCATCGCCGGCGGCCACGATCCGGATCGCCTCCACGAGGTCTTCCGGGGGAGCGTCCTTGAGGAGGAAGCCGCTGGCGCCTGCCCGAAGCGACTCCACCACGTACTCGTCCGAACCGAAGGTCGTGAGAATCAAGACCTTGATCGGCTCCTCAACGCCCGGGCCGGCCAGGGCGCGAGTGGCCTGGATGCCGTCCATGCCCGGCATGCGGATGTCCATCAAAACTACATCGGGCTTGAGGCGCCGCGCGAGCTCGACGGCCGCTGCGCCTTCGCCCGCCTCGCCGACGACGGTCAGATCGGACTCGGCCGAGAGGATCATCCGGAACCCGGTTCGAAGTAGCGGCTGGTCGTCCACCAGCAGAACGCGCGTCGTCAAAGCTCGCCCTCTCGCTCTCTGCGGCCGTGAGGCCTGCTCTGTTCTGTGGGATGCGGCGGCAACACGCGCACCATCATCGGCGGCACGGTTCTCGGTCTGGACTCGGGCTGAAACCTTCCGGCGTCCCGATGGGCATGCTCGCGTCGATTGCGATCGGCCGAGTTCTTGATTGCCGCGGCCGATGCCTCTCGCTCGGACCTCGTTCGCACAACGTCGTCCGGCTCGACCGGCATCCTGGCGAAGACACGGTAGCCGCCGGTCAAGACCGGCCCGGCCTCCAGCACTCCGCCGAAGAGGGCAACGCGCTCTTTCATTCCGATCAGGCCATGACCACGGCCGTCGCCCGCGGTCAGCAGCGGCGCCGCCGCGCCTCTGCCGTCGTCGACGACCTCGATCTCGAGCGTGTCCGAGGTATATCGGACGGTGACGCGCGCGGTGGCCTTGCCGCCGTGCTTGACCGTGTTGGTGAGTGCCTCCTGTGCGATGCGATACGCAGCCAGGTCCATGCCGGCCGGCAGGCAGCAGGCCGATCCCTCGATCGAGAGCTCCACGGGCAGGCCGGCATCGCGAACGTTGCCGATGAGCCGCTCGATCTCACCCAGGCCAGGCTGCGGGCCCATGCCCGGATCGTCGGCGCGCAGGACCTCGAGCATGCGGCGCATCTCGGTCAGAGCGGTCCGACCTGCCGCCTCGACGGCCTCGAGCGCGCCTTTCGCCGACGCTGGGTCCTTGTCCACGACCCGGCGCGCGCCCGCGGCCTGGACGACCATGACGCTGACGTAGTGAGCGACGACGTCGTGCAGCTCGCGAGCGATGCGGGCCCGTTCCTCGGTCACGGCCTGGGTAGCCTTCTCCTCCCGCTCACGCTCCAGCTCCACGGCCCGGTCCTCGAGCTGTCTCGTGTACGCGCGGCGGACGCGCAGGTTGTCGCCGATCAGCCAGGCCACGCCGTAGGAGAGGTAGGTGCTGGTGAGCTCCCCGGACCAACCGGGTCTCGAGCCGAGGAAGGCGTACGCCTCGACGCTGATCAATATGCCGCCGGCGGTGATCGCAGCCGCGATCGTAGCCCGGCGCCGCGGCTCGTTTGCGGCGACCGTGTAGAACGCAACAAAGATGCCGAGATACGCGATCGACTGGGTGTAGCCGAGCACGCTGTACAAGGTGATGGCGGAGCCGGTGATGTACAGGATCCGCATCGGATTCTGGCGACGCCAGGCGATCGGCAGCGTCTGCAGCACCAGCAGGGGGACGCTTATGGCGTCCAGCCGAACGTTGCCGTTCACCGCCGTTCCGAGGGCCAGGCACATCAGGATCACGGCCATCGCCACATCGACGCGGTCCTGGTTCCAGTGGAGGCGACTCAAGTCCCGCCGCGGGATGGCGATAGCGCGTTGCATGGTCGCACGGTACCCCCCGGCCGCCATCCCCGCATCAGTCGCAGGCAGGATCGTCGCCACTCCACGCGGATGAAACTGGCCCCGGTGCTCCAGAGTGGTGCTTCTCCCGACTTTGGTCCCAGGACCAACCGGCCGACTTCCAACAAGGAGGGGACCGACGACAAGAAGCCCAGGAGCGCAACGGTGAGCAATCCCGTGGGAGAGTCGGCCTCGACCGGAGCCGGACCCGCCAGCACCTCGCAGTCGCGCCGCGCGGCCTGGTCCTGCCCCGGCTCGCCCGCACGCTCAGCCGCGTAAGCAGCATCGGCGCCTTGACCGTTGGTCCCCGCTCGGTTGGTTTCTAGTGCGCCGGTGCGCGCCGAATGTACGTAACGGTCAGCTTTCCGATAGGGCGCGAAGTTAGGATCTGCGACCAGATCACGAGGCCGACGATCAACGGGGTGAGTATCAGCGCAAGAAGCCCCCAGGCGGCGCCCCACTGTCCCTCGACGTAGTGCTGTCCGGCCGGCTCATAGCCCTGGCTCAGTAGCAGGACCGCATCGCGGTGGAAGGACTCAATGAGATCCTCGTAGCGCCGGCTGTGATAGCCGCGGATGAGGACCGGGCTGTTTCCCTCCGGCGGCCAAGTGTCGATGTCCATGATCGCTCCTCCCTCAGCGGAATCCGAATTCGCTGGCAGTCCAAGTAGGAGCTGACCGCCCGCGGCACAGGGCCGGTATTGGTGAGTTTAGTCCGGGCAGTCAGATTCCGAGAGCCCGGCCGGGCTCGGTAGGTGGCAACACGGACGCTATTGGGCTGCCGACAACCGGTGATCTGGCCTCGCGTTACCCCGGTTGGAATCTGTCCAGGTTCGAGCGGGAGTAGCCGGCGGCGGGGCGGCCTCGGGCACAGAACTGCGTTGGTCGCTAGAGCAGCTCTCCGTGTGACCAGCCCGTAGCGTCGCCCTCGCGGGGGCGGGGCTCCTCGCCGGGCGGGTACTCGAACGTTGGCTCGTGCGTCGCCGCAGGCTTCGCCGCCGAGGTGGAGGTCTCGGGCGCGGGTGCTCCATTCGCGCCGCCGGCCACCGCGGCCCCCGGCGTCTGGCCGTTCGAGCCGGGCTCCAGAGCGCCCATCGGCTGCCTGGCCGTGCCTTCGATCGCCCCTACGCCGTAGGGCACCCATTTCGACGGATTCTGAAGTCGATGAGGTTCCGTGCGACCGCGGAGGTGGGCCTGCTCGAAGCCGGACGGCTCGATCCACATCTGCTTGCCATCGAGCAGCCCTTCGATGCCGCCCTGGCCCGGCTGGGAGCGGGGGTGCTGGCAGTACTGGCAGTTGGCCTTGTCGTGGGGCGTGTACTGCGCGGGCTCCTCGTAGGTCGTGATGTAGCCCTCGAAGTTACGCAGCACGACCTTGTGGTCCGAGTAGCTGATCAGGTAGTTCGGCATGACCGGGATCTTGCCGCCGCCGCCTGGGGCGTCCACGACGTAGGTCGGCACGGCGTAGCCCGAGGTGTGGCCGCGGAGGCCCTCCATGATCTCGATGCCCTTGCCGACCGGCGTTCGGAAGTGGCCGGAACCCTCGACGAGGTCGCACTGGTAGATGTAGTAGGGCCGGATGCGGAACTCGACGAGCTTGTGGACGAGGGCCCGCATGATGTGGACGCAGTCGTTGANNAGCTTGTCGCAGGCGCGGGCGACTTCGGGCGTGAGCTCGTTGGGATGGTTGAAGTGCAGGTTCATCCAGATCGGGTGGTACTTCGCCAGCATCTCGCACAGGTCGTCGTCGATGCGCTGCGGCATGAAGACCGGGACGCGCGAGCCGATGCGGATGATCTCGATGTGGGGGATCTCGCGCAGGCTGCGGATTATCGATTCGAGCAGCTTGGGGTTGAGGGTCAGGGCGTCGCCGCCGCTCAGCAGCACGTCCCGGACCTGCGGCGTGCGGCGCAGGTAGTCGAGCTGGGCCTCGACGTCGTGGCGGTTGAAGTTCTGCGAGGCGTCGCCGACGATGCGCGACCGCGTGCAGTAGCGGCAGTAGCTTGCGCACTGGGTCGTGACCAGCATCAGGACCCGGTCCGGGTAGCGGTGGACGAGCCCCGGCACCGGGGAGTGGCGGTCCTCGGCCAGCGAGTCCTCCATCATCGCCGTGAAGGCTTCGTGCTCGCAGTCGGTAGGAATGACCTGGCGGCGGATCGGATCGTTCGGATCGTCGGGGTCGATCAGGCTCAGGAAGTAGGGCGTGATGTCGACCCGGAACTTGTCCGGGGAGGAGAGGCCGGCGCGCTCGTCGTCGGTGAGATTGAGGACGCGGGCCACTTCTTCGAGCGTATTGACGCGGTTGCTGAGTTGCCAGCGCCAGTCGTTCCAGCGCTCATCGGGCACGTCCGCCCAGATCGGGGCGCGGCGGCTGACGGCGGGCTTGCCGTCGGGGCCGAGGGCGCGGGCCGGGTCGCGCAGGTTCACGAACGGGGCGTCTTCGTGGCTCGTGGCCAGGTCGTCGCCGGCCGCGGCCGCGGGGCGCGCGGCGAGGTCGCGACCGCCAGCTACGGGCTCGACCAAGGCGCGCCTCCGGGGTTCGTGACCGCTCTGCCAGGGGAGTCGGCAGGGTCGGCTCTACGCATAATCCCTATGCAGTGTGAATGCCCGGAGATCATACATCGGCCGAGACGGGACGAGGGCCCCTCTCGAACTCCGTCCCGGAAGTCGCAGCTTCTCGGCGAGCCACACGCACACCACGGCCGCGGCGTCAGCCGCCCGCCCTCTCTTTGGCGAGCGCCCGCTCCAAAGCCACGGTCTGCAGGGCAATGATCGCCATCGCGTCGGTGATCTCGCCACGGCCGATCATGGCCATCGCCTCGTCGAACGGGACCCAGCGGAGCTCGATCTGCTCGGTGCCCTCGGGATCGGCCGTGCCCGTGACCAGGTCGGTGGCCACGAACAGAACCGCGGTCTCGTCGGTGACCGAGTTCGAGAGATCGCACCGGCATAGCTCGCGCCAGGTTCCGCCGGCGTAGCCGGTCTCTTCGGCCAGCTCGCGACGCGCGGCCTCCTCGGGCGACTCGTCTGCGCCGCCGCCGCCCTCGGGGATCTCCCAGGAGTAGCGATCCAGGGTGTAGCGGTACTGCCCGACCAGCAGGACGCTGTCGGTGGCCAGGTCGAGCGGCACCACGCCGACGGCTCGATGCAGGAAATGCACGACGCCGTAGATGCCGGGCCGCCCGTCCGGCCGGATCACCTCGTCGTGGAACAGCTCGATCCAGGGGTTGTCGTAGACCATGTGCCGGGAGACCCGGCGCCAGGGATTCGGCTCGCTCGCACTCACGGTCAAATCGTAGCGGCTGCCGGCGCACGCCTCGAGGGAACCGGACGCCGTTCCGCAGCGTCGATGATCGGTATAGCGCAGGCATCTATGAGGAGACCGGCCATGACCGACCAGGCGCCCAACGACACGCTCGAGCCGCGAACCGATCGCCGCGCCGGCCCGATCACCACCGGCCGCTTGATCGCCGTTACGGCGGCAGCGAGCCTGCTTGTCGGCATCATCGTCGGCCCAATCGTGAGTGGCCGTCCTGCTCAGGCCGCTGATACGACGGGCGCCCCCGAGCACGTCGTCACCGTCTCGGGCACGGGCGAGGTCAGCGTGGCCCCGGACGTCGCCGACGTCGTGATCGGAGTCACGGTTCAGAAGTCCACGGTCACCGAGGCTCAATCCGCCGCGGCCTCCTCGATGAGCGCGGTCATGGCCGCAATCAAGAGAGACGGCGTCGACGCCAAAGACATCGTCACCATCGACCTCAGCCTGAGCCCCGTCTACGACTACAGCTCGAGTGGTTCCGTGCCGAAGCTCGTCGGCCAGCAGTTCACCAACACCGTCAAGGTCACCGTGCGCAACCTCGCGTCCGTGGCAGCTGTCGTCGATGACGCGATCGCGGCCGGGGCAACCACCGTAAGCGGCATCAGCTTCCGCGTGAATGATCCCAAGACGGTCCAGGCCCAGGCCCGCCAACTGGCCATGGTCGACGCGCGGGCCAAGGCCGACGCCCTTACGTCACCGGCCGGCGTCTCGGTCAAGGGCGTGGCCCAAATCACGGAGACGACGAGCCAGCCCACGCCGGTCTACTACTCGGCATCGCTCGACGCCAAGGCGGCATCGGTCTCGACGCCGATTCAAACGGGCACGACCGACATCGTGATCCAGGTCACGGTGAGCTACCTCATCGGCTGAAGCTGAGCGTCTGGCGGGGCCGAGTCGGGCTTGGGGCAACTGGGCGCGGCCCGCCAGTCCAAATGATCACCAAGTCCGGTGTGTTTTACGCCAGCGGTCACCTGATGGCGGGACCAACGGCAGGGGTTTGGCACCGACGCGAGCGCGATACTGGTTCAGTCATGCGACTAGACCTGACCAAACGCAGCGACTATGCCATCCGCGCCATGCTCGCCCTGACCATGGTCCCCGGTGGACTGCTCAGCAGTCGCAAGATCGCTGAAGAGATGAAGATCCCGCCGCGCTTCCTGCCCCAGATCATGGGCGACCTGACGCGCGCCGGGCTGGTCGAAGCTCATCCTGGGCGGGCCGGAGGCTACAGGCTGGCCAAGGACGCCGCTTCGGTCACCATCCTCACGGTCATCGAGGCGGTGGAGGGCGATCCGCATCGCCAGATCTGCGTGATGCGCGGGACAGCCTGCGGCGTGGATGGCGAGTGTGGCGTCCACGATGTCTTCTACGCAGCCGAAAGCGCGATCCTCGAGCGCCTCAACGCGGCTACGCTCCGCGGCATCATAGATTCCTACCTGGCGAAGCAGGCGGCCGCCGCCGCGACACCGTAACCCGCATCTCCCCGCTCGGCCGGATGATGCCTCGTTGCCTTCTGCGAGCCTCGGGCGGCGCGTCGGGCTCAGCTGCGCCGGACCCGAGTCTCCCATTCGTCGGCGAGGATGCTCATGTGGATCTCGTCCCAGAACTGGCCGTCGCGGAAGATGGCTTGACGCGCTCGGCCCTCGACAACGAAGCCGCACTTCTCGTATGAGCGGATCGCCCGCGAGTTGAACTCGAAGACCGTCAGCGCGACTCGATGCAGTGCCAGGCGCGTGAAGGCATGGGCGAGCATCAGCTCCGTGGCCTCGGTGCCGTAGCCCTTGCCCCAGGCGTCGCGCTCGCCGACGGTGATGTGATACAGCGTCGACCCATGGTCGCCGTCGAGCTGGCTGAACGCGCACGTGCCGATCAGTCGGTCCGTGTCGCGGACGTGGATGGCCATGGCCAGGAACTCGGAGCCCATGATCCGCGCGTAGAAGAACCGCTGGACTTCGTCGTTCGATAGCGGCGAAACCTGGTAGCGGGTCAGGCGGGCGACATCGTGGTCGGCGTACCAGCGCGTGAAGGCACGCAGGTTCTCCGCTCGGTGCCGGCGCAGGACGACCAGTCGGCCAGGGATGACCTCCGGACGCCAGGACTCGCGCTCAGGCGCGGCGGCCATTTCGACCCCCGGTTCGCCAGAGTGGATCGGTCGAAGCGAGTCGAGCGGGTTTCACGGATCGAAGGTATACCATCGCCGCCATGCGTGGCTGGAGCGAGTTGGCCGAGCGCGTCGCCGGGACCACCCGCACCTCGGAGAAGACCTCGCTGCTCGCGCGCTATCTGGCGCAATTGCCGGCTGCCGAGTTGCGTGCCGCCGCCACGTTTCTGGCGGGGCGGCCGTTCGCGGAGGCCGATCAGCGGGCAGTCGGTCTTGGCTGGGCCACGATCGCCGCGGTCGTCAATCAGCTGGCGGGGGCTCCCTCCGGCGCACTCGGCGAGGCCTACGATCGCTCGTCCGACCTGGGCCAGGCCGTGGCCGAGGTCCTGGAGTTGCGGCCCGACGCCCCCGACGCGAGCCAGTGCCCCAGCCTGGGCGAGGTGGCGGAGGCATTCGCCGCCGTAGAGGCCGCGCCGGGCTCGGCGGGTCGGGCAGCAGCGTTTGCCGCACTGCTCCGCCGCTGCGACGCACTCACCTCCAAGTACGTGGTCAAGATCCTCGCCGGCGAGTTGCGCATCGGGCTCCGCGAGGGGCTTCTCGAGGCGGCCATCGCCGAGGCATTCGGTCGGCCCAGGGCGGAAGTGGGCATGGCCCTGATGCTCACCGGCGACACGGGCGAGACCGCCGTCCTCGCCAAGGAGGACCGGCTGCGAGAGGCTCGCCTGCGGCTCCTGCACCCAATCAAGTTCATGCTCGCGTCGCCCGCCGAGGACGCCGTCGAGATCATTTCGCGACTGGGCCCAACGGTCTGGGTCGAAGACAAGTACGACGGCATCAGGGCCCAGCTCCACCGGCGCGGGTCCGCGGTGCGGCTCTACAGCCGCGACCTGCACGACATCAGCCAGCAGTTCCCGGAGATCGTCGAGGCGGCCGGGCCGCTCAATTGGGACGGGATCCTCGACGGCGAGATCCTGGCCTATGCCAACGGCCACGTGCTGCCGTTCCTAACTCTGCAGACGCGACTCGGCCGTAAGGAGCCGACGGCCCAGGTCCAGAGCGAGGTGCCCGTGGCGTACGTGGCCTTCGATTTGCTGGCCCTGGGGCCGCGGTCGAATCATCGGGACGCATCGCCCAACGGCCACAACTCCGAAGAGGTCGCAGCCGAGCCCGCGGGCCGGGACGGTATCGAGGCCGCCGTGGTCGTGCCGATGCTCGGAGTTCCGCTGGTGGAGCGACGACGGCAGCTCGAGCGGCTGGACCTGCCGACCGTTGCGGCGGGCGGCCGTTTCGCGCTGTCGCATCTGGTCACGGCGGATTCGGTCGAGGCGCTGGACCGCATCTTCGACGAGGCCCGCGCCCGGCTCAACGAGGGCCTGATGGTGAAGGACCCCGAGAGCTTCTACTCGCCCGGACGGCGGGGCATGGGCTGGCTGAAGATGAAGCGCGCCCTCGCCACGCTCGACTGCGTCGTCGTGGGTGTTGAAGGCGGACATGGCAAACGGCATGGCGTTCTGTCGGACTACACGTTCGCCGTCCGCGACGAATCGACCGACGGCCTGGTCACCATAGGCAAGGCATATACGGGCCTGACCGACGCGGAGATCGCCGAGATGACGCGCTGGTTCGAGGCCCATACGGTCCGACGAATTGGCCGGTTCAGGCAGGTCGAGCCGGTTGTCGTGGTCGAAGTCGCCTTCGACGTCATCCAGCGCTCGAACCGCCACCAGTCGGGCTTCGCCCTGCGCTTCCCGAGGATCGTCCGGCTTCGGACCGACAAGAGCTCGACCGAGATCGACACGCTGGCCAACGTCGGTCGGCTGCACCGAGAGCTGCAATTCGGAGCCGAGTACCTGATCACTGCGGACGCCAGGCAGTCGGCGAGACGGCCGATCGAGACTACCTGAGAGCGTTCGACCGGCTGGCGCGCTCCAGGCAAGTTACCCATGAGAAGCATCCAGATGGACCATCCCGAACCGACGCGGGGGCAGCTATCCTGCGCCCATGCTTGGATCCTTCAATCCGATTCGGTCGCTCTCGATCACCGTTGTAACCGCGCAGTTGATCATCCAGGGCTCGCTCCGAACCAGGCTGCGTCGCCTGACTGACGTGCTGAGCGAACCCGATTGCAAGCACCTGATCCTGATCGACGCAACCTTCCTGGAACTCGGATCGCGGCGCGTCGTGGCGAACTCGATCGTGTCGCAGGTCCAGCTGTCCGACGTGCTCTTCTTGCACACGAACGGTGAGGCCGAATCGGGGCAGGAGATGCGGACCCCCAAGCAGGCGATCCGAGCGATCCTGCTGGCACCGCCCTTCACGATCGATGGACAGATTCACCTGCCCATGGAATCGGAGCTCAACCAGGCACTCGACTCGTTCGACGGTAAGTTCGTGCCAGTCACGAACGCGCGCTACTGGGCGTACGGCGTGGCCGAGTCTCCCAACTCCGTCGATCTGCTTGCGCTCAACCTCGCCAGGGCCCACGTCGCCGTACCTCCCGGCGTCGTCTGGAACAAGGACGGTCCGTCCGAGGCGGCCTCCCGTGGCGGCGGCTCGAATCCCTGGTAAGCGGCCGTGCGGGGTGCGCCACAAACAATCGACGCGGCTCTTAACAGTGCCCGCTTCGTCGGTCCGATGAGCCTCCCCAGACTGAACCGGCCACCTGCCGGCCCCGGGAGCGGTCATTTGGCGAGGGCCGCCTATCATTGACCCGTGGTGACCCCGTTCCTCCCCGACGACGAGAAGATTCCGGCCATTCGCGAGGCGCTGCCGTCCACGGCCGCGGGCATCTATCTCAACACGGGCACCGCCGGACCACTACCCAGGGAAACCGCCCATGCCATGGCCGAGGCTGAGGCCTGGGATCTGCGCACCGGCCGCGCGGACCTCAACTTCTACAAGGATTCGGTCGAGCGCAAGGCCGAGGCGCGCGCGTCCATCGCCGCGGTCCTCGGCACGGACCCGAGCCACATGGCCCTCACGCACGCCACCACTGACGGGATGAACGTGGCGACATGGGCGGTCGATTGGCGGGCGGGCGACGTGGCCGTGACCACCAACCTCGAGCACCCCGGCGGCTTGGGTCCGCTCTGGGCGGTTCGCGAGCGCTACGGCGTGGAGCTGAAGATCGCCGACATCGGCATGGGGGCCGATCCGGCGAACGTCCTGGCAACGTTCGACCGGGCCATCGTCCCCGGAACGCGGCTCGTCTCGCTGTCCCACGTCACGTGGGCCACCGGCGCATGCCTCCCCATCCGCGAGATCGCCGAGCTCGCCCACTCGCGAGGCGCGCTCGTCGCCATCGATGGCGCTCAGGCTGTCGGCGCGATTCCGGTCGCGGTCGAGGAGTTGGGCGCCGACTTCTACGCCGTGCCCGGTCAGAAGTGGCTGCTCGGTCCCGAGGGCATGGGCGCGGTCTATTGCGCCGACTCGGTTCTCGATCGACCGCGCCTGGCGTTCGCCGGCTATTCGAGCTTCGAGTCGATGGACCTGGCGGCGGAGGCGAAACTCTGGCCCGACGCCCGCCGGTTCGAAGGCGTCGGCTTCCACGGGCCCTCCGTTCTCGGCTTTGCTCGAAGCGTTGCCTGGCTGTCGATGTTCGTGGGCTGGCAGTGGATCCACGACCGCATCGCCCGGATGGCCGGCGAGACTGCGGCAATGCTGGCCGACGCGCCCGGCGTCGAGGTTCTGACGCCGCGCGAGAACATGGCCGGCCTCGTTACGTTCCGGATCGCCGGCTGGAAGTCGACCTCGGCCCTGAGGGAGCTCTCGCAGCGGACGCTGTGTATCGCCCGCACCATCCCGCCCCTCGACGCGATCCGCATCAGCGTCGGCTTCTTCAACACCGACGGCGAGCTGCGCCGCTTCCGCGATGGCGTGGCCCTGGTTGCCGAGACCACGCCCGAGACGATCCCGCACCGCGCCCACATCGAAGTCCTACGCGGCGGCGTCGACTAGCGACGGCGCCCGGCAGGTTCGCCCCGTGGTGTACGATCGTGCCCCGGCGGGGGAGTAGCTCAACGGTTAGAGCATGGCTCTTATACAGCCCCGGTTGGAGGTTCGAATCCTCCCTCCCCTACCAGCCCCGACGATGGCACCGCGTGCTGCTGCGTGCGCGTCGCGACGGAGGTGATCGAACCTTGACGAAGGCCATCATCTGGGACTTCGACGACACGCTGGCGCGGCGGTCGGGGCGGTGGAGCGACACGCTCGTGGAGGTCATGAACCTCGAGGCGCCGGGCCACTCCTGGACCGCTTCGGCGTTCGTGCCGGGCCTCACCAGCGGCTTTCCCTGGCATGAATGGGAACGCGGGCACCCCGAGCTGTCCGACCCGGACCGATGGTGGGAATCGCTCCGACCCGTGCTTCGCGGAGCCCTCGAGCTGGCCGGCGTTAGCAACCAGGTCGCCGAAAGAGCGTCGACGAGGTTCCGCGCCGAATACCTACGGCTCGATCGCTGGTCCGTGTTCCCCGACGCACGGCCGGCCCTGGATCGGCTCCAACAGCACGGCTGGCGCCACGCAATCCTGTCGAACCACTGCCCCGAGCTCCCGCAGCTGGTCCGCGGACTCGGCCTGGAGACCTACTTCGACGTGGTCCTGACGTCGGCGGCGATCGGGTTCGAGAAGCCCCACTCGGAAGCCTTCGCCTGCGCCCTGCGCGAGCTCGGTCACCCGAAATCGGTGTGGATGGTCGGCGACAGCGCCGAGGCCGACATCGCCGGCGCTCGTCGTGCCGGCATACCCGGGATTCTCGTTCGCCGCCCCGCGCCCGGTTTCGACTATGCACCCGACCTGGCTGTCGCGGTCGAGATGATCGAGCGAGCGCCGAACATCGGCTGATCGCCCTCAGCCTCCGGCGGGCACCCGCGGATGGGCCACGAAGAAGTCGGCGATTACGCGCGAGGCGTCGCTCGGCCAGCAATGGCAGCCGCCGTCGATGATCCGAGTCGAGACCGCGCTACCGCCTGAGCAGGCCCAGGCAGTAGTCGTAGCGGCGCCATCGACCGCTACCGTCGACTGTTCCGAACAGCCGTCGAGCGAGCGCCAGCGGGCGATGACGTCGGCCATGGGCGAGAAGATGATGTCGACCTTGCCGCCGGCCATCGGAATGGTGCCGTCGGCGGTGCCGTGGATCGCCAGGACGGAGACGGGCCGCGCGATCGGGCACGGAACGTCGGCGCTGCCGCTGGCCGTGGCCGTGTTGCCCGAGACAGGCGCGATCGCCGCCACTGTGGCCGACAGCACGCAGCCGAGGCGGTAGGTCATCATTCCGCCGCGCGATTGGCCGGTCACGTAGACGCGATCCGGGTCGACGCCGTCGGAGGCCTCGATGCTGGTGATGAGCTGGCGGATGAAGACGACGTCGTCGGCGCCGGGATGCTGGCCCCAGGTCGGCCCGCTGCCGAAGGCATCCCAGCCGTCCGCGACTCCGTCGGGGTAGACGGCGATCCAGCCCAGCCGGTCGGCCTGGGCGTCGAAGCCGGTGGCCGTCTCCGCCTGGAAGCCGCTGCCGAAGGAGCCGTGCAGGACGACTACCAGCCCGGGTTTGGTGGTCGGGTTCTGCGGTCGATAGACCCGGTAGGTGCGTTCGACGGCATCGGCCTGCATTCGCTCGACCGTCGTTCGGCCGGTAAGCTGGTTGGCGATCGTGGGCCCGAAGGATTGGACGAAGGAGCCCGACGCACCGACGACACCCACGATGGCTGCGAGCGCCAGGGCCACCGAAGCCCTCCGGCCGGGGGCGGGGATCGGCCACCGACGATCGAAATCGAGGCTCGACGACCAGCCGAGCAGCCAGCACCCCACGGCGGCCGACCAGAGGGCGGCGAGACCTTCGACCGGCTCTATCGCCAGAAGCTGAGGTTCGGGCGCCGAACGAGCGGCCCAGGCAATGGCCCACGTCGAGACCACGACCATGGCGACGGCGAGCCCGGCCGACAGCCAGGCCAGCCCGGGGCCGCGCCGGCGGACCGCCACCGCGGCGGCCACCAGGCCCATCGGCACGAACACGAGGACGAGCCAGGCGGTCGTCGCAGCCGGCCCGCTGACCCCGTAGCCGCCCGGGTCGCTCGGCATCTGGATCGCGAAGAGGAAGCGGAGGCCGAGGAGTGCCGGCACCGGGCCCAGTGCGGCCCAGCGCAGCCGCGGCGAGGCCACACGCATGGCCAGGCCGAGGCAGACGGCAGCCTCCAGGATGCCCATCGCCGACACGACGAGAACGAGCGGCCAGTGCCATGTCGAATTGCTGAAGAAGCGTTCCGGCCGCGAAATCAACGAGTGGCCAATGTTGGACTGGGTGACCTCGATAGCCGCGACGACGGCCCAAGCGACCGGTGCAAGAACACCGGCCAGGCCCGCGGCCCTCTGGAATCTGGATTTGCCGGCCATGAAGGCGATCGGCGGCGTGGTCATGGAGTCCCTCCGCTGCTGTGACGCGAGGCATTTTGCGCGCTTGCCACCGGCCTTCGCCAGGACAAAACCCAATTCACCACGCACCAGCGCCCTTTACGATGTGACGACGCCACCACCGCGGACTGGAGGAACCGTAACCCGATGAGCGACTTTCCTCCAGACAGGGCCGCCCCGGGTCAAGGGGCTGGGGACCCCGGAACCACCACTGGCGCACCGACCGGAGCGCCGCGCTGGGCGATCCCCGCGGTGCCTCCGGCGCCCCAGGGCTGGCCCGGAGCGATGCCGTCCGGGCCCGTCCCGTCGGCGCGTACCTTCACCTTCAATCGGGAGCGCTGGCTGCCGACCATCGTCGTGGCCACCATCATCGCGGGCGTGGTCCTCGGTGGGATCGGCCTCGACAAGGCAATCGCCGCCCCGAGCGCCGGGAAGGTCGCGGTCGGCGGCTCTGTGACCATAACCGCAGCCCCCGGCTGGGTCCTCGCCCCTCAGCAGGATGTTCCTTCGACCGGCATCGAGCTGCAGAAGTCAGACGCAATCCTGACTGCCCAGGTCGTCTCGTCGAGCTTCGGTGGCACCTCGGACTCGATGCTGGCGGAGCAGGAGAACGCGCTCCAAGGCGACACCGCCACCGTCACCTACGGCGATGTTCACCAGACGTCGATCAGCGGCCACGACACCACGTACGTGGCCTTCAACGCATTCGTCACGTCGGGTCAGCGGTCCGGCATCGTCGACGGCGAACTGGTCTGTATGGTCGTCAATTCCAACGCCGTCGTCATCATGGTCGGGGCGCCGCAGGGAGACCTGGACCCGGTGATCGACGACGTAGCCGCAATGCTCAAGAGCGTGGGAGTCGGACTGTGACCGCGTTCGTCGATCGGGGCTCCTCGGGCATGCAGGCCCCAGCCGGCGCCCAGATCCCTGCCGGGCCGTCGAGCCCGGCTCCCTCACCCACCCCGACCGCGCAGCGCTGGGGAAAGCAGGCCTCGATCATCCAGCCCACCCAGCCGGCCTTCTGGCTGTTCTGCGTTCTGCTCGCGATCGGCGGCTACCTCTTCGTTCAGGAACAGTCGCTGATGAGCACCCTCACGACGGCGTTCCTGCTGTCGTGGGTTCTGGTTCTGGCGTACGCGGTCCCCGTCGCCCTGATCATCTATCGGCTCGATCTGTTCGAACGCGAACCCAAGCTGATGCTGGCGGCGGCGGTGCTGTGGGGCGGCGTGGTGGCGACAAGTCTGGCGGCCAACGCCAATGAGGCCTGGCTGTCGCTCCTGAGCAAGGTGGCGTCGCCCGACTTCGCCACCCAATGGGGGGCCGCGATCGTCGGCCCGGGAGTCGAAGAGACGCTCAAGCTGATGGGCGTCGTCATCCTTTTCCTGATCGCCTCGAGCGAGTTCGACGGCGTCATGGACGGCTTCGTCTACGGCGCAATGGTCGGCCTCGGCTTCACCGTTGTCGAGGACGTGTCGTACTTCATCAACGCCGTAGCGTCCGCGCAGGGAGCGGTCGACCAGTCGGGGCCTGTCCTCGACACCTTCCTGATCCGGGTGGTCGGCGGCGGCCTTTATGGCCACGTCCTGTTCACCGGTCTGACCGGAACGGGGTTCGCCTTCTTCGTCACTCAGCGTGCCGCGACCATGCCGAAGCGCCTCATGGGCGCCGGGCTGTGCATCGCGGCCGGCGTGTCGGCCCACGTCGTCTGGAACTCGCCCTGGATGGACTCGGTCCTGACGACCAGCGGCGGCGCGAATCCCAGCGTCGTGCAATGGGTCGAGTACGGCACGCTCAAGGGCATGCCGTTCCTGATCCTGCTCGGCGCGCTGGTCTTCTTCGCGACGCGGAGCGAGGAGTCCAACTACCGGGCCATCGTCGCCGGTGAGCCCGATCCGATGGTGGTCACGGACGACGAGATCCGATCGCTCAGAAGCCTGTGGGCACGGCGGTCGGCTCGATCGGCTGCCGGTCGACTTCGCGGCCCGGCCGGCTCGCGGCTGACCGGACGCTTGCAGGCGGCCCAGATCGAGTACGCGATGATCCGAAGCGGAGCCGACGCGCTGACCGATCCCGCGCTGGACGCCCAGCGTCTGAAGATCCGAGGGCTCCGAGCCGAACTCGCGGCCCCGGTTGCGGTCGTCGAAGCCGCGCCTTCGGTCCCCGTCGAGGCGCCTGCCGTCTCGACGTCGGCTCCGGAGACCGCGTGGCTGCCAACCCACGTCGTGCCCGCAGGCGGTGTGGTCGCCTGGGACGTTCCCGACCCCGCCCGCCGGCCGATCGCAAGACTCGCAGAACGTGTCGAGCTCGTCGTTCTGTCGCAGGCAGGGGCGTGGGCCCAGGTCCGCGGCGTCAATGGCTGGACCGGCTGGGTGGATGGTCGGCTGCTGATCCAGAGGCGCTAGCCACAACCACGGCAACCGTGAAACGACGGCCGACACGCTCCCCCGGCCGCCAGCCATAGAGCCGAACTAGTCCTGGGCCGCCTCGATCCGGATCCTGGCGTCGACGATCACGGCGCCCTCGGGGCGGACGATCACCGGGTTGCAGTCCATCTCGGCGATCTCCGGATGTTGCTCGACCATTGCGGCAACCCGCAGGAGCAGCTCCTCGAGGCCGGCCACGTCGCACTTGGGTGCGCCGCGGAAGCCGTCCAGAAGCGGGAACGTACGTAGCGAAGTCACCATCTCGTGGGCGTCGCGGTCGGTCAGTGGCGTGATGCGGACCTTGACGTCCTTGAGAACCTCGACCGCCGTGCCACCGGCTCCGCAGGCAACGACCGGGCCGAAGAGCTTGTCGTGGACGACCCCGACGAGCATTTCGACGCCGCCGGACGGGACCATCTGCTGGACGAAGAACTTCTCGACGGTCGTGCCCTGAGCGGCGATCCGCGCGGCCATCTCGACGGCGGCTTGCGTGACCTCGGCCGCGCCCTCGAGATTGAGGACGACCGCCTTGGCCTCGGTCTTGTGGATCAGCTTGGGGGCGACGCCCTTGAGAGCGACCTTGCCGCCGATCGCCTCGGCCGCGGCGCCGGCTTCTTGCGGAGTTGCCGCGAGACGCCATGACGCCATCGGAACGCCGTAGCTGCCGAGCAGCCTGGCGACCTCGTCGGGGAGCAGCCAGCGCGACTTGTCGTCGCCGGCCCCTTCGAGCGAGGCCAGCACGCCGGCGATGAGGGCCTTGCCCTCGGAGGCCTTGATGTCGCCGTACTGTGGGACCGTGCCCTCGGGCGTCTCGGTCCAGATGCCATATCGAACGGCGTGGGCCAGGGCTCGGGCGGCGTCTTCCGGGAACGGATAAGACGGCAGGGAGAGGCCGTTGGTCTTGAGCGAATCGGGCGTGCCCTTGCTCGAGAGGAAGACCGACAACAGCGGGATCTCGCGCGGCAGGTCGAGCGCAGCCTCGCGAATACCCGCGGCGATCGACTCGGGGTTGGTCACCAGGACCGGGACGTACAGAATGATGATGGCGTCGATGCCGTCCCACTCGGCCAGGATCTTGAGGGCCTTGCGGAACGACTCGGGCGGAGCCGCGGCGATCATGTCGACCGGGTTGTTGTAGCCGGCCTCGGGCGGGAGGAACTCGGCCAGCTTGGCCTTGATCTCGTCCGGAACCTGCGGCACGACAAGGCCGTCCGCCTCGCATGCGTCGGCGCACAGGATGCCGGGGCCGCCGCCGTTGGTCAGGATCGCGACACGGTTCCCCTTGGGGCGCGGCTGGTTGGCCAGTAGCGTGGCAACGTCGAAGAACTCACCCAGCGTATCGGTGCGGATGACGCCGGCCTGCTGGAAGAGCGCGTCAACGGTCACGTCCGAGGCGCCCAGGAGGGCGCCGGTGTGGGACGAGGTGGCGCGGGCGCCGGCCGATGAGCGACCGCTCTTGACCACCAGGATCGGCTTCTGGCGCCCGACGTGACGCGAGATGCGGGCGAACTTGCGCGGGTTGCCGATCGACTCCAGGTACAGCGCGATCACGTCGGTGGCCGGATCGTCGGCCCAGTACTGGATGAAATCGTTGCCCGAAAGGTCGGCCTTGTTGCCGACCGAGATGAAGGTCGAGAGCCCGAGCGAGAGGCTGTTGGCGTATTCGATGACGGCCAGGCCGAGCGCGCCCGACTGCGACAGAAAGCCGACGTTGCCCTTCAAAGGTGCGTTGGGCGAGAACGTGGCGTTCATTCGGACGTCGTCGTGGGTGTTTATGACGCCCATGCAGTTGGGCCCGATGACGCGCATGCCGTTTTCACGAGCGACGGCCATCCACTCGCGCTGCATCTCCCGGCCGGCGGGGCCGGCCTCGGCGAAGCCGGCGGTGATCACGACCATGCCGTGAACGCCCTTCTGGGCGCACTCCTTTGCGGCGGCCATCACCAGCTTGGCCGGAACGACGATGACGGCGAGATCGACCGGACCCGGAATGTCCAGGATCGACTTGTAGGCGTGGACGGACTGCACGACGTCGGCGCCCGGGTTGACCGGGTATACGGGACCGTTGAAGCCCCCGTCCATGAGGTTGTGGAAGACTTCGCCGCCGATGGAGCCGCGCTTGCGGCCGGCGCCGATGACGGCGACCGATCGGGGGGCGAGCATGCCGCGGACGGCATTCATTGCCGCGATCTGCTCGCGGGCCTCGAAGCGGGCGCGAGCCTCAGGCGTGATCGATGTCGGGAATTGGACGAGAACCTTGCCCGGCTCGGACTTCATCGTGATGCCGAAGCCGCTCTCCCGGAAGACGTCGAGCATCTTGTTGTTCTCGGCCAGCACGTCGGCCTCGAACACGGCCACGCCATCGTCGGCAGCGGCCTCGGCCAGGCGCTTGAGCAGCAAGGTCCCGAGGCCGCGGCCCTGGAACGAGTCGGTGACCGTGAAGCCAACCTCGGCTCGATCGTCGGCGATTCGGTCGTAGCTCGCCTGACCCACGACATCGCCGCCATGGACCGCCAGCACGCAACAGTCCTCACAGCCCTCGACGCCGGACCAGCGTCGGGCGGTGGCCTCCAGATCGGCGTTGTCGACGGGGAAGCGGAGCCTGCGCGACTCGTCGGTGAGGCCCTTCAGGAAGGCCAGGATCCCGGCTTCGTCGGTGGGATGCGCCGCCCTGATGCGCACCGACGAGCCATCACGGAGGACTACGTCGATGTCGCGTGGGGAGTAGGTCGTGCTCATACTGCCGCCTTCGTTCGTGCTGGTGAGGGCTGCGGGGCCCAATGCGCAGACACGCTCCGCACTGGAGTTGCGCTGCTGGGGGCATCAGCGATGTTTGTGCGAGCTTCGGGGATCGGGCGCAACAACGGGAAGGGCCAATGGACGCGCGATGCGGGCCGGAAGTCCCGGGTCGGTTGGTAACAATCGCCGTCCGACGGGCGCAGGGCCGAGGCGCCCCCCAAGCACCTCACCGAGCGGACCCATACGTCCGTGAGCGAGGAGCGCAGCAGGCAACGAAGGCATCGGCCGGCTGACGGCGATCGGCCTAGGTCCCATGACCAGGTGTCAACTGTCACCGGTCCCCCGCGCCGGTGTTTCGGGGCACCGCCCGAAAGGGGCCCGGGGCGCTTGGGCCCATCGGACGGGGCCCTTCGGCGCGACGGTCGAATAAGTGCAGTCAGGTGTCTTCTTGGCCCCTTGCGAGGGGCCTTACAGAGCCCGAAGATGGGTTTCGCGATGGCACTTGAGGTGCAAGGATCCTGGTGCCATGACCGCCGTACCATTGCTCGCCCCCCCCTGCCGTCCCATCCTCCGACGCATGACGGGCGTTGGCGAAGCGGGTGAGGAGTTGACCGCTGCAGCGGCCGCGAGCGGCTACGAAGCCCAGGCGGCAGCGGGGCTGGGCGCCGTGGACGAGTCGCTCATTCCGCGCTGGCGACGGCCCTCGTTGCAGCAGGTCCGGCGGACGGATCCGCTGCGAGCCAACGCCGAAGCCCCGTGCCTCTCCTTCGAGTCGGCGGGCGTTCGACCGCTCGAGAACTTCGAGAGACGTCGCATCGGCTACCGGTTGGTACGCCTCCTCGACTCGCCGGATGAGCTACGCTCGACCGAGATCGGCTTCCTCGACCAGGGCGATGAGGTCCAGCTGCTGCAGCGCCACGGCGCCTACTGGCTCGTCCTCTGCCCCGACGGCCGGCAGGGTTGGGTCCACCGTATGACGCTCGCCGTTCCGGCCCAGCCGGCTCTGGTGGAGGACGAGCCAGAGCCCATGCCCCAATACCCAATCGATGACGAGACGGCAGAAGCCGTCGAGTACGGGGAAGAGCCGAGCACGGACGGGCTGCTCGAGGCCTACATGAAGGCCCGCAGCGACGTCCTGCGGGACATGGCGGGCGACGGGAGCGCGTTCGGGGATGCGGGCGCCGCGGCCGCGGTCGACTCGGAGGCGGCTGCCACGCCGGAGCCACCGATCGTGCCGGAGTCTGTGGTGTCCGGGGCGCCCGAGATAGAAGTCTCGGTCGCTACTTCGCTCGCGACCGAGACGCCGACTTCCGTCGCTCCCGCTGCTCCCGCCGCAGGACAAGCACGTGCTGATGAGCGATATTCGGGACGAAAGAGCGCGGGTAGCCGTAAGGCCGCAGCCGCGTCCCCGCCTGGTACCAAATCACGTCGCCCTTCGCGGTGAACCCGGCGCGGGTCGCTCGATCCGCCAGATCCGAACCCGTGAAGATGTAACGCCCGTCCTGGTAGGCATCACGGACGATCACGGCTGCGTATCGGTCGGGGCGCAGGACTCGCAGCAGTTGCGCGAAGACCGTCTCCATCCGGTCGAGGAAGGTCGCGTAATCCGCGCTGTTGGCCAGGTCGCCCGCGTGCTCGGTGACCATGGCGTAGTCGGTGCGACGGTTGGCGTGCTCCTCGGCCAGCTTGCCGCCCGACATGGTGATCGGCAGCTGGATGTTGTAGGGCGGGTCGGTGGCCACGAAGTCGATGCTGTCGGTCTCGATCTGGGGTAGCAGGTCGAGCGAGTCGCCCAGGCGCATCTCCAGGCCAGTCGGGTCGAAGCCCCTCTCGCCGCCGGGATCCGATGGACCCATGTCCGCGAGCGATGGCCCCCGACCTCCGTGTTCAGCGGCCAGCTCGCGGACTAGATCCTCGTACACGTCAACCCAGCGTGGCTCGATCTCCAGGCCCAAGGCACGTCTCGGGCCACGGGCGATGGCCGCACCCAGCAGCGTTCCACCCACGCCCGCGAAGGGATCTAGCACCAGCTCGCCCGTGGTAGTGAAGAACTCGATCAGACGAGCCATCAGCCGGGGCGGCTTGTTGGCTCCGTGCTGCTTCCGCCTCGCGTGGCCGAGCTCTGATGGATAGGCAGTTCCCCAGACGGACTTGGTGAAGTAGAGCCACTCCTCGCCCGAGAGCTCGTTGAGGGTGTTGTTGGGGTGTCTTGGACTCACCCGTCGAGCTTAGCCCGATCCGGGGCACTTGACCGGGGATCCGGGCTGCCCCCGAATGGCACGAACCTGCCGGCCCGGAGCGCTCTACTGGGGCCGGAGTATCGTCTGGGACCGCGCGAACTCGGCCCCGAGCATCCGCGGTACCGCTCGGACGGCGGGCCGGAGTGGTACGAAAGAGCCGCCCGCTGCAGTAGTTCGGCGGGTTACCCTTGTCTAGTCGAGGGGATCAAATAGTGCTGCGCTGTGCAGTGCTGGCTCTAGGACCTCGCCTTATGACATTGACAAACCACGATCGAGGCGGCGCCGGCCGCAGCTTCGACGGACGCTCGCCGCACAGGCGGCTCTGGAGCGACCGGTTCGTGGGTCGCGAGCGCCAGTTGCAGCGCATCGCCGTCGGACTCCAGAGTGCCGCCGACGGCAAGCCAAACACGCTCGTCCTATCCGCCACTGCCGGCATCGGTATGAGCCGGCTGCTGACTGAGACGCGGCGCCGAATCGGTGCCCTCGCCGAGCCGTTCGCCTCGGTCCATGGGGTCGCGCTGCCGGCTACGGCCGGTGTCGCCTACGCCCCGGTGACCGCGGCCCTGGAGCATCTGCTCTCGCCGCTCCCCGACGACGTCCTGGCGTCACTGGTTGGCCCCACCGGCGACGCCATCGCGCGGCTGGTGCCGAGCCTCCACATGCGGCTCCGGAAACTCGAGTTGCTGCCCGACCGGCCGCGGATCGCCGCCACCGAATGGCGCGAGGCTCGGATGTTCGAGGCTGTGCTCGGCCTCCTCGAGCGGCTGGGCGAGCGTCAGCCCGTTGCTCTGCTGCTCGAGGACCTGCATCACGCCGACGCTGCGACGCGTGGCCTGGTCACCTTCCTGGCCCGCGTGACGCGCGGTCAGCGAGTCATGCTCGTCGTCACTTACCAGCCAGACCAGCTGCTCCGGTCCGACCCATTGCGGGCGACGGTGTCGACCCTGGCGACGTCGCCGGAGGTCACGAACCTGGAGATCCCGCCGCTGGAGCGAGCCGAGCTCGGCCAGCTGATCGAGGCGATCGAGGGCTCCAGACCTTCCTCAACGACTCTGCTTCTGGTCGCGGAGCGCTCGCGCGGCAATCCGCTCATCGCCGAGGAGCTGCTGGCTGCCCGGCGTGAGCTGCTGGGCGTCTCGCTCGCGGGCACGCTCGACCGGCTGGTCACGGCCCGGGCGTCGCTGCGATCGCCGGAGTGCCGGCGCGTGCTGCGGCTGCTGTCGCTGGCGGGGTCGATGGTCACGCTACCGATGCTTATGTCGATGGCCTCCGAGTTCGAGGCCCGATCTGCAGCCCGGCCGCCTCGCTCCTCGTCGGGGGGCCGCTACGGCGACACGCTGGAAACGGACATGGAGGCGGGCGTCGCCGAGGCCCTGGAACGTGGCTTTCTGACCGAGGTGGTCGATGGGCCACAGGTTTCTGCAGAGGGCGGGCCCGGCGGAAGGCGCGGCGAGCGCGCGCGCGGCACCTCGACCGCGGGTCGCGATGGGCGTCCCGGCTCGCGAGGAGATGGCGGCCGGGAGCCGGCCGGGCGTCAACGCACTGGCGAAGGCATCGGTCGGGACGGGCGTGAGACCGGCCGAGGGGGACGTGGCGGCCGGCCGTCGCGCGGCGCACAGGAGACAGGACGAGGCCCCGGTGAGCGTCAAATAGGATTCCGGCACGAGCTCATCGCCGAAGCGATAGCTGCCGACCTGCTGCCGGCGACGCGCCGCCGCTATCACTCCGCGCTGGCCGCGGCCCACGGCAACGCAGTGGACCCCCAGCCAGCCGCCGCGCTCACACACCACCTGCTCGCGAACGAGTTGGCCGAGGCGGAGGCCGCGGCATTGGTGGCCGCAGCCGCTGCCGAGGGTCTAGATGCCGGTGCCGACGCATTGGCTCACTACGAACGAGCCCTCGGCCTGTACGAGATCGTCCGTCCGGACGAGTCCGGAGCCCGCCTTTCGGACCTCTATACGCGCGCCGCGGAGGCCGCCTTTGCCTCCGGTGACCCCGCAAGGGCTGCGGCCTATGCGGAGGCGGCCGCGGCGACGCTCGACGATCCCCACGAGCGACCGACTCTCGGCCTCGTTATGGATCAGCTCGGCAAATACCGGCGGGCCTGTGGGGATCAGGAAGGTTCGCTGGCGGCGCATCGCAGAGCCGTTGAACTCGTGCCGCCTGAGCCAACCCAGGCCCGAGCCCGAGTGCTCGCTTCGCTGGCTCAGTTCCGGATGCTCGAGGGCGTGTTCTCCGAGGCCAAACGCTATGCCCAGGAAGCGGTCGAGGTCGCCACGGCCGTCGGCGATGGGGCCCGCCAGGAGTTGCTCCACGCGACCTGCACTCTGGCCGTTGCCGACGCCTGGAGCGAGGACCCCGAGCCTGCAGTCTGGAAGCTGCGCCAGACCCGCGACGAGGCCGCGGAGCTCGGTTTGCTCGACGACCTGTTCCGGGTTTACGCCAACCTGAGCACCGTCCTCGGTCTCTTGGGCCGCTTCGATGAGGCCATCGCCATATCCTACGAGGGCATCGCCGAGGCCGAGCGAGCCGGCCTGGCCACGGTCTACGGCAACTTCCTGCGGGCCAACGCGGCCGACGGTCTCTTCATCACGGGCCGCTGGTCGGAGTGCCGCACGCTCTGCGTCGACTCTCTGAGCTGGAACCCGGTGGGTATCTGGTTCCTCTCGCCCCTCCAGAGCCTGTCCAGGCTCGAGGTTGCCACGAGCGCCGGCGAGTCGGCCGGGCGGCTCCTTGGCCAGGAGCTGCTGGCTATCGAAACGGTCCAGGACCCGCAGTACTCGGTGCCTGCTCAAATGACCGCGGCGGCGTACGCCCTCTGGCAGGAAGACCTCGTCGACGCCCACAAGGCCGCCGACCGGGGCTGGTTGCGCGTCAGCGATACCGAGGACTGGCTGTTGATGGCGCGCATGGCATCGACCTACCTGGAGGTCGATGCGGCGATCGCTCAGGATGCCAACCGGCGGCGCGACTTCGCCGCGCTGGCGGCGACGCGGGAACGGACCCTGCCCGTCGTTCTTCGGGCCGAAGCCGTCGTTCGGGCTTGCGGCGTCTCGCCAAAGACGGGCTCGCGCCGTCAGGCTGATCTCGCTATCCGGACCGCCCGTGCATTCCGGGCCCGCGTCGAAGGCCGTGACGATGCCACTACCTGGAATCAGCTGGCCCTCGATTGGGCTGAGCTTGGCGACCCATACGAGGCTGCGCGTGCGCAGTGGCGCGAGGCGGAGGCGCTCCTCGATCAGGCCAAGGGCAGGTCGACGCGGACCATAGCCCGCGATCCGCTTGTAGCGGCCGCGGAGGGGGCCTTCAAGCTCGGCGCATGGCCACTTCTGCGGGCCGTCGCCGAACTATCTCGAAGGGCCATGCTGCCGCTGCCAAAGCTGATCGAGGCGGCGCTCGAAGATCGGTCGGAGTCCACCGCTTCTGCGGCCCGGGCGGCTGGACGCGGCGGCACTGCTACGAGAACTCCAGGCCGGGCCGCCGCAACGTCGACTCCGTCGGGGCTGGTCGTCACCGACGCACGGTCGGATCTCGGTCTGGTGGCGGACTTCGTTTCTCCAACCAGTCAGCCGGCGCAGCACGATTTCGGGCTCAGCAAGCGCGAGCTCGAGGTTCTGGCACTGATCGCCGAGGGTCGAAGCAATCCGGAGATCGGGCGACGTCTCTTCATCACGCGCAAGACCGTCGCGGTCCACGTCAGCAATATCCTGACCAAGCTCGGTGTCTCGGGCCGGGTCGAGGCAGCAGCGGCGGCCATCCGGTTGGGCATCACTGACACCGAATAGGGCTGGCCCGGGCGATTTGTCGTGGCCCAGACACCAAGAAACCCGGACGTGGGTCCGGGTTTCTTTGAGACTCGCGATCGATTACCAGCGCCGCCAGAGGATGACCACGACAAGCGCCACGATCGGAGCCAAGGCGAGGACGTCCACAGCCGACTCCTTGATTGAAGGACCGCGGCACCTGAGGGGCAGGTCCGCGTGAGCGCTCACTATATTCGGGTGGGGCGCATTTCTCAATCGCCAATCCGTAGGGTGTGGTGCCAGTTGGCCCCGGCCATTCTGTACTGCATTTGATCCCCCTGATGGACCAGCCGCCCCCAATTCCGATCGATCCAGGAGCGACCCAATCTAGAGGGCTTTGACGGCGGCTATGAGTTCCTGCATGCCGCGCTTCGCATCGGCGAAGAGCATGCCCGTCTTGGGGTTGACGTAGAGCGGGTTGTCGACGCCGGCGTAGCCGCGGCCCATCGATCGCTTCACGACGATGACGGAACGCGCTCGGTCAACGTCGAGGATGGGCATGCCGAAGATCGGGCTGGAGCGGTCCGTCCGGGCGGCCGGGTTCGTGACGTCGTTGGCGCCCACCACAAGGGCGACGTCTGTACGCTCGAACTCTGGATTGATCTCGTCCATCTCCTTGAGCTGTGGATACGGCACGTTGGCCTCGGCCAGCAGCACGTTCATGTGACCCGGCATTCGGCCGGCCACGGGATGGATCGCGTATGAAACCTCCACGCCTCGAGCCTCCAGCAGGTCCGCCAGCTCACGTACCCCATGCTGGGCCTGGGCAACCGCGAGCCCATAGCCCGGGACGATGACCACCTTGCTGGCGTAGCCGAGCTGGATGGCTGCGTCATCGACCGAAACCTCGCGGACAGAGCCGCCGGCGCCCGTGAGTGCAGACTGCGTGCCTTCCGCGGACCCGAAGCCCCCCAAGAGGATGTTGAGGATCGAGCGGTTCATCGCATTGGCCATGAGCCTGGTCAGGATCGCGCCAGAGGCGCCGACGAGCGCCCCGGCCACGATCAGCATCACGTTGCCGACGACGAACCCGGCCATCGAGACGGCCGTGCCGGTGAAGGCATTGAGGAGTGAGATCACCACCGGCATGTCGGCCCCCCCTATGGGCAGGACCATCAACACGCCGAACACGAGCGCGCACACGAGCGCCACCGTGAACAGCACGTACAGAACGCTCGGTTCGTAGGTGACGATGCCTGTGCCGGCCAGGATGAGCACGATCGAGACGCTCAGACCGCAGACAATGGCGAACCACGACAGGATCCTTCCACCCGGGAGCAGGATCGGCCGGCCCCTGATCAGACCCATGAGCTTCACGGATGCGATCAGCGAGCCGGTAAAGGTCACCGAGCCGATTACGACGTCGGCGAGGATGAACAGGGTCCGCCAGCCATCCAGGCCCGGAGCGTCCCCGGCCAGGACGCGGTGGCCGTCGAGGGCGATGAAGTCGCTGAGGGCGAGCAGGGCCGCCGCGCCACCACCGACGGCGTTGAACAGCGACACGAGCTGCGGCATCGAGGTCATCGCGATGGTCCGGGCCATCCGGAGGCCCAGACCGCCGCCGAGGACAAGGCCGCCGATGATGATCAGCCAGTTCCAGATGCCGACGTGGCCCTGGAAGACGAAGACCACCTCCGCCGACACGGCGATGATCATGCCCGCCGCGGACAGTCTGTTGCCGGTCCGTGCCGTGGCCGGCGAGTTCATCAGGTGCAGGCCCATGACGAAGAAGGCCGCCCCGACGATGAAGGAGAGCTGGACCAGGTAGCCGATGTTGGCGGCGGTCATCGCGGTCCCCTCGTCATTTGGCGGCCTTGTCGGTCGTGGGGACCGGGCGTCTCTTGAACATCTGGAGCATTCGGTCGGTGACCCAATAGCCGCCCACGACATTCGCGCCGGCGAAGGCCATGGCCACGAAGGCCAGAATGGCGGTGGGAGGAGTGTCGGCCGTGGCGGCCAGGCCGATGGCGCCCACCAGCACGATGCCGTGGATCGAGTTCGTCCCGGACATCAGTGGCGTGTGGAGCGTGGCCGGCACTTTGCTGATGACCTCGAAGCCGAGCAGGATCGCGAGGACGAAGACCGTCAGGGAGTCGAGAAGTGTGCTGACGTTCATGCCTTGGCGCCTCCCCGCGATGCGGGCTGCAGTAGCTTCTTGGTGGCCTCCTGGACCACCTTGCCTCCGAATGTGATCACGGTAGCGGCTGTGACCTCGTCCTCGAAGTCGAATCGAAGCTCGCCAACCGTCACGAAGTTGAGAAGCAGGTTGGATATGTTGCGCGCGTAGAACACACTCGCGCCGGTCGGCATCGAAGCGGGGAGATTGAGCGGGGCATGAATGGCGACGCCGTTGGGGGTGGTCGTCACCTTGCCCGGCCTCGACAGTTCGCAGTTGCCACCGAGGTCGCTGGCGGCCATGTCGATGATGATCGAGCCGGCCTTCATGCACTCGACCGCGGCAGCGGTTACCAGCACCGGCGGCCGCCGGCCGGGGACCTGGGCGGTCGTGATCACCACGTCATGCGAACCGATGATGTCGTTCAGCTCGTCCTGCTGCGCGGTCTGCTCTGCGGGCGTCAGGGCGCGGGCGTAGCCGCCCTGGCCGGCGCCATCGACGGCCGATCGCAGGGTGATGAATTGCGCGCCCAGCGACTCGGCCTGCTCTCGGGTCTCGGCCCGGACGTCGTAGGCCTTGACCTGCGCGCCGAGCCGGCGCGCCGTGGCGATGGCCTGCAGGCCCGCGACCCCCACGCCCAGGACGAGGACGTTGGCCGGTCTGGCCGTGCCGGCCGGCGTCGTCAGCAGGGGGAAGTAGCGGCCGAAGGCCTCCGCGGCGACGAGGACCGCCTTGTAGCCGGCCACATTGGCCTGCGACGAGAGGGCGTCCATTCCCTGCGAACGTGTCAGCGTCCGAGGTATGGCGTCCAGGCTGATGGCTGTCACCTGCAGGCGAGCCAGCTCCGTCATCGCCTCAGGGTCGAGCAGCGGGGCAAGCATGCCGATGACGACCTGGTCCGGACGGAGAAGCTTCATCTCGGCGGGCGTGGGGCGGTGGATGCGAAGGATCACATCCGACTGCGCGTAGAGGTTGGTGGTGGTGACGATCTTCGCCCCGGCCTCTGCGTAGTCGATGTCGGGGAATGACGCCTCGGCGCCGGCGCCGCGCTCCACGAGCACATTCAAATCGGCGGCTCGCAGCTTCTCGATCGCATCGGGAACCAGCGCGACACGGCGCTCTCCCGCTGCGGTCTCCTTGGCGACGCCAACTCTCATAGCGATATCACCTGCTGTACGCGTCTTGGATCGGCCCGCTCAGGGCGCCGGCGTCCCAAGAACGCCGAGCGTCTGCGGGGACGCAGGGCGTCCGTACAGGAAGGACGCTAGCGAAGTCTAGCCGGGCCAGGCCGGCCGTGTCGCCGCGACGGCCCCTGGCCCGGATCCACCGGATCCGGGCCCCGCAGCAGGCGCGTCGCCACACTTCCGATGCCCGTGGCGCAACATCGCCCGAATGACACACCTAGTCACATGTCAACAAAAGCGTATAGTCGATGCGCCATCGCCCATAAGTCGGGCGGGCAATGTCTGCGGCCCTACGCTGGGAGAGAGGAAGAAAGATGGTCACAGTCAGGAAGGCCGACCCGGCACTCATGGATAGAGGAACACCGAGACCTCGTGAGTTGAGCGCGGCAGCTCGCGAGCGCGAGCAGCAGCAGCGGCAGTTCAAGAGACTCATCGGCCAGCTCAAAGGACCGGAGCAGGTATTCGAAGTCCGGCTCGATTCAAGCGAGAAGCCGATCACCATTCGCCAGCGTCTCCTTCGAGTCGCTGCCGAGGCCAACGTCGAGATTGCCGTCCGCAAGCACGGCGATGGATTCCTGGTTGGTCTGCTCACACCTGAGCGACGCACCAATCGAGGTCGGCGAGCGGCTGGAGCGGCGCCCAAAATCTGACGGCGGGACGATCGCGAGGCCGGCGGGATTGACGCGCAGTACGCCATGATCGCGACGAGACGGGCGTGCGTGTGGGCTCGATGACCTCGGGAAAATGGGGTATCCCTCGGGTGAGCGCAGATCCCAGCAGCCCCACTAGTGCGGACGAGACGCCCACGCCAGCGGCCGAGGCCGCGGTTGAACCGGCGGGCCGCCGAAGTCGCCTGGTGGAAATCCGTTGCGGGTTCGCCGACATGGCCCGGAAGGAGGCGGAGGCGGCCTCGGCGCGCGTCGTCGAGGCGAGGAAGCTGTGCGACGAACAGGCCGCCGCCATCGCCCGTGCCCAGGCTGCCATCGATCCGGCCGCGACGCATGTCGCCAAAGAACAGGCTCATCTCTCTTTCCGCGCCGCCGTCGCCGCTGCGCGCGATCGAGGCCAGATCGAGACCGCCGCGAACGGCTGGCTGAAGGAGATCAACCGGATCAACAACGACGGTCGCCTCGCCCAGGCACGCATCAAGCACGAGCGCGAAACGGCTGACGTGCTTCTTTCACAACTGGACGGTGTGTCCGACACGGCCGAGGCAAGCGCGAGGATGGCCGCGGCCGCCCTGGAGGCTTGCCGCGAAACCCGCGAGGCCCTTACGGCTCACGCCGCCGAGGGAGAGGAGGAGCTGCAGGCGACCGCCGCTACGGGCCCGGCCGAATCACCCAGCGGGCCGAGTCCCGCCCTCGGGCTGGTTGCATCGGCGCTGCCGGAACCGGCGGTCGCGGATGACCCGACGAGACCGGCCGAGACGCTTGCAGGTCCCGGGCCGACCGCCGTCTCGCCGTCGATGTCGACCGCTCCTCCCGCCGAGGAAGACCGGCCCTCGACGGATTGGCTCGTCATCGACATCCGGGCGCCCCACCCGCAGGCCATCGTCAGGTTGATTCGCCGCGATGGTCGAACGATGAGCACACTGGTCGATCGACTCGCCGGCACCGACAGCACCGCCCGGAGCGGCTGGCAGCTTCTTCTATCCGATTTCGTCGACTCGGTCGTGGCCGCCGCAATCGACGAGTTCTGCTTCGAGTTTCCGGATGGCCACCCGTTCTGGAGCCAGTTCTCTCAAGAGCAGTCTCGAGACGTGGCGCGAGGCCTGGCGGCGCTCGGCTTTCGCTACGATCGCTTCGAAGGGTTCGCCGACGGCCGGGTGCCCATTCAGCGCGACCTCGCTCTTGCGGTCGGCCAGGCGGGGCTCCTGCCGGTCAGGGTGCGCCACTGGCCTCGGCCGGAGGAGACCGCGGAGCTATTCCGGGATGTTCGCGTCTCGGCCGATGCGTTCATCGCGTCTCGGGCGTCGGCCCTCACCCTGGGCGAGCTCGTGAGACTCCTGGGCCGCAGGGCTGAGTTCCTGGCCGACCTCTGGAATGAATGGCCCCGGGTTCGACCGCTCCTGTTCTCCACGAGCCTCTGAGTGGGTCAGGCTCCGGGCTTCTCGGCGGTGGGGGCAACCTGGTTCTCAGAGATCTCCTCTGGATCCTGATCGAGTACCACGAGCCGGTATCCCTCGGCGGCGGCGACGCCGATGCGCTCGCCCTGCTCCTTCATCCGGACGCGGACTCGGGCGAAGACCGCCTCGGGGTCGCCGAGCTGGCTGGCGTGTGATCGCAGCGCCTCGATCTTGCGGTCGGCGGTGGCCGAGACGTCGATCCAGACGTCGGGCTGGTTCGACCACATGAGATACAGCCGCCGGACGCGATGAGCCGCCAGGCCGTTCCGAGCGAGGGACGGGAAGGCCATCGGGTTGCGTGACGCCGGGTAGACGGCATCGACGGCAGCCATTGCGGCGGCTCGATGGTCCGTGTGGTTTATCCCGCCACCATCGTGGATCACGACCTCGGGATCGCCACAGAAGACCGCGTCCGGCCTGAAGGTTCGAATCTCCCTGACCAGCATCTCGCGCAGGGGCAGGTCGTTGACCAGGCCTCCGTCGGGCTGGTGAAGGAACGTGACACCGGCATAGCCCACGATCTCGGCGGCGCGCCGCTGCTCGTCCTCTCGGGCCCGGGCCAGGTCGAGAGGATCGAGGTTGGGGTCCTCGCCTCCGGCGTCGCCCGACGTGCAGCAGACGAGCCAGCCTTCGGCCCCGGCGATGATCCAGGTCGAGGCCGCACCCGCCGGCCCGAAGTCGGCGTCATCCGGGTGGCCGACGATGACCATGAACCGCCGCGGTCGCCAGGTGTGGATCGCCGCCATTTGTTCGGTCATATACCCATCTCGATTGCCAAATCCTCGTTGTCGGAGGGCACCATCCAGGGGTGCCGCCCTCGTGCGGACCTCTGGAAGTCCAGTCCGCGTATTGCCGAGCCGAGTTATGATGCAGGCCGAGGCTTCGCTCGTCTCCCCCCACGTGCGAAGCCTCTCTGCTTGCCCGCGACTGTACACGGACCGCGGGATTGAGGCTGCCGGTCGACTCGCGGTGCGGCCTGGGGGGCCCGGCGTGGGGGCTGGCGCCGGTCGCCTGGAGGCTTCGGTCGACCGCCTGTGGGTCACACGGGCGTAGCGCGGGCCTCTCGCAGCGCGGCCAGGACTTCGACGGCGTGGTCTTCCGGCTTGACCTTGGGCCAGACGTGGGCGATGCGCCCGTCCGGGCCTACCAGGAAGCTCGACCGCAGGATGCCCCAGTAGGTCTTGCCATAGTTGGTCTTCTCGCCCCAGGCGCCGAACGAATCCGCCACCGCGTGGTCCTCGTCGGCCAGGAGCGTGAACGGCAGCCCGTACTTGGCTCGGAACGCGGCCTTGCTGGCAGGGCCCTGCGGGCTCAACCCCCAGACCTCCGTGTCGGCGTCTCGGAAAGCGGCGTCGTTGTCGCGGAACGAGCACGCCTCCTTGGTGCAGCCGGGTGTGTCGTCGGCTGGGTAGAAGTACACGATGGTGAAATGGCCTCGACGGGCAGACAGCCGGTGGGGTCTATCCTCGTCGTCGCGGAGCTCGAAATCAGGGGCGAGCTCGCCCGCCTTTGGCATTGCGTTCATCGCGTCAGGCTAGCAGCGAGCCGCGCCGATTGCGTCAGCGGGGCAAGACCAGCGCGGCCGCCGCGACGGCGAGAGCAACGGCCACGGTCAACAGGTCCCGCCAGCCGACGCGCAACTCGCGGAAATGGGTGCGGCGGATGCCGCTGTCGAAGCCCCGCGCGTCCATCGCCAGAGCCAGCCGCTCGGCCCGACGGATGGACGAGACGAGCATCACCAGCAGCCGGTCGCCGAGGTCGCGGGTGCGTCCAACTGCGCCTCGCGGTTGGATGCCACGCAGGCGACGGGCCGCCGAGATGACAGCCCAGTCGCCGGCCAGGATCGGGGCGACGCGCAAGGCGGCCAGCGTGCCGTAGGCGAACCGGTCTGGGGCGTGCCACTGCTGGACCAGCGAGTCGGCCAGCCTCGTCGGATCCGACGGTCCGAAGACCAGGAGCGTCGTGAGGCCGATGACCACGACCCGGATGCCGATGGCAAGCCCGGCGGATACGGCCGGCCCGGTTATGCGGATCGGCCCGAGCTCCACGAGGGCCGCAATCGAGCGGTCGGCATTCGAGCCAGAAAGCAGGATCGAAAAGACGGTCAGGCTCAAGATGGCGAGGCCAAGTGGCGCCAGTCGCCCGGGAATGCGGCGCAGGGGCAGGCCCGACCACAGCACCAGCGCCACAACAGCCGCGACGACAAGGCGAGTGGGAACTGCCGGGTCGAGGGTCACGATCGCGGCCACGAGCCAGGTCATCCCGGCCGTCAGCCTGGCCACGGGCGTGACGCGGGTGAGGAACGCGGGGCGGACTGGGGCGAGCGGCGCGGGCAGCAAGCTCATCGAGTCGTCTCCGCAAGAACCACGACGTCCCGCCATGGCTCCGCGAGCGCGTACGGTGGGTCGGCCAGGAACTGCGCCGGCCGTCCATCGAAGACAATCCGTCCTCGATCCAGGGCCACGACCCGATCGCAGGCGGGCAGGAGGCGTGGATCGTGAGTCGCCAGAAGCTGAGCCTGGCCCGTTGCCCTCAGTTCGTTGAGCAGTGAAATGACCGAATCAGTCCCGCGGCGGTCCAGACCGAACGTCGGCTCGTCGAGGAGTAGAACCGCGGGCGGCCGAATCACGAGCCCGGCCAGACTGAGCCGGCGCTGCTCGCCCTGGCTTAAACGAAACGGATTCTCGTCGGCCAGGTAGCCCAACCCGAATCGGGCCAGGACGCCATCCGCGTCCGGCGGCGGGCCGCCTTCTCGGCCTCGACGTCCACGGGCCGCCCGATCCGTGGCCAGCACCTCGTCCCGGGCGGTTCGAGCGACGAAACCCAGCTCCGGGTCCTGGAAGACGACCCCCACACGCGGGGCGATCTCCTCGGCCGGGAGACGAGATGGGTCGCGCATCTCTTCCGCCAGCTCCCCGTCGACCGCGAGCGCCCGTAGCCGGACGCTGCCGCGGTCGGGCCGCCGCAGACCCGATAGGGCGAACAGCAGTGTGGACTTGCCGGATCCGTTCGGTCCAACGATGGCCGTTCGCTCGCCGGCCATCGCTCGGAACGAGACGCCGTCGAGAGCCCGATGGGGTCCGTCCTCGTCGGCCGGGTAGTCGACCTGCAGGTCGGTGGCCTCGAGGAGTACCTGACGAGCGGCAGGCCCGGGGCCGTCGTCCACCGACTGCGACGCCGCCCTCGAGCTCAGGTTCGTGCCCTGCCAGGCATGTGGGATCCAGGCGCCGCTTCGCTCGAGCATCGCCACCGCGTTTCGATCGACGGCTCCGGCCCGCGAGAAGGCCAGCTGCCGGCCTTCGTCGTCCAGCAGCAGAACGTCGTCCGCCAACGGGAGGGCTGCCTCCAGCCGGTGCTCGATGAGGACGATCGTGTGCTCGCGGCGTCGAGCAAGGGCGGCCAGCTGCTCGAGGGTGGCGTACATGCCCGGTGGATCGAGGTTGGCCGTGGGCTCGTCGAAGACCAGCAGCGACGGTTGGGCCGCCAATACGTCGGCTATGGCCAGGCGCTGCTTCTCGCCACCGGAGAGGGTCGCGGTCCTGCGCCGGTCGAAGCCCGACAGACCCACCTGGCGAAGAGCCTCCGGCACTCGCGCCTGCATCCGATCTCTCGGCCAGGCGCGGTTCTCCAGCCCAAACGCCACCTCGTCGTCGACGCGGGTCATGACGAGCTGGCTGTCCGGATCCTGGAAGACGAGTCCGACTCGCTCGCCGAGAACACGGGCGGGCGTTTCGGCGACATCCAGATCGCCGATACGCAGCTGACCACGCCAGTCGCCGGGAAGGACGTGTGGTACCAACCCGGCAAGCGCGCGGGCGAGGGTGCTCTTGCCCGACCCAGACGGGCCCAGGACGAGCAGCACGCGACCAGGCTCGAGCTCGAAAGTGAGCCCCTGGAGGGCCGGTCGAGTTCGGCCCGAATACGTCCAGCCGAGCCCGGCCGCTCGAATCGATGGCGGCCCGATTCGCGCCGGAGGTGCTGATGAGGCTCCGACTTCCACGCCGGCGGGCCCCCGGTCGAGGCCCGGGTCTGCGGTCTTCACTCGTTCGCTGGGAATGCCTGCAGTGCCCCGGTCTGGCGGATCGCCCGCACCAGCAGCCAGCCGCCGACTCCGGCAATCGTCACCGCCGAGAGCACGTCGAGCACCACTATGCCGACCTGGTACGGGACGTCGAAGCTGGAGTAGTAGACGGGCAGATCGTGGAGGGCCTCGCCCAGGCCCGCGCCGGCACCCGCCAGGGCGGCCACGAGCCAGCTGAAGTTGCGGTACAGCACAAAGGCGAATATCAGCTCGGCGCCTGCGCCCTGGACGAACCCAGACAGGAGGACGTCGAGACCCCACTGGTTGCCGAGGAGGACGGAAACGATCGCGGCCACCATCTCGGCGAAGATGGCGGCGCCGGGCTTTCTCACAACCAGCGGAGCGACCACCGCCGGCAGGAGCCAGACACCGCTGATGGCGTACTCGCCCGGGCTGGAGAGGAACGAGGCCCAGGGCCAGACGTAGACGTCCCAGAACCAGAAGACGACGCCGAAGGCGACGGCAAGGGCGGCCACGACGACGATGTCGACCGTCCGCCAGCGAGTCGATTCCGACGGACCGGCCGACGGCCTGGATGGCGAAAGCGTGCTCACAATGGACTCCTGACTACTCCGGTTGATCGGTTCTCGTCTCGACTATCAGCAGGTGGCCGTGGCGAAACTTCACGCTCGCGTTGGTCGCAATACGAACATTGGACAGGCCGCGGGCCGGTCCGGCCGGCAGCGTCTCGTCGCGGAGCGGGTAGAGCAGACCGTCGGTCGTGACGCCCAGGGCCGGGACGCTCAGCGGCAGAAGCGACACGAGGTCGCCCTTCCTGCCATCGAGAGCGCAGCTGACTGCACCGCCGTCCGCGGCGGGGGCTCGGATGAGTCGGATGCGCGTCGAGCCGTCCAGCAGCTCCACGGCGGCTGCGTCGGGATGCGGGATATCGAGAAGGCCCACGTTGGCGAGGGCATGGTCGAAGCGCTTGCCGCCGAGGGCCCCGAGGACGGTCACGTGCGTCGCCCCCCGCCGGAGAGCGGCCAGGAGCGCCAGCTCGGTGTCTGACTCATCCTTGGCTGTCGGGGAGCGCTCGATCGGCACACCCTCGGCGGCCAGCTGGGCGAAGCGCGCCTCGGGCAGCGAGTCGGCGTCGCCCACCAGCAGGTCCGGCCGAATCCCAAGGGACAGGGCCTTGTCCCAGCCACCGTCCGCCGCCACGACCAGGAAGATCTCCCGGTCCCAGCCGGGCCAGGCGTCGTCGAGCGCGGCACGGCCCGGCACGTCGCCGTCGGCGACGATCAGGGCGCGCCCGCCTGGGCCGGCTCCACTCACCAAAAAGCACCTCCATCGATTCGACAGAGGTGCACCGATCTGGACTCCCTGCGCCGGCATTACCCGGATCAAGTTCCAAGGGTCTGCGGACCTGCTCCGCACTCTCAGCGCCTCCTCGGCGCTCCCCTGTCCGTCTTCTATTGTCCTCCGACTCTACACCCAGCGGGCCGAGTTTGGCTAACCGAGCCGAATGGTCACGCCCGGGCGGCCGTTTCCGCGATGAACCGATCGACCCAGTCGACGACGGACCCGGCCGACTCGACCGCTCCCGCGGCGATCAGCTCCTGGGCGGTGGCCAGCATCGACACGATCCCGACGCCTCTCACGCCGGCGGTGCAGGCCATGCGCATGTCGTCGAGCGCGTCGCCGACGTACACGGCGTCCTGCGGCGCCACGCCCCCGGCGCGTTCCAGGGCCAATCGCAGCGGCTTCGGATCGGGCTTGCCTGCGACCGTGTCGTTGCCGTAGACGCGAACCCTCAGCAACTCATCGATGCCGAGCCGTCCGAGCTGCGGTTCGACCTCCGCCCGGCTGCCACCGGTCACAAGCCCGAGCGTACAGCCCGTCGCCGCCAATCGGCCCAGCGCGATCTCGACACCCGGAAACGGTTGGGTCCGGTCACTCTGGAACGTGCTCGCCCAGACCTGGACGGCCTCATCGGTTCGCTCCTCCGGGATGCCGAGCGAGCGGTACATCAGGCGCCAGTTCGGCGAGAAGGTGCGTCGGAAGACGGATTCGTCGAAAGGAACCCCGATCTGCCGGCAAATCGCGGCGTCGGTTTCGAACAGGGCCTGTATCGAGTCGACTATCGTCCCGTCCCAATCGAACAGGACGACCCGCCCGTCGAGACATCGTTTCGGTGCGGTGAAAATTGCGTCCCGGCGATGCATCCGAAGAGGCTCTTTCATCGAATATAGAGTAGAGAAGAACGCCACAGTCGGGTGGTGGTCCTCTGCATGAGGTACCGCGGACTACCACTGTCGCACGTGGCAAGAAGGCCGATACCCTTCAGCACAGCTAAACCAGAATGGATTGGTAGAATTCAATCGTGACCGATCTCTCGCATCCGGGGATCAAGCGAGTCGTCGACGTCGCCTCCCGAAAGGGCGTGGCGCTCGACATTCGGCTCATGCCCGACTCGACGCACACCGCCGAGGAAGCAGCTGCGGCCGTCGATGCCGACCTCGGCCAGATAGTGAAGTCGCTCGTCTTCGTGGCCCCGCGCCCAGAGGGTCGTCTCGCCCCAATCGTCGGCCTGGTCTCAGGGCGTAGCCAGGTCGACCTTTCACTGCTCGCCGCCGTCACGGGTGAGTTTGCCATCCGCCGGGCCAACGCCAGGGAAGTTCGCGAGTTGACCGGTTACTCCATAGGCGGCATCCCGCCGTTTGGATACGGCCGAGAAGTGCGGGTCTTGATGGACCAGGATCTGTGCAAGTACGAGTGGGTGTGGGCCGCTGCAGGCACGGACTCCGCCGTCTTCCGTATCGCTCCACGGACGCTGCGGATGCTCTCCAACGCCATCGTTGCCCCGTTTGCCGAAACGTCGTGGCTGCGCGTCGCTGCCGCTTCGCCGATCGAGCCGCGGCTCCAGTTCGAGGCCGGCGCAGGCGCCTAGCCCGTCAGTCGAGCCACCGACGGTGGACAGACGATGGACAACTCTCGTGACGAGTTTCGAACTAGGTGGAAAACTCGATTGATCCTTCGGCGCCATTGATCTAGCGTCTTTGTTGCACCCGAAGGGGCCGAGCGTCTGCTAGTGGCTGAGATGACATCAAGGCTCACGCAGCGAGTAGGTTTCTTCGGGTGTTTTGTGCGTTGGCCGCGAGAGCCCCGCGCTGCGCCCGCCGACGCCCCCTGCCTGTCTGACTGGACTAGGCGGCAGTTTCGCGAGCCTCGGGGTGGAGGAGGAGAGAACCCGAGTCATCGCTTGTTTTCGGTTGTGCCCGTTGGCCCGCTGGCCACCGGGGGTCTATCTCAGGCGGGCCGTCGCTCGAGACGAGGAGCCGGTATGCGGCCTGGGTCTGCACCGGCCCGTGGCCGTAGGTACTTGCGGTCCAGCCCTGATGCGTTCGGATTAGTGGGAGCGGCCCGGCCCGGCGAACCCCTGTTGGGGCTGCAGCCGCGGGCCGCTAGACTGGGCCCGTGCGTGTCCGCCAGTTCGAGCTGAGGCTCCTAGCCGTCGCCCTCACGATTCTCTGGACCGCGAGTGGCGGAATCGTCGTGGTCGCCTATCGACCGGGCGGTCCCGTCGATCTTCTGGTCGGATTGGCTGCGTCCCTGCCTCTCCTGGTCTGTGTTGCGCCGATCGTGTGGCCGCCCCTTACCCGAAGCGATCGGGGTTCCGCCGGAGTCTTCTGGCTTGGCCTTGGGGCCGGGCTGCTGCTCCTGCCGTCCATGGCCGGCGTTGTCGGGCAGGTCCTTCAGGGCGGCTCCGAACCGCTCCTCCCGTCTCTCGAGGTCATGTATCCGTGGGCTCTGGCACTGCTGGCTACGAGCCTCTTTGCCGGGCTCGGCATCAGTCGCAGACTGATTCCGGAGGTCGGCGTCGGCCGGCGGCGACTGGCCGCCTCGATCTTGTTCACGGTCGCCGCGACCTCGATCATCGGCGGCATCTTCGCGGGGGTCAGCCTGGCCGACAACGCCGCTCTGCGAGACAGGCCCGCAGCCAACTCGAAGTTTGGGCCGACCGCCGCGGATCTTGTCCTGCCCGATTGCAATCGCGCGCTCGCCGTCGCCGCGACCGCGCAGCTGGAGCTGGACCTCTGGGCCGACGTCGATACGAGGGCGGTCGGCACGGTCAGCCTGACTGGCAGCCGGTCCGGCTCGGACTTCTCGTGGACCGCACAGGTCGTCCGGAGCGATCTCTTTGGCCAGTACGGCGGGGCGAGAATCGGCTCATCGGCCTGGTCTCTCGCGCCCGGGGCTGGTTGGGTTTCCGCGGCTCCGGCGGAGATCGACGGTCAGGTGCTCGACCTCACCGTCGGGGCCCAGGCGCTGTCGCCGGAGAACCGCGCCACGGCCGAGAACCGCGGCCTGGAATACGTGGACGGAGCGCGAGCGCGGCATTGCCGCGTGGCAGTGGACGGCCCGACGTTTGCGGCCTCGTTTCCGCAGGAAGCGTGGCTGGCGGGCGATACCAAGCTGTCGAGCTGGCGAGGCGAGCTCGACTTCTGGGTTTTCGGTGATTCGGAAGTCGGGATGGTCTCCGGTAGCGTGAACGGTCCCGCCGTGGGCATCCTCCCTCATGGGCTGCAGGCCACGATCCAAGTCCGCATGACCGCGACCAACCGGGAGGTCGCGGTCTCGATCTCGCCGCCGCGCACCTGATCGAATTGCCATGACGCCCCCGGCGGATCAGCTCGACACGGCCAAGCATGATCGACTGGCGCGCTTCTATAGAGTCCTCAGGTTCCTTGCGGCTCATCCGGAGGGGGCAACGGTCGACGCCGTCGCCGGCTTCGTCGCCATGTCGCGCCGGACGGTCTATCGTGACCTCCAGGCTCTCGAGGGCGAGATCGGGATCCCGCTCTGGAGCGAGGCGGGCAAGTGGGGGATAGTCGAGGGCGCATTCCTGCCGCCGCTGCGGCTGACCCTCGACGAAGCGGTGGCCTTCTTCTTCGCCGCGCGGCTGACGGCTCAGTTTGCCGATCGCTACGACCCGGACATGGGAGCCGCGTTCCAGAAGCTGGCCGAGATCCTGCCCCCGGTCGTTGCCCGGCACCTCGAGCGTACGATCGACGTGCTGGCCAGCCGCCCGCCAGATGCGCGGATGACTCGTCATTTGCGACTGCTCGCTCATGCCTGGGCCGAGCGCCGGATCGTGGATCTGACCTACGATCCGGCCACGTATAGTCCCGGCCGACCGCCTCGCAAGTCGCGCGTTCATCCATATCTGCTGGAGGCCTCGGCGACGACTCGGGCGCTGTATCTGATCGGGTTCGACGAGTCGCGTGGCGCCGTCCGGACCTTCAGGCTGCAGCGCATTCTGGAGATGTCGCTGGCCCCGGAGACGTTCGAGGCACCGGATCCGGCGGTGGTCCAGGAGGGGCAGGATCGGGCCTGGGGTGTGATCGCCGACCAGGAAGAGGTCGAAGTGGAGCTGCGCTTCGACGCCGCGATCGCCGGCCTCGTGACCGAGACGACATGGCACCCGACGGCGCGGGTGACGCCCGAGGCCGACGGGACGGTGATCTGGCGGGCCCGGGTTCCGGGCACCATCGAGATTCGGCGCTGGATCCTGCAGTGGGGCGCC
>PMYK01000017.1 GCA_003171255.1 Chloroflexota bacterium
TTGTTGAACAGGTTGGAACCGAGAGCCGCCGCCGCGGTGGCCACGACCATCGCCGCCGCCGGCGAATCGCGCACGGGCCCGAGGACAAGGGACGCGAGCCAGGAGGTCGCGCCGGCCGACGAAAGCCCGTCGACGAGGATGCCCATGGCGGCGACGAAGACGAGCAGGGACCAGCCGATGCCCTCGAGCGGCCGACCCGGCCTTCGGCCCGTCCATTCGACCGCGAGCAGGACCAGCCACACAGCCGTCATGGTCGGCCCGAGCGGCAGATCCACCGCCGAGGCCACTCCGAAGGCGGCGACCGCGAGTCCGAATGCCGCGAGGAGACGGCGGGGGATGCTGGTCCAGGAGGCCCACGAGTCCGGCGTCGGCGCAAGGGGCGATCGAGCCGGCAACTCGCGACGGTAGATGATCAGCAGACAGCCGAGGAGGGCAATCACCGATGCGATGGCCGCAGGCAGCAGAACCGGCACCAGGCCGACCGCGCTTATGCCCAGCCGATCGGTGACGATCACGTTCACTGGATTGCTCACCGGCAGGGCGAGCGACGCCGCGTCGGCCACGAAAGTGCAGGCGAGGACGTAGGGCAGCGGCGCCAGTCCGAACCGAGCGACGAGAACATAGACGACGGGCGTGAGCACGAGAGCGGCGGCATCGTTCGACAGGAGCGCCGCGACTATGGCACCGACGGCCACGACAGCCACCAGAAGCCGCCGCGGCCTGCCGGCAGACAGACGAGCGGAGGCGCCGGCCAGCCCTTCGAAGAGGCCGCTGCGCTCCGCCACGGCCGCCGACCCGGTCAGGCCCAGAAAGAAGAACAGGACATCCCAGTGGCCCGTGACATCGCCGACGGCCGCCCCGAGCGGGACGAGTCCGGCCAGAACCATGGCGCAGGCGCCGAGCAGCGCCGCCGATGCCTCCGTAAAACGTTTCGGGCGCGCGATGATCAGACCGACCGTTATCAGGAAGATGGCGGCGGCCAGGGGCGCAGCTGGGGTCAAAGACGAGACCGCGATGGTCCCTTACTCCGAATTCGGCGGCGTTATCGACCCTGAGCGTCTCGCCCAGGGTCGAAGCCGGGTCCCGCATAAGATACCTGGGCCATTGTCCCGCTCGCGACTCACGACCGGATCCACGCCCCTCATGGCTGGACGGGCGGCTGGCGATCTTCGCTACGCTGAGTCGTCGGGTCGTGGGCCGCGGTATCATTGCCGCCCGCGGAGCCGCCGTCTGGTGGGCAATCGCCCTTTCGGATGGAGCATCCGGCTTCCGTGTGTTGCGCTCTACGTGAGCGCCTGCATCGCGCGCCTGTAGCTCAGCGGATAGAGCGTCGGCCTCCGGAGCCGAAGGTCGCAGGTTCGAATCCTGTCGGGCGCGCCAATGTCTTGAGTCGCGACATCGGTTACACATTAGGCGTCACCATTTCAGGACGCGGTCAAGTCGCTGCTACGCCCGTACAGGCATGATGGCCACAGGCTCTTCAGTGTCCACGCCTACGCGGCTGGTCTAGGCCTGTGGCCGAGCGGATCGGTCAGAGTGCTGGAACTGACGCCGTCCCTCAATGACCAGAGAGCCGCCACGAAGTAGCGCACGAAAGACAGCAAGGCGTGACTCAGGCCGCTCCGCGACTGCGGTCCGCCCGCGTGGTCACGAGCGAATGCCCGCGGTCGAGTCTCGCCTCTTGCTGACGAGTGGCCGCTACTCGGTGGTCTTGCCGTCGAAATGTTCGGGCTCGGCGTCGGCGTCTGCCTTCGTCCGGCGCACGACACCATCACGATGATTGGGCGGGCCGTAGAGCGTGTACATCTTGAGCGGCGCGGAGCCGACGCTGCGCACGTTGTGACGGGCGCCGGCGGGCACGATCATGGCGAAGTCGGCCGTCACGCGGTGCGTCGTGCCGTCGATTGTGATCTCGCCGTCGCCGGCTTCGACCCGGAAGAACTGGTCGCGATCCTTGTGCACCTCCGAGCCGATCTCGCCACCGGGCGGTAGGGTCATAAGCACGAGTTGGAGATGGTCACTCGTGTAGAGCACGCGGCGGAAATCAGCGTTCCCCTGGGTGAGCCGCCCGATGTCGTCAACGAAGCCCTTCATGCTGTCCGCCGTCTCCTTCCTATTTGACCCGGGGTGTGGCGCGGGAATCGCCAACGTGCGGTCGATTGTCACCGGTCGAGCCCACACGGGGCTCGTGGTCGACGGCAAGCGCCTCACTCGCGGGTGAACAATTTCTTAGCAGCCACGTCAGCTACCTCTGCGGTAGCAGCAATGGATGGTCGGCCTCAACGACGACGGTAGAAGCCGAACCCACCGCCGAAAAGGAGGATGAGAATAACGATGATGATTAGGAGTTCCATAGGGTGAACCTTCTTTCAGCCTCAGCCTGCTCGCCTTCAGCCGAGGCCGTGAGGATGGGAACCCTTTCTCCGGTGCCGGATGGACTCCGTCCGGCACACTCGGGTTTCCTATGCTCAAGCAGTCCAGGAGGAGCTGGCGCGCGACGCCCGCGGCCATCGGTCGTAGAAGCCCATGTTCCGTGAGGAAATCGCACGACGGCTGCCGGGCCAGCCAATAGGAGAGTCAAGACCTCGCGGAGCCGCTCCGAGCTGAAACTCCAACGCACTGCCGCGCCGGCAGACAGTCCGGCGCCGAGGCTTGAGACGGCTGGCACGAGCACGAAGCCTCATCCCACAGCCATATGAGACCAGCGGTTTCCGCCGACGATCTCGCACGAGAGCGGCAATGGGACATTCAGGTCGCTACGGTCGGTTCAAATCCTCTCGGGCTGCCGACTACGCCACCTCGACCACCCGCACGGCAGCCAGCGCGATCTCGTATCTCAGTTGGAAAGCGTGGGCCTTACTCCTCTCGCGCCGACCATCGTTGTCCCCTCCCCGAGACTGGCTAAGCGGCGAGAAGAGCCTGGACCAGCTCGTCCACTCCCTCAATCACGATGGTTGGTGGAGTGCGTCCGGTTCCCTCCGGGCGCGCCAGCATCCTTACGTCAGCCTATGCGTCGGTCAAGCGCCCTGAAGCGGCCCTGGGGCAAACGATGCAGCGACTCTTCGGCAGGTCATAGCCGCCGTCGGCCTTGAGCCAAAGGCGTTTCGCACGGCCGTCGCCTCGCAGTCTGACGTGGAGCGAGTGATCGGCGGTTCCCCGCTTCAGAGTCGCCTGCGATAGGTCATCCCACGCGATCCATCGGTTTCGACGGTCACCAGGGTACCTGGCGAAGCGATGCCAGTAAGCCAAAGTCGACAGTTCGGGCTGTGGCCTGTCTGGAGCCTGTAGTTTTCCGGATAGAAGAAGACCCCTGGTAGAGCTTTCGCTCGCAGGGGTCTTCGGGCGGGATCGCTGTTTAGGCGTTGGCCATCTGTGCCATCTGCGGAGCAAGCAACTCCGCGAGATCAGGCGACGTCATCGGATCGTCTTCGACGATCTTGCCGTTGGCGAGCTTGTAGTAGGTCATGCCTCGCGCGGTGATCTTCTTACCGGCCTGGGTTATCTCCAAGCCGAAGCGGGCAACCACCGAGTCTCCCTCAGCCACGAGGTCGAGAACGTGGAAGTGCGGGGAGACCGACCAGAACGCAGTCAGTATCCCCTTGAAGTGGTCGCGATCAGCATTGCCCATGCCGGGGTTGACGTAGTTTGGAGCAAGCAGCTCGTCGACGAGATTGACCTTGCCGCCCTGCAAGACCTCGGTGATGAAGCGGCTGACAACGGCCTTGTTCTCTACCGATGACGCCATAGCGTCCTTTCTGGGTTGGTGACCCGCCCGGGGCGGTCGGTCTCGCTCTTGGCCCTGCGCGACGGTCGAAGCGACCGTTATGGGGACGCCGCGCTGGTGGGAGATGCTCCCTGCCTCCTCCCGGTCGGCGGAGTATGCACGGCTCGACGCAGGTCGAGTACGAAGTTCCATCTGTCGGGCGTTGGTGACGGTGTGCCCGCTCCAGCCCTCTCGCCCCGGACCATCCGTGTCCTCACTCGGTCCCGGTCAGAGTCCTAGTCAGGCGGCCCGAAGAGCCTCGACCAGCTCCCGCACGCCCTCGATCACGAAGGCTGGTGGAGTGTGTTCCGATCCCTCCGGGCGCGCCAGCATCCACTCCGGCAATGTCAAGGTCAAGCTATGGGCTGGTTCGTGCGGGGGTGCTCGCTGGGCCCTAGACCTTCTTGGAGTAAGAGCGGACGGTCAGCGGCACGAAGATTGCGACGACGACAACACAGCCGAGCAGCGCATACCCGACCGCGGCAGTGATCGCCCCGTCGTTCAGCAGGTCACGCAGGGCGGTGACGACATGCGAGACGGGGTTGAGGCCGACCAGGGTTTTGAGCCAATCCGGGAGCGTATCGACGGGGACAAACGCGTTGGATACGAACGTTAGTGGGAGCAGGACCATGATCGACAACGACTGCACGGACTGTGCGCTCTTCGCGATCGTGCCGATGTACATGAAGATCCACGCTAGTGACCACCCGGTAACCATGGCCAGGAGCACACCGGCGATGACGCCCGGCACGCCGCCGCCCGGCCGGTAGCCCATGATGATGCCCATGGTCAGACTGAGGCTCGCGGCAAGAGCGTAGCGGGTTAGGTCGGCCATCATCGGGCCTGCAAGGGGCGCGATCCTGGCGATGGGGAGCGACCGGAACCGGTCGAAGACGCCCTTGTCCATGTCCTCGCGCAGTTGGGCCCCAGCAGCAACGCAGGCAGTAACGGCGCTGTAGGCGATGATCCCTGGGATCAGCGTGGGCAGATAGCCCACCATGCCGCCCGCCACGGCGCCACCGAACATGAAGCCGAACAACAGGGTGAGCACCAGCGGCATGAAGGTCACATCGGCGAGCTGCTCCGGGTTCCGCCGCATCTTGAGGAGCGCTCGCCAGGCAAACGTCGTGGTCTGGACGAGGATGTCGCGGATTGGCACCGACGCGCGGATGGTGCGGTCTGCCGGGCGCCGCGATGCTCGAGCCGGGTTCGTGATGGCGGTCATGCTCTGCTCATTTCCGGTGCGGTCGCGGAGGTGAGACCGGTGTTGCCGGCGTTGCCGGTAAGGGCCATGAAGACCTCGTCCAAGCTCGGTTGTTCGATGGCGGCGTTTTCGATGTCGATGTCGTTGCTGCGCAAGGCGATCAGGATGTCGGCCGCCTGGTTGGCATTGGCCAGCGAGACACTGAAGCCGGTTCCAGTCGGGGTGAAGATCGGCCTATGGCGCGCAACCCCCTCCGCGAGCGCCGCGGCCGCGCTCGCATCCACGCCCTCGGCGAGCTGGACCCGGATGATGGAGCCGCCCACCTGGGCCTTCAACTCCTCTGGCGTCCCTTCGGCGACCTTGCGACCGCGGTCGATTACGGCGATCCGGTCGGCGAGTTCGTCTGCCTCGTCGAGGTATTGGGTGGTCAACAGGATGGTGCAGCCATCTGCGACCAGGCCCCGGATCGTCTCCCACATCTGAACCCGGGTTCGAGGGTCGAGCCCGGTGGTCGGTTCGTCGAGGAAGATGAGCGCGGGCTTTGTGATGAGGCTGGCGGCGAGGTCAAGTCGACGTCGCATACCACCCGAGTATTGCGCAAGACCCCGGTTGGCTGCCTCGGTCAAGTCGAACTTCGCCAGCAGATCGTCGGCCGCGCTATGGGCCTGCCTGGATGAGAGGCCTTGCAGCCGGCCGAACAGCCACAGGTTCTCGCGACCNNTAGCCGAAGATGCTGGCGCTCCCGCTGTCGATCGGCAGCAGGGTGGCCAGCATCTGCAGCACCGTGGTCTTGCCCGCGCCGTTTGGTCCGAGCACGCCGAGGATCTCGCCTTCACGCACCGCGAGGTCTATGCCGTCGACGGCGCGAGTCGTGCCAAAGGTCTTCACGAGCCCATGGGCATCGACGGCAAGCACCGCATTCGGCGCGGACGGTGTGGTCCCGATCGTCTCGGTGCTGGTGCGCGGTGAGGGCCGTGCCGATGCCGGCGCGTCGTCTGTCATGTGGTTGACTCCAAACTTAGGGTAGCCCAAAGAATAGCGTAACTACATGTTTAGGTCTATACTCCTTACGGATGACGACGAACGACGACGACCTCAGCTTTGAGGCGATCCTGGAGGCCCTCGAAGCTGCGCACGCGGGCGAGAAGCCCGTGGTAGTAGCGGGCCTACGAGAGCGCAAGAAGCACCGCGCTCGCCAGCGAATCTCCAACGTGGCGACGGCGCTGTTCCTCGCGGAGGGCTTCGACAACGTGACGGTTGCCCGGATCGCCGAGGTAAGCGAAGTGTCCGAACAGACCGTCTTCAACTACTTCCCCACCAAGGAATCGATGTTCTTCGATCGCTCCGAGTCCAACGTCGAGGCGCTGGCGGACGCGGTACGGCACCGTGGGCGTGAGTCTCTCGGCGAGGCTGTCGTGAACGCCCTATTCGGCGGCATCCCGCTGGACCGGTGGGATGGTATGGATGAAGCACATTCCTTGCGCCTGTTCCGCCGCTTCTGCGAGGTGGCGGAAAGCTCGCCAACCCTTCGTGCGGCGCCGTACGTCGACTTCGAACGCTTCACCGCGACAGTCGGCGCATCACTGGCCGAACGGGTCGGTCGGGCTTCTGACGATCCAGAAGTAGAGCTCACCGCGATCGTCATCGCCGGACTCGCGCGCGTCTGGGCACTTGCCACCTACGCGCAGGTTCAGAGGGCGTCATCCCTCGCCGCACTCGAACGCGCGGTGCGTGCCGATGTCATCCGCGCGGCCCACCTAGCGGCACCGACCCTCGATGCCTTCGACAACCTCGACAACCTCGACAGCCGGACCCTGAACGGGACCGGCGGCGATACGATCCACGTCCTGCCGGCATCGGACGCCGCTCGGCTGGGGGCTCACCCTCGCCTTCGTTAGCAGCCGACTCCCGCACGACTTGACGCCGGCGTCGTTGTTCTCACGCGCCCAGTTCCCTCCGGGCGCGCCAGATTCTGAGCTTGACGCAGACGACGGGTGTACCAAATGGTCCGCCCGTCGTCCGAGCTCGTTCGGGCCTACTTCGCCGGAACGGCCACTGCGCTGGTATCGAGGATAAGTTTGGAAGGTGAACCGTTCGGCATGGGCGCGGACAGGTCGACGCCGTGGATCGCCTTGACTCGCTCGAGGAACCAGATGGTGAACGCATCGGTGGCGCTCATCATCTGTCCGAATGACCGCCCTGGATCCTCGGCTTCGATCGTCACGATCACCAGGTCGCCCATCGGGGTCGGCTGAAGGAAGGTTCGCTCCTGAGCGCCGGCTCGCTTCCGCGACGCGACGAAATCCGCGCGCCGAGCGCCGTTGAGTTCACCAATGAACTCGTGCCACTCCGCGGTCTTTCCGGGCAGGATCGGGAACACCACCGCATTCAACGACAAGGGAAACCTCCGTGGGCACATGCATGCCCTGAGGCGGGGGGCGGGCTCGCCATTGGCCCTGCGCGACGGTCTAGGCGACCGTATGGGGACGCCGCGCCGGTGGGAACCTGCGTGGCTCCCGTGCCTCTCCCCGTCCTCGGGAGTGTGGGCGCTCCGGCGGAACATGAATGCGGATCGAGATTCTGTCCCATCACGTAAACAGCTCAGCGGCAATTGGCTACAGTAGTCGCGAGTCAGAGGCGAGGAGGTCGAGAGCATATGCGGATGGCGGAACTGAAGGCCGGCTGGGCGATACTCGGCAATGACGGGCGCCGCTTTGGCACCGTCCAGCACGTTGGGCAGAACTACATCCTCGCGTCGAGAACCGGTCTCCTCGGCAATCTCTACGTTCCCGCGTCCAACGTTGCCAACGTTGAACATGAGGTGGTGTACCTCAACCTCGCGAAAAGCGAGGCCGATGGCATGGGCTGGGAGCAGCCGCCACGGGACGAGGATGCGCCGGAGGCGTCGCCAGAAACGGACTTGCACAGGCACGTCTGACCGAGTGCTCAGCGCACGATCCGGCGATCGCGCCGGGCCGTCAGGCTCCCTGTCGCCCGGGCGCGCCAACTGCTGAGCACGGGGAAGAACGTACGCTCGGAGGGGCAACCCGTGATCGAACGAATCTGGCGCGGCCACCGAAAGCAGGCAGTCGCTATCGGCAGCATCGTTGCGGTGCTGGCCATCCTGTCCGCAGCGTTGCTGGTGGCTACGGCGCCGGGCCGAACATCGCAAGCCAGCCCTTCACCGAGCCCTTCACCGAGCGGCTCCCTGATCGCGACAGCTTCGCCGGAGCCGTCGTCGACGGGTTACGCCCTCGTCTCGCCCGGATCCTTCAATCCGAGTCCGTCCCAACTTCCGGCCGGCTGGGAGTACAGCGATCTTGACGGCGTGGCGGCTCCGTCCGACCTTGCCCACCGCCTGCCGACGGCGCTCATGATCGACAACTACAGAGACGCTCGGCCTCAGTCGGGCTTCTCATCGGCCTCGATCGTCTATCAGGCCATGATCGACGACAGCTCGGACCGCTACATGATGGTTTTCCAGGAGGGTGTCGCGTCGGATATCGGGCCGGTGCGCAGCGCTCGTCCCTACTTCGTCTATTGGGCGGCTGAGTACAAGGCTCTGTTCGGTCACTTTGGCGGCGACGCCAAGGCACTCCAAGTGGTGATCCCCGCTATGGCCGGCAACATCTACAACGAGGACGACCTGAACGGCGGCTCCTGCCCCTACCACCGCATCGATGCCCGGGTGGCTCCATACAACGCCTACACCAACTCCGCCGCACTCGTCAGTTGTGCGGCCAAGCGCAGCTACCCGGCGACCTATCAGGGCCTGCCCGCCCGAACTTTCGTCGACGACAGGCCCGCCTCGCTGAGGCCTCTCTCCCAGTCGGTCACGATCCCATATCTCGCCGATACCATCGGCTACCAGTACGACGCCTCCACTGACTCTTATCTGCGCTTCGTCGACGGAAAGCTCCAGATCGACCCGGCCAACAATCGGCAGGTCATCGCCCGCAACATCGTCGTGATGTTCCAGGCTTACTCGATTGAGCCGTCGATCGACAAGCTCAGGCCGGTCGTGTCGAACGTCGGCTCGGGCAAAGCAATCGTTTTCGAGGAAGGCCGGACTATCACCGGGACCTGGAAGAAGACGTCGAACACGGCCCTGACCCTGCTGTATGACGCCGCAGGCAGAACAATTCCGCTCGTGAGGGGCGAGATCTTCATGCAGAGCGTTCCGGTCGGGACTGTCGTCACCTATAAGTAGGTGTCTGTTGGGCAACCCGAGTGAGTGGGCGTCGCTTGCCGGCTGGCGCGGACCATCAAGGACGCGGCCCGCAGGAATCTCGTCCCGCCTGTCGGGCCAGTTCCCGCCGGCGCGAGTCGGATGGTCCTGAATGCGGCCGTGCTCCCTCCGCGGGCGTAACCACTGTGAGCGGCGTAAGTCTCGCCGCCGTCGGTCTCCTTGGCTTTAGGTGGTATTCAGATGATCTCCTTCCGCAAGCTACTGGCCGCCTCGATGGCGGTCGCTCTTCTGGCAGCCGCCTGCAGCAGCTCTGCAGCGACGCAGGTCCCAGCCGGGCAGACCAACGGCCCCGGATCCGGCTCAGCGACCGTGGCGGTCAAAAGCATTGGCGGCGCGAATATCCTCGTCGATGGCGCGAGCGGGATGACTCTTTACGTCTTCGCCAGCGACACGGCCAACAGCGGCAAGAGCGCATGCAGCGGCAGCTGCGCGACCACCTGGCCGCCCCTCGCGGTGCCGAGCGGGACAACCCCATCCGCCGGCGCCGGGGCGAGCGGCAGTGTTGCGACGATCACCCGAGACGACGGAACGACGCAGGTCGTCTACAACGGCCACCCGCTCTACCACTACTCCGGCGACTCCGCGTCGGGCGACACGAACGGAAACTATCCGGGCTGGAGCCCGGCCAAGGCCTGATCTGGCGGACTCGCCGCTTCCTTCCGCTCGACAGCGCGTTCGTCCCTTGACCTGATGGAAACGAGCCTGGGGCACGGCTAAGATTGGTGCCCTTGGCTACTCCAATCGTGGGAAAACGGAGGGGCGAGTGCGGCAAATCAAGGCGGGCCCGAGATGGCGTGAGGGCAGTCCGTCGGTCGCGTCGTCCAGTGGAGCCTTCCAGGCCCCGAGCAGCCAGATTCTGGACCTGCCTGATCAGGCCCGGCTGCCGAGTCGGGACAGGCTGCGGCCGTTGGACGGTGACTGGTTGCGAACCAGCGGGCCTGCTGTCGGCCAGATCGTGGAGGACTGGCTGGACGGCTGCCGCGTCTACCCGGAGCCGCCGCGTCCTGGTCGAGCTTTGCCCCGCCTCCATCGCTTCCTTGATCGACTCTCTGCACCGATGTGGTTCTTCGTTCTGCTCGCCGGGGCCCAGGCTTGTACGGCGCTCGTGGACGCCTGGTCGTCCTGGGTCTGGTCCGCCGGATCCGTCGTGGACCTGCTTCTCCGACTCGGCTGCCTGTGTGCCGCCACGCTGCTTCCAGCGGGGGTCCTGATCTGGCGTCCGGATGCCTGGCGCTCGGTCAGGCTCGTGCTCGTGGGTGCGATCGTCTGGACGACTTTGCCGGCGATGGCAGGCCTGGGTTGGTGGATCGTGCAGCGATCGCCGGGCCTGATGGGCCAGCTCGGCTACGCCTGGGCGGTGGTCGTGGCCGTCGTCGCGGTCGTCGCCTGCGTCGGCCCCGCCATCATTGGCTTCGGGCTGGAGCGAGCCCGTAGAACCAGGACGTCCTGGCTCGAGTACCTGGCGCCGCGTGCCGCCGCCGTGACGGCCCTGGCAACGCTCTTCAACGCCGCTCGATGGTGGCCGTCGACGGGCCACGGATCGATCCAACCGGTCGGCGCAGGCCTTAACCCGAGCGATCTGGCCGGATTTGTCATCGGAGCGGCCCTGCCGTTCGAGCTGCTCTGCCTTCTAATCCTGGCCTGCGCATGTTTGTCGGCGGTGCTGGCCGGGGAGGTTCAAAGTCGACTCTGGCAGTGCGCCCTGGCGGGCGCCACCATTCTTGCCGGCGCCAGCCTCTACAGGCTTTGGACCGGCGACTTGCTCGGTAGCTGGGCGACCAGCGGCCTTGCCGACACGGGCTGGGTGGCCGCGGCGGCGACTGCGATCCGGCTCGCCGGCGGCGGCCTGGTCTTGTTGGCATTCGCCTCGCCTGTATGGTCCTATGCCAGGGATGCCGCGGGTCGCTGGCGTGGAGCCCCCGACGAGATCTTCTCGTGGGGCTCTGGGGCGGACGCGAGTTGCAGCGAGCCGATCGCGATGAGCACGATCATGGCCGTCGCGGCCGGCACCGACCACGCCCTTGCCCTGGATGAGCACGGCCGCGTGGGCGCCTGGGGAGACGATTCCGTGGGTCAGACGGACGTTCCCAATGGGCTTTCCGGCGTGATCGACATTGCGGCCGGAGACGGCTTCAGCCTGGCCCTGCGGTCGGACGGGATGGTCGTGGCCTGGGGCGCGAACAACCTCGGCCAGACCAGTGTTCCGGCCGACCTCTCGGGCGTGATCGCCATCGCGGCCGGCGGCGGATTCGCCCTTGCCCTGAGGGACGACGGAACGGTCGTCGGCTGGGGCGACGACGGCTGTGGGGCCACGCCCGTGCCGTCCGGGCTTGCTGGGGTAACCGCCATTTCCGCCGGCGAGTACCACGCCCTGGCGCTGCGTCACGACGGAACCGTAGTGGCCTGGGGCGACGACAGTTACGGCCAGTCGGACGTCCCGCGCAGACTCACTCGCGTGACGTCCATCTCGGCCGGGCGTGATTTCAGCCTCGCCCTGCTCAACGACGGAAGAGTCGTGGCCTGGGGCGACAACAGCTACGGCCAGGTGGACCTTCCCGCGGGGCTGGAGAACGTGACCGCGATCGCGGCCGGAGCCTTCCACGCACTGGCCCTGCGGGCCGACGGTGATGTGATCGGCTGGGGCGGCGGAGGCCAGAGGTTGGGCGACGTGGTACATCCCTGGCGCCTCGCCGTCTTCAAGGCGGTCGCCGCCGGCGACGGCTTCAGCCTGGCGATTCGAGCGGCATAGCGGCGACCCGCGTTTCTGGTCGGCCCCGGCCCTGTCTCGAGCCTTCGCCGAACGCCGTTCCGGCGTCGTGCGGGGCGAGACACGAGCGACGCCGAATGGAGCTACCGGACCGTGGACCTACGCTGCCAGCAGGCGTCCAGCCACCAGCCAGCCGGCGCCGACAGCGGGAAGGTGCCAGCTCATGGTCACGGCCGACGTCACGCCTACAGCGAGCCCCCAGAGTCAACACGACGAGTGGTACAAGCCCTCAGCGGCCGTCATCGATCGGGCATACATAAAGGACTGGGACGCCCTCGCGCGAACCGCCGACGCGGACTTCGTCGGATTCTGGGAGGAGCGCGCCAGAGAGCTGATCGATTGGCATGAGCCCTGGACGACGGCGCTCGACGACACGAACAAGCCGTTCTTCAAGTGGTTCGTCGGAGCGAAAACGAACATCGTTCACAACGCCATCGATCGACACCTCAAGACCCACCGTCGCAACAAGCTCGCGCTCATATGGGAAGGCGAGAACGGCGATCAGCGCTCGTTCTCATATCACGCCCTAAACCGCGAAGTCAGCAAGTTTGCGAGTGTTCTCAAGGCGCTCGGCGTGAAGAAGGGCGATCGCGTCACGATCTACATGGGCCGCGTCCCGGAATTGCCGATCGCAATGCTTGCGTGCGCCAAGATCGGCGCCGTCCATTCGGTCGTGTACGGCGGCTTCTCTACCGAAGCTCTGCACGGCCGGATCGAGGATTCTCAGTCGCGTGTCGTCGTGACGTGCGACGGCGCGTTCCTCAACGGCAAGATCGTCGAGCTGAAGCGCATCGCAGACGAGGCGATCAAACGCGCGCCGATCGTGGAGCACGTGGTCGTGGTCAAGCGCACCGGCCTAGATGTCCCCATGGAGGAAGGACGCGATATGTGGTGGCACGAGCTCATGTCGCTGCCGATCGCGGACTGGCGCTGCGCAACCGAGATTCTGGATGCCGAAGATCCGTTGTACATGCTGTACACGTCCGGGACGACGGGCAAGCCGAAGGCGATCGTCCACACGCACGGTGGCTACCAGGTAGGCGTTGCGACGACTCTGAAGTACGTGTTCGATCTGAAGGATGACGATCGCTGGTGGTGCGCGGCCGATCCCGGCTGGGTGACCGGCCATTCGTACATCGTGTATGGGCCTCTGATCCTCGGCGCTACGAGCTTCATGTATGAGGGCGCGCCGACATTTCCATACCCAGACCGATGGTGGGCAATGGTCGAGAGGTATGGCATCAACGTTCTGTATACGGCTCCAACGGCCATTCGCGGCCTGATGCGATTCGGTGAGGCATGGCCGAATCGACGCGATCTATCGTCGTTGCGACTGCTTGGGTCGGTCGGCGAACCGATCAACCCGGAAGCCTGGCGCTGGTACTTCAAGTTCATCGGCAAGGAGCGCTGCCCCATCATGGATACGTGGTGGCAGACGGAAACCGGCATGTTCATGATCACGCCGTTGCCGTGCGTGGATCTGAAGCCCGGCTCGGGCACGCGTCCGTTCTTCGGCCAGCAGGCCGACATCTACGACGAGCAAGGCCACCCGGTCAAGGACGGCGAGGAAGGCTTCCTCGTCTTGAAACGGCCGTGGCCCGCGATGTTGCGGACGATCTACGGCGATCCCGATCGATACGTCCAGCAGTACTGGAGCAAGTATCCGGGCGTGTACCTGACCGGCGACTCGGCCAAGCGCGACAAGGACGGCTACTACTGGATCATCGGGCGCGTCGACGACGTGCTAAAGGTGTCCGGCTATCGACTGGGCACGGCCGAAGTCGAATCGGCGCTGGTCAGCCACCCGGCGGTGGCGGAGGCGGCCGTGATTGGCCTGCCGCACGAACTGAAGGGCCAGGCCATCCATGCCTTCGTTCTTCTACGGCACGACTACACGGCGTCACCCGAGTTGGCCGAAGAGTTGCGCCGTCACGTCGGCTCCGAGATGGGGCCGATCGCGAAGCCGGAGGACGTGAAGTTCGTCGACCAGCTGCCCAAGACCCGATCGGGCAAGATCATGCGCCGCGTTCTGAAGGCTCGCGCGCAAGGCCTGCCCGAAGGCGACATCTCAACCCTGGAGGAGTGAGGACGGTACGACCGCGCCCCGGCCTACCAGCGCTGGTGGACCAGCGGCTTGATCCGTTCCTCGTAGAGGCGGGCGATCCGCTCCATTGCCGCAGGCGGCAGAGGAGCGAGGTCCGACGCGGCCGCGTTCGCTCGGGCCTGGTCGGGCGTCTTCGCACCCGGAATGGCGGCCGTGACGCCCTCGGCCATGAGGATCCAGCGCAGCGCCATCTGAGCCATCGTGGCGCCCGCAGGTACGAGCGAGCGCAGCTCCTCGACAACGGCGAGGCCGGTCTCGTAGTCGACTCCGGCGAATGTCTCGCCCACGTCGAAGGCTTCGCCATGCCGGTTGAAGCGGCGATGGTCCGACTCGTCGAAGACCGTGTCCTTGCTGAGTTTGCCGGTGAGGAGGCCGGACGCCAGCGGCACCCGGGTCAGGACGCCGACGTCGCGCCGAGCCGCCTCGGCCAGGAAGTGCTCGGCCGGCCGCTGGCGGACGATGTTGTAGATGATCTGCACCGATGCGACGCCCGGAAACTCGATCGCCTTGAGCGCCTCTTCGACGCGCTCAACGCTCACCCCGTAGCTCGCGATCGCGCCCTGGGTCACGAGGTCGTCGAGCGCGGCGAAGATCTCGGGGTGGTAGTAGCTGTCCGTCGGGAGGCAGTGCAGCTGTATCAGGTCCAGGCGTTCGACGCCAAGGTTGTCTCGGCTCCTGTCGATCCACTCGCGGAATGCCTCCGGCGTATACGCCGCCAGATCTAGCGGTACGCGGCGGCCCATCTTCGTCGCGACGAAGAGCGACTCACCGCGCCGCTCCCCGAGGAATTGGCCGATCAATCGCTCGCTGTGCCCGTCGCCGTAGACGTCCGCCGTGTCGAAGAGCGTCACGCCCGCATCTGCCGCCGCGTGCAACGCCCGGAGGCTGGTGGCATCGTCGACCTCGCCCCAGCTGCCTCCGATCGCCCACGCGCCGAAGCCGATCGCGCTGACCTGGCGCTGGGTCTTCCCGAGCCTGCGGTACTCCACGTTCGGTCTCCTTCCGGGTGTTGATCGAGGCAAGGATAGGGCCGCAATGTGGCGCCGTGCCTGCAGCAGGGCGGCGCAACCATTGGTCTGCGCGTGATAGCGTTCGTCGCTCTCGCCCGTGCGCCGAAGGAGAGGAGAAGACCCATGCCCTTGCTGGCGGTCTTCGGCGTGGGCTTCATCGAGATCTGGTTCGCGGTGCCCACCGGCCTCGCCCTTGGCTTGCCGGCGCCCGTCGTGTGGATCATGACCGTTGCCGGGTCGCTTACCAGCACCACGATCGTGGCCTTCGCCGGCGAGGCTCTCCGCGACTGGCTTGTGCGCCGACGTGGCAAGGACGGACCGCCGAGGACGGGCCGGATCTACAGGATCTGGCTCCGCTATGGGGTTCCCGGCTGGGGATTGGTGTCGCCGCTCTTCATGACCCCGCCGATGGGCACCGCAGTTGCTCTGATGCTCGGCGCCCCAAGGCGGCGACTCATGGTCTGGATGTTCGCCGGCGTCATGGTCTGGACTTCGATACTGGTCGTGGCCGGGCTAATCGGGCTCGGCCTGGTCCAAGCGATCCACTGACCCGGCCCGCGGTTTCAGGCGAGTTCTGGGCTGGCCGGAGCGAGACGGGCTGTTCTCCGTGATCGGACCGCCACTACGAGCCACAAGATGATCCGCACCGTGGCGTACGCCACGATCGCCCAAGGAACGCGCGCATCGAACTGCGTCCCCGGTACGGCCAGGACGGCCACGAGCCAGGGCGACCGCAGCGGCAGGGCGAACGTCGAGTAGAAGAACTCCGAGGCGGGCCATAGCGCCGGCACGGCGAGCCAGGCGGCACCGCGCCGATCGATGAGCGCCAGCACACCAAGCGCGCCCGCGGTGACCGCGAACAGTCTCGGATCTCGGGCGGCCGAGAAGCCACCCCAGGTTGCGTCTTGCATCCAAGCTTGTACGTGCGAGAAGTCGGCTCTATAGGTCATCCACAGCGGCCAGAAAACGACGACCGAGATCGTCCCGGCGACCGCGAGGATGCCGAGGGCCTTCCATTGGCGCTCGCCGACCATCGGAATGAGGGCGTATGCCTTCATCGGTGCAGCCAGCGCCCGGAGCCAGCTCGATCCGCACAGCAGCAGCGCCAGACAGACGATATGCGGGTTGCCGACGAAGACACCCAACGTCAGCGGGGGGAAGAGGATCCACCACGCCGGGAGCCCCAGGCGTCGAAGGCTGTAGAACGCTGATCCGATCGTCAGCGCCATCCAGCCCGTGGTCATCGCATCGTCGGACAGCCACGTAAACGGCACGAAGGCGAGCACGGTCGGCGGCGGGCCGGCGAAGTACAGGCGCAGATACCCGGCGCCCTCGCCCCAGGCATGTCTGTCGGCGAATGCCGTCCACGGGTCGCCGCCCGCCAGCCACGTTTGGGCGGCGTGGAGATAGATGCGGGCGTCGAAGCCGATCATGTCCATGTGGAGCGGGAACTGCTCGAAGAACGAGGCGATCGTCTGCCACGACCAATAGGCAAACCAGACCCCGAGCCCCACCTGACCCGCGATCTTGAGCGCACGTCCGGGCCCGCGCCAGCGGGGCCCCAACGCCGGGACGAAGCCGTAGGCGAGCGCGGCCGCGGCGACGGCAATCAACGCCGCCTTGAAGAGTTGATCGTCAATCATCACTGACCCTCGGCCGGAGCCACTCGAGTGCCGTAACACTCTACTAGCCGTTCGGCCCGACCGATTCCGACTGCTACGAGAGGAACTGCTCCAGGGCCGCTTCGTCGGCGGAGGAGAGGCGGCCGTCCCTCGACTTCAGCTCGAGCTGCGGGGCGGCGGTCTTGCCGGCCAGCGCGGCCCGCATCATCGGGAACTGGCTGCCGGTCCGGAGCTTGTACGTGGTGAAGAGTGCGACCCTGGGCCGGGGACCCGTGAGCGCCGGCATGTCGCGGACGAATGCCAGCCACGGCTCGTCGGGGTGCTGTCGAACCACGAACAGGCCGCTCGTCCAGCAGCCGAGCAGCAGGTAATCGGCGCCGGCCAGGGTCGCCATGTCGCACTCGCCGACCGAAACGACCTGCGCCGCCATGCCCTTCGAGTCGAGGTAAGCGGCGATTGCCTCGCCGTAGCGGCGGGTGACACCGGAGTGGCTGCGGTAGACGACTATCGCCTTGGCCACGCGTTTCCTCCATGTTGCTCCCGGATCCCGGGGGTCTCTAGTCGATGATGGGACGCCGGCACGCGAAAGCAATCATTCGGTCGGTCGATCGCAAGTCAATCGAGGGTATGACTCCAGCGCAGTCGGGGCGGCCTAGGATCGGGCCGTCCAGCCCTTCGGGCAGGGTGGCTTCGGAGGCAGACTGACAGCCAAACGTTCCACATTCGAGGACCTCAATGACCAGCAAGCAGCAGGTGGACGACTTCCTGGCCCTCAAGCGCATCGCCGTCGTCGGCGTATCCCGCGATCCAAAGGGCTTCGGGACAGTGTTGTGGCAGGAGTTCCGGCAGCGCCGCTACGAGGCGATCCCGGTGAACCCAAATGCCACGGAAATCGACGGGCAACCGTGCTTCGCGAAGGTCCAGGACATCAAGCCTGGCGTCGACGGCGTGCTGATCATGACCACCAAGAAGGACACCGACCAGATCGTCCAGGACTGTGCCGAGGCAGGCGTCAAGCACGTCTGGATGTACGGCGGTATGGCGCCGGGCGCGGCCACCAAGTCGGCCGTGGCGTTCTGTGAGGAGAAGGGGATCAGCGTCGTCCAGGGTCTGTGCCCGTACATGTTCCTGTCCGGCACGCCCGCCTTCCACGCTCCGCATCGAGCCTGGAAGAAGCTGACGGGCAGCTACCCGAGGTAGCCCTGCGGCGCCGGCGCGCCGTAGGCCCGCGCCGGCGCCGCGTGCGCACCGGCCGCCGGTTCGCGCCGGCCGCCGGGTGAGGGGGTCGTGCCGACCGCCCGTTCGCGCCCGCGCCGACCGCCCGTTCGCGCCCGCGACTTCGTGCCCAGTCATCACGCGACTGTTATGTAGTCGCGACTCGCCCGGGCCGGACTCTAGGCCGCCTGCCCACGCTCAATCAAGGGCAGTTTCGCGGCATTCGGGGCGTCGCAGCGGGTCCGGAGTTGGATAGCAGTCGCCTGACGAATGCACCGCAGGTCGATGGTTCCAGCCGGGCCTCGCCACAGATATCGGGCCCGCCACAGATATCGGGCCCGCCACAGATATCGGGCCCGCCACAGATGTCGGGCCTCGCCACTGGCCGAGCGCCTGCTAACCTCGGCCCGTGGCTGATGACGTGGACATCCTGGGCGGCGCAGTCGGGCGAATCGTGCTGGCCGACAACCTGGCCGTGCTCGGCTCGCTGCCCGACGACTCGATCGACCTCGTCTACATCGATCCTCCGTTCAACACGGGCAAGCGGCAGACCCTGCGCCGGCTGCGGACGGTTCGCGACGAGGTGGCGGGCGATCGAACGGGGTTCGGGGGGCGGCGCTATCGGACGATCGAGCTGGGCGCCCAGAGCTACGTCGACGTCCACGACGACTACCTCGACTTCCTCGAGCCGCGGCTGGTCGAAATCCGGCGCGTTCTGCGGCCGAGCGGCAGCCTGTACCTCCATCTCGATCCGCGCGAGGTGCACTACGCGAAGGTTCTGTGCGACGCGATCTTCGGGCGGGACGGGTTCCTCAACGAGGTGATCTGGGCGTACGACTACGGCGCCCGCACCAAGCGGCGCTGGCCGGCGAAGCACGACGACATCCTCGTGTACGTGAAGGACCCCGACCGCTACTGGTTCGATGCCGAGGCGGTCGAGCGGATCCCGTACATGGCGCCGGGGCTGGTCGGACCCGAGAAGGCGGCGCGCGGCAAGCTCCCGACCGACACGTGGTGGCAGACGATCGTGCCGCCTGGGGGCGCCGAGCGGACCGGCTATCCGACCCAGAAGCCCGTTGCGGTGCTGCGGCGGGTGGTGTCGGCGTCGTGCCCGGTGGGGGGTGTGGTTGCGGACTTCTTCGCGGGCAGCGGCACAGCCGGCGCCGCCGCGCTGGAGCTGGGCCGACGTTTCCTGCTCGTCGACTCGAACCCGGAGGCGGTGTCGGTGATGACGCGCCGGTTTGGGGGAGTGGCGGGCGTCGAGGTGGTCGGCGAGTAGGGCCGCCCCGGCGCCCGGAGATGCGGCCGCATCGGCGCCCAGTTCGATAACCGGCTGAACCGGGCGCGCCGCCAACTCGTATCAATCAGCAGAGGCACCACAAAGCGCAAGCTCGAGCCCAGCACGCCTCACCGAATGCGGGGGGCCTCCGGCAGCAAGTCGATCAGCTCCCGGCGGCCGGCGGCGAGTTCGTCGGCGATGGCCGCGATTACCTGCAGCCGCCAGTCGATACGCACCAGCAGCAGCCCTACGTCGATGCCGGCGCGAGTGCCTGCGTCGGGGTCGAGCCGCAGCGACGTGTCGAGATGGACGCGAGCGCCGCGGAGATTCTGGGCCACGCCGATCGGGTTGCCACGGACCGCGTGGACGTAGCCGGCCGCCAGCTTGATCAGACCCTGGTAGAGGGCCCGCTCAGCCAGATCCGACGTCCCCATCCAGGCCGGCTCCAGAAGCTCGTGCGCCTCGAAGAAGTCGCCGCGATCGTAGGCCGACAGGCCGGCTTCGAGGGCGGCCCGTCGGAGGTCGGGCGGTATCGGCCGGTAGGCCTTCGGTCGATCGCCCTGCATGACGGTGGCCCGCTGGCGTTCGGCCGGCGCGGGGGCGGCCAGTTCGCGTTCCGCACGATCGTGGCCAGCCCCAGCGCGTTCGGCCGGGCGGTCGACTCGGGTGCGCTCGACTCCCGCGCGGCCGCGCCGCGGAGCCTTGTGCTCGTCCGTTAGGAGAGGTCCTCGATCCGGCGCCGGCCGTCGAACCCGTCCGAGATCTCGTGCCACCACTGAACTTGCTCCTCGCCCAGGCGCCAGCACAGCCACACGGGCCGGCCGGCGACGAGGGCCGGGAAGTCGACGAGGCCGCTCTCGATCTCCCGCAACTGGATGCCCCAGCCGTCGATCTCGAGGACAGCCGCCTGCATCTGGTCGACGAGACCCTGCATCCGCATGCGGAGCCGCTGGGTCTCCTCATCTGCCTCGGCGCGCTTCGAGCCGGCGGGGGTCGGGGCCGCTCCGCGGACGAGGGCCGGAGCGTTCAGCTCCACGATGCGGTCGCGGACGTGCACGACCTCGTCGCGCGTGGCGCGGAGTTGGAGCAGCGTCTCGCCGAGTTTGGGCAGCCTGGCGTTGGCACGGTCGAAGTCGTAGAAGTCCGGCACCCGCGCATGGTACCCAAGTCGCGCCCGAAGGCCACTATTGGGCCGAAACGATCCGCCATTCGGGACTCCGCGCCCGGTCTCGACGCGACCAGCTCGACCTTCGACGGCGGGCACATGGACAAGATCGACAGGTGCGACCGCCTCGGCCACCCTGGAGGCGGCCCTGCCGCAAGACGGGTGCGTCCTACGACAGTGGCTTACTCACCCCGACGGCCCAAACCCGGCCGCGCCTTCGTTCGTCACAGATAGCCATGTGATGACTGCTATCAAGCGGCGAAGGATCCGGCGGCCGCGAACCGCTGGTCCGCGGGGTAGTCCGACGGGTATTGCGAGCGCGAAAGTCGGCGCGTCGAGTTGATTCTCGGGGGTCCCGGACCCCAAAATGGACCTCGAAGTTCGATAGTAATCGTGCGATGGCTATTCGAGACCTCGGCGCCGATCCGGCGGCCGATTCGGCGCCATACCAGTCGCGTGCTGGCGATTCGAGACCTCGGCGCCGCCACTACTGCGCTATTGGTCTCGACGGGACCAGCGGCCTTGCGGTCTGAGTCCTGTCTGCTGGGATAAACACAGTACTCCGGCACTCGCCTCGGGGCCGCACAATGAGCCCGGCGAATTGGTGGACATCCGTCCGGCCCGCCGCGCCCTGAACGAGCGCCCCAGTGTTGCCGAATCCGTCTCCCTCGATACTCGATCTGAACAAACGCCGGGCTCTCCTCGTCTGGACTGCTGACTGCCGCAGTAAGTCGGTAGCGACACGACAAGGAGGCGCGCCACGGTGGTGGCCGCATTCGCCCTCACGGATCTTCGTCAGATGACGTTCGTCGATCGCGCCGAACGGGTCCTTGACGATGCTTACCGTCTGGCGGGCTATCTGCTTGGCGATGCCACCGAGGCGGAGGACGCCGTCCAGGACGCCCTGACTCGGAGCTGGCAGGCCTGGGCTACGCTGCGCGATCAGGACAAGTTCGAGCCGTGGTTCGACCGGATCCTGGTCAACATCTGCCGCGATCGGCTCCGCAAGCGTCGCCGCGTGCGTATCGTGGATCTCAGCGACGACCTGGCGTTCTTCATCGAGGACCCGTTTCGAGCCGCCCTTGCCAAGAACGAGGTCGACAGGCTGATGCGGGTCCTGAACGCCGACCAACGAGTCGTGGTGGCTCTACGCTTCTGGAAGGATCTGTCGCTGCAGCAGATCGCGGACCTGCTGGGAGTGCCGCTCGGGACGGTCCAGTCGCGGCTGCACTATTCGCTCGTCGCGCTTCGCGACGAAGCCGAACGAACCACGACGACAACCAGCTTCACGGAGAAGGTGAGGCGATGAACGAGCACAACCTCGATAAGCGCTTGCGCGATGTGGTCGGTGTGCGTCAGCCTTCGGCGCCTGCGTCGCTTCACCGGTTCCTGCGCGAGCTGCCAGAAACTCAGGCCGCGCGCCGCCGCGGCCCGCTGGGTCGGATGCGCAGCGTGAGCGACCGTGCCCGCTCGCTGATCGCCCTGCCGTCAATCCCGCGACGCGCACAGGTTGGTTTCGGCGTGGCCATGGCCATCGTGATCGGATTTGCCGGAGCCAGCGCCCTGATCACTCTCCGCCAGGGTTCGGTCGGGCCGGCGGCCAGCCAGGCGTCGCTTGGCCCCACGCCGTTGCAGCCGCCGAAGCGGACGCTGAGCACGCATGTGCCGCCGGTTCGGGCGAGCTTTGGGCTGCAGATGGTTATCTCCGACGGCCTGCCACGGGTCGACAGCGAGAGCATGGCCCTGCCGACGTCGGCGGTTAGCTACAGCAAGGGGTACATCGGCGTGACCGGCAGCCCATACGGCGCGAACGGGATGGTGCACTCGACAGACGGTCTGTACTGGGACTGGAGTCCGCCAACCGAGGTCGACCCAAAGGCCTCGATCGTCACCTCGATCGCCTCCGACAACCTCGGCACCATCGTCGTCGGGGGCGGAGTGCAGGGCGCCGATGGGACCACGGACGGCCGCATCTGGGTTGATTCAGACAGCTGCTCGCCTTGCTGGCAGGAGACTTCGAACGAGTCCGTCTTCAATGGCGTACCTGTCCGGCTGGTGGTCCGTAGCTCCTGGCAGTTCATCGCCTTTGGGTGGAACGACGCGACCCTCTCCGATGCGTTCCGCCCGATGTCGGAGTGGCGATCGGTTGATGGCTGGACGTGGACCGCGGTCGCCGCTCCAATCAAGGGTTCGAGCGCGGTGGTGGTTACGACCGCGACCGGGTTCGTCCTGTCTGGTACGCCCATCACTGCCGGAGCCGCCGACGAGCCGCCGATCTGGTACTCGGTCGACGGCGAGACATGGACGCGGGCCAAGGCGAGCGACAACACGGCCCAGTCGATGGGTCCGCTCGTGGGCGCAACCGTTACCGTCAAGAGTCACGTCTATGCGGTCGTCGCCTCCACCGGCAGCAGCAGCCGCAAGCTGGTGGCCTCTCTCGACGGCGGCGTGACATGGAAAACCGTAACGCCGGATGGCTCCCTGCCGAACGCCGCATCGATCTCGCACGTTGCTTCCATCTCCAGCGGCACCATCGAGTACGTGTACGCCACGACCGAGAAAGTCGATGGAGCGCCGATCTTCGTGTCCACCAATGGCGGCGTCACCTGGCAGAAGTTCGAAGACGCGCAGGCCGGTGGACCCACAGGAACCATGCTCCTGGAGTTCGCCAACGGCCACCAGGCGGGCACCTCGAAATTCCTCTCGTTCGGTGAGCCCGGCTCCGGCCTGGGCATCTGGCTCACTCAGCTCTATTAGTCTCCGATCGCCCGGCCGAGAATCTAGCGGCGCTCGGCCGGGCCCGCCATCTAGACCAACTTGCCTGGAGCGGGAGTTGGGCGAGAGATCGGACGGCCAGGGGTCTGAATCCACCACGAAGCGGCTCCTCCGAGAGCGGAATGGGCTCAGCTGAGCGTGAACCAGAACCGTGATCCGGTCTGTCCGCCCATCTCGCACACCGCCGATCGCCCAACTCCCACCTGAGACAAGTTGGTCCAGATGAGTGCCGTGGCGGCCTTGGCGGCCGACGCCTACGGCTGCGCCGACGGTGCCGGCGGGGCTCCGCACGGCGAGTATTGGTGCAGCAGCGACGAGGTGCAGGCGCCGTACGAGTAGTCGCCCGAGTTCGCCTGGCCGGGCCCGAAGAACGGGTACGCCGCCGCGATCGAGAAGACCAGGTAGATCGCCAGCAGCGCCAGCGGGTTGACTCGACGCTGGAGCAGCCACCACGTCATAACCACCAGGCCGAGCGCCAGCGCGCCGGGGAAGAGCGGGTCGATGATCGCCGCCTGGAGGTTCATCTGGGCCCCGGCGATGGTCACGGTGGGGGCCAGGTTCACGACCACGAAGGTGGCGGCGAGGGCGCCAAGGACCATGTTGCCGAGCACGCCGGCGCCGATCAGGACCCGATCTATCGCGCCCGACTTCAGGATTTCGGTCACGAACGACCGGCCACGCGAATAGCCCTGCATCCAGGCCGTGTAGCCGATGGCCACGATCACGATCGAGACCAGGACCATGTAGATGATCGCGCCGAGCGGATTGCCCGTGGCGCCGGAAAGCGTCGGCACGGCCGACCCGCTGGCTGTCCCGCCGGCGATGCCGATGCCCAGCGCCAGCAGGATCGGGGTGATGGTGCTTTGGCTGAGCGTGTCGCCGATGCCCGCCATCGGACCCATCAGGCCCGACTTGACCGAGTTGATCGCGTCGTCGTCAATCGCGGCGCCGTTGGCCCGCTGCTCCTCCATGGCGATGACCGTGCCGTGGACCACGTTGCCGAAGTTGGGCTCGGTGTTGAAGAAGACGAGGTGGCGCTTGAGTGCGTCGCGGATATCGTCGGGAGTCGTGTACAGGCGCTTGATGATCGGGGTCATGGCATGCGCGAAGCCGGTCCCCTGGAGCCGCTCGTAGCTGTAGTTGGCGTGGGCGAAGAACGTCCACAGGGCCCACGACCGAATGAGATCTCCGCGCGTCAGGCGGACCTTGGGCTCGGGAGCCTGGGCGGGAGCCGCGGTCGACTCGGCCGCCGCCGCTGCCAGCGGCGCGTCGCGGCGGACGAAGTTGAGATGCAGATACGCCAGGCACAGGCCGATCGCGGCGATGACGACCAGCGACACCGACCCATGGGTTTCCGTCATCAGGATGAAGCCGATGAAGAAGTAGGGGATAGCGGAGCCGCGGAAGATGAAGCGCATGTTCAGCGCAATGCCGATCGCCGGCAGGATCCCGCCCGCGATGACCAGGCCGTTGACGGTCCAGAGCGGCAGGGCATTGAGCGCATCCTGGACCGCGGACGGGCCGTTCAGAGCCAGCAAGAAGACCGGCACGAAGCTGGCGACGAAAAGGAACGCCTGGCCCGGGAGCCAGTTCATCAGCGCGACCCCGGCGATGTCGGCCTTCTCGGCCCGGGCGTCGGCCCAATGGGCGAACACTGAGTCCACGGCCATTCGCCCGTAGAAGATGATCGTGCCGAGCAGCCCCAGGCCGAAGGCGATCGGGATGGCCTTCGTGGCATCGATCCCGCTGGCGAGGGCAACGGTGGTGCCGACCCAGCCGGCGAACCCGGCATCGGCCGGCAGGTTGCCACCGGCCGAAATGAAGCCCAGGTATGGGATGTTGATCGCCGCTCCGATGAGCGTCCCCTGGGCCGGGTCGCCCAGGATCAGGCCGACGAAAAAGCCCGCCACCAGCGGCCGATACAGCGTGAAGAACGCCAGCCCGAACAGCCACGGCGAATTGGCCAGGTAGTAGCCGATGGCGATGAGCGCGGCCTGCAACAGGCTCACGGTGATCTGGTGCGGCGCGCTGGTAGTCGCCGCTCCGGCGCCCAGGACCGCCGCCGGCATGGTCGCCGCCAGCAGCATCATGACCAGCAGGCCCGCACCGGCGGCCGCGTACTTCCGTTGCATCCTTCTCCTCCGCCGCCCGGTTCGCCGGGCCCGGCTCAGTTGCCCGAATCCAGTGACCGGAACGGGATCGGCCGATCGTCCGCGACGATCTGGATCTCGACCCGGGTGCCAAGTTGCTCAAGCTCTCTCAGATCCCGGAGTTCGTCCGGGCTGATGGAAATCGTCTTGTGGAGGCGCCTTCGACCTGGACTGCCGCCCATTCCGCCTAGGTCGACGACCTCGATCGGGACGCCGGC
>PMYK01000048.1 GCA_003171255.1 Chloroflexota bacterium
AGCATGGGCCCGGTCTACGACGTCCCGCGCGAGCAGCTGACGCCCGACCAGATCGACCGCAGCCTGCGCTACCAGATCATGGACGTCATCCGGGACATCAAATGGATCCCCGGTTTCGGCTACGAGCGCGAGCTCGACTGGCTGCTGAACATGCACGACTGGATGATCAGCAAGAAGCGCTATTGGGGTCTGGCGCTGCCGATCTACGACTGCTCGGCTTGCGGCAAGGTGACCGTCGTCGGCAGCCGCGAGGAGCTTGCAGAGAACGCCGTCGAGGGCTGGGACGAGTTCGAGGGCCACACTCCGCACCGGCCGTTCGTGGACTGGGTGAAGGTCCGCTGCTCCGGCTGCGGAGCGCCCGTGAGCCGCATCGCGGACGTCGGCAATCCCTGGCTGGACGCGGGCATCGTGCCGTTCTCGACCATGCACTACCGCAGCGATCCGGACTACTGGAAGCAGTGGTTCCCGGCGGACTTCGTGACCGAGAGCTTCCCCGGCCAGTTCCGCAACTGGTTCTACTCGCTCCTGGCCATGAGCACTGTGCTGCGACGCGAGACGCCGTTCAAGACACTCTTCGGCTATGCCCTGGTCTTCGGCGAGGACGGGCGGCAGATGCACAAGAGCTGGGGCAACGCCATCGAATTCGACGAGGCGGCCGAACGAATGGGCGTCGACGTCATGCGCTGGATGTTCGCCAACGCCCGGCCCGAGGACAACATCAACTTCGGCTGGCACGCCGCCGACGAGGCTCGCCGCCGGCTCCTGGTCCTGTGGAACGTGTATTCGTTCTTCGTTACCTACGCCCGTCAGGCCGAGTGGGACCCCCGGCAGGCGGCGCCGGCGGTCAAGGACCGCGGTCCGCTGGATCGCTGGATCCTGTCGCGGGTCGCGAGGCTGGCCAACGAGGTCGAGGTCGACCTGCGTGACTATGACGCCCTCGACGCCGCCAGGGAGATCGACGGCTTCGTCGAGGAGCTATCAACGTGGTACCTGCGTCGGTCGCGCAAGCGGTTCTCGCGCGGCGCCGATCCGACCGACCGGGCGGCTGCCTTCGCGACGATGCATGCGACCCTGGTGGCCCTGACTCGGATCATGGCGCCGATCCTGCCGTTCCTGAGTGAGTCGATCTACCAGAACATCGTCGTCGACAGCGGTCTCAGCGACCGTCCGGACAGCGTCCACCTGACGAGCTGGCCGACGGATGAGCTCAAGGACCTCAACGATCGCGCGCTCATCGCCTCGATGGACGTCGCCGTGCGGGCCGTCAACCTGGCCAGGACCCTCCGAAGCCAGGTCGGCATCAAGGTCCGCCAGCCGCTGTCGCGAATGTGGTTGGCGATGCCGGGTCCCGACAGATTGGTCGATCAGGACGCCCTGCTCGATCTCCTGAAGGACGAGGTCAACGTCAAGTCGATCGAGCTGATAGGCGACGAGTCCGATCTGGTGGATCGGCGGGTCAAGCCGTTGCTGCCGAAGATCGGCAAGAAGCTCGGATCGGCGATCCCGGCCGTGATGGCCGCCGCGCGCGAAGGCCGGTTCGAGATGCTGGCCGACGGCTCGGTCAGGCTGGGTGGCGTGACGCTTGCCCCCGACGAGGTCGAGATCCAGGCCACGCCGCGGCCCGGCACGGCCGTCGCGCACGACGAGGGCCTGGTCGTCGTCATCGACACCGAGCTCACGCCCGAGCTGCGCGCTGAGGGCGACGCCCGCGAGCTTCAGCGGGCCATCCAGGACGCGCGCAAGGATGCGGGCGTCGAGCTGGACGACGAGGTCGCCGTTCGAGTGGAGGCCCTCGAGGCCGTCGAACGGACGCTCCGGCCCTATATCGGCTCGGTGGAGGCCGAGACGCGAAGCAGGATAGAGTTCGGGCCCGTTCCGGCTGGTGTGAGCGCGCTCCCGGTCGAGCTCGATTCCGGACCCACACGTGTCGGCTTGATGCCGAGAGCCGCGGGCCTTTAGGCTTAGCGAGACAGATGGAGGCTAGTAACTGGACCTCACCGACACGCAACCCACAGTCCCAGCGAGCCGGCGTTCGCGGGCGCTTGCCCAGGAGGGGCGACGGCGCGCGGCTTTGATCGGCTTTGCCCTGATCGCCTGCACCATCGTCGTGACGGACCAGATTCTCAAGCGATGGGTGGTCGCCAACTTCGACCCGAAGAGCCCGCCGTCGCCCGTGATCGGCGATTGGTTCCGGATCGATCTCATTCACAACGGCGGCGGGCTCTTCGGGCTCTTCCAGGGGTCGGCACCGATCTTCGCGCTCGTGACCGTCGTCGTCGTCGCGGTTCTGGTCGCCCTCGAGATCGGTTCGGGCTGGCGCAGCTGGCTCGTGACCATTACTTTGGGTCTGCTGCTCGGCGGCGCGATCGGGAACTTCATCGACCGCTTCCGCTTCGGCTTCGTCATCGACTTCGCCGACATCGGCATCGGCAGCTGGCGCTTCCCCTACGTCTTCAACATCGCCGACTCGGCGGTGACGGTCGCCATTCTCCTGATGCTCGTCCTGTGGTTCGTGGCTCCTCACCTGGGGGTTCACGTGCCTGAAGAGACCGATGGCGACGGCGCAGCAGGCGCCGACGACGCCGGCAGCCTGAAGGGCCGGTAGTCGATGAGGCGGTTGACGCTCACCGTGCCCGAAACCGCCGGAGGTCGAATCGATCGCTTCGTCGCGGACGTGGCGGGTCTGTCGCGGAGCTACGTCCAGAAACTCATCACCGAGGGCCATGTCACGGTGGCGGGCGCCCCGATCAAGGCCAACGAGCCGGTCGTGAAGGGCGAGGTCGTCGAACTCGAGATACCGGATCCCACGCCTCTCGAACTGACTCCGGAGGCGATACCGCTGTCGGTCGTCTACGAGGACGACGACATGCTGATCGTGGACAAGCCGGCCGGGCTGGTCGTGCATCCCGCGCCGGGCCATCCAGGCGGAACGCTCGTCAACGCCCTCCTTGCCCGGGGAACCCAATACGGTGGCATCGCCGGCGTCCAGCGTCCCGGCATCGTTCACCGCCTCGACCGCGACACCAGCGGCCTGCTCATGGTCGCGAAGGACGATCGCGCTCAGGCGAGCCTGATGGCACAGCTCAAGGCCCGAGGCGTCAAGAAGACATACCTGGGGCTGGTCCTCGGCGCGGTCGCTGCCACGTCCGGGCGGATCGAAGCACCGATCGGACGCGACCCGCATCACCGGACGCGGATGGCAGTCGTGCCCTCCGGCCGCGACGCCGTCACGGGCTACCGTGTCCGCGAGCGGCTGCCGGGCTGGACGCTTCTGGAGTTGGACCTGATCACGGGCCGGACGCACCAGATCCGCGTCCACCTCTCAGCCATCGACCATCCGCTTGCAGGCGATGCGCTCTACGGCACCGGAACCTCACGGCGAGGGCCGGATGGTTCGGGGCGGCTGTTCCTGCACAGCTGGCGGATCGAGGTGCAATCGCCCAGTGACGGACACATCATCCGCGCGACGGCGCCGCTGCCGGAGGAGCTCGAGTTGGTTCTGGCGGGATTGCGTGAGTTGGAGGCGGGCGGCGTCGGCGCGGCCCACGGCATCGGCGGGATGTCCGAGTCGACGCAGTCGGTTGCCCCGGTCCAGAAGAGGCCGGCATGAGCGCGGATCCGCTCGAGCAGCCGGCAGTCGATCCCGTGGCAGCCGAGCCCGTTCCGATGTCTGGCGACGGCGACGCGGCGAGCCCGATGCTCGTCATCATCTCAGGGCCTTCGGGCGTCGGCAAGGACACGATCATCGAGGCTCTCCAGAAGCGCGGCCACCGGCCGGCCTACCACTATGTCGTGACCTGCACGACCCGGAGCCGGCGACCGAACGAAGTCGACGGCGTCAGCTACAACTTCGTCTCGCCGCCGGGGTTTGCCGCCCTCCGTGAGGCCGCCGAGCTTCTCGAAGCCAACGAGGTTCATGGCAATTGGTACGGCACGCCTCGAGCCGGCGTTCGCGAGGCTCTGGCGGGCGGTCAACATGCCATCCTCAAGATCGACGTCCAGGGCGCCCGAGTGGTCAAGGGCTGTGTCCCCGAGGCGCTGCTGATCTTCGTCGTGCCGCCGTCGTTCGACACCCTGGTCGAGCACCTGAAGGCCCGACGCACCGAGTCGGCCGAACAGCTCGAGCTTCGACAGCGCAACGCGGCGATCGAGCTGGCCCACCGGGACGACTACGACTACGTTGTCGTCAACGAAGAAGGTCGTGTCGATCTCACGGCTCAGAAGATCGAAGAGATAATCGAGCAGGAGGAACGACACGGATCTCGGCGAGCGGTGAGCGTCTGACGACGGCGACCTCTGGCCGCCACAGCGCTGCTTGTGTAGGGGACGCTTGATGGCAGAAGACGGCGAGCCGGTCCTGGATCTCGGGCTGATCGTCGGCGCCCGGGCCGTGGAGGGCCGCCATATCGGGCAAGCGTCCGTGGAGGTGGCAGTCGACGCGCCCGGGGCCTCGCGCACGTACGACTACTCCGTGCCCGACCGGCTGGCCCCGGTGGAGGCGGGCGAGGCCGTGCTGGTCGAGTTCGGTCGGAGCCGGCAGGCGCTCGGCGTCGTCCTTGGACCCTCGGCGGACGTCAAGGGGTTGGAGCTCAAGCCGCTGCTTGCCCGCGTCCACGCCGACGGACCGCTGGTGCCGGGTCTGACGCTGCAGTTCGCCCGGTGGATCTCCGCCGAGTACCTCGCCCCGCCCGCGGCCACGCTGCGCTCGATGTTGCCGCCCGGCATGCTGGAGCGGCTGGAGCTGGTGGCCGGGTGGCTGCCTCTGGCCGAGGGCGAGACGCCAACGCGCGACGCTCCAGAGACGGCAATACGAGACAAGCTCGCCGGCGGACCGCGACCCGTACGCGATCTGGACGGAAGTGAGGGCCGGGCCGTCTTGTTGCGACGGCTCCGGGGGATGGCGGCGCGAGGGCTGATCAGACTGGACTGGACGTTGACGGCCGCGATCGCCGGGCCCCGATTCGAGCGATGGCTCACGCTCAGCGACGAGGGTAGACGAGTTGCGGCGACCCCTGGTCTCGGGGCGAACGGCGAATCCGCGTCGAGCCGCGCCACGCCACGCGCTGCGGGCCTGCGCCTCGGACCCCGTCAGTGGGGTCTGCTCGACGACATCGCGGCGGCCGGAGCCGCCGACGAAGACGGCCTGGCCGCCGCCACGGCCGCCCACCGTCACGGCGCCGGAACCGCCACGAGCCTCGTCCGGCGCGGCCTGGTGGTGGCCGAGGTGCGCGAGCGGCCTCGGCGGCCGCTCGCGCGACGCAGGGCCGGGCGCCGTGGCACGCGCCCCGCGGGATCGTCGCTCACTGCGCCACAGCAGGAAGCTCTCACGACCGTCCTCGCCGCCGTCGCGGGGCGCGACCCCAAGCCGCTCCTGCTCGAAGGTGTCACCGGGTCGGGCAAGACTGCGGTCTACGCGGAGGCGATCGCCGAAACGATCTCGACTGGTCGGCCCGCCCTCGTTCTCGTCCCGGAGATCGCGTTGGCCATGCCGTTGGTCGACCGCCTCCGCGCCGACCTCGACGCCGAGGTCGCGATACTGCACTCCGGCCTGGGCGAGGGTGAGCGCGCCGACGAATGGCGTCGGATCCGGGCCGGCGAGGTGGATGTCGTAGTCGGCACGCGCATCGCCCTGACGGCGCCGCTTTCGGATATCGGGCTGATCGTGGTCGATGAGGAGCACGACGCCGCGTACAAGAGCGATCGCACCCCGCGGCTGCAGGCGCGCGACGCCGCAATCGCTCTCGGCCGCCTCGCCGGGGCGGCGGTCGTACTTGGCAGCGCGACCCCGTCGGTCGAGACTGTCGGGCGTGTTCGCGAAGGCCGCTACCGTCATGCAGTCCTGCCGGATCGACCGACCGGGGCGCCGCCGCGGGTCGAAGTGGTCGATCTCCGCGCCGAACTGGCCGCCGGGAATCGCGGCCTTCTTTCGGGCCAGCTGCGGAATGCGCTCCAGTCGCTGCCCGAAGGCGAGCGGGCTATCCTGGTCATCAACCGCCGCGGAACGGCATCTGTCGTAGTCTGCCGCGATTGCGGCCACGTCCAGCGCTGCCCCGAATGCGAACGCAGCCTGGTCTACCACCAGGCCGGGGTCACGCTGCGCTGCCACCACTGCGGGACGGCGTCGCCCCTGGCGGCCCGCTGCCCTGCCTGCAAGTCGCCGCGGATCAAGTACCTGGGCGGTGGGACGCAGCGAGTCGAGGAGGAAGTCAAGGCGGCGTTTCCGCACCTTCGGGTCGGTCGGCTCGATCGAGATGTGGCCGAGCACAAGGGCGCAGTCGAGCGTGTTCTCGACGCCTTCGCCGAAGGCCGGCTCGACGTCCTGGTCGGCACAAGCCTCGTCGCCAAAGGGCTGGACATTCCGGAGGTCACGCTCGTTGGCGTGGTTTCGGCCGATGTTGCGCTGAACCTGCCCGACGAGCGCGCCGCCGAACGGACCTACCAGCTGCTCACGCAGGCAATTGGCCGCGCGGGGCGTGGCGAGCTGCCCGGGCTGGCCATCATCCAGACCTACCAGCCCGACCATCCGGCGATCCGGGCGGTAGCCACCGCCGACGCAGCCGCCTTCTACGACTCGGAGCTGGAGGTGCGCCGGCGCTTCGGCTCGCCGCCGTTCGGTCGACTCGTGAAGCTAACAGTGGGCCTGCCCGACCACCTGGCCGCCGAGCAGGAGGCAACCGCGATGGCCGATCGTCTGCGCGCCGAATGCTCGTCCGCGGAGGCGTTGGCGGCGGGGATCAAGGTCGCCGTCCTGGGCCCGGCGCCCGCGTACGTGGCCCGTCGCGCCGGCCGCTGGCGCTGGAACGTCGTCCTTCGCGGCGACCGTCCGGTTGAGATCCTCGGCACCCCGCCGGGCGCCCCCTGGTCAATCGACGTCGACCCAGACTCGCTGCTGTAGCGTCGCCAATCACGGGCCCGGTCCTCAGGTGGGGCCGCCGAGGCCCGGGCGCGGCGGCTCGGTATACTCTCGGGCCATGAGTGTCCGACCTATCGTTCTCCTCGGCGACCCCCGGCTGCGGCTGAAGGGCAAGCCAGTCGACAGCTTCGGCAAGTACTTGCACGAGCTGCTCGACGACCTGAAGGAGACCGTCCGCAAGGCTCCGGGAGTCGGGCTGGCGGCGCCGCAGATCGGCGAGACCGTGCGAGCCTGCGTCATCGACGTCGAGGGTCAGCTGCACGAGCTCGTCAACCCGCGCATCGTCCGATCCGACGGCGACAATCGAGACCTGGAGGGCTGCCTCTCCATCCCGGGCTTCGTGGCCTACGTCACCCGGCGCGAGAGGGTCTGGGTGGTGGCCCAGAACCGAGTCGGCAGGAAGATCAAGATCGCGGGGTCCGGGCTGCTGGGTCGTGCCCTCCAGCACGAGCTGGACCATCTCGACGGCAAGCTGTACATCGACTATCTCGAGTCGATGGACGATCTGATCGCCACCTCGCCGGACGACGAAGAGGAAATGGAAGGGCGACCGGCAACGGCGCGCACTCCGGTAGGATGAGCGACGCCGCGGCCGAAGGATCGCCTGCCGGTCGCCCGCCCGCCGGCTCTCCCGTCCGGACCGTCTTCTTCGGGAGCGGCTGCTTTGCCCTTCCGATACTTGACGCTCTGGCAACCATGCCGGGTATTCGAGTCGAGGCGGTCGTTTCGGCGCCCGATCGACCGGTCGGCCGCAAGGCGGTCCTGACGCCGACGCCGGTGACGGCACGCGCCCTCGAGCTCGGCCTGTCGGTGATGCGGCCCGTCCTCGTACGCCGGCCCGAGTCGGTCGAGGAGCTTCGAGCGGTTGCGCCCGACCTCGTCGTGCTGGCCGACTACGGGCAGCTGATCCCACGCTCTTTGCTGGATCTCCCGCCGCGGGGCTTCCTGAACCTCCATCCGTCGGCGCTGCCGCGGCATCGGGGAGCGGCGCCTATCCCCGCCACGATCCTGGCCGGGGACACGGAGTCGGCCGTGACGCTGATGGTGGTGAGCGAGGAGATGGACGCGGGCCCGATCGTTGCGACCGAGCCGCTGCAGGTCCGGCCCGACGATACCGCCGTGACGCTGGAGGAGCGCGCGGCCGAGGCGGCGGCCCGGCTCTTGCGCCGGGCACTGCCCGACTGGCTGGCCGGGCGCCTGCCGGCGCGCCCACAACCCGACAAGGGGGTCACGCTCACGCGCCCATTGCGCCGCGAGGACGGTCGGCTGGATCCGAGCCGTCCCGCGGTCGAGCTGGAGCGGCAGGTTCGGGCGTATCAACCCTGGCCGGGGAGCTATATCGAGAGTGACAGGACCGTTGGCGGGCGGCTGATCGTTTGGGAAGCCCATGTGGCCGCTTCGGAGCCGGGCGACGCGCCGGGTCAGATCGTTCCCACGTCGGACCACGGGCTGGCCCTGGCGACGGACGGGGGACGAGTCGTCTTGGAAACGATCCAACGAGTTGGCGGCCGGCGAATGTCCTCCGCCGAGCTGCGGCGCGGATACCCCGCGCTGTTGGAGCCTCTTGCCGGCCGGTAGCTCGTCCGCTTGCGGATCCGGATGTCTCATTTATGCCTGGTAGGGGCGCCATCCGCGGTTGGTGTCGGCTCGGGGCGGGATTGCCCGGCCGTGTCCGCCGCGAACGACTACCACAGAAGGCACGTTGATCGACCCGGGACGCCAGATCTGCGGATGCCACCGCTGGTAGGCGTATCTGACGGAAAGTCGAGCAGTCGGGTCACGGTACTGTGCCCACGGGTATCGCGACGGGAACCGCGGCGCTTCTGCCCGGACCACACCCGCTTTGCGGCTCGGCTGGGTGGAGGGTCGTGGCCGCTCGGCCGGCGTGCGATAATCGCGGCCCTGTGAGCCCTATCGACGCGACCGGAGATCAGACTCCCGCCGCCACTTCCCCAACGCCCGCTCCGACACCCGCACGCCGGCCCGCCCGTGCGCCGGGCGCTGCCCCACGCCGCGCGGCCGCCGCCCGCCCCGGGCTGAGTGGCCTGGCCGACGGCGCGCTGGAGGAGTGGCTCGCGGCCCACGGCGAGCCTGCGTACCGGGCCAGGCAAGTTCGCGACGCGTTGTGGCGCCACAACGCCCAGACCGCCGACGAGCTGCGGACGCTGCCCGGGCCCCTGCGGAACCGCCTCGACGAGGCGTTCCGAGTCGACACGATCGTCGACGACGAGGTCAAAGTTGCCGACGGGGGCCTGACCGAGAAGACCCTTCACATGCTCCGTGACGGGGCGCTCATCGAGTCGGTGCTCATGCACTACCCGGCGCGAGGCTTCGCCGGGCAGGGCCGGATGGTCCACCGCGAGCGCAACACCCTGTGCATTTCGAGCCAGGCCGGCTGCGCCGTCGGCTGCCCCTTCTGCGCCACCGGCGAGCTTGGTTTCGGGCGGGACCTCGAGACAGCGGAGATCGTCGATCAGGTCCGCCACGCCGCCCGCCGCCTGGCCGTGACCGGCCGCCACCTCACGAACGTCGTCTTCATGGGCATGGGCGAGCCGCTGCTCAACCTGGACAGAGTCTTGGAGTCGGTGGCGATCCTGGCCGACCCGCGGCTGTTCGGCCTGGGGGCGCGGCATGTTGTCGTTTCCACCTCGGGCGTGGTGCCGGGCATCCGGCGGCTTACTGCCCTCGGGCCGCAGTTCACGCTGGCGGTCAGCCTTCACGCGGCGCGCGATCCGCTGCGCGACGTGCTCGTTCCGCTCAATCGCCGCTGGCCGGTGGCGGAGGTCGTGGCGGCGGCCCGCGACCACGCTCGCGTAACGGGCCGGCGCGTCAGCTACGAGTACGTGATGATCTCAGGTGTGAACGACACCGAGCTGGACGCCGATGCACTCGCCATGCTTCTGCGAGGAGATCTGGCCCACGTCAACCTGATCCCGATGAACCCCGTGGCTCACACGCCGTGGGAGGCCAGCGCTCCCGAGCGCGTCGCCGCGTTCGCGGCGCGGGTCCGCCGGGGCGGCGTCGGGGTCACGATCCGTGCCAACCGCGGCCAGGATGCGGGCGCAGCTTGCGGGCAGCTCGCCGCCGATAGGGCAGGGGAGCCGCCGGCTCCCGCCGTTGCCCGTCGCCGCGAAGCCATCGTCCGCCAGAGCGAGGTCGCTCTCCGCGGCAGTCGAAGCATCGAGAGCCTGCCCGCGGACCTCGAGGCTGCCGTCAGGTCCGGGTCGCGTCGATGATGGCCGCCCACCGCGCCATCGTCAGCGCCAGCATTCTCGACTGCGACCTGTCGAGCCTGAGTCGGGAGTGTCGCAAGGCACTCAAGGCCGGATCGGACCGCATCCACCTCGACGTCATGGACGGCCATTTCGTCCCGAACATCACCTTTGGGCCCGGCATCATCAAGCGCCTGCGCAAGATCGGCAAGCAGCCGTTCGACGCCCATCTGATGATCTCGGAGCCGAGCCGCTACGTCGATCAATTCATCGACGCGGGCTGCGACTCGATCACCTTCCATGTAGAGGTCGAGGAACCGATCGAGCCGACACTGCTCCAGATACGTAAAGCGGGTCGATTGGCCGGTCTGGCGATCAAGCCCGCTACCCCGCTGTCGGCGCTCGACCCGTACCGCGACCTGCTGGACATCGTGATGGTGATGACCGTCGAGCCCGGTTTCGGTGGCCAGAAGTTCATGGCCGAAGCGGCCACCAAGATCGATCCGGCGCATGCGGTCTTCCGCGACCGACCCGGTGAGCGGCCGTCGCGGCGCGAGGTTCACGTCGACGGCGGTGTGAATCGTGACACGGCAGAGTATTGCGGCGGTCTCGGAGTCGATATCCTCGTCGTGGGCTCGACGTTGTGGAAGAAGGGCCGCGACATCGAGCGCGAGATCCGCCTGATCAAGGCCCTCGCCGACGAGGGTTATCGCCGCCGGCGCCCCGAGAAGGCTCGGGCCGCGAAGCGAACCGCAGGAGAGGCCGAGTGAACGAAGAAACGGCGCCGGGGAGCGCCGTTGTGGTCCCTGGGGCCCCGGGAGAGGCGGGCCCCGAATCTGCCGCCATTGAACCTCACGACCATCTGGGCAGGCGCAACGACCGGCTGCTCCTCGTCGGGCTGGCCGCCTACGCGATCCTGTTGTCGTTTCTGATGATCTCCCGTGGCATCTCCGTCACGCCCGATGTGGTCGTGGCCGGGTTCGCTCTGGCCGCGCTGATCCTGGGCCGCGGCAAGCTCTTCCTCCGGGACTGGATTCCGTTCATCGCCCTCTTCTTCGCCTACGAGCTCATGCGCGGCTACGCCGACAAGTTCGGGCTGCCCATTCACGTCACGGACATCATCTCGATCGAGAAGATCATCGGGCTGGGCGGACTGCCGTCGATCCTCGTCCAGAGCCTCCACCACGGCGGCCCGGCGGCGCCCGATGCCCTTGCGGTCGTCAGCGAGGTCTTCTACTTCCTACACTTCCCGCTGCCGCTCATCATCGGCTTCCTGCTGTGGATACACGAGCGGCGCACCTACTACGACTTCGTCGCCGCCCTGATCATCCTCTCCATGGCGGCCTTCGTCACCTACCTTCTGCTGCCGGTGGCTCCGCCATGGTGGGCCGACAAGTACGGCTATCTCACCAACACCGGCCACGTCATGCGTCTCAGCGAGTCTGGCTTCGACGGGCTCAAGAACCTGTTCGGGTTCAGTGGCTACTTCTTCTCGTACTCGAGCGTGTACGGGATGAGCCCGAACGAGGTGGCGGCTTTCCCGTCGCTCCACGCCGCCTACCCCTTCCTGGCGTTCCTGTTTGCGCGTCGCGCCTTCGGCAAGGCCGGCTTCCTGATGCTCGCCTACACCGCCTGCATCTGGTTTGCCGTCGTCTACCTCGGCGAGCACTGGGTCGTCGACATCATCGGTGGCGTCGTGTACGCCTCGGCCGCCTACTTCGTGGTCCTGCACGGCCCGCGCTGGGGGCGGCGCTTCATGGAGCGGATTGCCGACGAGGAGATCGAGGCCGGCGTCGAAGCGGAGGACGAGGGCGACGTTGGCGCCCTGCGCCGACTGGGCCGACGGGTGCGCTGGGCACTCGTCGTTCAGGGTCTTGTCGTGGCCCTCGCGGGCGGAGTCATGGCTTACGGCATGAACAAGCTTGGCTGGGTCGGGGGCACGAGCAGCGCTCTTTACCTCGTGCCGTGGCTCGCCGTCCTCGGCGGCTTGTGGCGAGGCGCCGCGGGTCTCGTGAGCCGGTAACGGCCGGACATGCGAGCGTTGCTCCAGAGGGTCTCGCGAGCCGAGGTCCGTGTCGATGGCCGACCGATCGGGGCAATCGAGCGAGGCCTGCTGATTCTGCTCGGAGTGGCGCCCAACGACGACGAGTTCGTGGCCGCTGGCCTGGCCGCCAAGGTCGCCGGGCTGCGCATCTTCGCCGACGCCGAGGGGCTCACCAACTTGTCCATGGGTGAGGTCGGTGGCTCCGCACTCGTCGTTAGCCAGTTCACGCTTCTCGCGGATACGCGCCGAGGGCGGCGGCCTTCGTTCATCGGTGCCGCGGGGCCCATTGTTGGCGAGCGGCTGTACGAGGTCTTCTGCGAGATCCTGGCGTCGACCGGTCTGGCGGTGCAGCAGGGCCGTTTCGGGGCCGACATGGACGTAGAGCTGGTCAACGAGGGGCCGTTCACGATCTGGCTCGACACCGCCGAGCTGGGCATCGAGCCACGCCCGCAGTCGTAGGCGGCGGCTGACATCCGACCCACAACGAAAACGGCGCCGAGCCTGAGCTCGACGCCGAATGAGTTCGTGGTTGCCGGCCCGCGGCCGGCGGCGGCTACTGTCCCGCGCGCGATGCCGTTCGCATGCAGCGTGTGCAGACGAGAGCCTTGGTCGCAACGCCCTTGACCGTGATGGTGGAGCGCTGGAGGTTCGGGTGGTAGCGGCGGTGGGCGCGGACCCGGTTCATTCCGGACGACTGCGGGTTGAAGCCGTCCATTGAGATCTTCCCGCAGACAGCGCAGGAGCGAGCCATTTGGTCCTCTCGGTACATGATCCAAGGGCGGTCCCGACCGGGGCCGAACGGGGCGGTATGATAGCACACCGTTTCCGTCGCTCAGGGCTGGAGGTTGTACCAACGCATGCCGGGACGTCCCGTGGCCGGTAGGTCGATCGTCACTCGCCGGGCCATCGTAGACATCGTTCGAAGCGCCGTCCAGAGCAGCTACGGCGTGACCGGCTTCAGCGACCCTTCATTCGGCCGTCGCGTGCTGCGCTGGATCGGGCTCGATCGACCCGGGATAAGGCTCACGACCGAGGGTGGTCTGCGTCTCGACCTGTTCATCACCGTCGCCTACGGCGTGCCGGTCGCCGAGGTCGCCCGCCAGGTCGATTCGGCGGTGCGCTATTCGCTTCGGCACTATGTCGGCGCTGAAGTCGCCGGCGTGACCGTTCATGTCGACGGGCTGCGATACCAACCGAATGCCCTCGAGCGCGCCGATTCCATCGAACGGACGGAGTCGATCGAACGGCCCGAACCTACAAACGACAAGCCAAAGAATCTGACTGCGACCGAGGGGGAGACGGCGCCGGGGAATCGCAAGCCTAGATGACCAGACGAGCCGTTCGATGACGCGCCGAGCCGGTGACGGATCGGGACTCCTGGGCGCCTACCGGGCTGCGGTCGAAAACCTCGCCGCCCATGTCGAAGAGATCAACGCACTCAATGTCTTCCCCGTCCCGGACGGAGACACGGGCAGCAACATGCTGGCCACGGTCCGAGCGGCGCTGGCCGAAGCCGAGGCCGTGCCCGATCCGACCGCCGATCGCGTCGCGCAGGCGATTAGTTTCGGGGCACTGATGGGCGCGCGGGGCAACTCGGGCGTCATCGCCTCGCAGATCTTCCGGGGAATGGCTGATGGGCTCGGCGGCAAGCATCATTTCAACGGCCCCGATCTCGCCCATGCCCTGACTCAAGGGACGGCGACGGCCTACAAGGCGGTGGCCAAGCCAGTCGAGGGCACGATCCTGACCGTCATCCGCGAGTCGGCTGCCGCGGCCGTGGTATCGGCAGAGGCCGGCGGCGACCTCGAGGACGTTCTGACGGCCGCAGTCGAAGGCGCCCGCCAGGCGGTGGCGAAGACGCCCTCGATGCTGCCGATCCTTCGCGACGCGGGTGTCGTGGACGCCGGTGGTGAGGGACTTTACCGGGTCATGCAGGGAGCGCTGCAGTACCTCGTCTCGCGCACACCGAGGACGGCTCTTACCGAGGCGCCGGCGGCGGCCCGAATCTCGGCGCTCGTGGCCCACGCCGAAGAAGGCTTCGGATACGAGACCATGTTCCTGCTGCAGTCCGGCGGCGCGCCGATAGATGTCGATCGGCTGCGCGACAAGCTGGGGAAGATGGGCGATTCCGTGCTGGTGGCGGGCGATTCACGGGCGGTCAAGGTCCACGTTCATAACGAGCGGCCAGACAACGTGATCGCGCTCGGGTTGACGATGGGTTCGCTGACACGGATCACCGTCGAGAACCTGGACGCGCAGTCGCACGAAGTCCGCGAGAAGCGGGCAGCCGAGATCGTGGGGTCGCCGATCGACGCGCGCGCCCGGTTTGGCCAACACGAAGGCAGGCCGCACGTCGACCTCGAGACATACGGCGCAAAGGCCGGGAAGACGGAAGCGGGGGGATCGACTAGCGGGGGATCGAATGGTTCGTCGGGCCCGAACGGGTCGGGCGAGATGCCGCCCGCGGCCGAAATGGTGCCGCTGTCGGTGGTGGCCGTCGCCGCGGGCGACGGGTTGGCGCGCATCTTCGACTCATACGGTGTCGCCGCGGTGGTTCGGGGCGGGCAGATGAACAACCCATCGACAGGCGAGTTGCTCGACGCGGTAGAGAAGATCGCAGCCGAAGAGATACTCCTCCTGCCGAACAACGCGAACGTGGTCCTGGCGGCTCGGCAGGCGGCCGAGCTGACGACGCGGCGCGTTCGAGTGGTGCCGACCCGGAACGCGGCCGAAGGCTTCGCGGCCCTGCTGGCGCTGGACCCCGGTCGCGACGCCACGGCCAATGCCGAGGTGATGACCCTCGCCGGAAGGGCCGTCCAGACGCTCCAGGTCACCGAAGCCGTCCGCGACGCGACGCTCGGTGGCCGCAAAGTGAAGAAGGGCCAGACGATCGTCCTCGATCCGGACGACGGCCTTCTGGCCGCCGGCAGCGATCGAATGAAGGTCGTCCTGGCCGCGCTGGATGCCCTGGACCCCGGCTTCGAGCTGATCACGATCTACTACGGCGAGGGCGCCGACCTGGCCGAGGCCGAGGCCGTGGCCAGTCGCATCGGGGCCTGGCGCGCCGGAGTGGAGGTCGAGGTGATCCACGGCGGGCAGCCCCACTACCGGTACCTGATCTCGGCCGAGTAGAGACATGGCCGCGCGCGGGTATGGCAGTTCCGGCGCCGCGCGACGCGGGCCAACTGGTGGCACCCGGCCGAAACCGCGGACCGCAGCGCCGCGCGGAACGCGCCGGTCGGCCGCCCCGGCCGCCCCGGTCGGCCCCGACACGCTCATCGGAGCGAGTGGCTTTGCGGGTGCCACGATTCTGCGACGCGTCGGCGCGCGGCTCGGGATCCGCACCGTTCGCGACCTCCTCTTCCATCTCCCGCGCCGCTACGACGACCTGCGCGAGTTGAGCACGGCTCGGGATCTCAGGCGAATCAACGACGGTGACGTCGCCAGCGCGCGGCTCCAGGTCAGGGCCTTGCGTGTCGAGCAAACCTTCAGACGACGCGTCCAGCGCACGACGGCCTATCTCGGCGACGAAACCGGCGAGGTCGAGGCGACCTGGTTCGGGCGCCGCTACATCGACCGGCGCCTCGGGCAGGGCCAGTGGATAGTGATCAGCGGCAAGGTCAAGCACCGCGGCTTCACCACCGTCTTCGATAACTCCGAGTTCCAGGCCGACGACGGCTCGGCGCTGCTGCACGCGGGTCGGATCGTGCCGATCTATCGACTCACCGCCGGCCTCACGGCGCCGACTCTGCGGCGCGCGATCCGGCAGGCCCTCGACACGGTTGGATCGGCCTATGCGGAGTACCTGCCGGCAGACGTGGCTCGCCCCGAGGCAGCCGGGGGCACGACCGATGACCCGCCGATGCCCATTGCCGCCGCGCTCGAGAACGCCCACTACCCGGAGACGTTCCCCGCCCGTGACGCCGCCCTGAGCCGGCTCGGTTTCGACGAGTTGCTGGCGCTGCAGGTCGGCATGGTGGCTCGCGACAGGGGGCGCCGAGTCGCAGTTGGAGAGCCCGTGGCGGTTACGTCGGCGGCCGTGCGTCATGCCGTCAGCGTCGTGGAGGCCGCGCTCACCGAGCAGGTTCGCGCCCGGTCCGGCTCGGACGAGCCGGCCCGGTTGACGTCGGACCAGGCCACGGCCGTGACCGCGATCGCCGCCGACCTGGGCCGGCCGCGGCCGATGATGCGGCTGCTCCAGGGGGACGTCGGTTCCGGCAAGACGGCGGTCGCGGCCCTTGCCCTGGCCTTTGTCGCGGACGCGGGCCGGCAGGGCGCGCTCCTTGCGCCGACGGACCTCCTTGCTCGCCAGCACGCCGTCGCTCTTGCCCGTCTGCTGGAGCCGCTCGGCCACGCGACTACTCTCCTCACTGGGACGTTGTCGGCCGCAGAACGCCGCGCCGCACTCGAGCAGCTCGCCGCTCCAACGGCCGGGGACGGGCTTCTCGGGCTGACGAGCGGCCGGATCGTGGTCGGGACGCACGCCCTGGTTCAGGAATCGGTCCAGTTCGCCGACCTGGCCCTGGCGGTGGTGGACGAGCAGCACCGATTCGGCGTCGCCCAGCGCGAGGCTCTCGGGGCGAAGGGTCGAGCGCCGCACGTGCTGCTGATGACGGCCACGCCCATACCCCGAACCCTCGGCCAGATCCTGCTGGCCGACCTCGACGTGTCGGACCTGCGGGCGATGCCGGCCGGGCGGATACCGGTCAAGACGGGCATCCGACGGACCGCCGACCTCGTCGGGGCGGGCGACGATCCAGGACGCGGCGCCTACCCGCTGATAGTCCGAGAAGTCAGGGCCGGACAGCGAGCGTTCGTGGTTGTGCCGCTCGTCGAGGAGGACGAGGAGACGGCCGCTCGCTCAGCCGACGAGGTGGGCGCCAGCCTGCCGGGACAGCTGGCCGATGCGGCCGCCCGAATGGGCCTGGCGGCCGAGCCGGCTGTCAGGGTTGGCGTAGTCCACGGCCAGATGAAGCCGGCCGAGCGTGACGCAACGATGGACCGCTTCCGCCGGGGCGAGGTCGACGTCCTGGTCGGCACGACCGTGCTCGAGGTCGGCGTCGACGTGCCTGAGGCGACGGTCATGCTCATCCTCGACGCGGACCGGTTCGGCCTGGCCCAGCTCCACCAGCTTCGCGGCCGGGTGGGCCGGGGAGAGGCGCAGTCCTACTGCATTCTCGTCTCCGACTCGGCCGACGCCACCGCGGTCGCTCGACTCGAGGCTCTGGTGTCGCACACGGATGGCTTCGAGCTGGCCGAGCTGGATCTCGAGCTACGCCGCGAGGGTGAGCTTCTCGGACTCCACCAGAGCGGCCTGCCGACACTCCGCATCGCCTCGCTCAGGGACAAAGGCGATCGAGAGCGGGCGGCCCAGGCTCGGGCAATCGCCGAGCGTCTGGTCGACGAGTCGGGCGCGCTCCTGCCCGGCAACGACGCCCTGGCCCTGGAGTTGCGTCATGGCTGGCTGGCGCGAGTCGGAGCCGGCGAGGTCCTCGCGGACGTGCCCTTGGCCGACGTTCGCGGCGCCGACGAATCCCTGGCCGACGAAGCGGCTGCCGACGTCGCCGCCGACGCCCGAGGCGAGCCCAATGAGTGACTCGGCCGGCCGCGTAATTGCTGGGACGGCTCGAGGGACGCGCCTCGCCGCTCCTGGTCCGGTCACGCGCCCACTGGGAGACCGCGTCAAGCAGACCATGTTCGCGATCCTGGAGCCGTCTTTGCCCGGCGCCAACGTGCTGGACCTCTTCGCCGGATCGGGCGCCGGCGGCATCGAGGCGTTGTCGCGTGGGGCCGCCCGGGCCACATTCGTGGAGCGCGATGGCACGGCCGCCGCGACCATCTCGGACAACCTGACTCGAACCCGCCTCGCCGACCGCGGCCACATTGCCCGAGCCGACGTTATGGCCTACCTGCAGGGTCGGGCCGCAACGGACGGGCCGTTCGACCTCGTGCTGGTCGACCCGCCGTACGCCGACGCGGGCATGATGGGGGCCACGCTGGCCCGGCTCGGCTCCGACGGCCCCCGTCTTGTTACGCCCGGGGCCTGGGTCGTGGCCAAGCACTTCTGGCGGACAGCTCCACCCGAGGTCGCGGGGCTGCTAGCATCAGTGCGGACGCGTCGGTTCGGGGAGACCGCCCTCACGTTCTATCGCCCGGCCGACCAGACGCTCCCAGACGGCGAGTCGGCCGAGAACGTCACATCGGATCGATCCGCCAGCGAGGACTGAGGAGGCAGCCAGGTGAACATCGCCGTCTACCCGGGCTCATTCGACCCGATCACATTTGGCCACCTGGACGTCGTCTCTCGCGCCGCCGCGCTCTTCGATCGAGTTGTGTTCGCGGTCCTCGTCAATCCCAACAAGGGCGCACCAATACTCGCCACCGACGACCGCCTGGAGGTCATCCGCGAGGCGGTGGACGAATGCTGCCCGGCCGATCTGGCGGCGCGGATCGACGTCGAAGCTTTCGACGGACTGACTGTCGACTTCTGCCGTCACCGCGGCGCGACGTTCGTCGTTCGAGGCCTGCGCGCGATCAGCGACTTCGAGTCCGAGCTGCAGATGGCCCACACGAACCGTAAGCTGGCTCCTGAGATCGACACCGTCTTCTTCATGACCGCGCTCGAGCACAGCTACCTCAGCTCAAGTTTGGTCAAGGAGATCGCGTTCTTTGGCGGCGATGTTACGCAAATGGTGCCGGCGGCGGTCGTTCGGCGTCTGACGGCCCGAGGCCGCGGTCTATAATCGATCGATCCGGCAGCCCTTGCAACCTGCCCCAGGAGGGCCCGACCGATAGACATAATCGTGCTGATCGAGCGCCTCGAGGCGATCGTTGCGAACGGCCGAAAGTTCCCGTTCAGCAACAACGTGGTCATCGATCAAGCCGAGGCCCTCGAGTGGATCGACCAGTTGCGGGTCACGATCCCCGAGGAGATCAAATCTGCCCGCCGCGTCACCAACGAGGTCGAGCGACTGCTCGAGCAGGCACGCGAGGAGGCCGAACAGATCCTGGCCCGGGCTCAGGAACAGGCCACCTATCTGATCGAGGAACGTGAGCTGACCCGCCAGGCTGAGGAGCTCAGCCATGAGATCATTCGACAAGCGCAGGTCGAAGCCGACGAGATTAGACGCGGTGCCGACGACTACGCGTCCGAGGTCCTGGTGGGCCTCGAGAGCCAGGTGATGCGGACTCTCAAGACCATCAAGCACGGCCTGGAGTTGCTCGACGACCGGCGTTCAGCCGCTGCGGCCGCGGCGTCGGCCGCCGAGGTCGCGTCACTGGACAACGATGGTCAGGGAGACTTCGACGAGTACAACACGCCAGACACAGGCGAACCAGTACAAGGCTGACGCACTCGTCTTCAACGTAGCCGGGCTCCTGGGCGAGCCGATCGGGTCCGTTCGCGACATCTCAGTCTCGTCGCCGCCCCTGGACCTCGGGCCGGATCTGACCCAGAGCCGGGATGTCGAAGGCGATCTTCGGCTCACGCGGACCAACCGCGGTTTGCTGGTCAGCGGCCGCCTCCAGACAGCCATCGAAGTGACGTGCGCTCGCTGTCTGCGTGAGTTCGAACTGCCCGTCGACATCGAGCTCGAAGACGAGGCGCTACCCAGTATCGATCTGGTCAGCGGCCAGCCGGCGGATGTCGAGGCCGAGCCAGATGTTCTGCGTCTGACCGACCACCACGAGCTGGACCTGGAGGGCGAGGTGCGCGACGCCGTCGTGCTGGCCGAGCCGATGGCTCCGGTATGTCGCGAGGATTGCCCGGGATTGTGCCTGGTCTGCGGCCGGGAGCTGGCCAGCGGTCCCCATGACCACCAGGACGACGAGATCGACCCTCGCCTGGAGGCGCTGCGCGGCATCCTGGACGAGCAGGGACGCGGCTGAGACCCGCTTGGACTCGCTCCGGCGGCCCTTCGTTAGCTGGAGGTGCACATCAGCGGTGACAGCGAGGCCCGGAACCGCTAAAATCCCGCCTCGGTCCGATGCGCAGGGTATGCTTCGTCGTACCCCGTCACGAAACGGATAACCGCGCCCCGGCGCTTTCCCGGTCCAGCCATCTGGCCCGCCATTCTGGCGCCACGCCGGAGCGAAAGGAGTAACCACTTCAATGGGTGTTCCCAAGAGGCGAGTCTCACACGCCCGACAGGGTGATCGTCGCGCCCACCTCGCGATGACGGTCCCTCATCTCGAGGCATGTCCGCACTGCCACCAGCCCAAGCAGGTTCATCACGCCTGCCCGATCTGCGGCTTCTACGCCGGCCGGCCCACGGTCGAGATCAAGCAGGAAAAGCCGCAGCAGACCGCCTGAGCCGGTGGACCTGGACACGGTTCGCACGGTCAGCAAGGCCTCCGTCCGCGTCGCCGTCGACGCGATGGGCGGCGATCACGCGCCCCTGGAGATAGTCACCGGCACCCTGTCGTGGGCACGCGCCCACCCGACGGACAAGGTGCTGCTGGTCGGCATTCCGGAGCGCATCGCCGAAGTCGCGGGCGGCCCCCTTCCGCCCAACGTCGAGATCGTCCCCGCCAGCCAGGTCGTGGAGATGGACGAGTCGCCGGCCCTTGCCCTCAAGGCCAAGAAGGACTCGTCGATCATGGTCGCGATGGACCTGCTCAAGCAGGGCCGGGCCGACGCACTCGTGACGGCCGGGCACAGCGGCGCCGGCATGGCCGCGGCGGTCCTCAAGCTCGGCCGGCTGCCCGGGGTGGATCGGCCCGCGCTGGCCGTCCAGATGGTCACCGAGACGGGGCCCTTCGTGCTGCTCGACATCGGGGCCAACATGGATTCGAGCGGGCACAACCTCTACCAGTTCGCCCACATGGGTTCGCTCTACGCCGAGCGGGTTCTGGGCGTCGAGAAGCCGCGCATCGCCCTGCTGTCCATCGGCGAGGAGAAGGGCAAGGGAGACCTGGCCATCCAACAGGCCACGCAGCTGCTCGATGACGATGGCAGCCTCAACTTCATCGGCAACGTCGAGGGCCGCGATCTCGTCAAGCACATGGCCGATGTCGCCGTATGCGATGCCGTTGTCGGCAACGTCACGATGAAGTTCTTCGAGGGTCTCGCGGGGTTCATCTTCAACCTGTGGCGCAAGGAGTTCGAACGGGGCATCAGGGGCAAGCTCGCGTACCTGCTTATGCGCCCAGCGGTCGGTCGCATCCGCACTCTCTTCGACTACGAGAAGATGGGCGCGTCGCCTCTTCTGGGGGTCAAGGGCATGGTTCTGATAACGCACGGTTCGGCCAAGCGGCGGATGATCGAGTTCGGAGTGGAGGCCGGCGCCACGGCCGCGCGCGCACACATCCCGGAGCTCATCGCAGACGCGTTCCGCGGCCAGCCACGCCACCCCGCCAGACAGGTGGAACAGCGATGAACGTCCAGCCCACCGCACCTCGCACGCCTCCGACGCAATCCGATCCGCTCACCGTCAGCCACTCGGTCATCGTGGAGATGGTCCGCCTGTCCGCGCTCGAGGTCCCGGGTGTGCTCAAGGTCGGTCGCGGTGGGCCACTTGCGGTGCTGGCGGGTTCGCCGGTGCGCGCCCACGTCAGCGACGGCCGCGTCTCGGTCCGAGTCTGGATCGTAGCCCGGCCGGGCCACGCTCTCCGACCGCTCGCCGCTCAGGTCAGACAAGCCGTCGGCGCGACCATAGTGCGCTTGCTCGGACTCGAGCTTGGCGAAGTCACTGTCGTCGTCGATGGGGTAGGGGGCTGGGGCAAGTGACCCCGGCCGCGGACGGCGCGGGCGCGGGCGCGGGCTGGGACATACGCCCCGGCCGCGGCGCCACCGACGAGGTCAGCTCGCACCGCCTGGGCAGGCGTCTGTCGCTCGCCGCCTTGTTCGAGGCCGAGTTCGGCCAACGGACCGCGGCCACGATTCTGGAGCGTCATCTGGCCGAGAGCGGGGCCGACGAAGCCACTGCCGAGTTCGCCCGCGGGCTGGTCTCAGGCGTCGTGGCGGAGCGTGAGCGAATCGACGCCATGATCGAGCGGCTCGCCCCGCAATACCCCGTTGTCCAGCTCGCAAGAATGGACCGGACTCTGCTGCGTAGCGGCATCGGCGAGGTGCTACACTCCGGCACGCCGTCCCGGGTAGCGATTGCCGAATGGGTCGAACTGGCTCGCACGTATAGCGGCGAACCGGCCAGGCGCCTGGTCAATGGCGTACTCGGGAGGGTTGTTCGCGACGCCGAAGCCGGCGCGCATCGCGCCCCGACCGCGGGGCCGGAGTAACCGTCAACCTCAATTTCCAGAACCCCGAGGAGGGCGTCAGTGGCCACTACCTACGAGCGACTCAAGAAGATCGTCGTCGAGCAGCTCGGCGTCGACGAGGATGAGGTCAAGCCCGAAGCTTCGTTCGTTGACGATCTGAACGCCGATTCGCTGGACCTCGTCGAGCTGATCATGAGCCTCGAGGAAGAGTTCGGCACCGAGATTTCCGACGAAGACGCCGAGAAGATTCGCACCGTGCAGGACGCCACCGACTACATCGACGAGCACGCTTCCTAGGACGAAGCGACGACCCATGCGCCCCGCAGCCGCTCTCGCCGAGCGGCTGGGGCTCCCGGTCCGTGACCTCGACCTGCTGCAACAGGCACTGATTCACAGCAGCTATCTGCACGAGCACCGGGACCTGGCCGCCGGCCATAACGAGCGCCTCGAATTCCTTGGCGACTCCGTCGTAAGTCTGGCCATTTCGAACGCCCTCTACCGTCGCCGTCCCGATGACGATGAGGGCGTTCTCTCCGCTCGACGGGCGTCGATCGTGAGCACCGCCGGACTGGCCCGGCTGGCCAAACGGCTCGAGCTCGGCAGTTACCTGCTGCTCGGTGAGGGCGAATCGCAGCGCGGCGGCCGCCACAGACCCGCCCTGCTCGCGTCCGCCTTCGAGGCAGTCGTCGGCGCCCTGTACCTGGATCTCGGGTACGACGCCGCCAGCGGGTTCGTGACTGCCCTAGCCGCGGCCGAGTTGACGAGTGATCGTCCGCTCGGCGCTTTGAAGAGCCCCAAGAGCCGTCTACAGGAGTACACGCAGCGCCTTTCGGGCGAGAGGCCGCAGTATCGCCTGGTCGATGCCGTCGGTCCGGACCATGACAAGGTGTTTCGCGTCGAAGTGGCGGTCGGTGGGCTGGTGATCGGCGTGGGCGAAGGGCACTCGCGCCGAATTGCCGAGACCTCCGCCGCGGCCGACGCGATCGAGGGACTGCGCCGCACGTCCGAACACGTCGGCAGCGGGTCGATCGATGCAACCGAGCTGGCCGCGGTCCTCGGCATCGAGGGCGACGACGACCCGACGGACTGGGGCGCGCCCGAAGTGCAGCCTGCCGTCGCCGAGCCATGGACCGAGTTCGACCTCGAAGTGCTCGATCTCGCTCCGGATACGAGCGCCGCGAACGGTGACGAGAGCTTGACCGTCGACGAGCGAGCCGCCGACGCGCCGACTGCCCGCCCGATCCGCGCCAGCGACCAATGACCGCACCAGCGCGTCTACTGGCCCTGCGGTTGCAGGGCTTCAAGTCGTTCGGCGAGCGAACCATGGTCGAGTTCGGCCCGGGCATCAGCGCCGTGGTCGGACCGAACGGTTCCGGCAAGAGCAATCTCGCCGACGCCCTGCGCTGGGCTCTAGGTGAGCAGGGTCGAGCCCTTCGACTCCGCAAGTCGGAGGACGTCATCTTTGCCGGCTCCGAGAAGCGATCCGCCCTTGGCATGGCCGACGTCACGCTCGTCTTCGGCAACTCCGACCGGCTTCTGCCGATCGACTACGAGACCGTCGAGCTCGGCCGACGCCTCTTCCGGTCCGGCGAGAACGATTATCTGCTGAACCGGCAGCGAGTCCGCCTCAAGGACCTCGTCGACCTGCTCGACGCGGCCCACCTCGCCGACAACGCATTCCTCTTCATCGGTCAGGGCATGGTCGACCAGGCCCTTGCGCTGCGCCCCGAGGAGCGCCGCCCGCTCTTCGAGGAAGTGGCGGGCGTGCGCCGCCACGAGCGACGCAAATCCAAGGCCGAGGATCAACTCGCGGAGGCCGAGTCGAACCTGGCCCGGGTTGAGGATGTGCTGGCCGAGTTGCGACCGCAGGCCCGGCGGCTGGCCGCTCAGGCCGAGCAGCAGGCGTCGCGGCAGACGGCCGGCCGCGAGTATGGACGGGCAATCATCACCCTGGCTCGGTCCCGCTGGTCGGAGGCCGCCGGCCGGTCGCGCGATGCCGGCGAGCAGCTGGCCACCGGGCGCGCCCAGATCGCCGCGGCCCTGGCCGCCCTGCGAGAGGCCGAAGACAGGGCTACGGCAATCGCCCGAGAGCTGGCCTCGGGTTCCGAGACGGAGGCCGAGCGGAGGGCCGCGCACGAGGCGGCGCGGGCACTCCTGACCGAGCTGCAGCTGCGCGATGCCCGGGTACTGAGCGACGTGGCCGCGGCCGGACGAGATCGTCAGCGCCTCGAGCAGGAGCTCCGGGCGGCCGAAGCGGACCTGGCCATTCAGCGGCGCGAGCAGGCCGCACCGGTGCCGGCCCGCGACCTGGCCCTGGCCGCCACGGTCGCTGAAGCGGAACGCTCTCTGGCCGAGGCGCTGGAGGAGCTGAGCTCGATTCGCGCGTCGCAGCAGGCTCAGGGCGATGCCCTCGCCGCCCTGCGGCGTGTCGAATCGGCCCGGTCCGCCGAGCTCGAGACGTCACGGCGCCGCCTGGCCGACGCCGAGCGGCAGGCCTCCGACGAGCGAGCTCAGGCCGACGAAGTGGCGCGCCGGCTGACGGAGGCCGAGGAGGCATGTCGAGCCCCGGGGGCCACGCTGGCCAAGACGATCGGCGACGAGAAGGCCGCGGTGGCTGGGCGAGAGGCGGAGAGGGCCGAACTCGACCGCCACGAGGGCGCGCGCCAGACGGCAACCGAAAGAGCGGGGGCCGCGGCCAGCCGGCTGGCGGGGCTGCGCGGCCGGCTCGAAGCCCTGCAGGCCCGTCTGGCTGAGGAGGAGACACGCGGCATCGCGCGGACTGCGCGCCGCGTTGGGGGCCGCTCGCTGTCAGACGGCCTGGAAGTGGAGTCCGGTTTCCGCGTGGCCGTGGAGGCCGCGCTGGGCGAGTCGATGCGCGGCTATGTCGTGGGGCGCGAGGCGGCGCTGGGCCTCGACGGGCAGCGCGGCGTGCTGGTTCTCGAGGCCGTCGCGGCCGTGGATGGTCGACGTCCGGCCGCGGGGCGCGACGCACACGACCGAGAGGCGGAGGCCGAGGCAGTGGCCTCGGCGGCGACCGGCCACGGTGGCGGCCGGCTGTCGGCCGCGATCCGGGTCGATCCCGCCGGTGCCGCGAGTCGGCTGCTGGCGCGCTCGGTCTGGGTGCCGGACCTGCGCGCGGCGCTGGTGGTGCAACCCAGACTGCCCGCCGGCTGGGTCGTCGTGACGCTCGACGGCGCGGTGGTGACGTCGCTCGGCGTAGTCAGTCTGGGCCGGGTCGAGTCGCTCCTGGAGCGCCGGGCCGAGGTAGAGCGACTGGCCGAGGAGGTGTCGCGCCTGGAGGTGGATGCGGCCGCCGCCACGGCTGAGTCCGCGCAGGCGAGCAAGGCCGCGGCCGCCGCTCGATCCGCGCTCGAGGCTGCTCGCGAGACCGAGCGACAGGTCGGGGCCGCTCGGCGCGAAGCCGAGGAAGCGGAGCGGCGGGCCACACGCGCCCTCGAAACGATCTCGCGGGAAGCCGCCTGGCGGTCTGCGCAGGCGGTGCGCCTCGAGGCGGACCGGGATCGTCTGGCCGAATCCGCTCGACAGACGGCCGCCGCGGCCGCTGCGGCAGCGGCGGCCGGCGAGGCCAATCATGGAGCTGCAGCTCCAGATTTCGAGCGGGCCAACGCGGTGCGCGAATGGGATGCTCGGGCGGCGTCGTTGCGTGCTCGACGCGACCAGCTGGCGGCCGAGGAGGCCGCGCTCGAAGGCGTTCGGCGAGAGGCTGAGGTTGCGCGCGCCCGCGCGTCGGCCGCCGCGAAACTGGACCAGGAGCGAATAGCCAGCCTGGAGCGTGACACGTCCGAGCTGGCCAGACGGGAGCAGCAGGTCGGCGCCGAGCGGGAGGGCCTGGGCGAGGAGCTGGTCGCGGCCGGGCTTCGCGAGGCGGCATTCCGAGGCGAGCTGGAAGAGCTGCGCGCAGCCGCGAGCGCGGCGCGAACCAGGCTTGCCAGCGCCGAGGCGGCGGCCATGCACTCGCGGGACCTGCTCAGGACCTGCCAGGAGGGTGTCCGGGCGGCCGAGGTCGCGGAGCTGGAGGCTCGTCTCGCGCTGGACGCAATCCGCGAGCAACTGCTCGTGGAGCTTGCCGGTCTGGGCGACCTGGGCATCAGGCTGCTGATCGCCGAGGGTAGCGAGGACGAGGACCACGACCCCGCGGACATCGATGATCTGCCGGTCTCGCTCGAGCGAGTCGAGGACCAGGGTTCGGCCGACGGGGAGGGCGCCGACGCGGACTCTGCCTCGGCCTCAACCCTGGAGACCCTGCTCTCCGCAGCCACCGATCGATGGGCCGGGGCGTCGGCGGTCGAGCCGCCCGGAGCCGGGAAGCTGGTGTCGCTGCGGCGGCGCTTCCACGAGCTGGGTGCACCCAACCCGTTCGCGGCCGAGGAGTACGAGGTCATCAAGACGCGCCTCGACGGGTTGGAGGCGCAGCGGTCGGACCTGACCGGGGCCATCTCAAAGACCCGGGCCTTGATCGAACAGCTCAACGCCATGATCGCGACGCAGTTCCGATCCACGTTCGCGGCCCTCGAGACGGCCTTCGACGCAAGGTTCCGCCAGCTGTTCGGCGGCGGCTTCGCCCGACTCAGCCTGACCGATCCAGAGGACCTGGCCGGCACCGGCATCGAGATCGTGGCCAGGCCGCCCGGCAAGAAGGCGCAGCCGCTGAGCATGCTCTCCGGCGGCGAGCGCGCCCTCACGGCCGTGGCCCTGCTCTTCGCCATGCTCGAGGTCCATCCGGTGCCGTTCTGCGTCCTGGATGAGGTCGATGCGGCCCTCGACGAGGCCAACGTCGGCCGCTTCGCGGAGGCACTCCGCAGCCTGGCGGACCAGACGCAGTTCATCGTCATCACGCACAATCGCGGCACCATCGAGAGCGCCGACGCGCTCTATGGCGTGACCGTCGGCGACGACGCCGTCAGTCGTGTGGTCAGCCTGCGGCTCGAGGAAGCACGCGAGCTTGCGGACCAGGTCACCAAGAAGGGCGCAGCGGCAGCGGCCGGCTGACCGGGAGGTTTCCACTGTTCCTGCGACGCAAACGCAAGGACGAATCGAAACAGCCGCACGAGCCGACTTCGAGCAGTGAGTCGACGGGCAACGCGGACCGAACCGAGTCAGCCGAGGCGGTCGAGCCGCTCTGGCGGGTAGCCTCCGACGAGGCGCCGGCGCCGCCCAAGCCGGCGACCGATCCCCGCCCCTCGGCGGCGGCCGACTCGCAGGCCACCGATCGACCGATCGACGCCGAAGATGAGACTCCGGGCGATCTCACTGCCGGCCTGGCCCGCAGTCGGGGCGGCTTCATGTCGCGGCTGCGAGGCATCCTCAAGAGCGGGCCGGCCGACTCGGACTGGGAGTCGGTCGAGGAGCTGCTGATCTCCGGCGACATCGGTGGGAACCTGGCCATGGAGATCGTCGAGCGAGCGCGGGCGCGCCAGGACGCGCCTTCGGCCGAGGCCGCGGTTCGCGCCGAGCTTGCCTCGCGCCTTCTGCCGGGCGACCCCGGCTGGCGGCCGGTCGGCATCCCGGGTCAGCCCGCGGTGCTCCTCATGGTGGGCGTCAACGGCACCGGCAAGACCACGACAATCGGCAAGCTCGCCCACCTGTACCGAGCCGAGGGCAGCTCGGTCCTTCTCGCCGCAGCAGACACGTTCCGGGCCGCCGCGATCGACCAGCTCCGCATCTGGTCCGACCGCTCGGGTAGCCAGTTCGTGGCCCATGCTCCCGGCGCGGATCCGTCGGCCGTGATCTACGACGCGCTTGACGCGGCTATCGCCCGCCACGTTGACGTCGTCATCGCCGACACGGCCGGCCGCCTCCACACCAGATCGAACCTCATGGAAGAGCTGGCCAAGATGCGCCGCGTCATCGACAAGCGAATGCCCGGCTCCCGGCCGGAGGTCCTCTTCGTCCTCGACGCCACGACCGGCCAGAATGGGCTGTCACAGGCAAAGGTGTTCCACGAGACGGTCGGTCTGACGGGCATCGTGCTGACCAAGCTCGACTCCACGGCCAAGGGCGGCATCGTCTTCGCCATCGAGGACAGCCTGCACGTGCCCGTCCGGTTCATCGGAGTGGGGGAGCGNNGGCGACCTGCTGCCCTTCGACCCCGAGGCCTTCGTCGGCGCTCTGTTCGCCTAGTCTGCCGGTAGGCCGTCTGTCCGGCCGCGCTTCGATGAGGTACACTCCGCGAGCCTTCGGTGCCGCCAGAATCCGCGGCCCAACG
>PMYK01000032.1 GCA_003171255.1 Chloroflexota bacterium
CACTGAGCTACGGGCGCGCGGCGCGAGGCGAATGTCGCTTGGGCCAGCATCTTAGTCGGTCCGGGACAAGGCGTCCGCCCGAACGCGGTCCCGAACGAGGCCGGGAACGAGGCCGGGAACGCGGCTCGGAGCAGAGGCTCAGCACGGAGACCGGTGTCCCCGGAGCGTGAGCAAACGGGATGCCGGGGAGTCGCGGCGGCTGTAACCTTTACATTGCAGGAACGGCGAGGTCACGGAGGAGTATCGGGCAATGGGCGACTCTCTCAAGATCGGCAAGAAGACGGCCGCCGCGAAGGCCATGGGAATCGTGGCGCCCGTTGCGGATAGCCCTGTGCCGGAGAGTTCGGCCCTCGTCCTCGTTCCGCCGTCGCCCGTCGCCATCGTCGAAGAACCCCAGGCCGCCAACGCAGTCAAGCTCGACAGGTCCACGCTGGCCAAGCTCGACGTCCTGGTCGCCGACTATGTCGTGGCCATCGCCTCGCTTGACGTCAAGGACCCAAAGTTCCGGGCGCGCATCTCGGACATTCGGAAGCTCGGCGATGACGAGATCAAGGCCTCGGCTCAGGTCTCCTCGCGCCTCCTCGACCGCCCGGCCGGCTCGATGCAGAAGGGCGGGCTCGCCGCCTCGTCGGCCGTCGGCAGCAGCCTCATGCAGCTTCGCCGCCAGGTCGACGCGCTCGATCCCGGTCACCAGGGCGACCTCTTCGGGCCTCGCAAGCTCCTGGGCTTCATTCCCTTCGGCGATCGCCTGCGGGCCTACTTCGCCCGCTACCAGTCGAGCCAGGGCCACATAAACGCGATCGTCGCCAGCCTCCAGAACGGCCAGACCGAGCTGACCCGCGACAACGACGACCTCGAGCGCGAGAAGGCGAACCTGTGGCAGACGATGGAGCGGCTGCGCCAGTACATATACCTGGCCCAGAAGCTGGACACGAGCCTCACGGAACGCATTGCCAAGATCGAGGCCAACGACCCGGGGCGGGCCCGCATCCTCAACGAGGACATGCTCTTCTACGTCCGCCAGAAGATGCAGGACCTGACCGCGCAGCTGGCCGTGAGCGTCCAGGGCTACCTCTCTCTCGACGTGATCCGCCGCAACAACCTGGAGTTGATCCGCGGCGTGGACCGCGCCACCACGACCACGATCTCGGCCCTGCGGACGGCCGTCATCGTCGCCCAGGCCTTGGGCGATCAGAAGCTCGTCCTGGACCAGATCACAGCCCTGAACAGCACCACCTCGAACCTGATCGAGAGCACGTCGGCGATGCTGCGCCAGCAGTCGACCGCGATCAACGAGCAGGCCGCCTCGTCCTCCGTGGACCTCGAGAAGCTCCAGGCCGCCTTCGACAACATCTACGCCACCATGGACGAGATCGACGCCTTCAAGCTCAAGGCGCTCGACACGATGTCCAAGACGGTCGAGACGCTGACGGCCCAGATCAACAAGGCCAAGTCCTACGTCGACCGAGCGAAGGCGCAGGAGCCGGCGGCCGCCGGGGCGAAGAGCGTGACCGCCAGGTCGAAATAGCCGACTGGGGTCCGTGCATCCCGAAACGGGCCAAACGGCCCCTGAGTTCGGAGCCGACCGCCCTGGGATATCTCAGCGCATATTGAGACAGTTCGCGCTGAGATGCCGAACAAAGCCGCCGTCACCGCTACCCCCACTCTCGCCCTGGCGCCCGCCGCTATCGCGGCCACCGCTCCCGCTCAGGATTGCTGCGCGCCGACCGAAGCGCAGCCCAGGCCCGGGATCAGCCTTCCGCCCGAGCCGCGGCTCAACCTGGCCGCGCCCGAGGTAGGCGCCTCGGTCGCCATCGCCGCACTCGTCGCGGATAGGACGAGGGCCGGAATTCTGCGCATGCTGGCCGACGGTCCCCATTGCGTGTGCGAGCTGGCCGCGGCTCTAGGTGAGCGGCAGAACAACGTCTCGATGCACCTTGCCCGCCTCCGTGAGGCCGGGCTAGTTCGGGCGATTCGCCACTCCGGCGACGCTCGGTGGATGTTCTACGAGCGCGACGACGAGCGCTGCGCGGCGGCCATCGCCACTCTCGAGGAGCTGCTGCGATGACGGCACTCACGATCCGCCGCCCGACCCTGCCGCTCCCCGTTGTGGCAGGCACGGCCGTCTTCGCGTGGCTCGTGGCGTGGATCGTCGAAGCCCCGGCCGCTGACTGGTTCACTTTCTCTGTTCTCGGCCTCCAGCACGACTCGCATCTCGGCGAAGCCACGGCCTTCTTCCTCGAGGACCTGCCCAAGGTTCTGCTGCTCCTGCTGGGCATCGTCACCGTCGTGACGCTGATACGTGGCTTCTTCCCGCCGGAGCGGATCCGGCCCATGCTGGCCGGCCGCGGCCTGGTCCCCGGTTCGTTCGCCGCGGCCGGCCTCGGCATCGTCACACCCTTCTGCTCGTGCTCGGCCGTGCCCCTGTTCATCGGCTTCGTGGAGGCCGGCGTGCCGCTGGGCGTCACCTTCGCCTTCCTGATCAGTTCGCCGATGGTGAACGAGGTCGCGCTCGTGATGCTGTGGGGCCTGTTCGGTCCTGCCATCGCGCTGGCGTACATGGCCGCCGGGTTGACGGTCGCGATCGTCGGTGGTCTGGTCATCGGCAAGCTCGGTCTCGAACGCTACGTCGAGGACTACGTCTGGGAGCTGCAGGGTCGGCCGACGATCTCGATCTCGGTCCGCCTCACGTGGTCCGACCGCCTCACCGACGCCTGGTCGTACACGCGCGCCCTCGTGCGCAAGCTGCTGCCGTACCTCATCGCCGGCATCGGCATCGGCGCCCTGATCCACGGCTACGCCCCGACCGATCTGGTAGCCGCCATTGGCGGCCGCTCGAACCCGCTGGCCGTGCCGATCGTGGTCCTCCTGGCGGTGCCGATGTACTCGAACGCCGCCGGCACGATCCCGATCGTCCAGGCGTTGCTTGGGAAAGGCATGCCGCTCGGCACCACCCTGGCTTTCATGATGGCCGTCACTGCCATCAGCCTGCCCGAGTTCGTGATCTTGCGGCGAGTCATGAAGCTGCCGCTGCTGGCCGTCTTCATCGGTGTCGTGAGCTCGGGCATCGTGGCCATCGGGTATCTGTTCAACGTCTTCGTGAGCTGACCGCGGCCAGCCAATCGCGGCCCAAACGCCCCCGGGTCGGGCGGTTCGCAAAAGGAGAGAGATGCGCACGATCGAAGTCCTGGGATCAGGTTGCCCAAACTGCCGCCGCCTGGAAGCCAACGCTCGAGAGGCGGTCATGATGGCCGGCGTCGAAGCCGAGGTTAGCCACGTGACCGACCCGCGCGAGATCGTCGGGCGTGGCGTGATGAGCACGCCCGGCCTGGCCATCGACGGGACGATCGTCTCGACGGGCCGGATCCCCTCGGCGGGCGACATCGCCACGTGGCTCAGCGAGAGCTGATCGGGGCTCGAGCACGGAGCGCCAGCTCGATGAAGGGGCGCAGCCGGGTGGCAACCTCCGTCCGAGTCCGTCGGAACGCGTCGAGCTTTTGCTCATCGGTCCCTTCGACATCGGCCGGATCGTCGAGGCCCCAGTGGAGAGAGTTGTGCTCGCCCGGGAAGACCGGGCAGGTCTGGCGGGCGCGGTCGCAGACGGTGATGACGTAGTCGAACGGCTGTCCGATGAACTCCGTCACGGACTTGGCCCGCGCTCCGGACCAGTCGAGGCCGATCTCCTCCAGGACGCGGACCGTGTACGGGTTGACGCCCTTGGGTTCGGTGCCGGCGGAGAAGACTTCGAAGTCGGCGCCGCCGAAATCGCGCAGGAGTGCCTCCGCGATCTGGCTGCGGGCCGAGTTGCCGGTGCAGACGAACAGGACACGAATTGGAGCGGCTGACATCTGTTCCTCCGGCGTGCGCCGCGCTCGATCGACGTCGGCCACATTCAACTCCTGGTCTGTTAACCCCGTGTGAACGGGATCGAAATCGGCGAGTTGCCGCTCGGCGAAGAACCGGACGCCAGCACGCTCGCCGGCCGCGCCGAACTCGGCTTCAGCTCGCCGGCCAGCTCGCGGAAGCGAGCCACGGCCTCGGGCCGGAGGGAGTAGTAGATCCACGTTCCGCGGCGTTCGGTCGTGACCCAGCCGGCTGTTCGCAGGACGCGCAGGTGGTGCGAGACCGTGGGCTGGCCCACACCGCAGCAGTCGGTGAAGTTGCACGCACAGACGGCGCCCTCGGAGCTCAGCTGGCGCAGGATCGAAAGCCTGGTCGGGTCGGCCGAAGCCTGGAGTAGCAGAACGTCCGGGTCGGTGGAGCGCTTCATGCGGTTCAGGATATCGATCGACTTCGATATTGACAAGTCTCGATATAGGCCCCATCATTCCGGGCGAAAGGAGATCGAAGAATGTCGATGTATTACAGTCGTGAAATCGTCAAGCTGGTCATGGAGGAGCGCCTTGAGGGCGCCCGCAAGCACAACCTGCTTAACTGCTGCGAGGAGATCGCTCCCGTGGCGCCGAAGGGCTCGACCCTCCAAACTGCCCTCAACATGTTCCGCCGACGCCAATCCCCCGCTTCCTGTGCGTGCTAAGGAGCCAACTGATGACCAGCGATATTCACGAGGTCGTGCGCGAGCGGTATGCCGAGGCGGCGCTCGGCGTCATGTCGGGCACGTCGTGCTGCAACGACTCCGACAACTACGGCAGCGAGCTCTATACCGCGCTCGAGCGGGATGAGCTGCCCGATGCCGCCGTCATGGCGTCCCTGGGCTGCGGCAACCCGATCGCCGTCGCCGACCTGCACGAGGGCGAGCGCGTGCTCGACCTGGGTTCCGGCGGCGGCATCGACGTCCTTCTCTCGGCGCGGCGCGTCGGACCCACCGGTCGAGCCTTCGGCCTGGACATGACCGACGAGATGCTGGCGCTCGCCCAGCGCAACGCCGCCGAAGCCGGCGCCACGAACGTAGAGTGGCTGAAGGGCCACATCGAAGCCATCCCACTGCCGGCCGCATCGGTCGACGTGGTGATCAGCAACTGCGTCGTGAACCTGGCGGCCGACAAGCCGGCGGTCTTCCGCGAGATCGCCCGCGTCCTGCGGCCCGCCGGCCGGATCGGCATCACCGACATCGTTGCCGACGACTCGCTCAGCGCCGCCGAACGTAGCGAGCGCGGCTCATACGCCGGTTGCATCGCCGGCGCGCTGTCCTTCTCGGAGTTCCGGACCGGCCTCGAAGCGGTTGGACTCGAGGACGTGTCTCTGACCATCAGCCACGAAGTGGTCGATCGCATGTACAGCGTCATCGTCAAGGCTCGCAAGAGTTCCGCGGCGCCGGCGGCCGCCAGCGTGGGCTCGGCAGCATCGGCCGATTCGAGCGCTTCGACCGAATCCGGCCCTGCGGCGCCGGCGCCATCATGCGGCTGCAATGGAGCTTGCGGGTGACCACGATCGAACGCGCGCTCGACTCCGACCGACTGGCCATCGAGAACCTCCTGACTGCAGCCGGGCTCCCGCTCGACGGACTCGAGGCCGCGCTGCCGGCGGCGCTCGTCGCCCGAAGCGATGGCGTCGTCGTCGGTTGCGCGGGGGTCGAGGCGCACGGGTCGGTCGGGCTTCTGCGGTCCGTCTGCGTCGCGCCGGATCTCCGGGACGCCGGTTTGGGCCGCTTGCTCGTCACTGCGGCCGAAGAGCTGGCCGCGAGTCGGAGCATGACGGAGCTGTACCTGCTGACCGAAACTGCCGAGGCGTGGTTCCCACGAATGGGCTACAGAGTTTCGAGTCGGAGCTCCGTTCCGACAGAGCTGACCTCCTCAGCCGAGTTCACGGGCGCCTGCCCGGAGGGCGCCGTCGTCCTGCACAAGGGCCTCCAGCCCGTGTCGAACGCCGGCCGTCAGGGCGCGAGACCGGAGTAGACTCGGTGGGTCACGCCCCGCCGGATCGTCGGGAATGCCGGCCGGGCCGCAGGGAGGGTCCGTGTTCCGCTTCAACATGCATCCGGCGACCATAGGGATTGCCGACGGCATCCAGATCGCCCTCGACTACCTCCGGGCGTCCTGGCGGCGGTGGTTGCCCGTGGTTGTCGTGATCGCGGCATGCACGTTCCTGGTGTATGCGCTCATCGGCACGGCCGATGCGAGCAATCTCTACTACACCGACCCCAACACGCACCAGACGGTGGTCAACCAGACTGCCTTCAACACGTACATCGGCAAGCTGGTCCCGGCCTCACTGGCTGTTGGCCTCGTTGGCCTGGTGGGCGGCTGGATCTTCACGGCGACCGCCATTTCCGGTCTGCGGAATCGGCCATTGACGTCGGCGGTCGTGGTCCGCGGCATCGTGGCCGTGGCGGCGTCCATCCTGCTCTTGCTGGCCGCCTTCCCGCTGATGTTGGTCACGTTGCTCGCGGTCACCATCATCCCGCCATTGCTCCTCGCGGCGATCCCCGTTTGGATCTATCTCTACATCCGCGTGGTCTTCTACACCCTCGCGGTATTCGACGGCTACGGCCCCATCGAGGGAATCAGGGAGAGCTGGCGGCTGTCTCACGGCGCCATGGTCCGGATGTTCGGCTGGGGCTTGATGGCCATTCTCATCAGCATTGGGCTCTCTCTTGTGGCGCTCGTGGTATCCGTGCCGTTCGCCTCCGCCAGGACGGGGGCCTTGGGCCAGGCCGTCTCAAGCGCCATCTCGACAACCGGATCTTGCTTCTCCGTCTTCTTGATGGCCGTCCTGTACGAGAGCCAGCGGGCCCGCTACGACCCAATGAGCTACCCGTTCGCTGCCGGGCCTGCCAACCCCTGGGGCTTCCCCGGCGGCCCGTATCCGTACGCGCCCGGACCCTATCCGCCCGGTCCGTACGGTCAGGTCGGATATCCCCAGGGGCCGTACCCGTATCCGCCGGCACCGTATCCGGCCGCACCTTACCCCGCTGGGCCGTACCCCGCTGGGCCGACTCCGTATGCTCCGATGCCCTATCCGGCCGAACCCGCGCCGTATCCTGCGGAACCGGCACCGTATCCGGTTGCACCTCACCCCGCTGGGCCGGCCTGGCCTTCACCGACAGGTGTTCCGCCAGCTCCTGACACCAGCCAGGGCGCGGCACCCACGCCGGATACCAAGCCGACGGACCAGACGTCTTCGTCCTGAACGACGGGCCGTTCCGACGCCGGACCGCTGGGCGACCGGCTCAGACGCCGACCGGCTCCCGCACCAGGATGACCGTGATTCGACCGGGGGCGATCTCGGCGTTGATGACCAGCATCTTGTTGACTGCGCTGCGCCGCCCGTACGCCTCCTGAATCTTGGCGTCCTCGATCGGATAGGAGTATTCCTCGACCCGTCGGAAGGCGGTAGCGAGGTCCGGCACGACCTTCTGCGCCCCAACGACCAGGATGACGCGGCCCGCACCAAAGACTATCGGCCCGAGCTGGCTGCCGGTCATCGAGGCGACGACGATGCGGCCATCTTCGGTGAGCGCCTGGACGCTATTGATCTGTACGTCCGGGGCCGCGCCGAGCTTGCGGATCTCGCGCATCTGTGTCGCCCGATCCATCGCCCGAGTCCGAGGCCGAACGGCGTCATAGCGACCGCTCTTCTCGATGACCTCCGTCACGCCGATCTGGTCGAGCGTCATCGACGCACCCTCGCCCACTTCGGCGCCTTCGGGGATGAGGTTGAGGACCAGCTCGCGGGCAGCCGCTGAGTCGGCGACCAGCTGGACATCGATCCCATGAGCCCGCAGCGCTTCGGCGGCCCGCTCGAGTGAGGCCGGGCTTGCCGGCCGGGCGAATTCCTCGTTGACCGGCAAGCGTTCGATGGTTCTGTTCTCGTTCATGGTCGTCTCGATCTCCTGGAAGGTGGCTCGACGGCGAAGCGGCCTCTCGTGGTCGTCGCGCCACTGGCGACGAATGTCCTCGGAGCTTGCCCGTCTACTTCCGCTGTCTATGATGAATAGGTGCACCGTTACCGTGGTAACATTGTGGACGCAATACTACCAAGGAAGATAGTGAATGTCTACACCATTCTCTCGGACGGGCGGCCAGAACGAACTCGGTGTTGAGTCGATGCCCGCGACCGGTTCCGTCGGGGACGGCAATGCAGACGGAGCCGCGGCGGAGGCGGCCCTCGCGACCGATGCGGCAGGTGCTCCGGCCGCGGCGCTCGCCGTAGCCGCGACGGCATTCGCCGACACCTTCGAGCGCTGGGCGAACCGAAGGGCAATCGAGGCGGGCGCGAGCATTCCGCGCCTGCAACTCCTCTACGCGGTTCACTGCCGCGGGCCGCAGAGGATGGCCGATCTGGCCGAGGCGCTGGCCGTCACGCCACGCAACGTCACGGCGCTGGTCGACGGCCTCGAGGCCGAGAGCATGGTCCGGCGCGTCCCCCACTCGACCGACCGGCGGGTCACGCTCGTCGAGTTGACCTGCGACTCCGATCGCGTGGCAACGCAATTCGCGGCGTATCAAGCCTCGATCGCGGGGCTGTTCGTCGACATGAACGATGCCGACCGGAGCACGCTGTTGCGCCTGTTCGAGACGCTTCGGGGTCGAATGCACGCCGAGTCCGGCTGCTCGACCGCCGCCCAGGAGGCCCCCGATGCCTGAGCCAAGCGGGCCGAGCGGGCCGAGCGGGCCGACCGAGTCGACTGGGCCAACGGCCGCCCCGAGTCGAATGCCCGCGGTCTACCTCGGCCACGGCGCGCCAACCCTCATTGACGACGAGCTCTGGCCGGTCGAGCTGGCCGCCTGGGCCGCCGCGCTGCCGCGGCCCAAGGCGATCCTGGTCGTGAGCGCGCACTGGCAGTCGGCGCCGCTGACACTGGGAGCCGTCAACCCGGCGCCCCTCGTCTACGACTTCTACGGCTTCCCGGAGCGCTATTACCAGATCCGCTACGAATCGCCCGCGGCCCCGGAACTGGCGGCTCGGGTCAAGGACATGATGCCCGCCGGCGAGACCGTCGCCCAACGCGAACGCGGCCTCGACCACGGCGCCTACGTGCCGCTGCTCGTCATGTATCCGGAAGCCAACGTGCCGGTTCTGCAGATGTCGATGCCGGACCTCGCGCCGGAGCACCTCTTCGAGATCGGCCGGAGGCTCGCGCCGCTCCGCGACGAGGGCATCATGATCATGGGCAGCGGCTTCCTGACCCACGGCCTGCCGTTCATCCATGAGTACTGGGATGGCCGCCCAGGCGCGCCCGAATGGTCGGTCGAGTTCGACCTCTGGGCCGCCGAGGTGCTGGGGCGAGGCGACATCGACGCGCTCTTCGACTTCCGAAATCGAGCTCCCGGGATGCCCTACGCCCACCCCACGGTCGAGCACTTCGCGCCGCTCTTCGTGGCCCTCGGGGCGGCGACAGACCCGTCGGCGCCGCCCGCATTCACGATCGAAGGCTACTGGCTCGGTCTCGCCAAGCGCTCGTTCCAGGTCCGCTGAGCAGCCACGCGGCGTGGTCCGGGAGCCGCCTCGCCGGTCCGGCTTGACGGCTCGGCGCGGCCTCGATACGATGCCGGCTAATTCCGACTATCTAAGTATGAATTAGCCCTGCTGCGCCCGAGAGGAGTCCGGTGAGCTTCGCCCAGACCGTCATCCTGGCCGCGTTCGCGGGCGGGACGATCTTCCTCGGTCTGCCGGTGGGGCGGCTGCGCGCGCTCTCGCGCACGACGCAGGCGGCGCTTACTACGGCCGCCGGCGGCGTGATCCTCTTCCTCATCTACGACGTGCTGTCACAGGCAGTCGAGCCGGTCAGCCGGGCCCTCGACGAGGCCCGCGCCGGCGACTCCCCAGCCAGGTTCGCCGGTTATGCCACCGCACTCGGGCTGAGCGTGGCCGTGGGCTTGCTGTCGGTCACCTACCTGACGTCGAAGATGGCGGCCCGGCGCGTGAACCCGGTGGCGATCTCGCCGAGCCAGGTCGCCATGGGAACGGCCGTGGGGCTTGGCCTGCACAACTTCTCCGAGGGCCTCGCGATCGGGCAGTCGGCCGCGACCGGCGCGACCACGTTCGCGCTGCTGCTGGTCGTGGGTTTCGCCCTCCACAACACTACCGAGGGCTTCGCCATCTCGGCACCGCTCAGCGGTGGCACGCCGCCGAGCTGGAGCTTCCTGGCCGCGACGGGAGTCGTCGGTGGCGGCCCGACCTTCGTCGGCGGCGTTCTCGGCTACGCGGTCGTTTCGCCGGTGCTGTCGATCCTATTCCTCGGCCTCGCGGCCGGCGCGCTCATCTTCGTGTTCAACGAGATGATGGCCGTCGCCAGGCGCTTTTCACTGCCGATGGTTACAGGCGTGGCGCTGACGATCGGGCTGCTGGCCGCCTTCGGAACGGACTTCATCCTCTCGGCCGCGGGGGCGTAGTCGATCCTCAGCGCCGAACTCAGGCCGAGACGACCGGCTCGATCGGATAGTCGACCAGGATCTCCGGCCCGGCCGCGCCGACGCGATAGACGTCCTCGAACCTCACGCCGCCGAAGCCCGGGATCGCCAGCACCGTGTGACCGATCGTCACGGTCATGCCCTCCTGCAAGGGCAAGCTGCGATGCGGCGGGATGATTGTCGGGGCGGGCGGTTCCTCGAAGCGCAGCCCGATGCCGTGGCCGATGCCATAGACGTGGTAGTCGCCGAAGCCGTGGGCCACGCATACGGCGTGGGCCCTCTCGTCGAGCTGGGCGGTGGTCACGCCGGGCCGCATCTCGGCCTGAACCGCGGCCACGATCTCGCGGTATGTGGCGATGAGCTCGGCCTGGCGGGCGTCCGGCTCGCCGACCACGAAGCTCCGGGCCAGGTTGGCGCAGTAGCCATCGATCTGGGGCGTCAAATCCACCAGCACCAGCTGGCCGCGCTCGAGCGGCGCCGGGCTGATCCGGCCGTGGAGCATGCACGTCTCGACGCCGAAGTTGACGTAGATGGGCGTGCTCGTGCCGCCGGCCCCGGCCCGCATCATCGCGTACGTCGCCTCGGTCGCAACTTCATGGGCCGTGACTCCCGGCCGCAGCAGCTCGCGCGCACGAGCCATGCCGACCCCGGCGATGCGCTGGGCTTCGGTCATCGACGCCAGCTCTTCGGCGTCCTTGATCATCCGTAGCGGGTCCATTACCGGATCCGAAGAAACGACCTCGACCTCCGGGTTGACCTGCCTGAACAGGTCGACCAGGAAGGCCGGCGTGGCGAACCACATCTGCAGGCCGACCTTGAAGCGCCCGTCCTGGGCCCACGAAGCGGGCGCTGCGGCGGACAGCTCGCGCAGACGCCCGACGACGTCGTGGATCTGGCCGCCGACGCTGCCGAAGACCCGGACCTCGCCTGCGGCCAGCGAGGCCCGCAGCTCGGGCTCCTCGCCGGTGAAGGCGATCAACTCGGCCGGGCCCTGGAACGGGATGAGCGCTCGCGGCTGGGCCCGGTCGGTCCCGAACAGGTAGCGGTAGTCGTCGTGGTTGAGGACGACGATGGCGATCCAGCCCCGCTCGCGCATGGCTGCCTGAATTCGGGCGATACGGTCGAGGCGAACCTTCACGTCAGCTCCTTCGGGCGCGGCGGTCGAGCCGTCGCCAGTTCACGGGGACGCCGGCTGCTAGATGGCGCTCGTGCAGGCTCGGCATTTCGTGGCGTCGGCCGGAACGGCTTCCTTGCAGTACTGACAGGTCTTGGTCGGCGGCGCAGGGGCCTCGGCAGCAGCCCGCAGGAGCAGCGAAGTGACGAAATAGACGACCAGGGCGACGATGACGAAGGAGATGACGACATTGATGAACACGCCATAGCGGATCGCCACTTCCTTCGCGGGATCGGCCGACGCCTTGAGCACGATCTTGAACTGCGAGAAATCGAGGCTGCCGAGGGCCAGGCCGATGGGCGGCATGATGACGTCGTTGACCAGCGAGTTGACGACGTTCCCCATGGCCAAGCCGATGACCACGGCCACCGCCAGGGCCAGGGCATTGGTCTTGAGCAAGAACGCCTTGAAGCCAGCCACAACGACCTCCTCCGACTGCTCGAGTCGTTTCGACCCGACGACGGCGAACTCGGCCGCGCCACCGGCAGCATAGACCAGGCGCGCGAAGTGCCAGATCCAGGAGCGGGCTGTTCGGCGCGGCGTGGTAATTTGGTCGCGATGCCGGCGTTGATCAGGCTCGGGTGCCTGTCGCCCCGATGTCGGCCACCGTCAGCCGGCCTCAGCAGCGACAAGGGGAGGTCCGAATGCTCCCGTTTGTTCACAGGCAGGGCTGCGGAGTGCTTGTATCGCTGGCAGTCGTGGCGATTGCCCTGAACGGCTGCGGCGGCAGCTCCGCCACCGCGGCGCCGACGAGTGGCAGCAGTAGCGCCAACTCCGCCGCCACCGACAACGGCGGTTCAGGCCTCAGCAGCGCGGCGAGCGCTTTCTCTATAAGGCCACCGATCGCAGCATCGCGTACGAGATCCTGATCGACATCACCAACGTCAACGACCCCGCGAATAAGGTGACCGCCCCGACCAACCTGACGGTCGACTAGCTCACAACCGCGGCACCCCATCGCCTCGAACCAACTGGACGGGCCCGTAGACTTCGCCGGGTCGGGGCGAGAGGAGCAGGGCCTCCGACCACGAAGGTCCCGGCGAGCCCAGCGCTCTGACCGGCCCAGGCCGAGCGAGGCGTCAGAGTCCGAGCAGGCGGCGCTTGGCGGCCGTGAATTCCTCATCCGTCAGTTCGCCGCGGGTGTGCATCTCCGTCAGCTGCTGCAGTCCGTCCACGCCTGAAGCTGGCGCGGCAGGGCTCGGGCTCAGGCTCGGGGCGGGTTGAGTGGATGAGGGCGCGGGCCGGCCGCCCGGCGTGGCCAGGAACGCGATCAACCCGACGATCAGGAGGCCCAGAAGCAGCAGCGGGAACAGGCCCCAAAGGCCGAGGCCGGCATCGAAGCCGCCCATCCTGCCGTAGCCCCGCATCGGACCGAACATCGGTTGCGCGCCGCCATGGCCGGCGTTGATGCCCAAGTTGTATGCGACGACGCCCACGATCGCCAGCACCACAACGCCGATGACGAGCCCGAGGAGACGCCGGACGACCTTGCTACTCATGTGCGCAGACCTTTCGGTGAGGAGATATTGCCCGGAAGCGTGGACTGCCTTGCTTGAGCATTCCTGAATGGTGACGGTGTTCCGCCTGAGAACGTGGGAGCGTTCCGAGCCGCGGACCCGCTGCTACCATGACGCGCGGTGCGGTGCATGTGGCATCGCGGTCGCCAAGAGGCGGGCAATGGTCGAGGACTGGCAGGGCGGCGCCGGCTCGACCGTGCCGGGCGACGACCCAACCGCCGGACCCGAGGCGAGCCCGCCGAATGTGCCGCAGGTGCCGCCCGCGGGCTATCCGCCGAAGTGGCCGCCCCAGCCAGGCTATCCACCCGGGCCGGGGTTCGGGCAGGCCGGCTACCCGCAGGCCGGCTACCCGCCGGTTTACTACCCGCCTTACTACTCGCCCCAGCCCGGATTCCAGCCTTGGTTCGGGCCTGGCTCCTACGCGCCACCCGGGCCGGGCCCGGGCGTGGTATGGGGCGGCATAGGCCTCAGGTTCGGGGCCCTGGCGCTGGACGCCGTGATGCTCGTGGCGACTCTCTTCGCGCTCAGTCTGGTCGCGTCGGCCCTTGGCGGCACCGGCACGTCGGGCCGGGCCGACTCGGCCGCCACCGCGGCCGGGATCGTGTGGTGGTTGCTGGTGATGGTCTATTACCCGACCTGCTGGTACGTCTTCGGCGCCTCGCCCGGGCAGAAGGTCCTCGGCCTGCGGGTCGTCCGCGCGTCCACCGGGCAGGATCTCGGTATCGGCGAGGTCCTGGTCCGCTACATCATCTTCATCTTCGTCACCGTGGCCATTCCCCTGGGAATCGTCTCAGCCGCAATGGCGGCGAACGATCCGTTCAAGCGAGCCTGGCACGACGACGTGGCAAGGTCGGTTGTCGTCCGGCGCTTGTGGCCGGAGCCCCGTCGATGACCGAGCCCGGCTCGTCGGCGCGCTGAACGCGGCCCTGCCGCGGAGCGCGATGGCCGCGGTGGGAAGCAGGGTCAGATGGAGCGGGCGCGAACGATCCATCCGAACCGCCCGCGCCCACATGCTGTGGAAGCTACTTGCTTGTGATCGTCACGTCCGATGCGGTGCCCGCGCCTGCCGTGCCGGGGCTGGCGCTCGCCGAAGCCGAGCCGGAGTTTGGCACCACGCCGGTGCCGGATGTCTGAACTACGACCGTGGCTCCGGTGGTCACGTCGGAGCTGGTCGCCGACGTCTGGCTGTGATAGGCGGTCGAGGAGCCGGTGGCTACCGTGACCGTTCGACCGTTGGCCTCCTGGATCGTCATCGAAGTCGATGTGACGCTCACGACGGTTCCGGTGACCGTGGCAGCGCTCAAGCGGACGCCGTCGTCGGGCCCGCCGCGTACGAAGTTGAGGGCGCCACTGGCGTTGGCCCCAAGCGCGGGGACGCCGTTCTGGCCGATCGCACCGTTGTTGGTCAGGCCGGTGCCACTCTGGCCGCTCGAGGTCGCACGGCCGACCGCGAAGGTGACGCCGCCCAGGGCGACCATCGCTGAGATCACGAGCAGCACCGAAACCGAGCCGGCGCGCCGCGCTCGATCCGGCCGCTGGGCCGGCAAGTCGCTAGGTGGCGCGGCGTCGGTTGCCGGTTCACCTGGGGCCGCATCGTCCATGGCGTTGAGTGGCTCCGCAGGCAGCATCTCAGGCTGCCACACCGGGACCTCCTCGCTGGCTGGTTGAAGGACTATTCCACGCTCCATCGGCGTCGTCATCGCAGTGTCTCCAGAGTGTTCGTCAGTTGGTCGGAGGCCTTGGGCCATCCGTACCGGAGCCGTCGCCGACCCAAATCGTGAAGCCGGCGTTCATGCCCAGTGTCGTTCGGCGATGCTGTCGAACTGGTTACAACCGCGGGCGGCGGTAGCCGCGCGGTGCGAGGGACGCGGGCAGCGGGCCGCGGGCTACTGGCTACTGGCCCGCTACTGACCGGGGTGCGAGTCCCGATGGCCGCTGATCGAGCGCGGCCAGCTGACGCTGATGCTCGCCCCGCCCGCGGCGGAGGTGCCGATCTGCCACCGGCCGCCGGTGGCGCGCACGATCGCGTCGGCTATGGCGAGGCCCAGGCCGGCACCGCCAGGTTGATCGGTGGCACGGTGGAATCTGTCGAAGATGCGCCCCCGCTCGGCCTCGGGGATGCCCGGGCCCGAGTCGTCGACCGTGAGACGGACACGCCGCCCCTCGCCGGCCACGCCCACCGTGATGGAACCGCCCTGCGGTGAGTACCGGCAGGCATTGTCGAGGAGAATGCCGACCAGCCGATCGAGCCAGTCCGGCGCAGCGGTGACGATCTCGTCGGCATTCAGGGAACCGGCAAGCACCTCGAGGTGCTGCCCGCGCGTCTCGGCAACCGAACCGAATCGATCGGCCGTCTGGGCCGCCAGAACGCGCAGGTCGACCGGCTCAGCCTGAGGCTGCCCGCCGGTCGAATCGAACCGGGCGAGCCAGAGCATGTCGTCCACGAGTCGGCGCGATCGCTTCAACTCGACGTCGATCCGCCCGAACGCGGCGGCATCCCAGGCTGCTTCTCGGCCGCGAGCGAGAGCAAGCGTCGCGGTCGCTTCGATGACCGACAGAGGCGTCCGCAGCTCATGCGAGGCATCGGCCGTGAACTCGAGCTGGCGCAGTCGGGCGCGCTCGATCGGCAGAGCTACCCGGCGGCCAACGACCACCGACCCCAGGAAGACGAAGACGAGCAGGATGCAGCCGATCCCGAACTCCGCGACGATGAGGGTCGAGGTGGTCTGCGAAACGCTATCGAGCGACTGGCCGACGACCATTCGCACGGAGCCGACCGCTCGGCCGGCCATCCGGTAGTTCACGCCATCGATGGCGACGGTGGTCGGCACCGTGACGGTTCGGTCGGCGACGGGAAGCTGGAGGTCGTTCAGGCCCTGGCCGGCGGCCGTCCCGTCGGCCTTCACGATCCACAGCAGAACGGGGAGCCCGCGCGGGTCCTGGTGGCTCGGATCGAAGCCCGGGCCGCCGAGGGCGCCGGAGTCGGGCAATCCACCCGGCCCGCCGGTGTTGGCAACGACGTCCAGGGACTGGACCAGGTGCCGGTCGACGTCGGAGGTCAGGTTGCCCGAAACGACGACGGCAACTGAGACGGCGATGACCAGATACGCCACGCCGACGACGGCGCCGGCGGCCAGGGCCACTCGGATTGCGAGCATCTCGACGGAGGGACCGGCGTGGCCATCGACGGGCGCGCGACCGGCGCCGCGCCGCCAACCGAACGTCTTCACGCTTCCTCCAGCCGGTAGCCCGCGCCTCGAACCGTGACGATCCGAACACCGGCGCTGGGCAGCTTGGCTCGAAGCCGGCTGAGTTGGACATCGATCGCGTTCGAGCCGAGCGGATCTGTCTCATCGTCCCAGCCGTGTTCGGCGATGGCCTTGCGATCGACGACCGCGGGCGAGCGGCGCATCAACAGCTCGAGGATCTTGTATTCGGTGGCGGTGAGCGGCAGCGGTCGATCGCGCATGGTTACCTCTCGCCGGACTGGATCGAGCGACAGTGAACCACGCGAGACGACGGGCGCGTCGACGCCGCGCGGTCGGCGCTGGAGGGCGCGGATTCGGGCGAGCAGCTCCCCGAAGTCGAAGGGCTTGACGAGGTAGTCGTCCGCCCCAGCGTCCAGGCCGCGGATCCGGTCCGGCGGAGCGTCTCGGGCGGTCAGCATCAGGATCGCCGTCGGCTTGCCCTGCTTTCGTGCCCAGGCCACGACGTCGATCCCTTCGACGCCGGGCATGCGCCAGTCGATCACAGCCACGTCGTAGTCGTAGAACTTGAACAGGTCGATGGCGTCGTCGCCGCGCTCGGCGGCGTCCACTTGATAGCCATAGTCCCTGAGCCCCATCACCAGGACCTGGCGCAGACCGGGATCGTCTTCGGCTACGAGCACGCGCATTTCGTCATCCTAGCGCGGCCGGCGGGCGGCCTCGGACCGGCGCCACCGCGGCCCGGCGAGAGGGGGAGCCGAGCGGGGTGGCACCGGGGAGGATTTCGGGAGGAGCCGGGGGATGTGCACGGCTGAAGATTGGGGCAGTCGGCCTTTCGATCTGGTTACATGGAGCGGCTAGGCCGCGCCGGCGCAGTCGTACAGGCCGGAGGACCCGCTTACGTTGGCGACCTTGCAGGTGCTCGTCACCCAGGAACTGACACCGGTGTCGCTGCTGCCGCCGCCGAAGCCGCCGCCTCCTCCGCCGCCGCCGATCAGGACGAACCGGAGCTTGCCCGAGGCGATATAACCCTTGAACTGGTCGAGCGTGGGCGTGGGGTCGGAGCCCGTGAAGCCCCCCATGGCCATGACCGGCAGACCCGTGGTCAGCTCGAGCGTGCCCGCCTCCTGGGCTGAGTTCATGGCCACGATCCAGGTGGCGGTGCCGCGGTTGGCGACGAGATAGTCGTCGAGGGCGGAGGTCGAGGTGCCGCCGACATTGCCGCCTCCACCGATGACGCCATTTCCGACGTTCGGGACGACGCCCGGGATGTTGGGGAAGACCAGCACGCGACCGTCACCGAAGGCGGCCTGACCGCCGAGACCACCCTGCCCGCCGCCGAAGCCGCTCGTGCTGCCGGGGCCCGGGTGCGGATCGCCGCCGCCGTAGGCAATGCCGGTCGTGTCGAGCGAGTAGGCCGCCGGCGCGAGGAGAGTCGCGCAGATGCCAAGGCCGGCCGCCGCGACGGCGATTCGCTTGACCGCCACCCTGTCGGCGATGGCCGGCAGCGACGCTGCGACGAGCGCCAGCAGGGCCACGCCCGCCATGACGATTGCGACAGTACCGAGTCCGGGGTCGAAGTTGGGCGTGCGATCGAGCAGCGTCGAACCGAACCAGGCCGAGCCGAGGCAGACGGCTCCAACGGCGATGCCGCCGATCCAGATCCGCAATCGGGTTCCCCAGAGATCGACCAGCCCGGCGCCGACGAGAGCGCCGACGGCCGGCGCCAGGGCAACCGCGTAGTAGGAGTGGATGATCCCGGACATGTAGCTGAAGACGATTGCCGTCACCAGGAACCAGCTGCCCCAAAGCAGATAGCCGGCGAAGGCCAGGTCGGTTCGGTGAGCCCAGCGGCGCCGGAACAGACCTACGACAAGGCACACGATTGCGAGCGGGATGAGCCAGGCGATCTGGCCGAAGAGCTGGTCGTTGAAGAGTCGCAGCGGACCGACGTCGCCGCTGAAGCCGCCGCCACCCGCGCCGCCCGGGCCGGGCCCGCCGGTGCCGAAGATACGGCCGAGGCCGTCGTAGCCGAAGATCAGGTCGAGAGGCGAGCCGGTCGTGCTGCCGCCGATGAATGGCTTGCTGCCGGCGGGCAGCATCTGGACGATCGCAACCCACCAGCCGCTGGTCACGAGAACCGTGGCAAACGCCACGAGGAGTCCGACGAGCCGCCGGCGCAGGGTGGTGTTGGCCGAGAAGCCGAATACCAGCGCATAGCCCGGAAGCACGAGGTAGGCCTGCAGGTACTTGGTCAGGAAGGCGAGGCCAACGCACGTGGCCGCGAGTGCCATCCAACGGTAGCTGCCGTTCTCGAGCGAGCGGAGGAGGGCCCATGCCGAGATGACGAAGAGCAGGGTCAGCAGGGCATCGGGGTTGTTGAAGCGGAAGATCAGGGCCGCCGCCGGAGTGAGGGCCGTCACGATCGCCGCGATCGTTGCCGCAGCCGGCCCGAACGAGCGCCTGACCGCAAGGAACAGGACGCCGACCGTGGCCACGCCGGTCAGGGCCTCGGGCAGGAGAACGCTCCACGAGCTCAGCCCGAAGATTCGGACCGACAGACCCATGAGCATTGTGGAGAGCGGCGGCTTGTCGACGGTGATGAAGTTGGACGCGTCGAAGCTGCCGAAGAACCAGGCCGACCAGCTCTGGGACGCCGACAGCGCCGCCGCGGAGTAGTAGGTGTTGGCGTAGCCGCTGACGGTGAGGTTCCAGATGTAGAGAACGGCCGCGAGGGCCAGCACGCCAACGAACGCCGGACGTACCCACATGGCCTCATCAGCGTTGCCGCGGGCGAGGCTGCGGAGCGCGCTCAAGGGCCGAAGCCTCGGCATGAAGGCAGGTCTGGTGACGGCGGTCATCCTCGTGTCCTTTTCGACTGGGAGAGCGTAGCGAGTCCTGGTTCGGTCGACACTCGGCCATCTCGAGACCGGTCTATGGCGACCCGGAGGAGCAGGAAGCGAACGAGTGTGGCGGCGGCGTTGGCCGCCACCAGGACGGCGACCTCTGCCATGCGGCCGTGTTGGGGCTCGGCCTGCTGCAGGATCGCCAGCGATGCTGAAGTGATGGCCAGCGCCGCGCCGAAGGCGATGAGCCCCGCGGCGTGGTCGCGCGCAAGACCATCGCGGCCCCGCACCTCGAATGTGAGGCGCCGGTTAGCCGCGGTGTTGGCCACGGCCGTGACCACCAACGCCAGGGCGTTCGCGACACCGGCCGGGGAGACGCTCCGGAGCCCGGCATACAGGGCGACGTAGGCCGCCGTGCTAACCACGCCGATTGCGACGAAGCTCGCGATCTGTCGGACGCCGTCACGATGGGAGGCCAGAGGGTTGCGCAGAGTCTGAGCCGTCATGACCCGGAATCTGGGCCGGACTGCCTTTCGAACTGGTTACGCCCGTACGTGGAATTGCGGAACCCTGATATACTCAATGCCATGCGGAATATCACTGTCACGCAGAGTAACGGCTCCGAGCCCCCAACGGCTGCGTCCGACCGCCAGTCCCTCGAGCGGGAGCTGCTCGACGAGATGACGGCCTGGTCGCCTCGCGACCGCGGCGGAATGTTCAAGACGTGGCATCGCCACGCCCTCAGTCTGGTTCATCTCAACGTCCTGACCGCGCTGGAGGCCGAGGGGCCGCTCTCCATGCGCCGCCTGGCGGAGGCGATGGACGTCTCCGACGCAAGTGCCACGGGCATCGTCGACAGGATGGAGAAGCGTGGCCTGGTCGAACGCCGCCACGGAACCGGAGACCGCCGCATGGTGCTGGTCCACGCCACGGGCGCCGGCGAGCAGGTCTTCCGCGACATGGCCGCCCACCACCGCGACGTGCTTTCGAGGGTCCTGGCCGAACTCACCGAGGAGGAAGTGACCGCGCTCCTGGTGGGTATGAGGGCCATCCACGCCGCCAAGCGCAGGGCGCTCGAGTGGGACCCGGATCAAGGATTGCCGCCAGGCCCGGAAACCGTGGCCACCGGCTGAGGCCGACTACCACTTCTCCCGCCACGCTACCAACCACGCAGAAGGATCCGCACCAATGACCACTTCGGACTCACGCCCATGACGAAGCTGCTGCCCAGGTACCTCTGGCCATACCGCCTGCCACTCATCCTGGTGCTGGTCCTGGTCGCGGTCCAAGCCCTGGCCAACCTGTACCTGCCCAACCTCAACGCCGACATCATCAACAACGGCGTGGTCAAGGGCGACACCGACTACATCGTCCGGACCGGCGGCTTCATGCTGCTGATCACCTTCGGGCTGGGCATCTGCTCGGTGATCGCCGTCTACTTCGGCTCGAAGGTGGCGATGTCGTTCGGCCGAGACGTGCGCAGCGCGATCTTCCGCAAGGTCATGGACTTCTCTCAGAAGGAGACCAACCTCTTCGGGACGCCGACGCTGATCACCCGCAACACCAACGACGTCCAGCAGGTCCAGATGGTCCTGGTCATGGCGTTCAACATCATGATCATGGCCCCGATCATGTGTGTCGGCGGCATCATCATGGCGATGCGTGAGGACGTTCCGCTCTCCGGACTGCTCCTGATCATCATTCCGCTCATCGTTGGGATGATCGCAATCGTGGCAACGAAGGCCCTGCCGATGTTCCGATCTGTCCAGAAGAAGACGGACCGCATCAACCAGGTCATGCGTGAAGCCCTGAGCGGCATCCGCGTCATCCGGGCATTCGTTCGGACCGAGCACGAAGAGCGCCGCTTCGACGAAGCCAACGCCGACCTGACCCGGACCCAGCTCCGCGTCAACCGCCTCTTCGCGATCATGCTGCCGTTCCTGTTCGGCACGATGAACCTCTCGACTGTCGCGATCGTCTGGTTCGGCGGCCTGCGGATCGACTCGGGCGGAATGCAAATCGGAAACCTGTCGGCCTTCCTCCAGTACGTGATGCTGGTCCTCTTCTCGGTGATGATGGCGGCCCTGATCTTCATCATGGTCCCGCGCGCCGCCGCTGCGGCCGAGCGCATCCAGGCCGTTCTCGAGACCGAGCCCGACCTGTGCGATCCGGATGAGCCCGTCGAGATCGCCGAACCCAAGGGCGTCGTCCAGTTCGACAACGTGGAGTTCCGCTATCCCGGCGCCGAGGATGCCGTGCTGTGCGGCATCTCGTTCACGGCAAAGCCCGGCGAGACGACCGCCATCGTCGGCGGCACCGGTTCGGGCAAGACGACCCTCGCCAACCTGATGCCGCGCTTCTACGACGTCACTTCCGGCAGCGTGAGCATCGATGGGGTTGACGTCCGAAAGCTCCGCCTGGAGAACCTGTGGAGCATGATCGGCATCGTGCCGCAGAAGGCGTTCCTCTTCAGCGGCACCGTCGCCAGCAACCTGCGCTACGGCAACGAAGCCGCCGACAACGACGACCTGTGGCGCGCCCTGACGACCGCCCAGGGCAAGGATTTCGTGACCGCGATGGATGGCGGGCTCGATGGCGAAATCGACCAGGGCGGCACCAACGTCTCCGGCGGCCAGCGCCAGCGCCTGGCAATCGCCCGAGCGATCGTGAAGAAGCCGAAGGTCTACATCTTCGACGACAGCTTCTCCGCCCTCGACTTCAAGACAGACCAGATGCTCCGGGCCGCCCTCCACAAGGAAACGCGCGAAGCGACGGTGATCATCATCGCCCAGCGCGTTGGGACGATCATGCACGCCGACCAGATCGTGGTCCTCGACAGCGGCTCGATAGTCGGCATCGGGACGCACGGTGAATTGATGAAGACCTGCGAGACGTATCAAGAGATCGTGTACTCGCAGCTGACCCAGGAGGAAGTCGCATGAGCGGCCCCACCAACGGCGCCGACAACCAAACGGCCGGCGGCATGGGCGGGCGCCCGACAGGCGGCCCCGCTGGAAGACCCGCCGGCGCAACCGGCGGCGCTGCATCGGGCGGCCTCGGCAGCCCGGGTGGTCCCCGGCGCGGTCCGATGGGCGGCGGCATGGGGCCGATGGGCCACATGGCGATGCCTGCGGAGAAGCCCAAGAACTTCCGTGCCACGTTCAGACGCCTCCTCGGTGAGCTGCGACCGGAGCGAAAGTGGGTCGGCCTCGTGGGCGTCGTTGCCCTCTTCAGCACGGCCGGCCAGGTCTTCGGCCCGAAGATCCTGGGCAACGGCATCAACCAGCTGATGGACGGCCTGGTCGGCAAGATGCTCGGGCAGTACTTCCCAAAGGGCACGACCCACGATCAGGCAGTGGCGGCGCTGCAGGCGCAGCACAGTCCGCTGGCGGACCTTGTCTCGGCCACGAGCGCGCGGCCGGGTGTCGGCGTCGACTTCGGGGCGCTGGGCATAGTCCTCCTCGGCCTCGTCGGGCTCTACCTGATGGCCACCTTCTTCAGCTGGGTGTCGTGGTACGTGATGGCCGGGGTCTCGCAGCGAACCGTCTACCGGCTTCGCCGCGACGTCGACCTCAAGCTCGCCAGGCTTCCGCTGAAGTACTTCGACACTCATCAGCGAGGCGACACCCTCAGCCGCGTCACCAACGACATCGACAACATCGGCAACACGCTCCAGCAGTCGCTGACTCAGATCATCACGTCGCTGGCCGTGGTCGTAGGCATCCTGGCGATGATGTTCTGGATCAGCCCGCTCCTGGCCGTGATCTCGCTGCTGGTCATCCCGGCGGCCGCGGTCACGACGATGCTCATCGCCAAACGGTCTCAGAGCCAATTCGCGGCCCAGTGGGCGCGGACCGGCACGCTCAACGGCCACGTCGAGGAGTCGCACACCGGCCACGCGATCGTCAAGGCCTTCGGCCACCAGGAAGACGCGATCCGCCGCTTCGACGAAGAGAACCAGCTTGTCTATGACGCGAGCTTCAAGGCCCAGTTCATCTCGGGAATCATCATGCCGACGATGAACTTCATCAGCAACCTCAACTACGTCGCCATCGCGGTGATCGGCGGCGTCCAGGTGGCGACAGGGCGGATGTCGCTCGGCGACGTCCAGGCGTTCATCCAGTATTCGCGTTCGTTCACCCAGCCGATCACGCAGACGGCGAGCATCGCCAACCTGCTGCAGTCGACCATGGCGTCGGCAGAGCGCGTGTTCGAGCTCCTCGACGAAGCGGAAGAAGTCCCCGAAGCGGCCGTCCCGGTCGAGCTCGAGCACGTCACCGGCCATGTCAGCCTCGAAGGGGTTTCGTTCCGCTACGTGGCCGACAAGCCGCTCATCGAAGATCTCAACGTCGACGTCCGATCCGGCGAGGTCCTGGCGATCGTCGGCCCCACCGGCGCCGGCAAGACGACCCTCGTCAACCTGCTGATGCGGTTCTACGAGCTGGACGCCGGCAAGATCTCCATCGACGGCGTGGACACGCGGATGCTCACCCGCGACAAGCTACGCTCCACCTTCGGAATGGTCCTCCAGGACACGTGGCTCTTCGGCGGCACGGTCCGCGAGAACATCGCCTACGGCCGCGAGAACGCGACCGAGGACGAGATCATCGCCGCGGCCAAGGCAGCTCACGTGGACCACTTCGTTCGCACGATGCCCCACGGCTACGACACGGTCATCGACGACGACGCTTCGAACCTGTCCCAGGGCGAGAAGCAGTTGCTGACGATCGCGCGGGCCTTCCTGGCCGACCCGGAGATCCTGATCCTCGACGAGGCCACCAGCTCCGTTGACACACGAACTGAGGTTCTCGTTCAGCAGGCGATGGCGCGTCTGATGAAGGGTCGCACGGCCTTCGTCATCGCCCACCGCCTGTCCACGATCCGCAATGCGGACGAGATCCTGGTCATGGATCAGGGCAAGATCGTCGAGCAGGGCAGCCACGACGAGCTGATGGCTCGGAAGGGCTTCTACTACGACCTCTACAACTCGCAATTCGAGGAGGCCATCGCGGAAGCGGGGTAGCCGATTCGATCCACACGCAACGTGGTGGGCCGGGCGCTTTGCCCGGCCCTTCTCGTTTCCGAGGGCTGGCCGACTCGCTCCGGTCCGGCCGAGCCGGGTTCGACCGGTGGAGTAACCTCAGCCGATGCATCCGTTTCGATTCGCCGTGCAGCAGGGATCGGCGCCGAGCGGCGAGGCCTGGGCCACGCTGGCGCGTCGCGCGGAATCGATCGGGTACGACGTGCTGGTCATGCCCGACCACCTCGGCCACCAGCTCTCCCCTTTCGCCGCCCTCGCCACTGCCGCGGCGGCCACCACCCGGCTCCGCGTCGGCGTCTTCGTCTTCGCCAACGACTACCGCCACCCGCTGATACTCGCCCGTGAGGCCGCCACGCTGGACCTCCTTTCCGGTGGCCGCTTCGAGCTGGGGCTCGGCGCGGGCTGGATGATGGACGACTATCGCCACCTCGGGATGGCCTACGACGCGGCGCCCCGGCGTATCGATCGGCTCCAGGAAGCGATCCCATTGATCAAGCGGCTGCTCGCCGGCGAGACGGTCACTCACAACGGCGAGCATTACCAGCTGGACCGCGCCTCCACCGGCGTTGAGCCCGCGCAGAAGCGACGGCCGCCGCTGGCGATCGGTGCTGGCGGGCCGCGAATGCTCAAGCTGGCCGCGCGCGAAGCCGAGATCGTGGGACTGGTGCCGGGGTTCGATGCCCACGGCCGAATCCGCGTCCGACAGGCAACCGAGAAGGCGACCGCGGAGAAGGTAGCGCTCATACGCGCGGCCGCAGGCGATCGGTTCGAGCGGCTCGAGATCAACCTCTGGCTGGGCGACGCGTCTCTGGTCGGGAGCGGGAATTCGCTGCTTGGGTCGGTGGCCGCTGCCGCCCGTTGGGCCCCGACTGCGATCTACGGCAGCCCGTACGTGCTCTACGGCACGCTCAATTCGACACGCGAGAAGCTGCTGCGGCGCCGCGACCGGCTCGGCATCAGCTACTACACGGTGCCCGCCCACGCCATGGAATCGATGGCACCGCTGGTTGAGGCTCTGGCGGGCAAATAGCCGCGGAGCGTCCGGCGTGGCCGTTGGCGTGCGGGCGTTCGGCGCGGGATCGGGCTACTCTCCGCTGATGAACGACTCCCGCCCCGGCATTCCCGCCGATCGCTACGTAGAACGACTTGCTGCGTGCCGCGAGGCCGTCGCGGCGTGCGGGTTCGCGGCCCTGCTCATCGGCGTCGGGCCAGACCTGCGGTACCTGACGGGGTTTGTGGGCGAGCCGATGGAACGGCTGACATTGCTCGTGATCCCGGTCAACGGACCCGTGCGCTTCGTCGTTCCGCACCTCGAAGCGACCAAGGCCGCGGCCACGCCACTCGTCGCGGCGGGAGTGGCGGAGGTCGTGCCCTTCGGGGAGACGGACGACGTGGCGGCCAGGGTCGCCGCCTTGCTCGGCGCCGCCAAGCCCGCTGACCCGATCGGCCTGTCCGATCGACTCTGGGCAATGCACGTCCTCCAGCTTCAGCGGGCGCTCTCCGCTCGCCGGTTCGAACCCGCCAGCACCGTCCTGCGTGACCTGCGCCAGGTCAAGGACGCGGACGAGGCGCGGTTGCTCCGCCTCGCCGCGCAGGCCGCCGACCGCACCATGGATGCGATCGCCGCCGGACCTCTCGTCGGCCGCACTGAGGCCGAGGTCGGTCGGGAGATCCGAGGGCGGCTGATAGACGAGGGCCACGATCTCGCCGACTTCGCCATCGTCGGTTCCGGCCCCAACGGCGCGGCGCCTCACCACGATGCCGGCGATCGTGTGATCGCGGCCGGCGAGCCCGTCGTCCTGGACCTGGGCGGGACGCTGGCAGGCTACGTGAGTGACACGACTCGCACGATCTGGGTCGCCGGCGAAGCCTGGATCGCGCCGGAGCCCGAGTTCCGGCGCGTCTTCGACGTCGTGCGCGCGGCTCAGGCAGCCGCGACGGCCGCCGTCAAGCCCGGCGTCCCGGCCGAGCAGATCGACGCCGCAGCCCGTCGAGTCATCGGCGCCGCGGGCTACGGCGAATACTTCACTCATCGCGTCGGCCACGGCGTCGGGCTCGAGACCCACGAGGACCCGTACATGGTCTCCGGCAACGTCACTCCTCTGCGCCCGGGCATGGCCTTCAGCGTCGAGCCGGGCATCTACCTGCCGGGCCGCTGGGGCGTGCGACTCGAGAACATCGTCATCTGCACCGACTCCGGCCCTGAGGTCCTGAACCACTCGAGCCTCGATTTGCGAGTCGTCCGCGGCTAGCTCGACCCACCAGAAGCCGCCGCTCCCGCGCCGCCACTCGCCCGCCACTCGCCCGCCACTCGCCCGCCACTCGCCGGCCGCTCCGCGCCGCGACTCGCCAGCCGCCACCAGCGAATTGACGCTGGTACATGCGACCCGACCACGCTAGGATCGCAGCGTCGATCTTCCCGAATGGCAGGCCCGTTAGTCGCGGGTCAGGAGGTTCCGATGGGTTCGTTCCACAAAGAACACGGGCGCCTCGGAGCCCTGACCCTGGTCGCAGTCATCCTGGCCGCGTGCAGCGGCGTCACGGCGACCTGGCCAGCGGTCAAACCATCGACCGGCCCGCTCGCCTCGGGGATTCATGTGGCCGTACCCGGCACTTCGGGCGCCGCCGCATCAGAGGAGGTGGCCTCCGCCGCCCCACGGTCTACGTCCAACGCCGTCACCGTCGACCAGATCACGGCGGACTACACGTACAAGGACGAGCTGATCACGCCGCTGGCCCACCTGTACGGGAACAAGCTCGACGACTTCGTGATCGCAACCATCACCAATGACAACGCCACCTCGGTGAAGGTCGTGGTCACGAGCGAGATCACCGGCTACACGGACAAGGCCTCCGACACGGTCACAGTCGACGCAAACGGAACCGCGGAGGTCCGTCAGAACCCGCGTCTGACCTCGACCGCAATCGACGGCCTCAACAGCCAGCATCAGGCCGACGTCCATGTGACCGTCTCCTACCTTGAAAGCGGCCAGCCTCGAACGGTCCTCGACCAGACGAGCCAGACCCTCATCACGTCCCGCCGTGACTTCCCGTGGTCGATCGAAGGCTTCACCCAGCAGGAGAACTATCAGCTGGTCGTGGCGATGGTCACGCCAACGGATCCATCGGTGGAAAAGCTGATCGTCGACGCCGGCCACTACGACCCGCAGAACGCAATGACGAGCGGCTACGAATCTGACAACGACGCCGATGGCTCGGTCTATCAGCGGCTCGATGACGTCTGGCAGGCCGAGCAAACCAACTTCGGCCTCACCTACGACAGCACGACGATCTCCTTCGCATCCGGCTCGTCGCAGCGCATTCGGCTGCCGGGCGAGGTTTTGGACCAGAACGCCGGCAACTGCATCGAACTGACCCTGCTCTATGCCTCGGTCGTCGAGGCGCTGCACATGCAGGCTGCCCTCGTCATCATCCCGGGGCATGCCTACGTCGGGGTCCGCCTGGACGGCACTAATGACAACTACTACTTCATCGAGACCACGATGATCGGCTCGGCGACGTTCAAGGACGCCGCGGTCGAGGGCAGCACCGAGTGGCAGGACGCCCAGCCGCACATCGCCGCCGGCGATGCGGACTACGGTTGGGTCGATGTGCCGTCGGCTCGAGCCGACGGCATCATCCCGATCCCCTGGCGCTAACCGCCAGGCGAGGAGCAACACGTGAAGAGGACACTGGGCCGGAGCGGCATCGAAGCGTCCGCCGTGGGCATGGGCTGCTGGGCAATCGGCGGACCGTCGCGGTCGGCAGGCGCCCAGGTCGGTTGGGGCGTCGTTGACGACGCCGAATCCACCCGAGCCATCCACGCGGCCCTCGAGCTCGGGGCCAACTTCTTCGACACGGCCGCCGGTTACGGCGCCGGCCACAGCGAGCGGGTCCTGGGTGCCGCCGTCAAGGGTCGCCGCGACAAGGTCGTCATCTCAACCAAGTTCGGCCAGGAGGTCGACGAGGCCGCCAAGACGGTCGTTGCCTACGGTGAGAGCGAGGAAGACGGCGACGTCGCCGGCCACGTTCGAGCCAACCTGGAGAACAGCCTGCGACGTCTCGACACCGACTACATCGACGTCTACCTGCTCCACGTCTGGGGGCTTAAGATCGAGCGGGCCATGGCCACGCGCGACGTCCTCGAGGAGCTGGTCGCCGAAGGCAAGATCAGGACCTACGGTTGGAGCACGGATAGACCGGACGCGGTCGAAGCATTCTCGACCTCGCCTCGGTGTGGAGTCGTCGAGCAGGAACTCAACGTCCTGACAGGAAGCGCCGAGGTCCTCGCCATCGCCGAGCGGCTGAACATGGCCAGCATCAACCGCGCCCCGCTGGGCATGGGCGTCCTGACCGGCAAGATCACTCCGCAGACCAGGTTCGCCGACACCGACATCCGCCAGAAGGTGGAATGGTTCGCCGGCATCAAGGACGGCCGGGCGAACCAGGCCTGGCTCGACTCTCTCGCGGCCATCCGCGAGATCCTGACCAGCGAGGGTCGAACCCTGGCTCAAGGCGCACTGGCCTGGATCTGGGGTCGCAGCCCCAACACGGTGCCCATCCCAGGCTTCCGAACCGTCACCCAGGTCCAAGAGAACGCCAAGGCGATGGACTTCGGACCGCTGACGCCCGCTCAGATGGCCGAGGTCGACCGGATCCTGGGTAGGTAGCCGGCCGACTCGCAGATTTCTGGACGGTTCGGAGCACCGGCCGTGCGCAGGGGTCGGCGGCTGAGGAGCGAGCTTCTTCCGTGGCGGCGCCGATCTCGATTGGCCGCCGCGTGACCGGCATGGCGCCGGATCGGCCGCCGAGGTCTCGAATAGCCACCACGTGACTGGTATCGAAGTTCGCGGTCACCTGCCGAGGTCAACCGACCGGCCGTGGCCGCCGGACTTGAGCCAGGGCTCGCTCGGCCTGGGCCCGATGGACCCGGCCGTGCCCGGCCTGGAGCCGGAAGAGCAACTCGTAGGATTCCGGGCCGCGCTCGGAGTGCATGCCGATCCGGGCGCGCTCGGTTGTCGGGGTGCGCCGCCACAGCGCCACATTGGCCCGCCGCAGAACGCCGAAGACCTCGAGCAGCAGCGTCGGATCGTCCGAGGCGCGATCGGGGCGAGCCGCCCAGGCATTCTGGTCGAAAGCGACGAGCGGAGGCTCGTCCTCGGACAGAACCCAGCGGTATCGGGCAGAGGTGATCAGCTCCGAGTCGGTCAGGTGGCCCAGACACTCGAGCACCGACCACTCACCCGGCTCCGGCCGAGTGCGCAGATGCGCGCCGGCCTGCTCGATCAGGCGCCGCCACGACTCCGCTTCGACCTCCTGGACGGCCACGGGGTCGTCCTGGCCGAGCGCATCGAGCACAGATCGGCGGTAGGCGTCTGCCTCCTCGGGTGACATCAGAGCCATTTGGCAACCTCCTCGACTTCCGCATGACTGGCGGCCTGCGGTCGGCCGCCGACTAGGACGCTGGCAGCCGGGCAGTGATCTCGAACGCCCGAGTCTGAGGGCCCGTGCATGCCGCTCAAGGTACTCCCAATCGAGGTCCGGCCGGCCCGCACGATGCCGGCCGGGGGCCGGAACGAAAGCCCATCGTCTGGAGCCTGGGATCGGAGGCCGGACCGGGAAAGTACCCTACCGGGGCGAACGTCCCGGACCTCTGGGATCGTCCGGCGCCCTCCACGAGCACTCGTTCGGCGGTTAGGCTACGGGTGTCGGGGGTGCGGGACGGTCGAATCAGCATGGGTGGCCGCAATGCCGAAGTACGTGGGGGCCCTCGATCAGGGCACAACGAGCACGCGCTTCATGGTCTTCGACCACGCCGGCGCGGTCGTCGCGATCGATCAGCACGAGCACGTTCAGGTCTACCCCCGGCCGGGTTGGGTCGAGCACGACGCGCTCGAGATCTGGGCGCGGTGCCGGGAAGTCATCCACGGGGCGCTGACCAAGGCGGGGCTGACGGCCCGCGACCTGGCCGCGATCGGGGTGGCGAACCAGCGTGAGACGACGGTCGTATGGGATCGTCGGACCGGCCGGCCGGTGCACAACGCCATCGTCTGGCAGGACACCCGCACCGACACATTCATCGCCGAGCTCGCGCACGACGGCGGCCAGGATCGATTTCGAGCGAGGGTCGGGCTGCCGCTGGCGACCTACTTCTCGGGGCCGAAGATCCGCTGGATCCTCGACAACGTGCCCGGCGCTCGCGATAGGGCGAAGGTCGGCGAGCTCCTCTTCGGCACGATCGATAGCTGGGTCATCTGGAACCTGACCGGCGGCGCGGCGGACGCGGCGAGCGGGGGCGGCGCGCGAGCCGCGACCGGCATCCACCTGACCGACGTTACGAACGCCAGCCGGACAATGCTGATGAACCTCCGCACGCTCGACTGGGACGACGAGATGCTCGCCGTCATGGGCGTGCCGCGCTCGATGCTGCCGGCCATTCGGTCGTCGAGCGAGGTCTACGGCGAGGCCGTCGGCGAGCTGGCGGGGGTTCCGATTGCCGGCAATTTGGGCGACCAGCAGGCGGCGCTGTTCGGCCAGACGTGTTTCGCGCCGGGCGAGGCCAAGAACACCTACGGCACGGGCTGCTTCATGCTCCTCAATACCGGCTCCGAGCCCGTCGCGTCGAAGTCGGGGCTGCTCACGACCCTGGGCTACCGGATCGGGACCGCCCCGGCCGCATACGCCCTCGAGGGCTCGATCGCGATCACCGGCGCCCTGGTCCAGTGGCTCCGTGACAACCTCGGCCTGATCCGCGACTCGGCCGAGGTCGAGACGCTGGCGCGGACGGTCGACGACAACGGCGGCGTCTATTTCGTGCCCGCCTTCTCCGGCCTGTACGCGCCGTACTGGCGGGCCGACGCCCGCGGCGTGATCGCCGGGCTGACCCGCTACGCCAATCGCGGCCACATCGCCCGGGCCGTCCTCGAGGCCACGGCCTGGCAGACGCGCGAGGTGCTCGACGCAATGAACGCCGACTCGGGCGTGGCCCTGACCGCGCTCAAGGTCGACGGCGGCATGGTCCACGACGAGCTGCTGATGCAGTTCCAGGCCGATGTTCTGGGCGTCCCCGTGATCCGGCCGAAAGTCGCCGAGACGACGGCCCTCGGCGCGGCCTACGCGGCCGGACTGGCCGTCGGGTTCTGGAGCGCGCTCGACGATCTCCGGGCAAACTGGGCGAGCGACCGCGAGTGGCGACCGGCGATGGACCCGGTCCGGCGCGAAAAGGAGTACGCACTCTGGAAGAAGGCCGTGACGAAGACCTTCGATTGGGCAGAATGAACGGCGACGATCCGACGAAGCAGGCGGCCGAGCCGGGAACTACGGCGAAGACGACGAAGGCGGCGGCCAAAGCTCGACCGACAGCCGGGGGTCGATCTCGCCCGGCGCCCTCGGAAGCCGGGCCGCGAGCGCCGCGCCCAAAGCGGGCGCGGTCGGCGGTCGAGGCGCGGTCGGAGCCAAGCGGCGCGCCCGTTCCTGCACCCGCACCTGCGCCCCACGTCCTGATCATCGGCGGCGGCGGCACCGGCGGCGCGCTCGCCCACGACCTGGCGCTGCGCGGCCTGCGCGTGACTCTCGTCGAACGGGGAGAGGTCACCTCCGGGGCAACGGGCCGTCACCACGGCCTGCTCCACAGCGGCGCCCGCTACGCCACCACCGACCGCCCGGCCGCGATCGACTGCATCACCGAGAACAAGATCCTGCGGCGCATCTGCCCGGGCTCGTTCGAGGAGAACGACGGCCTGTTCGTTGCCATCTCCGACGAGGACGTCGAGTACGAGAAGCAGTTCGTGGAGGCGTGCTGGCAGTGCGCCGTACCCACGAAACGCCTGACCCGCGAGGCGGCGCTGCGGATGGAGCCCGGCCTGAACCCCGGGCTGCGCTTCGCGTATCAGGTCCCCGACGCCACCATGGACGCGATGCGGGTCCCGCTGCGCTTCATGGCCACCGCCCGCCGCAACGGGGCGGACATCCGGCCCTTCACGGAGGTCGTCGAGGTCACGATGACCGGCCGGACCGTCAGCGGCGTCAAGGTCCGCGACCACGCCGCCGGCCGCGACTACGAGATCGGCGCCGACATCGTCGTCAACGCCGCGGGGCCGTGGGCGGCGAAGGTGGCGTCTCTGGCGGGCGTCAGCGTGCCGGTGGTGGCCTCGCCGGGAGTGCTGGTCGCGGTTCGGGGCCGCCACTGCAACATGGTCGTGAACCGGCTCCACGCACCCGGCGACGGCGACATCGTGCTGCCGCAACGGCTGCGAACAATCGTCGGGACGAGCTCGTGGGTCACCGACGACCCGGACGAGATCACGGCCCCAGCGGACCACGCGGCGATGATCGTCCGGGAGAGCGCGGCGCTGGTCCCGGCCATTGCCCGGGCCGAGGTGGCGGCGGTCTGGTCCGCGGCCCGGCCGCTGGTCAGTGGCGGCGCCGTGGTCAGTGGCCAGGCCGTGGCCGGTCCCAGGCACAGGGGCCGCCTCGCGGCCGCGGGGATTCCCGCCGCCGGAGTGGCCGCGCCCACGGGAACCGGACGCGGCCTCGCCCGCGACCTGCGCTGCTTCGACCACGCCACGGACAAGACACCCACCGAGGGCTTCGTGACCATCGCCGGCGGCAAGGCCACGACGCTGCGGGCGATGGCCGAAGCCGCGGCCGACGTCGTCTGCGCCAAGCTGGGCCTGACGCTGCCGTGCCAGACGACCGATGTCGTGCTCCTCCCCCACACGGCGTGGTACTCGGCATGAGCCCGCGTAGAGCCCGGCCCGTGGCGCCGGTCGAGGCCATTCAGTCGGTCGAGGCCATTCAGTCGGTCGAGGCCATTCAGTCGGTCGAGGCCGAGATCGCCCCGCCCGCCAAGCCCGCCATCCATTTCCAGATCTCTCGTCGCAGGCAGGGCGACCCCAAGCGCCATTTCGACGACTTCGATCTCGAGGTCGAGCCGGGCGCGACCGTCCTGGACGCGCTGCTCCAGATCCGGCGCCGCCACGACCCGTCGCTGGTCGTCCGTCACTCCTGCATGCACGCCTCCTGCGGCACATGCGGCGTCCGGGTGAACGGCCGCGAGGTCCTCGCCTGCGACACCAGGATCGCCGGCCTGCCAGTCGAGAAGCCGCTCCGTGTCGAGCCGCTGGCGAACCAGCGCCCCGTCGCCGACCTAGCCACCGACATGGTCGACTTCTACGCCCGGTTCGACGCCGCCGGGATGCCATTCGTCCGCGCCTCCGAAACCCGGGCCGGCGCCACTCCACCCGAGAACATCAAGGCCTTCGGCCGCTTCGAGAACTGCATCGAGTGCGGTCTGTGCCTGTCCGCCTGCCCCATCGCCCGCACCAGCCACGACTTCATCGGACCCGCCGCCCTCGCCGCCGCGGCCCGCGTCGTGGAAGAGCCCCGTGGCCGCGATCTGGGCCCTGTCCTCGCTCTTGCCGCCGAACCGGACTCCGTCTGGCGCTGCCACGACGCCCTCGAATGCACGGCCGTCTGCCCCTCGGCCGTCGACCCCGCCCGAGCCCTGCTTACGCTCCGCCGGCGCGTGGCGGCGAATGGTGCGAGGCGTTTCCTCGCCCGCCGCTGACAGCCGCCCCGGGCTACTTGCGCTTCGTCCGCCACCACCAGATGGCGACGACGACGACCAGGACGACGAACCCGATCGCCCCGAGGATCACGGCCAGACGCAATGGATGCACGCCGATAGCCGCCAGGCGCAATGGGTGCATGGACAACATCCCTTTCCTACGGCAGAAAGATCTCCGCGCTGGTGGCGTCCGAGCCGGAGCCTCCACCCGCGATCAGGACCCGGCCGTCGAGCAGCAGGGTTGCGGTCGCCGGGCCGGTTCGAGATGCCTTCATCTCGCCGACGGACTGGAACTTGCCAGTGGTCGGGTCGAGGATCTCGGCGGATCCGCCGTCGCCTCCGGCGAGCAGGACGCGGCCGTCGAGCAGTCGCGTGGCCGTATCGCCGACACGAGGCGCGGACATCGACCCGATCGTGGTGAAGGCCAGCGTCTTTGGGTCGAAGATCTCGGCGGATGCGAGGGGCTTCTCGGCGATGGCGCTGCCGTCGCCGCCGGCGAGCAGGACACGACCGTCGCGCAGGGTGACGGCGGCGGGGGCCACGCGGGCGGTCGCCATCGACCCGGCCGTCTGGAAGGCTCCCGAGCCCGGGTCGTAGATCTCGGCCGACGTAAGGAGGCTCGGGCCGGTGCAGCAGCCGCCGACGACGAGCACACGGCCGTCGGCGAGCTCGGCCGCGCCGAAGCCGTCGCGCAGCTGCATCATCGAGCCGGTGGCGCCGAACTTGCCCGACTTCGGGTCGTACAGCTCGGCCGAGGCGAGAGGGCCGCCTGCGGCGTCGTGGCCGCCCACGACCAGAACGGAGCCGCCCGGCAGCAGGAAGGCCCTCGCCCCTGAGCGGGCGGTGGTCATCGGCCCAGTCGGCGCGAATGTCCCGTTGATGGGGTCGTAGAGTTCGGCCGAAGCCTGGGCCACAGACGAGCCGTCCTGGCCGCCCGCGACGAGAACGCGGCCGTCCTTGAGCACGGTGGTCGTCGGATCCAGGCGCGGCGACTTCATCGACCCCGTGTTGAAGAAGGCGCCCGCTTTCGGGTCGTACAACTCGGCCGTGGCGACCACTGCGCCCGACGCGTCGCTGCCGCCAACCATAAGGACGCGCCCATCCTGGAGCAGGGCCGCATTCAGGCGCTCGGCCTGCATGGAGCCGCCTGAGGCGAAGGTGTTATGCGCGGGGCTCGGAGAGGGAGCGAGCGTTGGCGAAGGCCTGACCGTCGAGGTGGCGGTGGCGTCCGGCGGCGGCGTCCTGCTGGCCGACGGCGAGGCCTGGCCGTTGCCACAGCCCGCGCCCGCGACCAACAGCAGACACGCCAGCGAAGCCAAAAGAGCTCGGGAACAAGGTCGACTCTGGCTGGATCCCCGCATCCGCTTCCTCTTCTGTTTGCCCATGACCGCGGCCTCTCGAGCTCAGCGCTGCTCGGGCGTGGCGCGGGCTCGCTCCGCCGACTAGTCTAGGCGAGCCGACGCCCATCGACGCGGCCCAGACCGAGGCCCGGTCGTCGAACGCAGGGGTCAGCCCGAGCCAATGACGGCACCCGACACGACCACGACTTCTGGATCCCCCGCCACCGAAGGGTCGGTTCGACCGCGGCGAACCCTGGTCGTCGGCGCCGGGGCAGTTGGTTCGTTCCTCGGGGCGCTGCTCGGGTCGGTCGGCCACGACGTGACGCTGGTCCGAATCTTCGAGCCCGACTCCGCCAGACCATTGGCGCTGGTCCGCCCCGACGGTTCGCGCGTCAGCATTCCGGTCCATCGATTCACGCACACACAGGACGCGCCGCCACCGGACCTCATCCTGGTCGCGGTCAAGATGCCGGCCCTGCGCGAGGCACTCGCGGCGACACTGCGCTGGCCGGACGTACCGACCCTCACCGTGGAGAACGGCATCGGCGCGGAAGCGATCGCGGCCGAGGTGCGGCCCGCCGCCCCGATGCTGGCGGGCTCGCTGACCGCGCCGATCCGGCTCGCGTCCGAGGACGAGGTCCAATGGCTTGGCCGCGGCGGCCTGGCGCTTGCCGCCGCCACCGAGTCGGCGCGGCCGTCCGTTCGCGGGCTGCTCGACGATTTCGAGCGAGCCGGGCTGCGCGTCCTCGAACGACCGGCCGCGCCACCGATGAAGTGGTCGAAGCTCCTCGCCAATCTGATGGCAAACGCGACGGGCGCAATCCTCGACATGGACGCGGACGCGATCTACCGCGACCCACGGCTGTTCGACGTGGAGCGGCGGCAGCTCCTCGAAGCGCTGGCCGTCATGAAGCGCCTGGGTCTGCGACCGGTGGCGCTGCCCGGTGGCGCCGTTCCATGGCTGGCCCGCAGCCTCCGGCTGCCGGCCTGGCTCGCCCGTCCCATCCTGATCCGTGTCGTCAGTGGCGCCAGGGCCGGCAAGACCCCGTCACTCCGACTCCACGTCCGATCCGCGGCTCCGGACGCTCCGTGCGCAGAGCAGACCGAGGTCGAGTGGATGAACGGCGCCGTCGCCCGTGTGGGCGCGGAGCTTGGAGTTGCCACTCCAGTGAATGCCCGGCTCGCCGCCCTCGTCGACGAGGTCGCCACGAACCCGGGGCAGCGGGCCTGGTTCGCCGGCTACCCCGAACGGCTGCTCGGCGCACTGGCCGGAGATCGGGCGCCGCGATGACCCGCCACCGGCCAGATTTGCCGCCCTATACTTCGCGGCGATGCAAGACCTCGACCTCGCCCGGGTCGCCGTAGCGCTCGTCGCCGGCTATCTCCTGGGCGGTATTCCGTTCGGGATCATGATCCCGCGCCTCATCGGCGGAGTCGACCCCCGAACGATCGGCAGCGGCCGGACGGGCGGCGCCAACGTGTCGCGGGCCGTCGGCTTCCGCTGGGCGGCGGTATCGGGCCTGCTCGACGTGGCCAAGGCGTCGGCGGCAGTGCTCCTCGTCATCGTCATCGGGGGCGGAGCCGTCCCGCAGGTCCTCGCCGGGCTTGCCGCGATCGTCGGCCACAGCCGCTCGCCGTTCATCGGGTTCCACGGCGGGCGCGGCGTCGCCCCCGCCACCGGCGGCGCGATCATCATCGCCCCGATCATCCTGGCCGCCATCTTCCCGGTGTTCGTCCTCACGATCCTCCTGACCCGCATATCCTCGATCGGGTCGCTCAGCGCGAGCCTCATTGGTGGCGTCGTCATGATCGTGGTCACCGCCCTGGCGCCGCTGCCGCCGATCTACACGACACCGCTGCCGCCGATCTACTTCGTCTACGGGGTCGGCGTGCCGGGCTTGATCTGGCTCTTCCACCTGGACAACATCGGCCGGTTGCTCCGGGGTCAAGAGCGGCGAGTCGGCCCTCGATCCGGTCCTGCGGTGGCGCCCTGAGGGGTTTTGCCCCGCGCCTTGAGCCACGTGGTCCGGCCCGGTTGCGGCTGGTTACGTAGGGCGGTTTAGCGATCCGACTGGGGAGATCGTGGGAAACGAGATAGATTTCGTCGGATTTGCCGACGACTGCCGCGTCGAGGGGAAGGTAGAGCTGGATGATCGCAGCCGCGGCCACCCGAATCGGACCGTCGGGGCCCGAACCTGGCATCATTGGCGGCACAGGGGCTCACAGGAGATACCGCTCTGTCGATGGATCGCGCGTCAGCCGGCAACCCGGCTCGAGCAATCGCCGGCTTGGCCGCACTACAGGACCTCAGTGTCCTGCTCGAAGGAATCGAAGACCCCAGGTCCCAGCGGGCCGTCTGCCGGCAGGTCCTGGAAGCGCGCCGCAAGCTCCTCGGGCCCGACCATCCGACCACCATGGAGGTCGAGGCACGCCTTGCCGCGATTGCCATGGAGCTCGAGGAATACCTCGTCGCCCGAGACGCCTACACAGTCCTCGTGGAACGCTCCGAGCGCGTGCTCGGTCCGCGCAACCTCGACACTCTCTCCGCCGTGCACGGCCTGGCTGTCGCCCTTTCGTTCATGGATGAGCCCCAGACGGCCCGGCCGATGTACGAACGCGTCTACAACGGGCGTCGTAATGCCCTCGGTGCCGACGACCCTTCGACCCTGAGCGCCCTCCACAACCTCGGCCTGACGCATCGCACCCTTGGCGACAACGCGGCGGCCAGGACGATCCTCGAACAACTCCTGGAGACCCAGAGGCGAGTCTTCGGCCCGGAGAATGTCCTGACTCTGCGGACGATGTCGAATCTGGGCGGCGTCCTGATCGCGATGGAGGAGTTCCCGCGGGCCTGCGAAGTGCTCGCGGAGCGCGTCGACCGCAGCCGCCGCCTCCTGGGGCCGTCCCACCCGGACACCCTCGACGCGATGTTCGGCCTGGCCCGGGCCCTCGTCGGGACAGGCGATCGTGCCTCGGGCCGCTCGCTCTCCGACCAGGCAATGGCCGCGACGCTCGCAGCCTACGGCCCGGACTCCGAAGAGACGATCAAGGCCATCACCGCGCACAGCCGCCTGTTGCTACGGCTCGGCGAGGCCAAGGCGGCGGGAGCCGCCTACAGGACTCTGTTCGACAAGCTGACCCGGCTCAACGGACCGGAGGACGTGGCCACGCTCGACGCGCTGGCGGGCCTGGCGGATTCCGTCGGCCGCGGCGGCGACCACAAGCGCGCCCACGACCTCGACTTGCAGCTGTTCGACCGCCGCCAGAAAGTACTTGGTCCGGACCATGCAGCCACGCTGTGGGCGCTCGGCGACCTGGCCTGGAACATGGAGCAGCTCGGCGACATGACCGGCGCCGCGGCCCGTTTCGGCGAGCTTGCCGAAGCTCGCAGCCGAACGCTCGGCCCCGACGAGCCCGACACGGTCTGGTCTCTCCAGGGCCTGACCCGCGTCCTGACCAAGCTGGAGGCGCATGCCGACTCTCGCCGGGCGCTTGCCCGGTTGTACGAGACACAGGACCGGCGTCTCGGTGCCGAGGCCGAAGAAACCCTCGACGCGTTGCGCAGCCTGGCCTCGGAGCTGAGCAAGGTCGGCGAGCTCGAGGCGGCCCGGCACTCCTGGACTCAACTCGTGGAGACGCACGAGCAGATCCACGGGTCAAAGGATGCGCGCACCCTCGACAGCCTGGTCTGGCTGGCCCAGGCGCTCGACGACGTGGGCGACGAGGAGCAGGCGCGATCTATCTCGGAGCGGGTGGCCGGTCCGCTCGGCAGGCTGTATGCCGCCAGCGCCGACGCCGTCGGCGCGGACGATCCACTGACCCTGACCCTGGGCCACGGCCTCGGCCTGACCCTGGAGCGGCTCGGCCAGCTCGAGGCAGCCCGCGTCGCGTATCAGACGACCCTCGATGGCTACGTCCGAGTCCTGGGCAGACGCAGCCGATCTGTCGCGGATCTGCAGGGCCGTCTTGGGGACATCACCCTCAAGCTCGGTGATCCGGCTGCCGCCCACGCGATATACGGGCAGGCCCTCGCGATCATGCGTAAGCATCCCGGCCCCGAGGATCCCGACACGCTCCAACTGGTCGGTCGGGACGCCGGCGCGCTGCTGGAGATGGGCAAGAAGATCGCCGCCCGCAACCAGGCCCGCACCGTTGTCGACGGCTACCGCCGCACCCTGGGTGAGGAGAACCCGCTCACGCGTCGCGCGCAAGCCCGACTGGACGCGATGACACCGGGGAAGAGCCGCAAACCCACCTTCTAGGTCATGACACCGGGAACGAACGATGGCAAGCACGCTGCACCCAGCCACCCGCATCGTGGTCGTGACGGGACCTCCGGCCAGCGGCAAGACGACGCTCGGACGGGCACTTTCCGAGCGGCTCGGCGTCCCGCTGATCGCCAAAGATGGGATCAAGGAGCGGCTGTATGCGGCCTTCGGGAGCGGCGATCGCGAATGGTCCCGCTGGCTCGGACGAGCAACCTATCCTCTGATCTACCACTTCCTCGAGGCTCATCTGCGAGTCGGCTGCAGCGTTGTAGTAGAGGGCACTTTCGGCCCCGAGAGCGCGAACGGCGAGTTCGCCGAACTCCATGCTCGCTGGCCCTTCGATGCCCTGCAGCTGTTCCTCTGGGCTCCCGACGAGATCCTGATCAAGCGCGTCGAGGCGCGCGCGCCCGAACGGCATCCCGGGCATGTGGAAGCCTCAACCCTCGAGGAGATGCGAAGCCAGCTGGCGGCGGGTCGCTGGCAGCCGCTTCAGCTCCCCGGCGAGTTGCTGAAGGTCGACACACGGTCGTTCGAGGCCCTCGATCTCGAGGCGATCATGTCCCGGGCGCGCCGACACCTGGTCTCGGGCCAGGTCGAGGAGTCGGCGTCGACGTTGCCCTGAGAGCGAGGTCCCGTGCCAGTCAGGAGTAGACCGCCAGAAAGGCTGAGTCAGCCGGCCCGACCCAGCGCTTGATCGAGGTCCGCGATCAGGTCTGCGGCGGTCTCGATGCCGACCGAAAGGCGGATCACATCGTTGCCGGCGCCTGCGGCGTCACGCTGCTCGTCGGTCAGCTGGCGGTGCGTCGTGGAGGCGGGGTGGATGATCAGCGAGCGGGTGTCACCGACGTTGGCCAGGTGCGACCACAGTTCGACCGACTCGACGACCTTGATCCCGGCCTCGTAGCCGCCCCGAAGGCCGAAGGTGAAGACCGAGCCCGAGCCCTTCGGCAGGTAGCGCTCGGCCAGGGCGCGATACGGGCTGGACGGCAGGCCGGCATAGCTGACCCACGCAACCGCCGGGTGCCCCGCCAGGAACGTGGCCACGGCCATGGCGTTGGCGCAGTGGCGGTCCATGCGCAGGGGCAGCGTCTCGATGCCGGTCAAGATGTAGAAGGCGTTCTGGGGCGAAAGAGCCGGCCCCAGGTCGCGCAGCGCCACGGCCCGAGTCTTCATGGAGAACGCAGACTCGCCGAACTTCTCGTAGAAGTCGAGGCCGTGGTACGCCGGATCGGGCTCGGTGAGCGCCGGGAACTTGCCGTATGCCGCCCAGTCGAACTTGCCCGATTCGACGACGATCCCGCCCATCGAGGTGCCGTGGCCGGACAGGAACTTGGTCATCGAGTGAGTGACGATGTCGGCTCCCCATTCGAAGGGCCGCCACAGATAGGGCGTGGCCAGGGTGTTGTCGACGACGAGCGGCAGACCGTTCGCATGCGCGATGTCCGCCAGCGCCGCCAGATCCACGACCACGCCGCCCGGATTGGCCAGACTCTCGGTGAAGATGAGTCGGGTCCGGGGCGTGATCGCCGCCCGAACCTCGTCCGCATCGCGGGGATCCACAAACGTGCCGTGCCAGCCCAGCCGGGGAAAGGTGTGGCTGAATTGGGTGATAGAGCCGCCGTAGAGGAAGCTCGAGGCCACGAAATGGTCGCCCGGGCCCATCAGTGTGTAGAAGGCCAGCGTTTGCGCCGCGTGGCCTGATGCCGCGGCGACAGCAGCCGTCCCTCCCTCCAGACTGGCCACGCGTCCCTCGAGCGCGGCCACCGTCGGGTTGCCCAGGCGCGTGTAGATGTAGCCCTCGGCCTCCAGGTTGAAGAGCGCGGCCGCGTGGTCGGCGTCGTTGAAGACGTACGCGGTGGTCTGGTAGATCGGCACGTTGCGGGCGCCGGTGACTGGCTCCGGAGCGGTCCCGGCGTGGACGGCCCGCGTCTCGATGCCGTACGAATGGGACTTGGCGGGGTCGGTCATGTGATCTCCGGCGGGCGGTTGGCGGACGCCGACAAGCTTAGGCCGGTGAGATGGTGTCTGCGGCTGCCGGAAACGCGAGCGGGCACACAAAAGCGCCGGCCGGCCCGAGAGTTCGGGTCGGCCGGCGCAGCCACTCCCCTGGAGTTACTGCCGGAGACGAACGATCACGGGAAGGAGGTCACCGTCACTGGTGTCACGTTGATCGGCGTCGCACCGCCGATGTTGTTGATGACGTGCAGGATCTGGCCTTTCCCTAGCGAGATCGTCGTCAGGTTGTGGAACTTGACGCCCGCCGTGCTCGGCGCCTGGAAGGCGTGGTCCACGACGATCGTGGGGTCGGCGTTCATGAGGATGTAACTACCCAATCCCCATGCCTCGTGCGTCGTGACGTTGGTGGCCACCTTGTAAGCGGCGTAACCGTTGGTGGTGCCATCCATGAACGAGGCCTGATTCGGCTCGTCATATCCGATCTCGTTCTGGAAGAAGATGGTCCTGCCGTTCTGGCCGTTCCAGACGACGTCCCACTTCTGATAGTGCTCGACGAAGAGCCCGGTGGCGAGGACGTTGTTGCCGTTCACGGTCAGACCGGTGTCGGCCGTGTTGCTGGTCCAGCCAACGCCGGCCCCGTGGTCGGCTCGCCAGGCCCAGATGTGGTCGATGATCGTGTCGTAGCTGTTGACGGTAAGGCTGTACGTCACCTTGCCCGCAAACTCGCCGCCGACACGGAAGAAGACGTCCTGGATCGTGGTCGGGTTGCTGGCGTGGCTGGTGGTGTTGCCTGCGGTGCCGATGGTGAGCTGGGTGTTGGCCTGAGTGGTGCCGGCATCTAGGAGCAGGCCCTTGAGCCGGACGCCGTCGACGTCGGCGACGTGCATCGTGTCGACGCCGTTGTCATTGACGATCGTCGGGTACCCAATGCCCATGACCACGGTGTTGGCCTTGGTGACGTTGAGCGTCTGGTTGACGTGGTAGACACCAGGGGTGAAGAAGAGGTTGCAGCCGTTGGCCAGCGCGCCGGTGATCTGCGCGGTGGTCGCACCGGGCGTTACAACGAAGAACTGGGTCATCGGCAGCGAGGTGCCGGGGGTGTTCGGCCAGCTGGTGCCGGACTTGTTGGTCTGGAGGCTCGGAACGAAGACGTTCCAGGCGCTGCCGGTCCAGTAGAGGTACGGAACGTCGCGGGAGACCGGGGTGGTCGCGAGGACGGTCATCGGCGGGGTCGGGAAGCTGGCCGCCGGGGCGCCGGTGACGCCCGAGAAGACCATATTCCAGACCGAGCCGGACCAGCTACCGAAGTTGCTGTTCTTCGAGTACCACTGCTGCTGCTCGACGGAGGACGCCTGGCCGGTGACCTTGACGTCGGAGATGTAGCCGCCGCTCGCCCAGCCATAGCTTGCCGGGAAGAGGTTGAGGCCACCGTTGACCTGGATGCGNNATGGTCAGGTTCTCGGCAGAGCGCCAGAAGTTCTGGGTCGCGTTGCCGGCGTCTTCTGAGTTGAAGGCATCGACGGTGACGTCACCGTTGATCACGACGTCGGTCGGGTTCAGGCCTGCGCCCGCGATCGACTCGTAGAAGCCGACGTTGGCCGTGACGTTGTAGGTGCCCGGCTTGAACACTTCGGCGGCGCGGTTCTCCGCGAACTGCGCGGTCACGGTGTCCTTCAACAGGTTGAAGTCATTGGTCAGCTGAGTCTGGATCGTGGCCGCCGACATGGTCGTATCGAAGATGTGCATGTTGGGGCCGAAGTTCGGGTTGGCAGGCTGGCTGCAAACGCCCGTCGTCGGAGGCGGGGTGATGACGGGGGTGGCCGTGGGCGGTGGTGTCACCGTCGGCGGAGGCGTCGGAACCGGGCCGCCGACGAAGACCTGGAATTCCCAGATCGAGTCGCCGTAGGCGAGAGCCCGAACCGTGCAGTAGACCCGAATGTAGCGGCCGGTGCCGCTGACGTTGATGGTCTGGATGCCGCCCGTGCCGGTCGTGGTCGAGTAGATCGAGGTCCAGTTGACGTTATCGGTCGAGACCTGGATCTGGAAGGACTTGGCGTACGCGGCTTCCCAGTTGATGACGACCTTGCAGATCGTCTGGACGGACCCGAGGTCAACCTCGAGCCACTGCGGGTCGGAGTAGGCGGACGACCAGCGGGTGCCCGTGTTGCCGTCGACTGCCGCGGAGGCGGGAGTGCCGGCATTTTCGAGCGAGGATGCCGTCGCGACCTTGTTCAACGCGACGTTGGTCGTGCCACAGGCGGCGACGGTGCCGGTCGGTGCCGGCGTCGCGGTCGGGGCGACGGTGGGCGTCGGCGTCGGGGGCACGCCAGCGAAGACCTGGAACTCCCACAGGGAGTAGCCGTAGCCGGTCGCTCGCACGGTGCCGTACATCCGAACGTAGCGGCCGCTGCCGGTGACATTGAGGGTCTGCGTTCCACCGGTGCCGGTCGTGGTCGAGTAGATCGACGTCCAGGTGGTGCCGTTGGGCGAGGTCTGGATCTGGAAGGACTTGGCGTATGCCGCTTCCCAGATCAGGACGACCTGGGTGATGGCAGTGGTCGCGCCAAGATCGACCTGCAGCCATTGCGGGTCGCTGAACGCGGACGACCAGCGGGTGCCGGTGTTGCCGTCTGTGGCGTTCGCAGCGGGCGAGCCGGCATTCTCGATCGAGGATGCGGTCGTCGGCTTGCCCTGCGAGATCGGAGTAGTTGCGCCGCGTACCGTCGACGAAGGTAGGACGGAGACCGCTGACAGGGCCAAGACGCTGATGGCCAGCCCGGTGATGAGCACCATCAAACGCGGGCGGCGGCCTCGCGAAGCGCTGGCGCTACGTATAAAGAGACCCATGGCTCCTCCAAAAAGCTAGAGTGATTCTTGGCATGCGGAAGCCGCGGTGCGGGACACACGCGCTCTCGCCAACTGCGGATACCAGGGTTTGTGGCACCAGCAAACATATCCCCTGACCAGTAGTGGGTCAAGCCTTCTCGCGATCCGAATGGACTGGTCACATGACCTAGAGCCCCCCACGAGTCGGTCGGATGGGATGACCGGAATTCGCAGCTCCGGGGCACTTTGGATGGGTCCGCTGGGCACCAGACCAGCAGCCGGCGCGACCAACCAGCCTGGTCAGGCGCTCGTCACGAGACGGCGCTTGCGCAAAATGCAGTTGTGCCCTTAGAATTCGCGTCCAATGAACGCCAGCACCTTCAGCCGACCGGAGAACTTGCGCAAGGCTTCCAGCCTGCGCAGTTCCATGATGGCTATGACCCGGCGGCCCCGAAGTGCGGAGGATGGTGTCTGAGGTTCTGGCTCACCTAGAAGCGTAGCCGGACCAAGCATCGGTCCCGGGGCCGCGGTCTCCTCACAGGAGCCGCGGTTCTTTGTTTCTCCGGACAAGGCCAAGCTCGCTTGGCCCCACGTCGGGCAGCCGCCACTGCCACTCCCACACAGGGCTCCCCGGGACGAACCACAGGTTTGGCCAATCTCCGCCGTCAGGCGACCACTCCCAGGAGAACAACCGTGTCCGACCAGAACACTCCCGCCCTCCGCCGCGAAACACTCGCCATCCATGCCGGCCAGAGCGTCGACCCAACGACGAAGGCGCGCGCGGTCCCCATCTACGCCACGACCAGCTATGTCTTCGACAACGCCGACCATGCCGCCCGCCTCTTCGGGCTGCAGGAGTTCGGGAACATCTACACCCGAATCATGAACCCGACCACCGATGTCTTCGAGCAGCGCATCGCCGCTCTCGAGGGTGGCGTCGGCGCTCTGGGCGTCGCATCGGGCCAGGCGGCCGAGACGCTGACGATCCTCAACCTCGCCCGCGCCGGCGACAACATCGTCACAAGCGCCTCGCTGTATGGCGGCACGTACAACCTCTTCCAGTACACCCTGCCCAAGTACGGCATCGACTTCCGCTTCGTCGACGGCTCCAAGCTGGAGCAGTTCGAGAAGGCCATCGACGGCAAGACCAAGGCCGTCTATCTCGAGACCATCGGCAACCCGCGCCTGGACGTGCCGGACCTCGAAGCCATCGCAGCGATCGCCCACAAGCACGGCGTTCCGGTCATCGTCGACAACACCTTCGCTCCGCTGCTCTCGCGGCCGATCGAGTGGGGCGCCGACATCGTCGTTCACTCCGCCACGAAATGGATCGGTGGCCACGGGACGGCAATCGGCGGCGTCGTCGTCGATAGCGGCAAGTTCGACTGGGCGGCATCGGCCCGCTTCAAGGCGGACTTCGTTGATCCGGATCCCTCCTACCACGGCGTCAGCTACACCGGCGCCTTCGGCAACCTGGCTTTCATCCTCAAGCTCCGGGTCCAGCTCCTGCGCGACCTGGGACCGGCGCTGAGCCCGTTCAACTCATTCCTCTTCCTGCAGGGCCTCGAGTCGCTGCCGCTGCGCATCGAGCGCCACAGCTCCAACGCGCTGGCAGTAGCCCGCTGGCTCGAGGGCCATCCGTCGGTCGAGTGGGTCAGCTATCCCGGCCTGGCGTCGCATCCGGCCCATGCACTCGCGCGCAAGTACCTTTCGGGCGGCTTCGGCGGCGTCGTGACATTCGGCCTCAAGGGTGGCGTGGAAGCCGGCCGCAAGCTCATCGACTCGGTCAAGCTCTTCAGCCTGCTGGCCAACGTCGGCGACGCGAAGAGCCTGATCATCCACCCGGCCTCGACCACTCACCAGCAACTCTCGGCCCAGGATCAGGTCGCCAGCGGCGTGACTCCTGAGCTGGTCCGGATCTCCGTCGGCATCGAGCACGTCGACGACATCATCGCCGACCTCGATCAAGCCATCGGTGCTCCCACGGGCGTCCGCTCGGCGCAGCCGGCCGGTGCGGCCGGCTAGGCGGAACATCAACCAATGCATCCCACGTCGGCGACACGATGGGCTTCGGGGCGGCGAGTTGAAGGAACACGCCCAGGAGCCCACGCCGGCTCGAAACCAGCGACGGCAGCCACACGCGCCGGGTCTACCGCGGGGCTCGGCGCGCCGCCGTTCGCTGTGTCCGACCCTGGCATTTCGACCGTACGCGAGGACGCTGGTTTTCGTAGCCTGAACGGCGTGGACAACTCAACCGATCCGCAGACCGGCAAGATCGTCTCCCGCTGGCTCGGGCGCTTCGCACTCGAGTCGGGCGCGGTGCTGCCCGATCTCGTCGCCGCCTATCGCCACGACGGCGTCCCGATCGGCGAGGGGCGCCAGATCCTGGTCCTCCACGCCCTGACGGGCTCCGCCGACGCGGCCGGCGACTGGTGGGCGCCGCTCATCGGGCCGGGCCAGATCCTCGACACCGACAAGTACGGCGTCCTGTGCATGAACCTGCTGGGCAGCCGCTACGGCACCAGCGGACCGACATCGAGAAACCCGGTGACGGCCAAGCCGTATGGTCGGGCGTTTCCGCACGTCACGGTGCGCGATCAGGCTCGCGCCCAGTGGCGTCTGCTCGACGCGCTCGGCATCGGCAAGGTCGCCCTGGCCGTGGGTGGGTCGCTCGGCGGAATGGTTGCCCTGGAGGTGGCCCTGGAGCGGCCCGGCGAGATCTCGCGGGTGGTGCCGATGGCGGCGCCGGCCCGTATCGGCCAGCTTGCCCTCGGCTGGGACCACATCCAGCTCGAGATGGTCGACAAGCTCGGCATGGAGGGCCTGGACCTGGCCCGCCAGCTGGCCATCACGACGTATCGAAGCGAGATCGACTTCGAGCAGCGCTTCACCGGCCGAGTCGAGGCAGACGGCACGCCATCGATCGTCAGCTACCTGCGCCATCAGGGTCGCAAGCTCCTGGAGCGTTTCGATGAGGACACCTACCGGACCCTCGTCCTGGCCATGGATTCGCACGACATCGGCCGCGGTCGCGGCGGTGCGGTGGCAGCCTTGCAGCGACTGGCCGCGTACGGGACGCGGCTGACCGGAGTGGGCATCGAGGGCGACATCCTGTATGGCACGACCCAGGTCCAGGCGATGGTCGAGGCCGCCAAGGAGGCGGGCATGGACGCGGCCTACCGCGAGATCCTCTCGACGAAGGGCCACGACGCCTTCCTCGT
>PMYK01000001.1 GCA_003171255.1 Chloroflexota bacterium
CCGGGGAAGCGGTTCTCGATGTGCAACCCCGAGCCGCGGCCTACGATCCGGAAGCCGGTGGTGCGGTTGTCGCAGCCCCAGACCACGTTCACCGGGGCCCAGCTGGCCACCGCGTACCGCTTATAGGAGTTGATGTTCGGGGCGATGAAGAGGGCCAGCTCGCGCTGCAGGGCCATCATCCCGCCCAGGAACCAGCGCATCGTCTGGCTCATGCCATAGGGCTCGGCGCCGTCCTCGAAGAAGAGGGCCTTCTCGCCCGCGCGATCCCATAGTGAGATGTGGAGGTGGCCGCTGGAGCCCGTCCAGTCGGCGTAGGGCTTGGCCATGAAGGTCAGGCCGTAGCCGTTCAGCCAGGCGATCTCCTTTGCCCCGTGCTTGAAGAGCACGCTCCGGTCGGCCGACTCGAGGACTTCGTCGTAGCGGATGTTGACCTCGTGCTGGCTCGGCGCGGCCTCGCCCTTGCTGAACTCGATCGGAATCCGCGCCGCGGTCATCTGGTTGCGGATCTGGCGGTACAGCGGCTCGAGCTTGGTGGCCTGGAGGAGGTGGTAGTCCTCGTTGTAGTAGCCGACTCGCTCTACGTCCTCGTAGCCCTTCTCGGACAGGTCCTCGAACGTGTCTGAGAGGACGTAGAACTCGAACTCCGTGCCCGTCTTGACCGTGTAGCCGAGTTTCGCCGCTCGCTCGACCTGTCCCTTCAGCATCGTCCGGGGCGAGATCGGGATCTCCTGGCCCGTTTCGTCGTCGACCGCGTCGCACAGCACGATGGCTGTCCCCTCGAGCCACGGCAGGACCCGTGTCGTCTCCCAGACCTCGCGGCCGACCCAGTCGCCGTAGCCGGTCTCCCAGTTCATGAGCTTGAAGCCGTCCGGCGTGTTCATCTCCATGTCCGTACCGAGCAGGTAGGTACAGAAGTGGATGCCGCGGTCGACGACGCCCTTCAGGAACGCCTCGCCCTGGACGCGCTTGCCCATGAGACGGCCCTGCATATCGGTCAGGGCGACGATGACCGTGTCGATGCTGCCGTCGCGGACCATCTGCCGCAGCTCCTCGAGCTGCTTCGGAACTGAGTAGCCCGCGCCGCGACCGCCGGCGTCGTGCTCGTCGCTCATCGGTTCCTCCCTGTGCAAGGCTGACCGCATATGTCCCCAGAGCCCCTGACCCGGGCGAATCCTCCTGAGTTCGGTATTGTGGCCGCTGCCGACGCGAAGAGCCAGTCTCCTTGGCCGGAGAGCGCACCAGAACGCACCTAACTCATCCGTTCGGCACACCTCCCGCGCCGCAACGGCCCAAACCGTGGCAGACTTCGACTCTCCGCCGTTTGCAGGGTTCGGATCTCGGGCCCGGCTCCACCGATAGAGGTTTGGCAAAACCCCGATGAACGACCGCGACGTCGAGGCCCAGCCCGGCGACAAGTACGAGACCGACCTCGAAGGCGAGCCGCTCGATGAGCCCGCGGAGGCGCGGCGTCTGGTGATGCCCCGCAAGGCCGACGTCGCCCGGTCCGATCAGGCGCGCCGCGCCAACCCGGCACGAACGTCTGCGCCCGAAGCCGGCGCCCGAAAGCGGACCGTAGCCCAGGCCCACCCGATCACCGATCCGGGAGCGGACCCTGAGCTCGATGAGATGGACGAGCCGGCGGCTGCCCGGGTCCGCCTCAAGTCCCCCCACCCGCTCTCGCGGCTGCGCCGGGAGGAACGCCGCACGGGTCTGGCGGCTTCACTCGGCCTGAACCACCTGGCCGCCTCAGTCGGACTGGGCGGCCCGAGCGGCCGCACCAGCTCGCGAGACGGCGCCGCGCGCCAGAGTGCCGCACGGCAGGGCGTGGCGCGGCAGGGCGTGGCACGACGGGGCGCCGCACTCCAGGGCGTGGCACGACGGGGCGTGGCGCGACTCGGCCGACCGCACCTCTTCCGCCCTACGCTGCGCGGCATCTTCGGCCTTGCCGGCATGACCGCGACGTTCGCCGTGGTCACTGGTCTGCTGCTGACTCTGCCAACTCACCCCACCGCGCCGGCTGCGACCGGCAGCATCTACGGCATCAACTGGCACGGGACCGCCAAGCCGCCCGCAGCCAAGCTCGATTTCGGGCCGTATTTCACGAGCCTCGACAACGAGCTACTCATGCTCGGAAGCACGATTTCGACGACAGGGGCCTCATCCTCGGCTTCGTCCTCTACGGGCGCTGCAGCCTCGGTCTCGACCACGACCGTCTGGTCCTCGACCGACGGCACGGCATGGACCCAGCGGTCCGTCTCTGGAGCGTTCGGCATCGACGGCCGGCGGTTCGTTGCCCAGGGCATCTCGGATGATGGCCAGGGCGGGCTCGTGGTCATAGGCAACAGCCTTGGATCGTCCCCGACGGATGTCATCGCCACGGCCTGGCACTCGCGCGACGGCCGCACCTGGACGCTCATGCAGGTCGATTCCGGGGGCGGCCAGGAGATGATCGCCGGCGTCGCCTCGCGACCCGGGTCGGTCGTGGCGGCCGGCAACGGAGTCGCCTGGCTCTCCACCGACGGCAGCACCTGGACCGCCCAGGTCCTGCCCGGCGCCGTGACCGCGGGCCTGGCGTTCACGCCGCGGGCAGTCGGCTCGTGGGACGGCGGCTTCGTGATCATCGGTCTCTCCAATGGCACCAAGACCACCACCTCGGCCGTGTGGTATTCCTCGACCGGCCGCGACTGGAAGCAGGCCACGACTTCGCTCGCCGGGTTCGACGTGCGCGGCATCGCCGCCCTGGGCGGCACGGTGGTGGCCGTGGGCATCGACCTGAGCGACAACGCCCCGGCGCTCGCGGCATCCTGGAGCTCGACCGACGGCGGAACGTGGGTCAAGTCCACCGCCCCAACCGACCTGTCCACCGTCGCGATGGACGGCGTGGCGAACGTGGATGGCAGTCTGATTGCCTTCGGTGCACCCGCGCCGGCCACGACGTCGGCAACGGCCTCGGCCGGGCCCACGCTCCCCGGAAGCACTCCCGTGCCCGCCTCGACCGAGGTGGTCTGGGTCTCGGAGAATGGCCTCGATTGGCTGCCCATCACCAGCACCACAGCGCCGCTGACCCGCGCTCACATGGCTTCGATCCGCAACCGCGTGCTGATGATCGGCGGATCGAGCGGCGGAGCGAGCGGCGGACTCGGCCTGGTCAGCGGCGACCTGTCGCTTGGCAAGGCTCGACTGCCAGCCAGTCAATCGGCCCCGCCCGCCATCTTCGCGCTCACCTTGAAGTCCGGCGACACGCCGATGATCGTTGACGTCACCAAAGACTTCACGATGGGACCCATCGCGTCCACGAGGGATCGCTTCTTCGTGTTCGCCACCGGCCCGTCGGGGACAGCCATCTTCAGCTCCCCGGACGGCAGCCTGTGGTCCCAGGAGGCCGGCCCGGGAGACCTCACCGCGGCCGTCGTCTCGCCCCAGCCGGTCGCCCCGGCGGCGTCGGGCTCCG
>PMYK01000053.1:0-13622 GCA_003171255.1 Chloroflexota bacterium
TGCCGTCGGTACGCTTCCCACTCGAGCCCCTTGGCCGAACGGAAGAGGTCCATCAGCTCGCTGCCGAGGGCGGCAGTGATCACGTCGTCGTCTTCCAGCGCCTCCAGCGCCTCGCCCAGCGAAGCGGGGAGTGGCTTGGTTACGCTGTGGGCACTGCCGCCGAAGCCGTGTTCGACCTCCTCGAGTGGCGGGCCCAGCTCGCAGCCGCGGTCGAGGCCGTCCAGCCCCGCCGCGAGCATGACCGTGTAGGCGAGATACGGGTTGCAGCTCGGATCCGGCAGGCGCAGCTCCAGCCGAACTCCGAAGACCTCGCCCGGCGAGGCATCGCCGTGGATGGGGGTCGGAACGCGGATCAGCGCGCCCCGGCTGTGGCGTCCCCAGCTGCCGGCCACCGGGGCCTCGTAGCCGGGCACGAGTCGTTTGTACGAGTTCACGACCGGGGCCACCAGGGCGCACATGCCGGGGGCGTGATCGAGCTGACCGGCCAGGAACGCCTTGGCGATGGTCGAGAGCCCGTAGGAGTCGGTCGGGTCGTCGAAGACGCTGCGGCCGCTGCGATCGACGAGGACCTGGTGGGTGTGCATGCCGGAGCCGGCGGCGTCGGCGAGCGGCTTGGGCATGAAGGTGGCCTGCATGCCGCGTTCCCTGGCCAGCTCCTTCACGGCGGGTTTGAGCGTGGTCACCATGTCTGCCGAGACGAGGGCCGGCAGCAGCGGCAGGTCCAGCTCGAACTGACCGCTGGCGACCTCGTGGTGGCTCGATTCGATGTGTACCCCCATGGCTTCGAGCCCGGCCACGATCTCCAGCTCCACCCGGCGGGAGCGCCCGCGGCTCCGTTCGAAGTAGCTGCTGGGGTCGTCCGCCAGCGGCACGATCGCGTCGGCCGGGAACAGGAAGAACTCGATCTCGGGCGCCACCAGATACCCGAGCCCGGCCGACTCGGCACTGTCGAGGAGCGAGCGCAGCGTTCCGCGGCCGTCGCCCGGATACGGCTCGCCGCTGGGCGTGACGACCTGGCAGATGAGCCGCGCGCAGGGCACGCCGGCCGGCTCCATGATGGAGAAGGTCGAGGGGTCGGGGCGCAGGTACATGTCCGACTCGACCTCACGAGCCAGCCCCTCGATGGCCGAGCCGTCGAACCACTCCCCGTCGGCGAGGACGGCGGCGATCCGTCGGGCAGGTACGGCCACGGTCTTGACCGCGCCGGTGACGTCGGCGAACTGCAGCTCGATCTGCTGGACACCGGCTTCTCGCACGCCCGAAAGGACCCGCTCTATCGCCCGGCGGTCCATGTCGTTCGAGGACGCCGACGATCCGGCAGAGGCGGCCGCGCCCCCATTCGAGCTGCGGCGTTCCGGCGCCGACCCTGGGCCATCGGCTGGCATGTGTCCTGTCTTGTGAGGCATTTGGTCCCTCCCGCGCGGTTCTGGGGTGCCTGCGCGGCTACTAGTGGGCATGGCCGATGAGGTAAGCAAGCACCAGGAGGAAGATGCTGCCTGTCAGGAAAGCGGCACTGATACCGAAGATCAGCAAGACCAGCCGAAGGTCCGAAGACCCCGGCGGCGAGATCGTTTGCTCGTCACCGAAGATGAACTGCGACAGGGGTAGGTCGCGCCAGTTCTGGAGGTCGGCCCGGAGCGAAGTCGCGTCCTCGTATCTCTCATCCGGGTTCTTCCGCAGGCACTTGCGGACGATCCCCTCGATAGGCGGAGGGACCTCCGAGTTGATCTCATGGAGCGGCGGGACCGGCGCGCTGATGTGCTGGCTCATGACCGAGAGGGCGTTGTCGCCTTCCCATGGGACGCGGCCGGCGAGCATCTCGTAGAGCATGACGCCAATTGCGTAAACGTCGGAGCGGGCGTCGCCGCGCTTGCCCTGGATCTGCTCGGGCGACATGTAGTCGGGCGTCCCGAGCGCCGTGGAAAACCATCGCCAGGTCAATCTTCGAGCGCCGGCCATGAACGCAACACCGAAGTCCGTAACCACCACCTTGCCGTCCGGGGTCACGAGCACGTTTTCCGGCTTGAGATCCCGATGGACCACTCCTTGAGAGTGGGCGTAGGCCATGGCCGAAGCAAGCTGCTGCCCAAAGTCGACCGCCTTTTCTACCGAAAGGCGTTTCTCGCGAGAGATCAGGGCTCGCAGTGTCTCGCCGTCGACATACTCCATGACCATGTAGGGCCGGCTGCGATCCGTTGTGAAGTCGATCGGGCGCTGGATGCCCGGGTGCTGCAGGTGGCGCGAGATCTCGAGCTCGCGGCGGAAGCGATCGAAGGTCGAGACGTCGCCCATGATCGACTCGTGGGGGCACTTGAGGACGACCTGGCGCCCGGTTGGGTCCTCCGCCAGGAAGACATCGCTGAACGCGCCATGGCCTATGGCCTTCACGATCGTGAACTGGTCGAGCTTCGCGCCCTCCTGGAGCTCGGTCGTGGTCACGAGAACAACCTCCGCCAACCCTGCGGCGCCTCGGGCCGCTGCCCGGCCTCGCGTACGTGTATTGCCATGGCTGTCGCATTATCGTCGCCGCCGCGGTCGAGAGCGAGGTCGACGAGCCGCCTGCACGCGTCCAGCGGGGCTCGGCTCAATGCCTCCGCGATTTCGCTGGAGGTGACGTTGCTCCACAGCCCGTCGGAACAGAGCAGGAACTTGTCATCCCGGTCCAATCGTTCGTTGCGCACGTCGGTCCGGACGGTGATGTCTCCGCCGACCGAGCGAGTCAGCGCGTAGCGAGCCGGGTGCTCGATGGCCTGCTCGGGCGTGATGACGTGCATGCGCAGCAGCTCCATGACCTGGCTGTGGTCGGTGGTCAGGAGTTCCAGCTCGCCCTCGCGGCGCCGGTATATGCGGCTGTCGCCGACATGACCGAGATGAGCTTCGCCCGGCGTGATGACCAGGGCGCTGAGGGTGGACTGCATCTTGCGGCCTCCCTGACCCGCGATGGCTGCGTCGAGGATTGCCTGGTTGGCTCGGTTGAAGGCGTCTCGCAACGTTCCGGCGACGCGGCCGCCGCCGGCCAGATTGCGCTGGGCCTGATTTAGTGTCGCTTCGACGGCCATCCCAGATGCGACTTCTCCGCCTCCATAACCGCCCAAACCATCCGCTATGGCAAATACGAGGCCCAACCCGGATGTCGCCACCGCCTGGTCGATCTTGTGTTCGGCCGGCGGCGTTATGTATGGGGCTTCGCCGTCGAAAGCGACCCAGCCCAGCCGGTCCTCATTGTGTTCGCGGACGTGGCCGATCACGGTCATGCCTGCGTATTCCACGGCCAGGGATGTGGTCACGGCTTGCATCGGCGGATCATCTCATCCTCGAGATGGGCTGAGACCGCGTCCGTGGCGAAAGTTTGCCACTGGCGCGGTCTCGACCTTACTATGGTGCCTGGAGGTTACAGTCGTTCCGGGCTGACTATCTGGGGTTTGATCAGCAGGCTGGTCTTGTTGGCCGCCGAGTTGATCAAGAGCCACACGGCACCGACCACGATCCACACTCCCACGACGGCCAGTGCGATCAACGTGTCTGTCTGTGTGGATCCACCCGCCGAGACGCTCATGTAGACGATGCCTACGAGCATCCCGATGTTTGCGAGCATCCCAAGCGTTGGGACGACGACGTGCCTCAGGAAGTTCCTCTTGTGCTGGCCTCCGAAGGCAACCAGAACGAGAGCGCAAGTCATTCCATATACGAGGAACGTGCCGGTGTTGCTGGCAAGTGTGATCTGGAGCAGGTTGTCGGCCGAGAGGACCGCATATCCGCCCAACACTGCCGAGACGATCGCGAGAGCGATGACGCCGTAGTGCGGGGTAGCGTGGCGGAAGTGGAGCATTCCCAGAATGCCGGGGACTTCCTTGTCGCGACCCATGACGTAGGTGATACGAACGCCCGTGTTGAGGCAGGCTAACGTGGTGCCGATCAGGGCAACGAGCACGGTTGCGGCCAGGATGATCACGAGCGGGAAGCCCGTGCCGCCCAGCATTGTGTCGCCGATTTGCCGAACCATGTCACCGATCGGTGCGCCTGAGGAGGCTGCCGCGGCGTAACCGTTGGCAGCGGACGGGACGGTCGCGGAGTTCACGAAGAAGTTGGCCGCCACGTACTCGATGAGGTAGGCGACTCCGCCCTGGATTGCCAGGGAGAGCAGAATTGCGCGGCGAACGTCGCGCTTGGGGTTGATCGCCTCGCCGCCGAGAGCGGTCACCGACTCGAAGCCGACCAGGAGCAGGATCGCGATCGTGCCCTGGAAAATCACGTTGGTGAGGTTGTGGGGCAGAACCACCGATCCCAGACCGGAATGTGCGTATGACAGTTCAGGATGCGTCATCCGGAACGCAATCGCCAGAACGGCGAAACCGACCAGAGCGGTCAGCTGGATCGCGTTGATCACGACGGCCGTCATCGTCGATCCGGAAATGCCGCGGTAGGCGATCAAGCCAACGAGTGTAGAGAACAGAACGGCCGCGCCGATCTCGAGTGGCTGGTTGAGCATGATGCCGAACTGGCCAAGGATGAACACGAGCAGAGTCGCGGTGAACGCAACCATGATGCCCGGGTAGATCCAGTAGTAGAGATGCGAGACCCACCCCACGATGAACTTCGCCAGCCTGGCGAACTTGTAGTGGATCTGCTCCTCGCGTCCCAAGAACGCGGCCTCGGCGAAATAGTAGGACGAGCCGGCGCCGGCCTCGGGGTATAGGTTGGCCAGCTCGGAATACGAGAACGCGGTCAAGAATGCAAGCACCAGTACGAACAACAGGCCCGGAACCATGTCGAACGCGGTCGTCGCTCCGCCATTCTGCTGGGTGACCTGCGCCTGAAACGTCGTCCATAGAAACGCACCCGGCGCGATGAGCGCCATGGCGTTGATCGTCAGTCCGGTCATCGTCAGGGTTCGCTTCATTTCGGTCCCTGGCGCGGCGGCCATGTCGGTCCTCCTGTTCGCGCACGTGGCTACGGCTCAACCGGCGGGCCGCCGGCTCTCTGTGCGTGAGTAGAGAATCCGCGATGACTCTCCGCAATACAGCAGCCGGGCGGTAGCAGATTGGGTGCGTGGCGGTTGCGTGTGGCCCCAGCCGCGTTGCGGTTGCGGCTCCTACGGTTGCCCGGAGGTTGCGGGGCGGGCGCCTGGAGGCTCAGCGGGCGAACCGAACGACGGCGAGAATTGACGACGAGCCGGCGAACGCGACGGCCCCGCCGCTGTCGTTGACCGCCACACCGCCTCCGGTGACATGCAGCGCGGCTATGGACGGCGGCAAATCCGCGAGAGAGATCCCGGGGTTGGTCGTGTCGACGGTCCCGAGCCAGGGGTGCCCGGCCGAGTCGGCACCGAGCACCACCGCGCTGTCGCCCAGAGTGGCCACGGAGAAGACGCTGCCCGACTCGATGTGGCTGGGCCCGGCGCTGACTGGGTACCACCACAGTCCGTCATGGGACCCGATCAGGATCCCGTTGGCGGTCGCTCCGGCGCTGACCGGCTGATCGGTCGGCCCGGGTCCCGTCTCCCGCCACGACAGGCCATCGTCGAGCGACTCGAACAGGTAGCCGGGCGTCCAGCCGACCAGGCGGCCGGTCGAGTCGAAGGCGAGGGGAGCGACCGTGGATTGATGGGCGGTCCAGGTGATGCCCGCGTCGGCGCTCAGCTGGATGACGCCGGGGTAGAAGGCGAGAAGGGTGCCGGGATTGGCCGGATCGAAGCCGAGCCAGGTTGGGCTCGACGTCGCGTCGCCGGGTAGCGAGCCGGCGGACCAGGTCAGGCCGCCATCCGTGCTGACGAAGCGGCCGACCTGGCAGAAGGCACCCGGTCCCGACACGATGGCGTTTGCCGACGACGGGTCACCAACGATCGTGTCCGCGTGGCCGGCCTGCGTTCCGACCCAGGTGGCGTTGCCCTGCCAGTCGATCGCGCCGACGATGTCCGCCAGGCACTGGCCGGCTGACGCGTGCCATTGCGTGGAGGCCGCGAACGAAACGATCAGCGTCCGCTGGGTCGATCCGACGTGAACTGCCTCGCCATTGATGCCTCCCTGAAGGACCGAGACGGATGAGATGACCAGCGGTGTCGGGGGGTCGGCGGTAGGGTCGCCGGCGACAACGGTGCTGGCCCGGAGATCGACCACGCTGGCCAGGGCCACGACGAGGGTCAGCACGACCACCGCCAGGAAGGCGTTCACGGCGAAGCCCCAACCCAAGGTTCGCGTGGTCCGGGCCTGCTCGGCCGTTGCCACTTCCACGTCCCGGCTGTCTTGCTGGAGCCGGAGGCGCAGCTGCAGCGGGGCCGTCTCGCCCGGGTCGCGGGAGCGGTACAGGGCTCGCAAGTCCGTCTCCGGATCCCCCTGTCCAAACGCCGGCGCATCGGGTGCGTTCAGGCGAGCCCGGAGCGTTCGGAGGGCTTCCGTCGTGTCTACATCGGGCCGGGCACCGCCGCCGCCGCCGCCCCCGCCGCCGCCGCCTCCGCCCCCGCTCGGGGCCGATTCCAACGGCCCAAAGCCACGGGCGAGATCGATCTGGAGCCTCGGGCTCAGACCGGCGATGGCCGCCTCGAGCGGCTCGACTGCGACTGCGGAGGGTAGCGGCCCCGCCCCGCGGATGGCTGCCTGCAGATCCGCATCGAGACGGTGGCGGCAGGCGTCGTCCAGGTCCCGCCTCGACTCGGGCCGCGCCGGACGCCAGACGGACATGATCGCGTCGTGGACGAGAGCCGCGGCCTCGATCGGATCATCGAGGACGAGGACGGCCAATCGGTAGCCGCTCGACAGGTTCCGGGCCACGTAGTCGTGAAAATCGCCAGGCCCGGAAGGCATGTTGGTAGCATCGCGCTGTGGTTTGGCCGTCCATCGGGACATGAAGGTCTCTCGCTCGCGATCGGTGCCGGTGCGCCCGCAGTTGGCGGCGGGTCTGTCCGAATACTAAGCGCGCCGCTACCTTATCGTGTGATTGTCCCGTCAACTGCCCGCTAATCGAAGTGGCGGCGGCGTCGCGACCACCAAACTCGCAGATAAGCGCTGGTCAATCGGCCCCGTGCGCTACGCCGCCACTACGCCGCCAGGTCGCGGCGCTCGAAGATGACCACGGAGAGGATCAGGAAGACCACGGCAACCGCGGCCAGGACCCCTGCGTCGGTGAGGCTGATGCCGTTGCGGAGTGGATCGTTGCCCATGTAGTAGTGGAAGAGCGAGAGTGGTCGGACCGCGCCCAGACCGTCAACGATGGAGGCCAGGGCATCGACCAGGTACATCACGACCATCAGACCCACGGCCGCTCCGATGGCGGCGGCCCGGTTGCCGGTTGCTGCCGAGATCGCCAGGGCAACCGCCCCAAACGCCAGACCCAGCAGGACCAGCATGAACAGGGCCTCCGCCAGCCGGTCCGGGGGCAGGACGCTTGCGCTTGCCGCGGCGCCGCCGATGCCCAAGATCCAGACCACGACCGCCGCCAGGACCGACCCGAGCACCACGGCGAGTGACTTCTCCAGAATGAGGCGGCTTCGCGAGACGGGATAGGAGAGAAGCACGTCGATCGTGCCGCGCGATTCCTCGCCGGCCGTGAAGCCACTGGCCATGCCCGCTGCATAGGTGACGATCAAGGCGGGCAGGATCATCGAGAACAGCTCGATGTGGAGGAATCCGACCAGTGTGCTCACGTCCCCGATATCGCCCATCAGCTTGGCTGCCGGGCCCATCTTCTCCAGGATCGAGTTGAGGTCGACGATCTTGGAGTAGGTGGGGAAGAGGACCGCGAAGTAGCCGGTCATTGCGCCCATGCCCAGAGCCACCCAGAAGGTCGGCCAGCGCAGATCGCGGATCGTCTTGGTGAAGACGTTATGCAGCAGCATGGCTCACCTCCTCGGCAGCTCCATCGTCGGCCCCGTAGTAGGCCATGAAGATCTCTTCGAGGCTGGTGTCGATGCTCCGCAGATTGCGGACCTCATACCGAGCCGCCGCCTTCACCAGGGCGTCAAGACTGCCCATGACGGTGCAGCGCAGGACGCTGTCGGTGACGGTGAGGTCGCGGACGCCGGGTAGATTGGCGAACGCCTCGACCCCAACGGGCTCGCCGAAGTCGATCTCGAGCCGGCGCAGCGCGCGCTCCTTGAGCGCGGCGATCGACTCGACCGCCAGCAGCCGACCCTCGCGGATGATCCCGACGCGGTCGCACAGGTGCTCGACCTCGGGCAGCTGGTGGGACGAGATGAAGACCGTCCGCCCTTCGGTCCGGGCCTCCTCGCAGAGGTGCTCGAATTCGAGCTGGATGAAGGGGTCCAGGCCGGCCGTCGGCTCGTCGAGGATCAGCAGCTCGGGTCTGATCATGAAGGCAGCTACCAGACCGACCTTCTGCTTGTTGCCGCGCGAGAGGCTCTTGATGCGCTTGTCCGGGTCGAGCTCGAGCCGCTCGATGAGCTTGTCGCGATAGACGGCGTCCACGCCGCCCTGCAGGTTGCCGAGGTAGGTCAGCAGCTGCCGGCCGGTCAGCTCGCTGTAGAGCGACAACTCGCCGGGGACGTAGCTGACTCGCCGGTCGATCGCGAGGCGATCGCGATGAACGTCCAACCCCAGTACCTGGGCGGACCCGCTAGTCGGGCGGATCAGGTCGAGCAGCAAACGGATCATCGTGGATTTGCCCGCGCCGTTCGGCCCCAGGAAACCGAAGATCTGGCCCGTCTCAACGACCAGATCCACGTCGAGGATGCCCCGCGAGCGGTGGCTGTACCACTTGGTCAGCTTGTGAGTCTCGATTGCGGCCGTCATCAGGAGACCTCCCTTCTGGCGCTCGGGTTTGCCGTCGCCGGCGACCGCGCCTGGTGTGGACGGCGGGGGTGGGGGACTACCGCAGGATCTTCTCCATGACCACCACGTCCACCCAACGGCCGTCCAGCAGCCCCTGCTCATGATAGGTCCCGACCACGAGCAAGCCGTGGCGCTGGTACAGGCGCATCCCGGGTGCGTTCGTCGGAAAGGCCGCCAGGACCATCTTGTGGTAGCCGTTGGCTCGCGCTCGGGCCTCCAGGGCGGTGAGCAGCGCATCACCTACGCCGCGGCCTCTTGATTCGCGCGCCACGAAGATCGACATGTCGGTCACATGGTCGTAGGCGGCGCGCGCATTGAAGCGGTTGAGCGAGGCCCAGCCTACTGCGACTCCAGCTGAGTCCACGGCTGTGAGCACCGGATGGCGCCCGTCGTGCGCGGCCAGCCACTCCGCTCGNNATGGCCGGGGCGTCATCGAGGCGGGCGTCTCTGATTTCGATGCCCCCGTCGCCCGGTGACGTGCCGGCCGGCAGGACCCAGGTGCGCGTTCGGCCGCCGACCCCGCCGAGATACGCAGCCAGCGAGTCGAGCACCGACGGATCGAGCCCGTAATAGCGGTTCGGCCCCTCGCCGCTGACCTCGATCAGACCCGCTTCCCGCAGCGCCGTGAGATGCTCGAACAGGCTTGATTGGGCGAGCCCGAGCTCCTCGGCGAGCTGCGGCCCGGTGCAGTCCTTGCGCACTGCGACGATCTCGACGATCCGCAGTCGTACCGGCGAGCCCAGGGCCCGAAGCAGTCTTAGAGCCCTGGCCTCCGCCGGCGTCTGAGCGCTCTCGAGTCGCTTCAAGCTGGCTCCTCCTTCCCGCTCCGGGTCGCAGGGCGGCGGCCTGCGCACTCGGCTTTTCCCGATTATCCGGACGATCACGGTCGGCGTCAAGTGGCCCTGGGCTCCCCGCGCGATCCGGGCCGTCTGGGTCGGGACTACGCCGCCGTGAGTCAGGCGCTCGCGACTGTCCCGGCGGCAGATGTCGTCATCGACACGAAGATCGAGAGCAGCTCCGAGAAGGACTCGCGGACCGACGAGGTCCGCTCTTCCCAGCGCTCGCGCGAGATGTTGAGCGCCACCAGAACGGTGTCACCCTCGAGCTGCTGGTCGACCGCAGCCACGACGGCCGGGTAGCTCAACTCCCGGACCAGCACGTCGGCACCGGCTATCAGGGCGCCGAGCGAGCCGGGGCTCGGCACGTGGTGGTCCCACAGTACTCGGGCGATGACCGGGGGCAGTTCCCACTCGTAGGCGAAGACGGCGCCCACGTCCTGGTGGGTCGTGCCCGCCAGCTCGATCTCCATCTCCAGCTGTCCGGCGGCGTTGCGGGCGTCGTGAGCGTGCGGGTCGAGCAGATAGCTCGCGTAGCGCTCGCCGACGTCGTCGAGCAGGTATACGTGGCCGAGGTCGTGGAGAAGTCCGGCGGCGAAAGCCGTGTCCGGATCGGCCGAACGCGCCATCTGGGCCAGAGTCTTGCCGACTACGGCGGCGCGCACCGCATCGCCGGTCAGGCGGGCGGCAGCCAGGGCCTCGCGCGGGCTGCGATTGGCGGCCCGGCGCGACACGATGAGCGAGGTCAGGACCAGCTGGCGCGCGTTCGAATCTCCCTGTCGGAGCTGCTGCTCAAGTCTGAGCTGGCCGGCGGACGGGCTGATTGCGTGCGCGCGCTGGACGATCTGCCGCGCTCGGTCCAGGGTGGTGCTGGTCAAGACTTCCACTGGTGGAGGTATCGGCGTCTCGCTCATGGTCTTGATCGGAGCGTGCCCCCTAAGTTGGCGCATTGGCCAGGCCCCCGTATCGAGCGGCCGTTATGATTTGCCCTCGACCCACGGAGGAAGCTCGGGAAATGGCGTTGATCGAGACGGCGAGTCTCTCGAAGTACTACGGATCGGTCAAGGCCCTGGATGGCTTGGACCTGCACGTGGAACCCGGCATCATCGGCCTGGTAGGGGCAAACGGTGCCGGGAAGAGCACGCTGCTCAAGATACTGCTGGGTTTGTTGACCCCCACCAGCGGCCGTGCCTCGGTTCTGGGGATGGACTCGGTGACCCAGACTCGCGCGATCCGCCAGGTCGTCGGTTACATGCCCGAGCATGACTGCCTGCCGCCGGACGTCGGCGCGACCGAATTCGTGACCCACATGGCTCGTATCTCGGGCCTCCCCCGAACGGCCGCGCGCGAGCGAACCGCCGAGGTCCTGCGCCACGTCGGCCTGTACGAGGAGCGCTACCGCCAGATAGGCGGCTATTCCACGGGCATGAAGCAGCGCGTCAAGCTCGCCCAAGCGCTCGTCCACGATCCCAAGCTACTGCTGCTCGACGAGCCCACGAACGGCCTCGATCCAACCGGCCGGGACGAGATGCTGGACCTGATCAAGCGCACGGGAACCGACTTCGGGATCACGGTCGTCGTCGCCTCACACCTTCTCGGCGAGATCGAGCAGGTCTGCAGCTTCCTGCTGGCGATCGATGCCGGCCGATTGCTACGGGCGGCGCCGATCTCGACGTTCACCCAGCGCACGCCAGTGCTGGCGGTAGAAGTCGAGGAGGGGGCCGACCGACTCGCCGCGGCGCTCACGGCCCGGGGCGCCCGAACTCAGCAGAATGGGGCGCGCGTGCTCATCGCCCTGGACAGCGAGGCCCTGTACGACTCCGTCAGGGACGTCGTGGCCGACCTCGCCCTGCCTCTCGTCAGGATTCAGCAGGAGCGGGGCCGGCTCGAGGACCTCTTCCGCGATGCCGCCCCGGCAGGGGGCATCCAATGACCGCCGCAAGCCCCGTCACGACCGCGACCCCCGCCGGCAGCATCTACGACCTCGGATACCGCCACTACGAGGGCAAGCGCAACGGCCGGGTCTACGCCATGTGGTCGTTGTTCGTCGAGAGCTTCCGTGGTGTTTGGGGCTTTGGGCGACCGATGACCGCCAAGGCGGCGCCGTTCATTCTTCTGGCACTCTACGCATTCGCTGCCTTCATCCAGCTGGCCTTCTCTTCGATCATCTTCCAGTCGATCAGCCAGCCGGGCGCCAGCACCGAAGGCCTGTTCACGTACGCCAACTACTACTCCCGCCTCGGCATCCTCGTCCTCTTCTTCTGCGTAGCCCAGGCGCCGGAAGTGGTCTGCCGCGATCAGCGCTACCAGGTCTTGCCGCTCTACTTCACCAGGGCGATGGGCCGCATCGAATATGCCCTGGCCAGGTTGGCCGCCCTGGTCCTGGCGCTGTTCCTCGTCTTGCTGCTGCCGGTCGTGGCCCTGTTCGTCGGCGACGTGCTGATGAAGCCCGACACTTTCCAGGCCATCGGCAGCGAGTGGCCACAGGCGTTGCCTTCAGTGCCCGGTGACGCCCTGGTCGCGCTCGGCATGGCGAGCCTGTCGCTGGCGATCTCGTCGTTCTCGCCGCGGAGGGCGTATTCGGCCATCGGCATCGTCGCCTACGTTCTGCTGATGGAGGCCATTCCGGCCGCCATCAATTCCGTCGGGGAGACGGCGGGCTGGACCTGGTCGGACAAGCTCTTCGCTTTCTCGCCGATCACTTCGCTGGAAGGCGCACTGTCCTGGTTCTTCGGGCGGTCGCTCGATCCAGAGTCGTTCACGGGAACGCTTACGAGCGGCAACTTCGTCGTGGCCGCGATAGCGGGTGCTGCGGTAGCGACCGCGGTTCTCTGCTTCCGCTATCGCAGGATGTCGGCATGACGACCCACGTCGCTCCTGCCGCCGCCGCGCCATCGGTGAACCCCGGGCCCGTGGCGGCGCCCGCCATCCATCTCGCCCACGCCGCCCGCTGGTACGGCAACGTCGTTGCCGTCAACGACGTGAGCTTCAGCCTCGGCGCCGGTGTCACCGGCCTGCTGGGCCCCAATGGAGCCGGTAAGACGACGCTGCTCCACATGCTGGCGGGCTTTCTTGCGCCCTCCGCTGGCACGGTCCTGGTTCTGGGCCGCAGCCCCCACCGCGATCCCTCGGTCTACCGCCAAATCGGGCTCGTGCCCGAGCGCGAGGCCGTCTACCCGTTCCTGACCGGCCTGGAGTACGTGAAGTTCAACGCCCGACTACAGGGCATGCGAGATCCGGACCGAGCCGCGCGCGCGGCAATTGCCCGGGTCGGGCTCGATGACGCCATGGACCGCCAGATCGGTGGCTACTCCAAGGGCATGCGGCAGCGGGTCAAAGTGGCCGGCTCGCTGGTCCACGACCCCCAGGTGCTCCTCCTCGACGAGCCGTTCAACGGCATGGACCCCCGCCAGCGCATTGCCATGATGGATCTCCTGGGGGAGTTGGCCGTGGCGGGTCGGACGATCCTGTTCTCGTCGCATATCCTCGAGGAGGTCGAGCGCGTCGGCACCGAGATACTGGTCATGGTCGCCGGTCGACTGGCTGCCTCGGGCGATTTCCGTGCCATCCGCGCCCTCATGACCGACCGGCCGCACAACATCACCGTTCGCTCCAGCGACGATCGGCGACTGGCCACTACCTTGATGGCCGACCCGGCCGTCTTTGCGGTCGAGCTGACGCAAGCGGGGCTTTCGGTCCAGACCGCACAGCTCGGGGTATTTCGCCGACTGATCGCCGGAGCCAGCAAGGCGGCCGGCGTCCGACTGTTTGAGGTCGTCTCGGCCGATGAATCGCTCGAGAGCGTCTTCGACTACCTGGTGCACCGATGAGAGGGAATGGCCCGTTGAGCTCGATCGCGGCAATGCCGGAGATTGCGCGGGTCACCTTCAGGCAATTGCTGGGGCGCCGCCGGACCGTGATCCTGATCCTGCTCGCCACGCTGCCCGTGCTCCTGGCCGTGGTGTTTCGCCTCGGCAACCAGATCAACGTGGAGCGGTTCACT
>PMYK01000053.1:13650-33534 GCA_003171255.1 Chloroflexota bacterium
CTCTCGCGCTGGACAATCGTCGCCGCCAAGGCGCTGACCGCAATGGCCGTGTCGATCCTGCTTACCGGCGCCTCCATGGCCATCGCGGGAGCGATAGAACTCTTCCCGGCAGGCAGCGAGGGAGTGTCGGCGACGGAGGCCCAGATCATGGCGATGGTCGTGGGGTCCGTGTGCTACGTCTCGCTCTTCCTGGCCCTGAGCCTCTTCACGCGCCGGGCACTGGTCATCGGCATCGGCTACATGCTGGTCTGGGAAGGGGCGCTCTCGTTCATGCTCCCCGGCATCGCCAACCTGTCGATCCGGCAGTACGCATTGGGTGCGTCGAGGGCGATCTACGAGTTGCCGCTTCAGGAGGCCCGACTTACCGCGGACACGGCCTTCATCCTGTCGGGCGTGCTCGTCGTCGCGGCCCTGGCGATTGCCACCTGGAAACTGATGCGCTTCGAACTCCCCGGCGGCACCGACTAGGAGCCAACTGCCTGCGGCCGTTGGCTTTGATGGTTTCGCGTTCGCGAAACCATCGCCCCGCTCACTCTTCGGCTACTGGCAACCCCAGGATGTTGAAGCCACCGTCCACGTAGATGACCTCGCCCGTCGTCTGGCCCGAGAGCGGGCTCGCCAGGTAGACCGCGGTGCCGGCCACGTCCTCGATGGTGATGTGCGACCGCAGCGGGGTTACGTCTGCGAAAGCCCCGTACATGGTTCGGAAGCCGGCGATGCCGTGGGCGGACAGGGTCCGAACCGGCCCGGCGCTGATGGCATTGACGCGGATGCCGCTGGGTCCGAGGTCGGCCGCGAGATAGCGGGTGGAGGCCTCGAGGGCCGCCTTGGCCACGCCCATGACGTTGTAGTGCGGCACGACTTTCTCGGCGCCGTAGTAGGTCATCGTCATGATCGACGAGCCCCGCGGCATGTAGGGCCGGGCTTCGCGGGCCATGGCGATCAGCGAGTAGACGCTGATGTCGATGGCGGTGTGGAAGCCGTCACGGCTGGTGGCGGTGAAATTGCCGGCCAGGTCCACCTTCTCGGCGTAAGCGACGGCGTGCACCAGGATGTCGAGATTGCCCTCGCGCGCATGCCAGCGCTCAAAGACCTTGCGGATCTCGTCGTCGTCGCGGACGTCGCAGGCTTCGACAAAGGTCGAGCCGATCGACGCGGCGAGCGGGCGGACGCGCCTCTTGATTAGTGATGCCATCGAGCTGAACCCGACCGAGGCGCCCTGGTCGTACAGAGCCTTGGCGATGCCCCAGGCGATCGAGTGGTCGTTGGCCACGCCGAAGACCAGCGCCTTCTTGCCCGCGAGGATGCCGGTATGCTCGCAGTCGTCCGCGGGTCTGGTCAGGCGGTGGGCGACCCTGGGCTTGGCGATGGCCGTTGGGACCGCGACGACGGTGGCCCGCGACCCGGCTGGAGCCGGCCCCGCATCGGTCGCCGATTCCTGCGCGGCGGCGCTGCCTGCCGGTCGCTTGGTCAGTTTCATGTGTTCCGTCGGTCCTCCGTTGTCCGCCGCTCCTGGATCGGGCTCCGTGGGCGGCGATCCAGGCGAGCCTCGGGCGAGTCGGTCGTACGGGTCTCCCGGCACCGACCGTTCATCTGTCCAAACCCCGCCGGCCCTCGATCGTTACGCCGCGAGGAGAGGCCGCCGGAGTGGCCTATCGCCCCACCACGAATCTAATGTCCGGCGACGGGCGCTCGGTCCTGATTCGGACGGCACGTCCGAGGACCATGCCCAACACATCGGCGAACTGTCCGACGCTCGTAACCTTCGGCAGCACCCGCTGGATCTGCAGGTTCTGGTCTGGCAATAGCGGCTCACTCGTGACGACATGTAGATGCAGGTTGCGCCACTCAAACGTCACGACACTCTCCGCATCCGCGACACTGCGGACGATCTGAATCGCATCAGCCATAGGTCCTCCTGATAGGACGATAGTACTATGGCGCACCTTGCAAAAGTCCTTGAAACGGCGGATTCTCTCTAGAACTCTCTGAAGAGTCGCATCAGGTGGCGATTGACGAGGAGCGTCGTCACCTTCTCCCGGACGTCTACTTCGCCACGGCGATACAGCACGATCGCTTCAGTCAAGGGCACCCAGGTCGCGCGCCGCAAGACTGATGCGAACGGATCGCCCGCCCGCGGACCGTGCACCATTCCCTCGACCCGGTACGGCCCGATCTCGACTTCGACGCGCATTGTCCGGGTGGTCAGACGACGTGCTGCGTCGCCTCGCGGCCCACAAGCGACCACCGCGCACAGCTCCTCGTGGGCCACTGTGAGTTGGGGCATCGTGACCACGTGGCCGTCGGCAAGGTCCTCGATATGGGCGTCCAGGATTTGCAACTGCGCGGTGTTATTGAGCTGGTCCGAAATGCGACCCTCGACGAGTTCGACCTGGCCCCACACACGGCAGTCAGCGGCATAGGCGTCCAGTTGGACCATAGCGGATATCTTAGGGGCGCCCTATGGGTTTCCGATCCGCGTGCCCGAACTGTGTTCGGCGCCCGCAGAACGGAACATGGAACCGTCACCGGGTACTCTAGCATGGCGTCCCAGCCACGTTCCAATCGAGCCGGGCAGCATGAGGGGATCGCATGAGGCGGGTAGCCAGATCGAGAGCGGGTCAGCGGCTGGGCCGTAGAGGTTGCGTTGTGTTGGGGCTCATCGCTCTGGCGGTGACCGGGTGTGGTGCCTCTTCTGTCAGCCTGTCCCCGGCGGGGTCGGCCGCATCGAGACCCTCGGTCGCGACCCATAGTCCCACGCTCGCCCCGACGGTCACGCCAGTGCCCGGCCCGACATTCGGACCCCCGGGCAAGTTCGTCCCAACCGGCTCGATGACCGTGGGCCGCGATGCCCACACCGCCACGCTTCTCCTCGACGGGCGAGTCCTAATCGCCGGCGGCGAGAGTTCCGGCGACGAGCGCACGGCCGAGCTGTATGACCCGAAGGCCGGTACCTTCAGCCCCACCGGCTCGATGACGGAGGACCGCGTCGACGCCACCGCGACCCTTCTCCCTGATGGCCGGGTTCTCATCGTCGGAGGGATGGGGCTGCAATCGGAGCTCGCTTCCGCGGAGCTGTACGATCCGGCAACTGGCACCTTCAACGCCACAGGATCGATGAGCCGGCCGCGTGTCTTCCAGACCGGCACGTTGCTCAAGAGCGGCCTGGTCCTGATCGCCGGAGGCAGGGACGCGGACGCCGTGGACGATGCGGAACTCTACGATCCCGCGACCGGCACCTTCAGCCCGACCGGCTCGATGACTCGAGCGCGAATCTTCCACACCGCCACCCTTCTCCGCGACGGCCGAGTCCTCATTGCCGGTGGCAACGGCGACTCCTCGGCCGAGCTGTACGACCCCGCGACCGGCAGCTTCACCGCGACAGGCTCGATGACCACGGTCAACCGCGACCATGTGGCAACGCTGCTCGCCGACGGCCGCGTCCTCGTCGCCGGAGACGGCGCCGAGCTGTACGACCCCGCGACCGGCAAGTTCACCCAGACCGGTTCGATGATCAACAGTTGCGCCTGCACGGGGCCGATTGGCTCGCCGAGTGCGGCGCCGCTGCTCAGCGACGGCCGAGTCCTCGTTCCCGACGAGGGGCTGGACACGTCTTCGGGGTTCGTCGGATCGGCCGAGTTGTACGACCCCGCAACCGGAAGCTTCAGCCAGGCAGGCCCCATGAGCCGAGACCGTTTCGGCTTCACTGACACCATGCTCGCCGATGGCCGAGTCCTCTTCGCCGGCGACGAGGGCCGGGTCTTCGCCATGGGAGCTCCTTCGCTCTCGCCCGAGGAAGTCGCGGCAAACGCCGCCGATCGAGCCTCGGCCGAGCTGTACGTTCCGTAGCCCCCGCCAGATAGAAGCGGCCGCCGATTGCTCGGCGGCCGCGGTAGTGGCGAAGTGGCGGGGAGCTACCCCAACAGAACGGGGATGGCCTCGAGCGGAACTGGGTTGGCCCCAACCACGACCTCGGCCGAGGCGCGGAGCCGTGGCGCGATGGACGCGATGTAGGCGCGGGCGACGGACTTCTTCGACTCGAGCAGGTTCGTGTCGCGCAGGAGCAGCCAGGAGTTGACGAGCCACACGGCGCAGTCGACCAGATCGCAGGCGTAGTAGTCGACCCGATCGCGCTCGGGCTGGGCCTTTAGCGCGACCGCGGCCGCCTGGAAGACGCCGGTCAGCTCGCCCAGGATTGCCCGTTCGGCCGTCATGTCGGCCGGGTACGAGGCGGCAGCCCAGTCGGCCAGGAGCGGATCGAGGGAGTGGTTCAGCAGCTTGCCGATGGCCGCCACGACCTGGAGCTGGCTCGTGCCTTCGTAGATGTTCGTGATGCGAACGTCGCGGAAGAGCCGCTCGATGTTGAACTCGTGCATGTAGCCGACGCCGCCGTGGACCTGCATCGACTGGTAGCAGACCCGGTTGCCCATCTCGGTGGAGCAGTACTTCACCATCGGGGTCATGGTCTCGGCCAGGGTCTGGGCCTGCTTGAGCCGAGCGCGAGCGGCCGACTCGTCGGGGGCGTCACCGCGGTTGAGCGCCTTCTCGTAGACCTTCCAAAGGTCGACCCAGCGCGAGGTTTCGGAAAGCAGGGCTCGAGTCGCCTCGAGATCGACCTTCATCGAAAGCAGGAGCCGGCCGACGGCGGGCAGGACTCGGATTGGCTTGCCGAACTGGATTCGCTCCTTGGAGTAGTCGTCGGCCTCGCGGTAAGCGGCCTCGGCGATGCCGAGAGCCTGAGCCGCAACCGCTAATCGGGCGCCGTTCATGAGGTTCATGGCGTAACGCATGAGCCCGAAGCGGCGTTTACCGATGAGTGTGGCCGGAGTGTTGTTGTACTGGATCTCGCAAGTGGGCGACGACTTGATGCCCATCTTGTGCTCGATGCGGCGGATCTTGACGGTCTCGTCCTTCTCCACCAGGAACATCGAGAGACCGCGCGCGTCGGTGCTGCCTTCTTCGCTTCGAGCGAGGACGACAGACACGTCCGCCAGACCGTTGGTGATGAAGCGCTTGACGCCGTTGAGGTGCCACTTGCCCGTGGCCTCGTCGAGCGTCGCCCTGGTCGCGACCGCGCCCAGGTCCGAGCCGGCATCGGCTTCGGTGAGGATCATCGCCCCGGAGGCCTCGCCACGAGCCATTCGCGGCAAGACGCGGGCCTTGTCCTCGTCGGAGGCGTACTCCTCGATCATGTCGGCGATTTCCTGAAGACCGTAGATGGTCATCAGCCCGCTCTCGGCGCGGGAAACGATCTCGACGAGCATCGAATAGACAGACTCGGGCAGGTTCAGGCCGCCGAATTCGCGCGGCAGCATCGCCCCGAACAGCTCGGCCTGCCGGAAAGCGTCGATGGCGTCCTGCGTGGCCGCGGCGTAGGTGACCACGCCGTCAGAGAAATGGGCGCCCTCATCGTCGGCTTCGGCCGCGCGAGGTGCGACGATTTCGCCGCAGATCTCGCCCATGACTCCGAGGACGATCCGGTAGTTGTCCTTGGCGTCGGGGTAGTTGCGCGGCGCGCCGGGATAGACCGCGGCCTCCGAATACCCCTTCTCCTTGAACTCCAGAACCTCCCGCAGGTCGAGCTGCTCGAGCCGGAACTGCAGGTCCGGGTTGTCGAGGAAGAAGTTCTCGCTCATTCGGCATCTCGCTCGGTGGAGTCGGCCACGTCGGACGCGCCGAGCGACCGTTCGCGGAGGGTCTTGATGATCATGGGCAGCACCTCACCGACGTCGCCGATGATGCGGTAGTGGGCGATCTGGAACATGGGCGCGTTGGGATCGGTGTTGATGGCGATGATCTTGGAGCTCTGGTCCATGCCGGCCCGGTGCTGGATGGCGCCGGAGATGCCGGCCGCGATGTAGAGGCGCGGTCGGACCGTGGTGCCGGTCTGCCCGACCTGATGGGCGCGGTCGATCATGCCCGCGTCGACGGCGGCGCGGCTCGCTCCAACTTCGCCGCCGAGCAGGTTGGCCAGGTCGCGCAGGAGCGCGAACTCCTCCGCGGTCGCGACGCCGGCGCCGCCGGAGACGATGACCGCAGCGTCCTTGAGCTTGACCGTGGACTTTCGAACCTGGCGGCTGAGGACCTCGAGGGCGAAGTCGCCGGGCTCGAAGGCGGGGGCGATCTTCTCGACCACTCCCTTGCGGGCGGCGTCGGCGGCCGGCTTGCGCATCACGCCTTCCCGGACCGTGGCCATCTGCGGCCGGGTGTGCGGGTTGACGATCGTAGCGATCAGGTTGCCGCCGAAGGCCGGTCGGATCTGGAAGAGCAGATCCTTGTAGGTCTTGTCTTCCTTCTTGACGTAGTAGTCGCCGATCTGGAGGTCGGTGCAGTCGGCCGTCAGGCCGCAGCGTAGGGCGCTGGCGACGCGCGGCGCGAAGTCACGGCCGTTTGGCGTGCCACCGATCAGGAAGATCTCGGGCTTGCGGGCTCGGGCCTCGGCGATCGCCACGCGGGCGTACGGCAGGGTCCGGTACAGGGCCAGCTCGGGGTCGTCGGCGAGGATGACCCGGTCGGCGCCGTGCTGGATCACTTCCTGGGCTAGGTCGTCCACGTTGTGGCCGCACAGGATCCCGACGACCTCGTGGCCCAGCTGGTCGCCCAGCTCGCGAGCCTTGCCGGTCAGCTCGAGGCTGACGTCGGCGATCTTGCCGTCGGTGTGCTCGATGAATACCCAGATTTGCTTCTGCTCAGTCATCTCGCCCTACCCGACGATGTATTCATGGACGAGCTCCGCCACCATGGCCGCGATTGCCTCGGGCGTGGGGGAGATGGTCTTGGACTCGGTGCTCTCGAGGACCACAAAGTTGATCTTGTGGACCTGCGTCGGAGAGCCGGCCAGCCCGATGCTGCCCTCGGTCGCGCCGATGTCGTCGGCCGTCCAGACGGCGATCTTCAGGTCGTTGGCCACGAGGTAGGCCTCGAGCTGCTCGTCGGTCTCGAACTCGGGCCACTGTGTCCGCAGGGCGGCGTATTCGTTCGGCGTGGCCGACAGCTTGCGTGCCATCTGGCGTCGAACGCTCGCCGGCCGTGGCGTGTTGGCCGAACCGACGACTGTCAGCAGGCAGGGCAGCGTGCAGCGCACGATCTCCGAGCCCGAGTCGAGCGCGCGCTGGGCCGTGATCTTGCCGTCGGCGATGTCGATGATCGACTCGGCGTAGGTGATCTGCGGGATGCCGAGCTTCTCGGCCGTCTGCGGGCCGACCTGGGCGGTGTCGCCGTCGATGGCCTGGCGTCCGCACAGCACCAGGTCGAACTGGCCGAGCTTCTGGACTGCCTTCTGGAGGACGACCGAGGTGGCCAGCGTGTCCGCTCCCGCGAACTTGCGGTCGGTCAGCAGAATGACCTTGTCCGCGCCGCGGAAGAGCGACTCGCGCAGGATGTTGGCTGCTTTGGGCGGGCCCATCGTGATGACGGTCACGGTGCCGCCGAAACGGTCCTTGATCTCGAGGGCCATCTCGAGGGCGTTGAGGTCCTCCGGGTTGAAGATGGCCGGCAGGGCGTTGCGGTTCATGGTGCCGTCTTTGGTCATCACGTCGCCGGTGACGTTGTGCGTGTCGGGCACCTGCTTGACCAGGACCACGCTGTGTATCGGTCTGGAGTCGGTCATCCAAGTCTCCGGAGACCGCCCGGCAATGCCCGGCGGATTTGGTGTCATGGCTTTCCCGGGTTTTGTCGCCGCCGGGATGGGCGCGCAACCGCGGGGACGGTGGCGCGATTCGGTGAAGAATACCTTGCCCGGAGGGGGCGCCGTGGGGTTTCAGTCACGTACGCCGAGCACTCACCTCGAGGGCCAGAAGACGAAGCCGTCGCCTCCGCCGCAGTCGCCGGTCACCGTGTCTCCCTCACGCATGACCACGTTGCCGTTCGCGTCGAGGATCTCGAGGTTGGGATCGAAGCGAGCCCGATATCCAGCCGGCCACACGATCTCCATTCGTGGCGGGCTGCTGAAGCTATTCTCGATCCAGGCGACGTGCGGATCGGTCGGGCTGCCGTAGATCACCGCGTCAAGGCCGGTGCCGGCACAGATGCCACCTCGGAGCCAGTTGGTCGTCGACAGAGCGAAGAGCCCGTCCGGCAGTGTTGGCAGCGGCGCCGCCGGCGAGGACCCGGGCGCTAGACCCACGAAACCCCAGCCGCCTGCGCCCTCGATCCGGCCGGTCGCATCGTCCATGACCATCCAGCCGCTGGCTCCAGCGGCCCATGCCATCGGCGGAAACCTGGGCGCGGGCCCAGTGACCCTGACGTACCAGAGAATGTCCGCACAGTTGCCGCCCGGCCCCGACCCTCCCGTGATGGTCGCGATCCCGCAGAGCGAGGTTGCGGCCATCGACACCACCATGTCCGCCGGATCGAGCGACGGCCGCAGGGCCGCCGCGACTGCGTCGGGCGTAAGGTGCGGCTGGAGTACGGCGCCTGTGCTCGGGTCGCCGCCGATCCAGATATTCGGGCCAAGAGTCCTGCCGTCGAACCAGGCCAGTTGATCGACGACGAAGGCCGACTCGCACGCGGCCCGCTGATCGGCGCTGCACTGGGCGGCGCGGGCGTCGCGGAAATGACCCACAACCACCGCCTCGTGCGGGGTGCCGATGTCCGGACTGCTCGACTCGATCGAGGCGCCGGCGATCTCCCGAACCTCAAGATATGGTCCGGCTGTCGGGGTGGTGCTCAAGCTGATGTGATGCGAGGTACACGATGCCTCGAGAGCCGGAACCGGAGAATAGGGCGAGCACGCGGGAAACCCCAGGAACGTTAGCCAGCCGCCGATTGCGACGAGATCATCGTCGGGTGGATTTCCCGCGGCTTGCGCGGCTAGAGCCTGGCTTACCGTCTGGACCCCCAGCCCGTCGACGGTTGCCGGCTTGCCCACGGTCGCACGCGACGGCGAAGCGCCAGCAGGCGACGGCGACGCGCGAAACGCCAGGCTCGCGACCACGAGGACTGCGACCGCAGCCAGCCCGAGCGCACTCGTGGCGACCACGACCCTGGGCCTCAAGCCGATCCGTCGCTGAACGCTGCCGTTCATTTGTCCACCCTCCGTTAGTCGCGCCGCTCAACATGACTACGAAGCTGACCGAGCTCGCGGTTCACAAGCGCGAAGGAATCCAGACACCCCGACCGAGATGGCCGGGGTGTCTGTCTTTGACCCAAATGATCTCTTGCCGGCCGCCGATCTGGCGGCGCCGCGCTCTAGTAGACCAGGGTGATGATCGAGTGCGCCGGGCTCGTGGTCTTGGACGTCTGGCCGTCGATCCAGAAGCTGAACGGCACGGTCTCTTCGCTGAGATTGAGCACGACCACCGCGATCTTGCCGTCGGCGTTCTTGAAGGCAACGGCCTGAAGTCGATCGTCGTCGGTGACGGTGGCGACCCGCTTGGCGCCTGGGCGCACGAACTTCGAGAAGTGGCCGAGGTAGTAGTAGGAGTTCATGTACGTGATGGCGCCGGTCGTCGTGTCGGCATGGATCGGCGCGTAGCAGAAGTTGCCGACGTGGTTGGGTCCGCCGCGCTCGTCTAGGAGCACGTTCCAGTCCGTCCAGGCAGAGGTGCCGTTGCTCAGATCCATGAGCATCGACAGGCCGTACTTCTCGCCCCATAGCCACTCGTTGACGCGCTTGGCGTCATAGAGCTCGGGGCAGCCTTCGCTGAAGACGAGACCCTTGTCGGGCCAGGCCTCGGCGACCTGTCGGACCTGGTCGAAGTGATCGCCGACGTACCAGTGGAAGCAGGTGCCCCAGACGTACTTGGAGGCTTCGGGATCGTCGTAGACGACCTTGGCCCGGGCATAGAGCAAGCCACGGTTGTGGTCCCAGACCATGAGCTTGAGCCCTGACAGCCCGTCGCGCGCCAGAGCCGGGCCCAGGTGGTCGCGGACGAAGTCGCGCTCTTCCTCGCCCGTGAAGATGCACGACTCCCAGGACTGGACGGCCATCGCCTCGTTCTGGACCGACAGGCCCCAGATCTTGACGCCCTCGGCCTCGTAGGCGCGGACGAACTTGCCGTAGTAGCTGGCCCATGCCTCCGCGAACTCGGGCTTGAGCCTGCCGCCCTGGAGCATGCTGCCGTTGGTCTTCATCCAGGCCGGCGGGCTCCACGGCGACGCGAAGAGCGAGAACGGGGTCTTCGTCGTAGCCAGGGCCGCCTTGATGAACGGCAGTCGGAACTTGCGATCGTGGTCGATCGAGAAGTTCTTCAGCTCGGTGTCGCCGGCCACGTCGTCGTAGGTGTAACTGTCGCTGGAGAAGTCGCAGCTGTGGATGTTCGTGCGGCAGAAGGAGTAGCCGATGCCCTTCTCTTCGTCGAAGTAGGCGGTCAGGACTTCCTGCTGGCTCTTCGGCGGAAGCTTGGCCCAGGTCTCGGCCGAGGAGTCGGTCAGCGCCCCGCCTACGCCATGGATCGTCTGGAAGGTCCTATTCGAATCGACCATGACGAAGGGCGTGATCTCGTCAGGTTGGGAGAGCGGCTCGAAGGTGAGCGGGGCCTTCTTGCTGAGGCGGTCGGTCGTGCCCTTGGCCGTGAGGTGCAGTTCCGCCGACGTTGGTTTGCCGCTGACCATTCGTTGAGCCTCCATGTATTGCGAGACACACAAGCTAAGGCACGAGGCCTCAGCCATCAATAACCTGGATTCATTACCGAGAGCCGGGCGACGGCGCTATGTGTGTCCGACCATCGCCGCGTGACGACACTGCCATCGCTCGAATCGGATCTCCGCCGCCGGCTGACCGGCGTTCGCGGCCTCCTGCTCGACATGGACGGGGTGCTGGTGCTGAGGAACGCGCTCATCGCCGGGGCGGTGGAGGCGCTCGCGGCTCTGGACGCGGCCTCGATTCCTTACTTGCTTGCCACCAATACTTCGATTGTCGGCCGGGGGACGCTGTCGCTGGAGTTGAGCCGGGCCGGCCTGTCGATTCCCGCCGATCGAATCGTCAGTGCCGCCTCGGCCGCCGCGGCGTATACAGGTCGGCAGTTCGCCGGCCGGCCGATCTACGTCCTGGTCGCGCCCGACGCGAGGGCCGAATTCGACGGTCGGCTGCTGCTCAGCCATGACGAGGCGGCCCAACCCGGAGCCCGGGCCGCGGCCGTGGTGGTCGGCGATGCCGGCGACGAGTTCACGCCTCGGAACGTGCAGACGGCTTTCACTCTGCTGCGCGGCGGCGCCAGGTTCGTGGCGATGCACAAGAACCGCTGGTGGCTCACGCCGGCGGGTGTGATGCTCGACTCGGGTGCGTACGTGGCCGCGCTGGAGTTCGGGATGCAGAGACGCGCCCTGGTGACCGGCAAGCCGTCGCGCGTCTTCTTCGGCGAGGGCCTGCGGCTGCTCGACGCGATGCTCGGCGCGGGCTCCGGCGCCGCGGGCCCCGCCGCCCGTCTCGCCCCGGCCGAGGTGGCGATGGTCGGCGACGACCTCTGGAACGACATCCGCGGGGCGCAGAAGGCAGGGCTCCGCGGCGTATTCGTCAGGTCGGGCAAGCACGGCGACGTGGAGCTCACCCGCGCGGCTTCCGAGCGGGGTGGGGGACCGCCCGATGCCGTGGCGCCGTCGATCGTCGAAGTCGTGGCCGCGCTCACCGGCTGACTCCGGGCAGGAAGCCCGGCAGGCTCCCGGGCGGGGCGGCAGTACACTGAATGCCAACATTGCTGCGCCCTGCTGTGAGCGCGGGCCCCGGCGGCGCGGCGCAACGACTGGTTCGACCCCAGGAGGGTGTTCGGATGACCGCGACGTCTGAGCCCCGGCTCAAGATTACCTATGCCACGCTGCGAAACGACAACGAGCAGCTCCACGCCAATTACGACGCCGGACTGGCGATCGCCCGAAGCGAGCTCGGCGGCACCCACGGCATCCTGATCGACGGCGCCTGGCGACCCGCCGGCAAGACGTTCGAGAAGCGTTCGCCGATCGACGGATCGCTCGTTGGCCATTTCGCCGCCGGCACGCGCCAGGACGTCCGCGACGCAGTCGCCGCCGCCCGCGCCGCCGCCCCATCCTGGGCCCGAACGCCCTGGCTCGAGCGGATCGCGATCATGCGCCGCATGGCCGACCTGATCAGCGAGCGGCAGATGGAGCTGGCCGCGCTGATGTCGATCGAGGTCGGCAAGAACCGGCTCGAGGCCCTTGGCGACGTCGAGGAATCGGCCGATCTCATTCGCTACTACTGTGACCAGGTCCAGGCCAACGACGGCTTCGACCACCCGATGGGCAACCTGGGCGATCACCACGGTCCACACCCGGTCGGTGCTCAAGCCGCACGGCGTCTGGGCGGTCATCAGCCCGTTCAACTTCCCGATGGCCCTGTCGGGCGGTCCGTTCGGCGCCGCTCTCGTCGCCGGCAACGCGGTGGTCTACAAGCCCTCGAGCGACGCCCCGCTGTGCGGCGTGAAGCTGGCCGAGATCGCGGATCTGGCCGGGCTGCCGCACGGCGTCTTCAACATGGTCAGCGGCCCGGGCGCCACGGTCGGAGCGGAGCTGCAGGAGAACGAGGGGGTCGATGGCCTGCTCTTCACCGGCTCCTACGAGATCGGCTTCAACCAGCGTCTTCAAGACCTTCAGCAAGGCAGTTCCCCAAGCCGGTCGATCGTGGAGATGGGCGGCAAGAACCCGGCCATCGTCAGTGCGCACGCCGACCTGGAAGAGGCGGCCGAGGGCGTGATGCGGTCGGCCTTCGGCTATGGCGGCCAGAAGTGCTCCGCCTGCAGCCGAGTGTTTGTCGAAGCCCCGGTCTACGAGGCCTTCCTCGAGGCGCTGGACGGCCAAGACGAAGGCCATCGCCGTCGGCGACCCGACCGACCGCAAGGTCTGGCTGGGGCCGCTGGTCAACGCCAAGGCAAAGGCCAAGTACGAGGCCTCGATTGTCGAGGCGAAGCGCGACGGTCGCGATCGTGGCGGGCGGCGAAGTGCTCGACCGGTCTACGGTACCGATCTGTACGTGGCCCCGACGATCGTCGCGGACCTGCCGGCCGGACCATCGAATCTGGCGCGAGGAGCTGTTCGTTCCGCTCGTAGCCGTTGCGTCGGTCAAGTCGCTCGACGAAGGCTTTCGAGCGCGCCAACGACACCATCTATGGCCTGACGGCCGGCTTCTTCAGCGATGACCGCGAAGAGGTCGAACGCTTCAAGGAGGCGAGCCAGGCCGGCGTGATCTACATCAACCGTCGGGCCGGCGCGACGACCGGCGCCTGGCCCGGCATTCAGCCGTTCGGCGGCTGGAAGGGTTCGGGAACCACCGGCAAGGCCTCCGGCGGCCTCTATTACGTCCAGCAGTTCATGCGGGAGCAGTCGCAGACCCTCGTCGACTGAGCGAGGGGAGGACGGCGTCCCTCGTTTCGCGCCGGATTCGCTCATAGGAGGTGAAACATGTCGTTCAACGAGGACATCGTCAAGCGGGCGAAGGCCAACTCGTACTTCCGCGAAGTTCTGGCGACCGGGCCGCACAGCCAGATCGTGGTCATGAGCATCCCGCCGGGCGGCGAAATCGGCTCCGAGGTCCACCCTCACATTGACCAGGTTCTCGTCTTCGTCCAGGGCGAAGGAGAGGCCATCCTGGATGGGCAGAAGAGCGCGGTCGCCGTCGACCGACTCGTCCACGTTCCGGCCGGCACACGCCACAACTTCGTGAACACCGGCAAGACGGACCTGCGCCTGTACACGATCTATGCCCCGCCAGAGCACGCGCCCGGCACGATCCACAAGACGAAGGCCGAGGCCGACGCGGCCCACGCAGCCGAGCACGCGAAGAAGTAGCTTCCGAGGGTTCTGGCTGAGGCTCGGAGCATACGATCGGCCCTGTCGCAATTCGGGGGAGAATCGGCTGCTCCGCTATACTGGCGTGACTATCCAGCCTGCATAAAGGCTATCCGTTCCTGCGGCAGCTGCGCCCGATCCGCGGCCCGCCAATCGTGTCGAGGTGCACCGTGATCCAGGCTCCCGGCAAGCTCGCCCAGGCCCCCGCCGTTCCGCACATCGTCACCGAGCTGCCGGGCCCGAAGGCGCGAGCCCACCTCGAGTTCGATCGCCAGTGGACCTCGCCGAGCGTGCCGCGAGCCTATCCGGTCGTCCCGATCCGCGGCGAAGGCTGCACGATTGAGGACATCGACGGCAACCTCCTGCTCGACTTCAACGCCGGCATCGCGGTGACCTCAACCGGTCACTGCCACCCCGATGTGGTCCGCGCCATCCAGGACCAGGCGGCGTCGATGATCCACTACAGCGCCGACTTCTACCTGCCCATCTACGCGGAAATGTGCGCCGAGATGGCCCGCATCGCGCCGATGAAGGAGAAGTGCCGGGTCTTCCTGAGCAACTCCGGGACCGAAGCGGTCGAAGGCGCGATCAAGCTGGCCCGGTTCGCGACGAAGCGCCAGTACCTGGTGTCGTTCCTCGGAGCGTTTCACGGCCGCTCATACGGCTCCGTCTCGCTGACCGCATCCAAGGCGAAGTACCACGCCGGCTTCGGACCGATGCTGCCGGGCGTCTTCCACGCCCCGTATGGGCACGTGGCGGACCTGAAGTGGTTCGACGAGGTGCTGTTCGATCGCCTCGTGCCGCCGGACGAAGTGGCGGCGATCATCGTCGAGCCGATCCAGGGCGAGGGCGGCTTCAACCCGGCCCCGGCGTCTTTCCTGCGCGAGCTGCGGGCCCTGTGCGACGAGAACGGCATCCTGCTCATCGCCGACGAGATCCAGACGGGCATCGCAAGGACCGGCCGAATGTGGGCATTCGAGCATGCCGGCATCGTGCCGGACGTCGTCTGCGTGGCGAAGGCCCTCTGCAACGGCATGCCGATCGGGGCAATCGTGACCCGCTTCGAGCTTCAGGAGCGATGGGGCGTCGGGGCCCACGGGACCACGTTCGGCGGGAACCCTGTCAGCTGCGCGGCGGGCGTCGCAGTGATGCGCACCATCGAGGAGCAGGGCCTGGTTGCCAACGCCGCCGCTCGCGGCGCCGAGCTCCTGACGGGCTTGCGCGCCCTGATGGCCGCGGACGATAGAATCGGCGACGTCCGAGGTTTGGGCCTGATGGTCGGCGTCGAGTTCGTCAAGGACCGCGCCACCCGCGACCCCGACACGGAGACCTGCGAGGCGCTGATCCAGACCTGCGCCGATCAGGGGCTGCTCGTCCTCAACTGCGGCACGCATCACAACGTGATCCGCTTCCTGCCACCGATCGACGTCACGGCCGAGGAGATCGCCACGGGCATGGAGCTGTTCCGGGCCGGGCTGAAGTCACTCCCGCGCAGCGCCGCCTGAGGCATTCGCACCGGTTCGCCGTGGGCTAGCGCGGGCCGCGCCGGACCAGCGGCGACGATCCGAGGCCACTACCCAACCGATCCCGGAATCATCGATGCCCGCGGCATGGGCCACGGGCATCGATCTTGGCTCTCCGGACAGGGCACCTGGCCCTCGTGACGGGCCTCCGGTGAACCGGTGGGGTTGTACCTAGCGATTCTTGTCGAGGAACGTCATCACGTCCTCGAGACGGAACCGGCGGTCGCCTCGCTTGCAGACCCGATAGAAGGGCAGTTCGCCTCGATCGCCGAGGCGCTTCACCGTGTTGACGTGCAGATGAAGCATCGCAGCCACTTCGCTGGCGGTGAGCATTGGACCGAGTTCGTTACCGGCCACGGCAGCCATCGGTTTCCTTTGCGTCTGCATCTGCTCGGTGCGTTCGAGGTCCCTGATTAGGGCGCGGCCTTCCGGGCCCGAAGCGACGCGAACCGTACAGACTCCACCCAACTGTCACAAGCCGTACTTTGGACTATCGCCGTCGGTACCAGCCGGGGGCCCGACACATGTACCGGCCGCGACCGCCATCGGTCCGGGGCAGTTGGTCCGCCGCGGCCGCTGCGGATTAGCTCGACGCGGCTGTTGGCGACGCCGACGGACTGACCGGGGACGCGGATGGAGCCACGGTCGGCGACGCACCCGGGACACTCGAAGCACCAGGCGAGCCGGACGCACCGGGCGACTCAGACGGGTTCGGCGTGGGCGGCAACGCCAGCGTCGGCTGGTCCACGGCCGTCAGACCCATGTCGAAACGAACCGCGGCCAACTGTCCTTCGAACAGTGAGTTGGCGGCTGCCAGCTGCGTTGTGTAGTTGGCTAGGTCAGCCTCGGACTTGGCAGTCGACGCCTGGTCGAGAAGGTTGGCTTCCTGGTTCCCGTACGTCACAAGGTAGCCGATGTCCTGGCCGGCCGTGACGTAGTCGGCGGACGCGGTCGAGACCGCGCCGACGGTCCAGTCCGTGATCGGTGACAGCTCGCTCATCCAGGCCTTCAGGTCGTCGCGATAGTCCTTGAACCCCTGGATCCTTGTCGCGAAGTCGCTCTTGGGGTTGTTGATCTCGAGGCGGGCAGCGTCGATCTTCGCGGAGTACTTCGACTCGATCGTGGTCCAGAGCTGCTGCGGCTCGGGCGGGGGCGGATTGACGAAGCTCCTGTAGACCCAGAAGACGGCGAAGAGGCCGACGAAGGCACCGAACAGCGGCAGGTAGGCGCCGGTGTAGCGATACACGTTTCGCAGCCAGGTGAAGCGTCTGGCTCGGGCGGGTCCGCGGTGACGAAGGCCGGTCGGCGGGTGGGCCTGAACGTTCTTTGCCTCGCTCTTGCCTTCGTTCGCGACCGTCGCCTCCGGAGCCGCGACCGGCTTCTGGCCCGCTTCGACCGAGCCGTGCGACGGCGATTTGCTGCTATGTCTCGGTGGCACCGAGCGGCCGCGGCGCGTCTGTGGCGACAATGCGGATCCTCCTGACGATGCCTGGCGGTGCTGGACCGCGAATATGGCGAGGCCGGGCGAAGTCTATCGCGATTTACCCTTCGGGCGCGACCTGCCGGCTCCAGCGCAAATCGTCGGCCACCCACCACCAGTGCCGCAAGAAGGCTGTACTCGTGTCGGCCGTTACCGATTCGCAACCTTCGCAACCTTGACCTGGAACCACCGACTATTCGACACTCCCTTTTCCGCGGCGGAAGAGGGCTCCTGCGTAGGAGCGGGCCCCGCTGTCACCGCCGCCGAGCGCCGGAGCCGATTCCGGCGGGCCGAGCAAGGACGTGGCGAGTTGAGGCAGACAGGCGGATCGCGGGCCCAGGGGCTATACGACCCTGCGTTCGAACACGACGCGTGCGGCTTCGGCTTCGTCGTGGACATCGCCGGCCGTCCGTCCCACGACATCGTTCGCGATGCCCTGACCGTCCTCGTCAACCTCGAGCATCGAGGCGCCACCGGCTCCGAGAAGAACACCGGCGACGGCGCCGGCCTGACGATCCAGATCCCCCACCGCTTCCTCGCGGACGTCGCCGCTAAGTCCGGCGTGCGGCTCCGCGGCAAGGGCGGCTATGGCGTCGGAATGGTCTTCCTGCCACAGGACAAGCTCGGCCGGGTCGAGTGCTTCCGTCTCTTCGAGCAGGTCGTCGCCGACGAGGGCCTGCACTTCCTGGGTTGGCGCGACGTTCCAACCGACAACGCCAGCCTCGGCAGCAGCGCCAAAGCCGCGCAGCCGCTGATCCGCCAGGTCTTCATCGATCGGCCGGAGCGCCTGGTCGAGGACATGGCCTTCGAGCGCAAGCTCTACATCGTCCGCCGGCTCGTCGAAAAGGCGGTCTCGCGCTCGGCCATCCCATCGCGCGGCGACTTCTACATTCCATCGCTGAGCTGCCGGACCATCGTCTACAAGGGCATGCTCAATGCCTCGCAGCTGAGGGTCTTCTATCCGGACCTGGCCGACGAGCGTGTCGAGAGCGCCATCGCCATGGTCCATTCGCGTTTCTCGACCAACACCTTCCCGTCCTGGCCCCGGGCTCACCCTTACCGCTACATCTCGCACAACGGCGAGATCAACACGCTCCGCGGCAACGTCAACTGGATGCACGCGCGCCAGTCGCAATTCAAGTCAACGCTCTTTGGCGACGAGCTGACGAAGGCTCTCCCCGCTATCGACACCGACGGCTCGGACTCGGCCATCCTGGACAACGTCCTGGAGCTGCTCTACCTCTCCGGCCGCTCGCTGGCCCACGCCCTGATGATGATGGTGCCCGAGCCGTGGCAGCACCACGAGTCGATGGCGCCGGAGAAGAGAGCCTTCTACGAGTTCCACTCCTGTCTGATGGAGCCGTGGGACGGACCGGCATCTATCGCCTTCACGGACGGCATCCGCGTTGGTGCCACGCTCGACCGCAACGGCCTTCGCCCGGCTCGCTATTGGGTCACCAAGGACGGCCGCGTGGTCATGGCCTCCGAGGCCGGCGTGCTCGACATTCCGGCCGACCAGGTCGTGGCCAAGGGTCGCCTGCAGCCGGGCCGCATGTTCCTCGTCGATACGGGCGAGCAGCGGATCATCTCGGACGACGAGCTGAAGCGCCGCGTGACCACCGAGCACCCGTACGAAGCGTGGGTCCGCGAGTGGCTGGTCAAGCTGACCGAGCTGCCGCCACCGCCGCGCGTCATCGAGCCGGACCACGAGTCGGTCCTGCGCCGCCAGGAGGTCTTCGGCTACACCGCGGAGGACGTCCGGATTCTCATCAACCCCATGGCCATGACGGGCACCGACCCGGTCGGCTCGATGGGCAACGACGTCGCCCTTGCCGTTCTCTCGGAGCGACCGCAGCTCCTCTATTCGTACTTCAAGCAGCTCTTTGCCCAGGTTACCAACCCACCCATCGACTCGATCCGCGAAGAGATCATCACCGCCACCGAAATGGCGATCGGCCCGGAGGGCAACCTCCTCGAGCCGGACCCGCGGGCAGCCCACCAGCTCGAGATGCCCTCGCCAGTCCTATCGAACGAGGAGCTGGAGAAGATCCGCGGCCTGGCCACGGGCGACCCGCACGGCTTCAAGACGATCACGCTGCCGATCCTCTACCACGTCGGCGACGGCGGAGCCGGCCTGCGCAAGGCAATCGAGCAGCTGCGCGACCGCTGCTCCGAGGCGATCTCCGAGGGCCACAACATCATCATCCTCTCGGACCGCGGCCACGACGCGACGGACGCCCCGATCCCCGCCCTTCTCGCCGTGTCGGCCGTGCATCACCACCTCGTCCGATCGGGCACGCGGACGCAAGTCGGCCTGGTCCTCGAGTCGGGCGAGCCGCGCGAAGTCCATCACTTCGCGCTGCTGCTCGGTTACGGTGCCAGCGCGGTCAACCCGTACCTCGCGTTCGAGACGGTCCACGACCAGGTCCGCCTGGGCATGATCCCCGGCTCGCCCGAGATCGCCGAGAAGAAGTACCGCAAGGCGATCGCCAAGGGCATCGTCAAGGTCATCTCGAAGATGGGCATCAGCACCGTCCAGAGCTACCACGGCGCCCAGGTCTTCGAGGCGGTCGGTCTCAATCAGGACTACGTCGACGAGTACTTCACCGGGACGCCGACTCGCATCGGAGGCGTCGGCATCGACGTCATCGCCCGCGAAGTACAGATGCGCCAGGATCGGGCCTACCCGCCCAAGCGGCCGATCTACCACAAGCAGCTCGGCGTCGGCGGCAACATCCAGTACCGCGTCGACGGCGAGCAGCACCTCTTCAACCCGCTGTCGATATCGCAGCTGCAGTACGCCACCCAGAGCGGCAACTACGCCGCGTTCAAGGAGTACTCGAAGCTGATCGACGACCAGTCCTCCGGCCTGTGCACGCTGCGCGGCCTGATGGACTTCAAGTCGAACCACCGCCATCCCCTCTCGGTCGACGAGGTCGAGCCTGTCGAGTCGATCGTCAAGCGGTTCAAGACCGGGGCGATGAGCTACGGCTCGATCTCGCGTGAGGCCCACGAAGCGCTAGCGATCGCAATGAACCGGCTCGGCGCAAAGTCGAACACCGGCGAAGGCGGCGAGGATCCGGCCCGCTTCGAGACCCTGGCTAACGGCGACTCGTTGAAGAGCGCCATCAAGCAGGTCGCCTC
>PMYK01000004.1 GCA_003171255.1 Chloroflexota bacterium
GGTAAGGGCTGGCCGCGTGGGGTTCAGAAACCCAGATTCGATCAGTGGCGAGTCCGCAGTAGATGTGGATCAGGCCGCCGAGGAGATCACCTCGGCGAACGTCTGGAGAGCTCACAGGCACCGAGGCCACGTCTTCGGCCACGGGCGGCGCAAGGGCCAGAGCGCAATGTGACCGCCCTCGCTTGTAGTGGGTGGATTAAGTCTGGAGCGTCCGATCGAGATGGCCTCGACCCAGGATGATCGACCAGTCCAGACTCTCGGCCCGGCGTTTTGGTCCAGCAGCCGGACGAGCCTGCTGGCGCTTCTGCATCCCGCACCCGACGACGCGCAGGAAGCCATCCTTGGATGGCCCACTGATGAATTCGCCCCGAAATCAAGGCCAGGAGCTGGTCCAAGCGGTCGGCTCTGCGCTCGTCGTCTGAGCCAGCCCGCTACGCCTTCTTCTCAGGATTCACCGCGACCCTATGGCTGAATAGCGACAGCACCAAGAGAGGCCGGTCCTCGTGGAACGTTCACATGTGAAAGAGCATCAATGCGACCTAGAATGAGTTATCAGCTTGAGCAGGAGGAGAGCGCCATGGGCAGGGAGGCTTCGGAGCCGCGGAGGGAAATCCCTTACGAGCGGCTCAGTAGTGCAGCGTGGGGGGAAAAGGTCGCTAAGACCTTCCACTACCGCGCAGCGTTCGGAACCTGGGAGTACTTCGGCTTTTGTCCCCGCTGCGGGCACGACACATCGACCTCGATCGGCGGAGCCCCCATCATGCGCGCCCTGACGATGGCGGACGAGCGCCCGGCACCTGTAACGGTGCCGACACTGACCGTCGAATGCCAGTGCAGCCACCAGCACGGGTCAGACAAGACAGGGTGCGGCGCCTATATGAATGTCTTCAACGTGCAGTTCAAGTGAGCGACGACCCTTCCCCGATCCCCGCTAACAATGGTGGCGGCGAAGCAACTCCCGCCGATCTCGAGGCACAGGTCGCTGCACAGGTGGCGGCGACCAACCAACTCCCCAACGTGCGCGCCGCTGCCGAAAAGTGGGCCGGCGCAATCGGCACCATTGTCGGCCTGTTCACGCTGTCGGGGCTCGTCAAAGGGCCAGATGATTTCGCCAAGGTCAACGCCGCCTGGCAGCCGGTGATCCCGGTTCTACTGGGCCTAGCGGTGGCTCTAGGCCTAATCGCAACGCTCCTTGCCGCACGCGCTGCCTATGGGTGGCCCAAGCGGTCATGGCTCGTCGGATCGCTATACATGCAGGACCAAAGGTCCGCCGCGATAACAGCCGCCCGCAGCCTGATCGTGGCGATCGTCTCGGCCGTCCTTTCCTTCGCCCTCTTCGCCACCGCCGTTGGAATCATCTGGTTCGCTCCTCGGGCCGCACCTCAGACCTCGCTGAGCCTTGTGACGACGTCCACGACCGTCGTCTGCGGCGAGTTGAGATCCATAGACAAGTCGGGCATAACGATTTCCGACATGGTGACGGGGCACGACGTCACAATTCCGTCCGGCGCAGTCCAGCTGGTTGAGCAGGTCACTGCGTGTCCGGTCGTCTCCCCGTAGCCATCTTCAAGTGCGGACGCGCGACTCACCATCCGCGCGAGACCGCGCGTCAGTTTCGAACTTCCCACCTTGAGCCAACTCTGGGCAGACGGACCTAGCTTGAACCGCCCTAACCATCGTGGAGACTGTGGGACGGTTGGAAGCAGACGGCTACGCTCGGCGTCTGTAGGGCACCCGCCCAAGGCCACGACGGGCCATTGGTGACCCCACACCATGGCTGCGTAGTGGCTACCGAGCCGCTCCTGGCGGCGTCTACTCGCCCGTGTGTCGAGGCTCCAACCTAGAGAACGCACCCGTAGCAGCTGGTTGAAGTTGCGGCGATTGCGAACGACGATCCGCCCTTGCTGTTGACGGCCTGCAGAACAACGGCCTGGACGGCCGGACCGTTTTCGGGCATCCGGCCGAGCTGAGTTCCTTCGCCGCCTGAGGCGAGGGCGAACGAAAGAGAGCGGTCGGAGGCTGGAGCGGTGCCGAGCAGCAGCAAGGACGCTGTCGGGATCGTGTCGCCATCTTCGAGGCAGCTCGCATTCGGCTTCGATGCGCTGGGGGTGTGGAGACAGCCCGTGAAGGCGTAGACCCGGATCGTAACGCCGCTCGGATCGGTCTCCTGCCAGACCACCCGCAGCGAAGAGCATCCGTAATCCTGATTCGCGAGGGTGCATGGGTCGGTCAGGAAGTCGAGCCGGGTACTCCTCGGGAGTGCCGGCGCGCCAATAGCTGCCTTGGCCAGGCTGGGCTGCTGCGCCGGCACATAACTCACTTCTGGCAAGACTATCGGTGAAGGACTCGTCGTCGGCAAGGCCGGTGTTGGAGTCGCTGGAGCCGCTGTCGCTGCCGCCATTGTCTCTGTAGAAGGAGTAGTCCTGGGCGAGGGCCCGAGCGCAGACGGAGACGCAGGAACCCTGGTGGGAGGCGCCGTGATCACGCCGCCTGACCCGCAGGCCGAAAGCATCGACGCCGCAGACAGCACAACGACCAGGATGCTCAGCGTTCGCTTCATGCTCTGCCCCCGTTCAGCGCTGCCCGGGCGATCGCCCCAGGCCCTCGATCTGGAGGACGGTGGCAGTTGTCCCTGTGTGATGGATGGGCGGTGTCGCAGGTGAGCCGCGATGCGCACGATGACCTGATCGTCGCGATCGTTCGATGGATCCGACAATCAAGATCAGCATTCGGCGCGGTTGATGGGTCGAGTGGACGAGGACGCGATCAACTCTCTAGCGGTCACACGAGGCGAACTCGCGTTGGCCTAGCGGCGGATGCGCCGTCGCTGGACCACGACTGTTGCCAGACCCGACCCGGCCAGGGCGAGGAGGATCATCAGCGGGAGCAGTGGCGTCGAGTTGTTGCTCGGACCCTCGCTGGCGGTGCTGGTGGGCGCCGGTGTCGTGGACTGTCCCGTCGTGACCGACGCGGCCGGTGATGCCGACGCGGCCGGTGATGCCGACGCGGCCGGTGATGCCGACGCGATCGGCGCGGTCGAGCACGTATTTGTGATTACGTCGCCTATCAAGGTCACATCGCCGTTCTGGGCCAGCGCTGCACCGTGCATCGTCACGCCGTTGGCCATCGTGATGGATGTCAGGGCCAGGATCGTCCCCATGAAGGCGGAGCCCGATCCGAGAGTCGCCGAGCTGGTGACCTGCCAGAAGACGTTGCACGAGCTCGCGCCGTTGATGAGCTGCACCGAGCTGCCCGATGCCGTGATGAGATCGGACGGCGCCTGGATGATCCAGACGGAGTTCGGATCGTTCTGGCCGTCGAGCGTGAGCGTCCCTGTGAGATCGAGCGTGAAGCCACCGGCGTTGTAGACGCCGCCGACGAGGGTCTTCCCCGCGAGGATGCCCCCGGTCACGACTGTGGATGGTGTCCGTCCGGCGGCATCGAGGTATGCGGTGCCCAGGGCGATCTTGGCACCCTGCGTGACCGCGTCACCAGCGTGGTTCGTCCCGTTCAGCACGACCGTCCCGAATCCGGTCTCGGCGGGATTTGAATACGACCCGACATCGCCAGTGATTGTCGTCGCGTCGATGTTGGTGATCCCGGTGCCGGCGAGGACGGCGAAGCTCCCGGCCGTTCCAAGGCCGACCGGCGTCGGACCTGCGGCGTATGCCGTGTGTCCGGCGGCGAGCATACCGATCGCGAGAGTCACTGCTGTGCCAACCGAAAGCAGCAACTTGGCACCGTGAACCCGTTTCTTCATCTTGCCATCTCCCCTAAGGGCTCCCGTAAATCCCCTGTTCGACATGTCGAACGCTCGCTGTGCGGTCGTTTCGCCGAGATAGCCGATGACGACGAGTTCGTCTTGGACCACGAAACCGTGGTCGTGTCCATTGTAGGTGCATATAGCCACGGTAGGAGAGGAGCCAGGACGGTGGCACCCTCATTCGGAGTCGTACTCAAGCAGGCGAGCAGGGTGCGCGGGTTGTCGGCGATCGACGCACGCAATGTTGAACGAAAGGGGGGTGGCTATAGCCAGTGAACAGTGCGTATGGTGGGCTACCGACGGTGACCTGTTGGTGACTTCGGGACGCCGACAAAGCGCGCTAGCGGTGATGAGTGTGATGAGAGATTCGGAGC
>PMYK01000037.1 GCA_003171255.1 Chloroflexota bacterium
TTGGCTCCTGCACTCCTCGCTCACGGACCTTGGAGTCCGCTCGCTCCGGTGCTCGGATCCGCCTCGGCCTCGGCCGTCGAGCCGGGCGAGCGGTTGAACGCCGGTATCGTGGCCAGCCGGCCGATGCTTTCGTTGGCTCCTGCACTCCTCGCTCATCGCTTGCGCCGCGCTAGCAGCCCGACTGCGATGCCCAGAGCGGCTCCGGCCGCCAGTGCACCTCGCCAATCGAGGACGGTTCGAACGTTGCCCTCGACGTTGCGGGCCAAGAGAAGGAAGGTGCCGCTCTCGCCCTCGATCGTGACCTTCTCGGCAACGATCGCCTGTGCGGCACCCTGACGGATGCTCACGTCGCGCGCCATGACGGCGCGGGCGAAACCCTGTGTCAGCGACACGTGGTTGCCTGCCGCGAAACCAACGACGCCAAGCTCGACCGACACTCGCTCGCCCCGAGCGATGCCGATCGCACCCAGGCGTACTGCGATGTCGTCCGCCTGCGCCTGCCCGATACCGCCCATGGAGATGGTGATGTCCTCGGCCGAGGCGGCCCCGATTCCGCCCTGCGTGATGCTTATGGACTCGGCTTCGACCTCGGCCGCGCCCCCCTGGTTGATGGACACGGTCTTGGCCGTGATTCGTTGCGCGCCTGCGCCATCCGGCCCCCCGACTTCCTGGGCGTCGCTTGGAGCCGGAGCCGGAGCCGGAGCCGCCGATCGGGGCGGCGGGGCGGGCTCCAAGTCGGACGCCACCGCGGACGCTGCCGGCTGCGGACTCCCCAAGCCCTCTGCCTGCGACACCTTCGACGACCTCTTGACCTGCGGCTTGGCTCCGGCTGCAGGCCGCCTGACGGTTCCGCTGTCCGCTTCCTCGCTCATGTCCATTCTTCTCCCAGTGCCGGACGCTGCTCGATCCCAGGCGGCGGTAGATAAGCGCCCGCCGCCAGCCTACAGCGAGCGACCTCGGTAGCGGTAGTGACCGACGATGTCGACCACGACTCTCAGCGCGCGCGCAGGCTCCGCACCAGCTCCGCCAGGGTTGGGTTCGAACGATCTCGATCGGACAGAATCGGCCGAGCATCGGGTGTGCCATCGATCCTGGGCCACGGCACCCCGACGGCCGGATCGTCCCAGGCGAAGCCGAGCTCATCGCTGCCGTCGTACTCGTTGGTGACCAGATAGAGCAGCTGGAGGGGCTCGAGGGCGAGGAACCCGTGGGCCACCCCGGCCGGGATCGTGACCGTCTCGCACTCGCCCATTTCGCGAGTCTCGACCAGGGCGTGGGCCGTCTGATCGGCCAGGACTGGTCGCACATCAACGAGGGCCACCAGCGCCCGGCCACCGACGACTGTCCAGTAGTCGAGCTGGCGGCGGTGGTAGTGCAACCCTCGCAGGACGCCCGGCGCGGACGCGGAGAGGTTCGCCTGGACGAAGCTTGCGTTCCGCAGCCCGGCCTCTTCCTCGCTCAACTCTCCCAGGATCGAGGAACGCCAGATCTCCACGAACGAGCCGCGGCTATCGACGTGTCGCTTGAGGCGGCCGTAGCGCACCCCCCGCAGCCGCGAACCCGCCCCGTCTGAACTCATCGTCCGATCTCCTGGCTGCGATTGAGAACAGTCATATGCTCTGCGACTGCGTCCTGCCAGGACCGCAACGGCCCACCGGGAAGTGGCGTGGGCTCGAGCACGCCCCAGGCCGGCGGTGTCGAAGGACGCGGCCACGTACCGAGCGGAACGTCGTTGGTGTCGACTTCGATGCCGGCCAGCGCGAGAACCTGGCGCGCCCACTCGGCACGCGAGGCATGCCCGGTGTTCACGATGTGGTGGATGCCGCCAAGCCCCCGGCCGCCGGGTCGGTGCCACTCGGCAATCAGCGACACGATTGCTTCGGCGAGGTCCGGGGCGTAGGTCGGGCAGCCCACCTCATCCGACACCAGGTTCAGCGTCTGGCCTGCCGCCAGCGCCTTCTCGGCGGCGGCGACGATCTTCTGAGGGAAGTCGATGCCGGGCGGGCCGAACAGCCAAGCAGTTCGCACGATGGCCAGCGCCGTGGCGGCGGACCCGGGCAGGCCCGGCCGCAGCGCGGCAGACACGAACTCGTCGCCGGCGGCGAGGTAGGCGGCCCGGGCGGCGTGCTCGCCGGCCAGCTTGGCGATGCCGTATGGGTTGGGCGGGTTCGTCTGGTCGGTCGGCTGGTAGGGACGGCCGTCGGTCCGTCGGCCGTCGAAGACTTCGTTCGTGGACACCATGACGAGTGCTGATCCGACGTTGACGCAGGCTGTAGCCATCTCGCCGACCGCCGTGCCGTTGCGGCGCATGGCCACGGCTGGCTCCCTGGCGCAGCCGTCGACGTCGGTCCATGCGGCGGTGTGGACGACGACATCCGGCCGATGCAACGAAACCAACCGCTCGGCCGAGACCGGGTCGTCGAGGTCGTGCTCGGGCAGGTCCCATGCGACAACGTCGCCAACGAAGGGAGCCGCGTTGAGCGCCTTGGTCAGCGCGGTGCCGAGGCGTCCGCCGGCTCCAGTGACTGCCACGCGCATCAGGTGAACGACCTCGTCACGGGGCTTCGCTCGAGCCGGCCAGGCGCTCCCCGTACTGGCGGCGGTAGTAAGCGTCCCATTCTCCGGACTTGATGGCTCGCCACCAATCCTGGTTCTCTCTATACCAGTCCACCGTGGCGGCCAGGCCGTCCTCGAAGCGGACCCCGTTCGTCCAGCCAAGGGCGGAGAGCTTGCTGCTGTCCATGGCATACCGGCGGTCGTGGCCGGGCCGATCCTCGACCTGCCGTACGAGCGACCAGGGCTTGCCGAGCTGGGCCAGGAGAGCGGCGACCACCTCACGGTTGGAGCGCTCGTTGCCGCCCGCGACGTTGTAGATCTGACCCGACGTTCCGTGCTCGAGAACACGACCGATCGCTCCCGCGTGATCGGCCACGTGCAACCAGTCTCGGCGCTGCAGACCGTCTCCGTAGAGCGGCAGATGCTGGTCGTCGATGGCATTGGTGATGAAGAGCGGAATCAGCTTCTCGGGATGATGGTATGGCCCGTAGGTGTTCGAGCCGCGGGTCACCACTACGTCCAGGCCGTAGGTGACGAAGTAGGAGCGGGCCAGCAATTCACCGCCGGCCTTGGCCGCCGAATAGGGCGAGCGCGGCTCGAGCCGGTCGTCCTCGCGGCTCTGACCGGTTTCTACCGAGCCATAGACCTCGTCCGTCGAAACCTGGAGGAACCTGGGCGGGGCGGCACGCTCCCCGCCGGCCGCCCGTTCCTGCTCCGCACGACACGCTTCCAGGAGCACATGGACGCCCGTGACGTCAGTGCGGAGGAAGGCGTCAGGATCGAGGATGGAACGGTCGACGTGCGACTCGGCCGCGAAGTTGACAACGGCGTCGACCTCGGCCGTGAGCGGCGACACGACCGCTGGGTCGGCTATGTCGCCGACGACGAAGCGCAGGCGGGCTGCCTGCTCGGGATCAGCCTCGGCGGGCGCCAGGTTGGCGCGGTTACCGGCGTAAGTCAGTTTGTCGAGGACGATGATCGTGGTGCCGTCACGCCGAGCCAGCGTGTCTCGGACAAAGCATGAGCCGATGAAACCTGCTCCACCGGTAACCAGGAGGCGGTGGAATCGGGAGCTGTTCGCCTCGCTCACGCCGTGGGCCTGGCAGGCGGGACATCGAGTCGTCCGGACCGGGATTCCTGCTCAGCCAGTTCGGCCGCACGAAGGAGCGAAGTCACGGTCCCGGCATCGGTCCACATGCCGTCGAACTTGGGAGCGAAGAGGTTGCCCGGAAGGTAGTGATTGAGCAGGTCCGTGATCTCCAGCTCGCCCCTACGAGACGGGACCAGCTGGTCGACCACGCTGAAGGCCTCCGGCCGGAGGAAGTACACGCCTATCGGTATCAGATTGCTCTTGGGCTGTGCGGGCTTCTCTTCGAAGCCGACGACGTTGCCGGCGGCGTCCAGCTCGGCGACGCCGAACCTCTCCGGGTCGGCGACCTCGTAGAGGAGGGTGCCGGCGCCCCATGGACCCTTCTCGAACTCGCTGGCAACGGCCTCGAGCGGCTGCCCCAAGAGGACGTTGTCGCCGAGGACACAGCAGAATGCTTCGTCGCCGACGAAGTCGCGCGCCAAACCGATGGCGTGGGCGATTCCCAGGGCCCCTCGCTGGTAGCGGTACGTCAGATCCAAACCGAAATGCTCGCCATCGGCGAGAAGCTCGAGCACATCGCCCACGCTCTTTCCACCGACCACGACCATGACCTCTCGAATGCCCATCCCCGCGAGAGTGGCGATGGGGTAGTAGATCATCGGCCGGTCGTAGATCGGCAGGAGATGCTTGTTGGTGACGATGGTGAGTGGGAAGAGGCGGGTGGCTGTGCCTCCCGCGAGAACGAGACCCTTCACTCTGGCTCCGTCGGCATCAGCTTGGTGGACTTCAAGGCCGAAAGCGTATCAGGTAGACCCGGCCTGGACCGCTGTTCGGCGGGTCGCCCCCGCCCAGCAATCACGGCGCAGAGGTTGCGCAAACGGTGATCGGGCTAGCGGATGCGCCAGGCTGTGCGGTCTTCGCCGGGCTTGGCGAGCTGCCGGGCTTGACTGAACTCCCAGGGCTGGCAGAGCTGCCCGAGGCTGCCGCGCTCGCCGACGGCAGCGCAGGTCCGAAGCCACCCTTGTAGTCGGTGATGACCAGAAGGAACGTCGCGTCGGTCAGGTGAGCCGCAGGAGCGACAGTCGCGCTCTGGACGACGGCATTTGGGTCGGAAGTCACGTCCGTGATGGTGCCGATGAGGAGGCCCGGCGGGTACGGCGATATGTCGTTGGTGCAGGCCAGAAGCTCGCCAGCCGTGACCACCGGCTGGCCCTTCAGTGTCTTGGCTACGTCCGGCGTCACGTCCAAACCGGATATCTTGAGCTGGCCGCTAAGGGAGCCCTGTATCGTTCCGACGGCGCCCGACTTGGCTTCCTTGCCGACCACGACCGCGGTGGGGTCGCTGATGAGCAGGATCTTCGAGACCGTCGGGTCGACCGTTTGGATCCGGCCGACGAGCGCGCCACCCGCGTCGATCACGACCTGGCCCTCGACCAGCCCGTCGTCGCTACCCTTGTTCACGATGAGCGTTCGCTGGCTCACATCCGAGATGTCCCGGACGACGACCCGGACGGTCGTTGTCTGATACGGGATCCCTGCCGCCGCGGCCGTTACCTTCGTCCAGTCGTCGCTGAGCTTCGAGACGGCAGGCATTCGATTCAACTCTTCCTGGAGCGTCAGGTTCTCCTGCTTCAGCAGTTCGTTCTGGGTTCGCAGCCGGTCGATCTGGGTCAGAGCCGACCAGTACGAGCCAGCCGTGTCGGCAGCGCTGTTGAGGAAGGTCTCGACGGGCCCGGCGGCCCAGTTGACCGCGGCCTCGAGATCGTGGGCGGTCTGGGTGCTGGACACGCCCATCAGGCCGACACTGATGATCAGCAGAGTGCCGAACGCGGTCCACTCGCGGCGTATGGTCCGCCTTGTCGCTGAGATCGCGTTCATGCGGCCACCTTGGCCGGACGCAAGATCAGCGTGCCGGGCGGGCGTACGTGTCCGCCACCAGCACTTCTTCCATCAGGTCGAGCTCCTCGAGCACCACGCCCGTGCCACGAACAACGCAGGTTAGTGGATCGTTCGCCACGTGCACGGGCATCTGAGTCGCCTCCGCAATGCGCCGATCGAAGCCCGAGAGGAGGGCCCCGCCTCCGGCGAGGACGATGCCCTGATCCATGATGTCGGCCACGAGCTCCGGCGGCGTCTCTTCGATCGTGTCCTTGATTGTATCGACGATCAACGCGAGCGACGGATCGATCGCCTCGCGGATCTGCTCGCCTCCGACCTCGACGCTCCGGGGCAGGCCCGTCAGGAGGTCGCGGCCACGAAGTGTCACGCGCTGAGCGTCCCACTCACCGGGGCTCGCGGATGCAATTGCGATCTTGATGTCCTCCGCGGTCCGCTCGCCCAGGAAGAGGTTGTANNTTGTACTCGCGACGGGCGTAGGCCACGATGTCGGCGTCCATCTCATCGCCACCGATGCGGATGCTCCGGGCGACGACGATTCCGCCGAGGCTGATAACCGCGACTTCGGTGGTTCCGCCACCGATGTCGATGATCATGCTTCCGGTCGGCTCGTTGATTGGCAGCCCGGCGCCGATCGCGGCCGCCATCGGCTCCTCGATCAAGCCGGCCCAGCGTGCGCCGGCGTTCATTGCCGCATCGCGGACTGCGCGCTTTTCCACCTCGGTCACGCCCGACGGAATGCCCAGGAGCATGCGCGGCCGCGGCACCATCCCTATCCGATCGTGAACCTTGCGGACGAAGTAGGTGATCATCTGCTGCGTCACGTCGAAGTCGCTGATGACCCCGTCGCGGAGCGGTCGGACGGCGATGATGCTCGCCGGGGTGCGGCCTACCATGCGCTTGGCCTCGGCGCCGACAGCCAGAACCTTCCTGGTCTTGGCCTCGAGGGCGACGACGCTCGGCTCGCTGATGAGGATGCCGCGGTCGCGGACCCAGACTAGGGTGTTGGCGGTGCCCAGGTCGATCCCGATGTCGCGCGAGAACAGGCCGAGCAGGGTGTGCAGTCCGAACATGATTCGAGGCTGTTCCTTCTTGTCATGGCGCTGGCTCGATCTACCGGGACGCGATCGCCAGCCTGAGTGACCCGGGTGATCGAGCGGCTCAGAGCCGTCGGATTGTGACGGTGTGCCCCAATCCATTTTGCGGGGGCGTTCATCTGGCCCGCCTCGATCCTGGAAAGCGGAAGCAGTATACGCTCCGATCCGGTCCAGGCTCTCCTGACGTCGAGCGCGCTCGGCGGGCTGCGGCAGTTTACCGCCCCCGCGCAACCGGCGGCACGGCGCTCAAACACTTCGGTCGAAGGCCACGCCTCGGTCGCGCAGCGACACGTAGCCATCCCCGGCCACGATCAGGTGATCCAGCAGCTGGATGTCCAGCAGGCGGCCGGCGGCGAGCGCCTCAGCGGTCAGACGGAGGTCGTCCGGGCTGGGCGTCGAGTCGCCCGAGGGGTGGTTGTGCACCAGGATCACGCCCGTTGCACTGAGCCGGACGGCGTCGCGAAACAGCTCGCCGACGCGGACCAGACTCGAAGAGACGTTGCCCTGGTAGACGGTCACCTGGCGCAGGACGGCGTTGCGGGTATTGAGAAGCACCACTCGGAGCTCTTCGCGCTCCAGATAGCCCATCTGGGGAACGAGCCGCTCGCCGAGGTCGCGCGGCGCTCGGATCATCCAGCGGCCTTGTGGCCAGTCGGTCACGAGCCGGCGACCCAGCTCGAACGCGGCGCACAGCTGCGCCGCTCGCACCGGCCCCACGCCCGGCACCGCCTCCAACTCGACGTCAGAGGCGCGGGCAAGCCCCACCAACCCTTCGTGGCGCCGAAGCGCATCTACCGCCGCATCCACCGCGGTATGGCCGTGGGTCCCAGAACCCCACAAGATGCCGATCAGCTCAGCGGCGCTCAAGGCTCCGGCGCCGTGCAAGGCGAGTCGTTCTCGCGGCCGCTCGGCTCGTATCTGGGGTTCGGCTGCCCCAGCAAGCTGTTCGGCTGTGCGATGCGCCCGCGAGCGAGCCTCGACGCGCCCGACAGACTCGACCTGCCGGCCTTGCTGTGCCTGCCCGTCAGGCGGACTCACCGATGGGCCTCCTCCGATTCGACGAGCGGCTGTTTCTACTGCTCCCGGAGCGAGACGATGGAAGCCCGCCGATTCCTCCCGCCGTCGGGCTCCGGGAACGATGGGAGCCTACGCGCCTCCGCTTACCAGCCGCCCAACTCTGGCTTATCGGCGGCTTCACTGGGTCGCCTGGGTGGGCAGCCGCTCGTCGACCGGAGACGTCGTCCTCTAGCTGGCGAGGAACGACAGGAGCGTGATCAACCCGTTGTAGCCGAAATGGAGCGTCCCGGAGGCTACGATCGAGCGACGGCGCATGTAGAGCCAGGTCAATGCAAAGGCGACCGGAACCCGGGCCCCGAAGTTGAAGACAGCCGCCCTCCAGGAGATGTTCGCGTCCGTCGTTGTCACGTTGATGACGTGGATCAACGCGAAGAAGAGCGAGGCTCGGAGAATCGTCGAATTGCGGCTGAGGGACCGGCCCCAGGCGTTCGTCGCGAAGCCTCGGAAGAAGATCTCCTCGCCGATCGGTGCCACCACGGCAAGCGCCATGAATGCCAGCAGCCGGTCGATGTCAGTCAGCGGTGTCGATACCTCGGTGACGAGATCCAAGGGCTGAAGACCGAGAACGACCAGCATGAGCGCCGACAGGATGTTCGACGCGAACACAAGGGGCACGACCATGGCCAGGGGGACCAGGATGTCGCCTATCCGAAGACGGGGTGCACTCGACCGCCGCGCACCGATTGCCTCGAACCATCGACGCGTCCACTCCGGGACCGGCCCAGCTGCGGTCCAGTCGTCCGAGCTGGGGGCCAACTTCTGGGGGCGGGCGATATCCCGCCAGGTCAGAGCGCCAGTTCGTACGGTCAGGAAGTGGACGATGGCGATATACGTGCCCAGGTACATCAGCAGCAGCACGAGCGTCGCCGGCGCCGACTGTAGATCCACGTTCGCCGACTTCATGGCAAGCTCGAGGGGTAGACCGAGGGCTTCGACCGTGGCGAGTAGCGCGCCGCCCGCCAGGAACGGAGATGGGCCACTGTAGTCTCGCCAGCCATCGGCCCGCCTCTGGCGAGCCTGCGCGAGGGCCAACCCCATCAGGCCGACCGCCGCCGCTATGCTCACGGCCTCGACGACGACCCAGAACGGAATGCTCCCCAGCGCGAATTCAAGACCAGCCCGAACGCCGACCATGTATAGGAGCAACAGGGCGATGCCGGGCAGGCCCAGGGCAAACCCAAGGCCGTAGAGCCGCGGCGATCGTCGCCCTCGGACAGAGAGGGCCGGTCGCGAGACAGGCGGGTGGAAGTTGCCCGGCGGCTCGAGCACCGGCGGCACGGGCGGAGGGTTGGTGTAGCCCCACGGCACGGAGCCGACGGCAAATGAGGTTGCCCAGCGTGCCATCTCGCCTGGATACGCGCCGGGCCATGACCCTGGCTGCGGCCAGCCCCAGGCCGACCCACATGCCGGCCAGCCGGGCTGCTGCCACGCACCGGGCTGCTGCCACGCACCGGGNNGGGCTGCTGCCACACGCCGGGCTCGCCGTCCGGGTTCGCGCCCTGCCCTCCCGTTTGGCGTGGGTCGTCGGGCATGAGGCGTGATTTGCCTCCTGGGATGATCCTCAGCCGCCGATGGCGGGCTTGCGGTTGCTGATCGTACCGCCCGCCGGGCGCCCAGGTGACGCCTGCCCGGCTACATCAGCCGTGGATGCCCCGGGAGCGCTCTGGGCGATGGCTCTATCGACGGTTGCCGGCCGCTCGAAATCTTTGCCGCACCAGGCACACAGGGTCCAATCGAGGCCGACCAGACGCTCGCAGTTTGGACAGACCCGGTTCAGTCGGGTCCGGCACCACGGGCAGAGGATCCACTCTTCCTGCACCCGTCGATCGCAACCGCGACACGTCCTGACGGCCTCGACCTCGGCGAGCAAGGCCTCCTCGGCCAGGTTCCGCTCGTAGACCTCGCCAAGGCGCTCCGCCGGTCTGATCACGCGATAGATGATCACGCCGAGGAGGAAGAAGAACGGGGTGGGCACGAGGATGAAGGCGGCGGCAACGTAGGGCATGACCGGGTTCTCGGTTCGGTCGTGCATGTCGCGGAAGGCCCAGAAGGCCGCTGCCAGCCAGACGATGAAGAGGTAGAAGACGATCGAATCCAGGATGAGCTGCACGATCGCGCTCGAGAAGAACGAGCCGAATGCACTCCCCAGCTGGCCGGACAGATCGGTTGACATCGGGCTTGATACTCTCTCGATTTCGTCGTTCCGAGGCGTTTTCGCCGCCACCGAAAGGCGTTGGGCAGTGTATCAGGGTGGCATCCGACGCCGACCGAAGACTGCCCGGCTGAGACGGGGCCGGCGTGTCCACGGTGACGGTCGCGGCGCGGGTCTACCCTGCCGGCCTCCTGCCCGCGTCGTGACCGACTGACCGCTCGGGCCTAGTCGTTCTCGGTGGTTACCTCCGGGGGAAAGAAGAGAGTGACAACCGCGCCGCCAACCAGCAGGCCGGCGCCCACCAGCAAGGCGAGTATCCCCAGCCCGTAGCCCGTTGAAAGCGTGACGTACAGCAGGCACACGCCCAGGTACAGGCCACCGAGGACCATTGGCATGATCAAGTCGGTCACCTTCACGATGACTGGGGCAAGCCTGGGGAGGCGTTCCTGGGCTCGATCGTTTCCGGACGCGGCGCCAAGAATGAGCACGCTCAGGAGGAATAGCGGCCAGGCGGTTGGCATGCCCCAGCCCCACTGATTCGGCGGAGGCGAGCCCTTCGAGTAGTTGCCGATACCGATGCCGACGTTGTTCGCCCAGGGCAGAAACAGACTGGCCATGCCGATGACCGCCCCGGCGGTAACGAGTCCAAACGCGACGAGGGCCTGTGTCGACTCCTTGCGAGCCGGCTTGCCTGGCCCCTCGACCGAAGCCGTCGGCGACATCGGCGACATCGGCGACATCGGCGAGACGGTCTGATGCGGCGAGCTGGTCGCAAAGGGCACCGACGGCGGGCCGGCTGCCTCGACGGGTGCCGAGAACGAAGGCGACGCCGGGAACGGAGTCGGCGCGGCAAGCGGCCCGGGCGGCACGACGGCCGGCGCGGCTGGGCGGGCTGCCATGACTGGGGCGGCCGCCACTTCGGCTGCCGCCGGGCCTGCGCCCCGCGTAGAGACCGGGATCGCCCCGACCGAGACGCTCAAGCTGGAGCCGGACTGTCGAGCCGAGCTGGCGCTCGAGGGCCGCAGGGTCCAAGGCGAATCGTGCAAGTTCTCGGCAGGCGGCACATAGCTACCCGGGATGCGGCCAGATGGCGCCCGTTCAGGCTCGGCATCGGCTTCGGGCTCTGGCTCGAGCCGCAGCTCCGACTGGGGTCGGGCTTGGTCGTAAGCCGCCGAGGAGACCGGCGCCGGGGGAACTGGCGCTGCGAACTGGCCTGATGCCGGTGGTCCGAACTGGTGCGGCGCCGCCGGCGCAAAGGGATTGCGGCTGGGAGATTCGTACGGGCGCTCGGCGGGACCGAGACCGCCATGTGCGGACTCAGACTGAATCGGCGCTGGCGCCATCGACTCGGGACCAGGTTGGGTCGTGTCCGCAAGTCCGAGGGCTACCAGACGCGGATCGACGGGCTCGCCGATCGTTGCGTTGTCCCCGCTCGCTGCCGGCTTGACCTCCGCCGCTCCCAGTGACGCGAGCTTGGCCGCGGATCCTCCGGATGACGCGGCCCGCTTCTTGCCGGCCGGCGAGCTCGCGCCTCGTCCCTTGCCCCGTGCGGCGCCCTGGCCTGACACTGCAGCCGCGGCGCCAGGACCGGCACTGCCCGACCAAGCTGCGCCGTCCGAGAGCGCTGCGCCGCAGGTCGCGCAGAAAGCCTGGCCGCGCAATGCGGGGGATGAACACGTTGGGCAGAGTCCAGATTCGGCCACGCGGAACCCTCCGCTGAGAGGGCCGAAACGCGTCGGCCTCGCACCGCCGAGGTTTCCTGCGACGGCCCCCCTGAGTCAATCCCCCGATCTCTCCCGGACCTGGCCCGATAGTCCCAATCCTCTCGCCTCGGCGTCCTCCTGTGCCGCCGGCTGCGCGGCCAATACCTCACCCGTGAACACGGCACTTCGCCAGGCCGAGGCCACCCCCGACAGGACCAGGGCGCCGACCCAGGCCGCCGCGAGGACCACAACCGCGACCACGAAGACCGCCGGCCGGAAGTCGCGAGTGGTGGCCAGCGGACTGACGCCAATGGTTATCGAAATCGGCTGTCCATTTCGGCCGGCGACCCGACACCAGTCGAATGCAATGGCTGTGGCGGCCATCGCGACTCCAATTGCCGCCACGCTGGTTCCGAAGGAAACGACCACGGTGCGGGCCGATGAGACAGGCCGCCGGACCAGTTGAGCCAGCGCTCCCGCGATCGATCGCCAGACACCGACATCGAACAGGACGATTCGTCGGACCGCGATCGCCGCCACGACCTCGGACGCCAACCAGGCCAGCAAGACGACCAGAACTGCGTCGGCGGCGCTCTCGACCACACGTACCGCCAGCGGTGTGACCAGGTTCGTCGGCGTCGTCAGCTCGTTGTAGGCAGCCGCGTAGAGCCGGGAACTGGCCCAGGCAATCGACACCACCACAGGGACCAGGCAGATGATCCGCACCGTGGCCAGATCCAACAGTATCCGGAGTGCCGGCAGTGGCCTCGATTCGACAGTCGCGCGCCCTTCGCGTCCGAGGGCGGCGTCTATCAGCCAGACGTCGATGACCGACCCGACCAGGAAGGCGAGCAGCAGCCACACTGCCGCGACAACCGAGATCACGGCCACGATCTCGAACAGCCACGGCGTGGGATGGCCGTCGATGCCGAACGCATCCACGCCCGTGATGCCGGCGACGCCGATCACGGAAGGCAGTACGGCGCTGGGCACGAGAAGCAGCACCATCCCGCCGCGGAGCAGAAACCCCGCCAGCGCGACCACGATCGTGTTCGGGTCGGCCAGCCCGAACGCCAGCGCCAGACGCAGCCGCCCGATCCACCGGGGTCGGTTCGCAACGTTGGGGTCAGCGCCCGCGAGTGACTCTGCCCGCCCGCTCACCCCTGGCTACTGCCCCGAAGGAGACGGAGCCGGCGTTCCCACGACCGTCTGGAGTTGTGCCAGCAGCTGACCGACGATGTCCATCTCCTTCTGGTAGGTGGCCAGGTCCTTGTTCGCCAGGGCCGCCTGGGCGGCCTGGTAGTGCTGGCTGGCCTCCGTGATCAGTTGCTGGGCGTTGCCGCCGAGCGAGATGCTGGGCTGAGCCGTCGGTTTCCCGACCGCTGTCGGCGTGGCCGTGGGCGGACTCAACGAGGTTCCAGGCGTGGCCGACGCTCCCGGGGATGGCGAACTGACAGGTGAAGTCGTGCCCTGGCCCGCGTAGATCTGGCTCAGAGCGTCCTGCAGCGAGTTGCCCCAGACGACCTGGCTGGGTGTCCCAACTACGACCTTCTGGAAGACCGGCAACGGGTTGTTGGTAGATTTCAGGTATACGGGCTCGATGTAGAGCAGGGAGTCCTGGAGAGGGATGACCAGCAGGTTGCCGAGGATAACCTGGCTTCCGCCCTGGGCCCACAGCGTGACCTGCTGGCTGATCTGCGGGTTCTGGGCTATCAGGCCTTCCATTTGCTGCGGACCGAAGACGTTGGAGCTGACCGGGAAGTCGAAGACGCTGACCGTCCCATAGTTGGCCGGATCGTTGCGTGCCGCCACCCAGGCGATCATGTTCGGTCGACCGCTCAGGGCCATCGGCTGAAGGAGAAGGAACTCCGGGTTCGCCTGACCGGGCATTCGCATCTGGACGTAGTAGGCCTCGAGAGGGAGTTGCTCGGGCGGGTTCGAACCGCTTCCGGAGGTGGTGCTCGTGTTCTGGGGGACCTGCCAGATGTCGCCCTTCTGGAAGAAGACGCCCGGATCGGTCACGTGGTACTTCTCGAATTGAGCTGTCTGCGCGTTGAACATGTCTTCCGGGTAGCGCAGATGGCCGGGGTTCGTGGCATCGCCGCGAATATCGGCTGGCATGTCCGCGAGTGGCTTGAACGTGCCCGGGAAGACCCCTTCCCAGGCCTGAATGATCGGGTCTGTCGGATCAGCGACATAGAACGTCGTCGTGCCGTCGTAGGCGTCCATGACGACCTTGACGCTGTTGCGGATGTAGTTGAAGGGATCGCCCGCCAGCCCGCTCGTGGTCGCGACGCTGCCCGGGTCGAAGTTGTTGGCGTCCGGGAACGCGGAGCTGGTAGTGAAGGCGTCCTGGACGTATGCGAGCCGGCCGGCCGACGTGACTACGAGGTACGGGTCCTTGTCGTAGCGAAGGAACGGCGCAATCGCCTGGACCCGCTCCTGGATGGATCGGTTCATAAGCAGTTCGCTGCTGCCGGTGATCTGGTTGCTGATCAGCAAGTTCAGGTCGCCGAAGCGGGCCGCGAAGAGCAGGCGCGACAGCGGCGTGTCCAGCTTGATCCCCGACTGGCCCGTCCACCTGATGTACTGGTCACCGCCGGTCCCGCCCGAGGACGGATAGTCGAACTCGTCGCTGGCGGCATTGACGATCACATAGTTGGTGGCCTGAGTCCCGAAGTAGATCCGCGGCTCGGTGATCGTGGGCGCGCCGCCCGAGGAGACCGGAGGCACATCCTTCACGAGCAGGGTCGGCTGGCCGTTCGAGGCGACCTCGTTCACGGGCACCATCACGAGCCCAACACCGTGGGTGTATGTGATGTGCAAATTCACCCAGCTCACGTCGCCGGTGTTGGCGCTGGCGTACTTGGCCGGGTCGAAGTCGCGGCCCGTGATCATGACCTGGCGGACGCAGGGTGGGGCAGCCGGCGCGCAACTCGTGGCGTCGTTGAATACGTATCGATCCGTATCGACATCGGCGAAGTTGTAGTAGTTCCGGATCGTCTGCAGGCCGTCGAGGGTCTGGCCCAGCGGCCGGTAGTCCCACAGCCGGACGTTCTGGATGGTCGCCGATTCGGCCTCGACCGCCGCCTGGGTGACCGTTGGCAATGGCGTGTAGGGCACGGGCACGTTTTGGGGAGCGGCCCAGCGATCGAGGCCGAAGGCCAGCCTCGTCATGTCGATGTTGCTCTTGATGTACGAGGATTCCTGGGCCTGCTGGTTCGGCTCGACGACGAAGCGCTGGACCAATTGCGGGTAGCCGACGTCGAGGACCAGGAAGGCGCCGGCCCAGAAGAAGATGGTCAGGGCCAGCGGAGTCCGCCAGCGCGTGTATGAAAGCACCAGGACGAAGCAGCCGACGAAGGCCGTCAGAACAGTCATCACATTGATGGCGACCATCTTGGCGTTGTAGTCGGCGTAGCTGACGCCCTGGAAGATGGTGCTCGTGCTGCTGTAGACGAGCTCGTACCGGTCGAGCTGATAGCCGACTGCCGCCGCAAACAGCCACAGCGCGGCGAGGGCGCCGAGGTGGACGCGAGCGGTCGTCGGCATCGGTGCGCCCGAGACCACTGCCACGAGGTAGCGAACCGCGACCAGCAGCAGCGCCACGAACAGGAGGCTGATGGCGTAGGACTGGACGAGTCGGTAGAACGGCAGCTCAAACAGATAGAAGCTGATGTCCTTGCCGAAGGTAGGGTCGGTCTGGCCGAACGGAACCTTGTGCATGAACAGCTGGATGGTGTTCCAGCCCCCGAGCGCGAGTCCGCCCATGGCCAGGGCGATCAGCAACGCCACGGCCAGGAGACTCCAGAAGACCGGCCGGCTGACGTCCGGCACGGCCACCGAGTCACCCCCGACGGCGCGGCTCGGCGGATTCCCAAACGGCCCGCTGCCGAAGGTCCCGCCCCCGAAATAGCGGTCGACGCTGAACCGATCCAGGAAATCGTCCAGCGAGAATCGTCGGAGCTGGCCCTTTGGAATGAACCTGCCGGCCAGCCAGACGTTGATCCACAGCGTGAAGAAGGCGACGCCGACACCCACGACGAAGAAGAGGATCTGACTGCCGAGACGGGTCCAGAAGACGCTGGCGTAGCCGACGCTCTGGAACCAGATTGCGTCTGTGGCGAGCCCGACCGTCAGCGCAAAGACGGTGAGAAGCACGACGATCGCCAGGGCGACAACGCCCAGGACGATCCAGCCTCGACCGATATGGATCTCCGGGAACTCGTCATTGGGGCCGCGCGTGTAGCGCCGGTTGCGCCCTCCGAAGCCACCCTGCCTGAATACCGGGCGCGGGCCCGGGCTGTCGTCGTGTTCGCCGTCGTCCGACCCGGTCCCGCCTGACCTCATCGTGTCATCCTCCCGATTTCCCTCGCTCGTTGGCGCGCCGTTGGTGGCGTCGTCCGACCCGTCGTGAGGCTGCCCTGCGGCGGCCTCTTTCTCGGCCTGCCGGCGGCGCAACTCCTCCAGGAAGTCGTCGAACATGTTCTTCATGTGCCGAGTCTAGCGACCCTGGTGGAATTGAGAAGCCGGGCGGGTCCGGGTGGCCTCGGCTCGGGCAGATTCGTTTCAGGCGGTGGCACGCGCTCGCCGCTCGTTTTCAGTACGAAAGCCTCGCCAGAGCGTCGCGGAAGGCGAGCAGCACGGTCTGCGCAAGCTCCGAATCGCGCATTGTCAGGACGCGGGCCGGCTCGAACCGGAAGCCCGCGGCCAACCTCAGGGACGCGGTTGGCCGTGCTTGCCCGGAGGGTCGGGCGGCAGTGCGCCGGAGGCGATCTCGGCATCCAGCCGTGCCATCTCTGCCTTGAGCGCCTGGCTGGGCGGCTGCAGAGCCGCGGTGTCGCTGGGCGCCGGCGGATCGATGGCCGTCGGGATCGACGAATCCGTGAACATGATGCTCAGCACGCTGGGCCGCTTCTTCATGGTCCGTACGTCCTCGGCGTACCGCCGCAGGTTCGGCGGTACCTCCGTCAGGCCTGGGATGGAGATGTCGCCAGCGGCGGGCTCATCAAGTGTGGCCTGACAGTTTGGGCACGAAATAGCACGGGCTGGAACCTGGGTCGAACACCACGGGCACAGGCGCTGGCTGGAACTCCGCGCCGTGCTCGAACCCCGGCGGCCGCGTCCCGTCTCCGGTCGCGTCGCTGGCCGGGGCGGCTCCGAGGACGCACTCGGTGCGGTGGTCGGCGGGAGGCCCGGGTCGGGCGGAGCTGCGGGGCCGGTGAGCGCGGGGTCGACCGCGTTGGGTGCAGCCACTGCGGGCGCGTCGATCGCTGCCGCTGCGTCGACGCCATGGACGTCAGCGTCCGGCCCTCCGGCTCCGCGTCCGGTCGACGCCGCGGCGCTTCCGAGGTAGATCAGATCGCCACCGACCCACATGCATGCGGCCCCGGCTAACAGCGGGAGCCCGAAGGCGCGGCCCAGATCGTCTGGGAAGAGAGCCACTCCGCCGATGACCATCACCGCTGCCAGCATTCGAATCTGCCGCCGGGGATCGGGCGCGACCAGAGCCACCGCCACGGGCAGGGCCGCCACGAGTGCCGCGGCGACGAAGACCCATAACACCACCGCCCCGGTCATGCCGTAGACCGCCGAGGGCGCCACATCGCCTTCCACGTGCGACAACCCGAAGAACTGCGACACGATCAGGCCGGCCATGGCGCCGACCGGGATGGACAGCCAGCCGGCCAGGATTGCGATAGCGCCGAAGAGTCGCTGCACTGGTTTCTCCGCCGACTCGCTAGTTGCGCCCGGACTCGGCCCGGTTCGAGGCTGATCCGTGAGGCATGGCGATCACTCCCATTCGATGGTGGCAGGCGGTTTCGAACTGATGTCGTAAACGACCCGATTCACACCCGGCACTTCGTTGACGATGCGGGAGCTGATCTTGCCCAGCAGGTCGTAGGGAAGCTTCGCCCAGTCGGCAGTCATTGCGTCCTCCGAGGTCACTGCCCGGATGGCGACCACGTTGGCATAGGTTCGCCCGTCGCCCATCACGCCGACTGATTGGATTGGGGTCAGGATGGCGAACGACTGCCAGATGCTGCGGTACATCCCGGCCGACTTGATCTCATCGATGACGATCCAGTCCGCTTCGCGCAGGGTGTCGAGCCTCTCGAGGGTGACCTCGCCGATGATCCGAATCGCCAGGCCCGGACCCGGGAACGGCTGACGCAGGACCATCGAGTCGGGCAGACCGAGCTCTGTTCCCACCGCCCGCACCTCGTCCTTGAAGAGATAGCGAAGTGGCTCGATGAGCTGGAACTTGAGGTCGTCCGGCAGGCCGCCCACGTTGTGGTGGGTCTTGATCTTGGCCGCGGCCTTCTCGCTCGACGAGGTCGCCGACTCGATGACGTCCGGGTAGAGCGTGCCCTGGGTCAGGAAGTCGATCTGACCCAGCTTCGCTGCCTCCTCCTCGAAGACGCGGATGAACTCAGCGCCGATGATGCGGCGCTTCTGTTCGGGGTCGATCACGCCCTCGAGCTTGCGGACGAACCGCTCGCGAGCGTCGACGACGATGACCTTGACGCCGAGCTGGTCGAATGCGGACTGGAGCAGCTCGGTCTCGTTCTTGCGCATCAAGCCGTGGTCGACGTGGACGCAGGTCAGACGATCGCCGACGGCGCGGTGGACGAGGGTCGCGGCCACGGCCGAGTCCACGCCACCGGAGAGGGCGCACAGCACGCGACCGTCGGTGCCGGTGGCGCGGCTGTGCTCGTCGACACGGCGCCTGATCCCGTCGACGGTGGAGGCGATGAAGTTGGCCGCGGTCCAGGTCTGGCGGGCCCCGGCGATGTCGACCACGAAGTTGCGCAGGATCTGGCGGCCGCTCGGGGTGTGGACGACCTCGGGGTGAAACTGGATGCCGTACATGCCGCGGGACGGGTCGGCCACGGCGGCGATCGGGGTCGAGGCTGTCCGGGCAGTGGCGCTGAAGCCGTCCGGCAGTCGCTCGATCGAATCGCCGTGGCTCATCCAGACCGATTGCTCGGGATCGAGGCCGGCGAAGAGTCGATCTTCGGCCGTCACCGACACAACCGCCGGCCCGAACTCCTTGCGGGAGAATGAGACCACCTCGCCGCCCAGACCCTGAGCCATGAGATGCAGGCCATAGCAGATGCCGAGCATCGGGATGCCACTGGTCCAGAGGCCCGGGTCCGGATGGGGCGAGCCGTCTTCGTAGACGCTGGCGGGACCGCCCGACAGGATCACTGCGACGGGCTTGCGGGCGGCGATCTCAGGCCATGGCGTGTCGAAAGGCAGGAGCTCCGAGTAGACATTGAGCTCCCGTACGCGGCGGGCGATCAGCCGGCTGTACTGACTTCCGAAGTCGAGCACGACGACGGAATCCACGTCCGAGCTGCCTGGCACCACGCTTGCTGCCTTCATCCGATCCGCCACTGGCACGTCGCTCAATCTCGACCTCCGCTGCTGTCCCTCTGAAGTCTAGCGGTGAGCGGTCGAAGCCGATCGTCCGATGGCTGAGGCCGAGTCTGAGGCCGAGTCCGAGGCCGAGGCGCCGACGAGCACCGGCGCCAACGGCGGAGTCGGCCGGCTGACCGACCGAGGCTATCGTTCGGTGGGGTAGCCCTGCTTGCGCCAGGTCTCCAGCCCCCCGTGGAGCTCCTTGACCTTGAAGCCGAGGACCTCGAGGCGACGGGCGGTCTTCGTGGAGGCGTGGCAGCTGGCGTTCCAGCAGTAGACGACATAGAGAGCTTCGCGCGAGAGATGCGCCGTGGTCGTCTCGTCCAGTTCGCGGAAGGGCAGATTGATTGCGCCCGGTAGATGCTCGCGGGTGTAGGCCTCGACATAGCGAGCATCGACCACCACGAGGTTCGGTGTCCCGGCCGCGATGTCGGCGTACAGGTCCGCCGGGTGGCGCAGATCTACGAACCCACCGATCCAGTGGATGCGGGCCGTCGGCTGGGCGGGCAGGACGACGTGGGCAACCGGAACCGGTGACGGGGACAAGGGTGAAATCCGGACCGCTTCGGTCGGCTCGTCACGAGCCACGGGCGACGGCAGCAACTCGAGATACGGGGTCTCGGCAGTGGTCTCGAGCTCGTCGGCATCGATGACCGGCGCGGTCAGCATCGGCGGCTACTCCAGTCGGTGAGGCGTCGTGCGGGAATAGTAGCCACCTACGTCAATAACCGCGAGAGGTTCGGTGCCGCCCGGCCACGCCCTTTGGGTTGCGATTTGGTTGCGATCGGCGTGGAAAACCTCAGCCGCATCCCGGAGGCCCGACCGTGCCCTGGGCCGGCCGGCGCCCGTCTACTCGTCGTCTAGATTGGGGGCCAGCCAGCGCGCGGCCTCATCAAACGACCAGCCCTTGCGACGGGCATAGTCCTCGAGCTGGTCGCGGCCGATGCGGCCGACGCCGAAGTAGTGCGCCTCGGGTCGCCAGAAGAAGTAGCCGGAGACCGACGCCGGCGGGAGCATCGCGAACGACTCGGTCAGGCTGATCTCAGCGCGCGCCTCGGCGTCGAGCAGGGCGAAGAGTGTGGCCTTCTCGGTGTGGTCCGGGCACGCCGGGTATCCCGGCGCCGGTCTGATGCCTTGATACTCCTCGCGGATTATCTGCGGCTTATCTAACGCTTCACCCGGGGCGTATCGCCACAGCGCGCGGCGGGTTTCAGCGTGAACCCACTCAGCAAGGGCCTCGGCCAGACGATCCGCGAGCGTCTTGGACATGATGGCGTGGTAGTCGTCGTTGGCGGCCTCGAACGAGGCGGCGAGCTCAGCCGAGCCGAGCCCGGCCGTGACCGCGAACCCGCCGACGTAATCCATCACGTCCAGCGAGCGCGGCGCCACGAAGTCGGCCAGGGCCACGTTGGGGCGACCCGGCGGCTTCTCCATCTGCTGACGCAGCGTGTGCACGACCGCCAGGACCTCGCCTCGGCCCTCGTCGGCGTACAGCTCGATGTCGTCGCCAACGGCATTGGCCGGCCAGAGGCCGACCACGGCCCGGGCCCGCAGCAACTTCTCGGTGGCGATCCGCTCCAGAAGGCGCCGGCCGTCCTCGTACAGGGTTCGTGCGGACTCGCCCGCGCGGGGGTCGTCGAGGATGGCCGGGAATGCGCCCTTCATCTCCCAGGCTGCGAAGAATGGCGTCCAGTCGATCCAGTCGGCCAGGACCGACAGCGGAACGTCGAAGTGTCGAACGCCGAGGAAGGTCGGCCGCGGCACCGGTGCCCCGAAATCCACCGGCACGCGGTTCTTCCGGGCGGCCTCGATCGAGACCCGAGGTACACGTTCGCGCCGGCCGGCTCGCTCGACCCGTGTCCGTTCCTGATCCTCACGCACGCCCGTCGCGAAGGCCGCGGCTCGGTCGCCGAGCAGCTCCGATACCACGCCAACCGCCCGCGACGCGTCGGCGACGTGAATGACCGGCGCCGAGTAGCGCGGCGCGATCTTGACCGCGGTGTGAGCCCGGGAAGTGGTCGCGCCGCCGATGAGTAGCGGTAGCCGGAAGCCCTCCCGCTCGAGTTCGCCGGCCACGTGGGCCATCTCTTCGAGCGACGGCGTGATGAGGCCGGACAGGCCGATCACGTCAACGTTCTGGGCCCGGGCCTCGTCCAGTATTCGGCCGGCCGGCACCATGACGCCCAGGTCCACGACCTCGTAGTTGTTGCACTGCAGGACCACGCCCACGATGTTCTTGCCGATGTCGTGGACGTCGCCCTTGACCGTGGCCATCAGGATCTTGCCGCGCGGCCGGACGTCGCCCAGCGCCGCCTTCTCCGCCTCCAGGTACGGGACCAGGTGCGCCACGGCCTTCTTCATGACGCGGGCGCTCTTGACCACCTGGGGCAGGAACATCTTGCCGGCTCCGAAGAGGTCGCCCACCTGGTTCATGCCGGCCATCAGCGGTCCCTCGATGACCTCGATCGGGCGGGCAGCGGCCAAACGCGCCTCCTCGGCGTCTTCGACCACCCAGGTGTCGATGCCCTCGACGAGGGCGTGGCGGATCCGATCCGTGACGGGCCAGCTGCGCCAGGCCAGGTCAGCCTCAGGGCGGGCGGCGCCCTGTGCGGCGTACTTCGGGGCGATCTCGAGCAGCCGATCCGTGGCGTCGGGGCGGCGGTTCAGCACCACGTCCTCGACGCGGCTCAGCAGCTCCGGGGGAATCTCCGAGTACACGGCGAGCTGCCCGGGATTGACGATGCCCATGTCCATGCCGGCGGCGATCGCGTGGTACAGGAAGACGGCGTGGATCGCTTCGCGGACCGTGTCGTTGCCACGGAAAGAGAACGAGACGTTGCTCACGCCGCCCGAGACCCGTGCGCCGGGAAGCTCGGCCTTGATTCGTCGCACGGCCTCCATGTAGGCGACGGCGTAGCCGGCATGCTCCTCGATGCCCGTCCCGATGGCGAATATGTTCGGGTCGAAGACGATGTCGTCAGCGGGAAAGCCCACCTTGTCGGTGAGGAGCCCGTAGGCGCGCCGGCAGATCTCGACCTTGCGCTCGACCGTGTCGGCCTGGCCCTGCTCGTCGAAGGCCATGACGATGACGGCCGCGCCGTAGCGGCGGGCCAGGCGAGCGTCGCGCAGGAATCGCTCCTCGCCTTCCTTGAGCGAGATCGAGTTCACGAGCGGCTTGCCGCCGATGCAGCGCAGTCCGGCTTCGATGACCGACCATTTCGACGAGTCGACGACGATCGGCAGGCGGGCAATCGCGGGCTCGGTGGCGACCATGTTCAGGAAGCGGGTCATCGCCGCCTCCGAGTCGAGCATGCCCTCGTCCATGTTGACGTCGATCGCCTGGGCGCCGGCGTCGACCTGGCGGCGGGCGATCTCGAGTGAGCCGTCATAGTCGCCCTCGACGATCCGTCGGGCGAAGGCGCGCGAGCCGGCCACGTTGGTTCGCTCGCCGATGTTGACGAAGAGGCTCTCCGCGCCGACGTTCAGAGCCTCCAGGCCCGCCAGCCGTAGGGCCTTCGGCCGTGTCGGTACGACCCGCGGCTCGAGGCCGCTCACCGCTGCGGCAATCGCGGCAACGTGCGCGGGTCCGGTCCCACAGCATCCGCCGACGACGTTGACGATCCCGGCTCCGGCGAAGCCGCGCATGACCTCGGTCATCGCCGCGGGTGTCTCGTCGTAGCCGCCGAACTCGTTGGGCAGGCCCGCGTTGGGGTGCGCCGCAACGAACGTGTCGGCGAGCCCGCTCAGCTCCTCGATGTGGGCCCGGAGCTGGCGCGCACCGAGGGCGCAGTTCAGCCCAACGATCAGTGGCTGGGCGTGGCGGATGGCGTTCCAGAAGGCCTCGACGGTGTGGCCGGATAGCGTCCGCCCGCTGGCGTCCGTGATCGTGCCGGAGATCCAGAGCGGCACCCGGACGCCGAGCTCGTCGAATACCCCCTCGATCGCGTAGATCGCGGCCTTGGCGTTGAGGACGTCAAAGATGGTTTCGACCATGAGCAGGTCCGCGCCGCCGAGCAGCAGCCCGCGGGCGGCCTCGGCATACGCCTCTGCCAGCTCCACGAAAGTGACCGAGCGCGCGGCCGGGTCGGCCACGTCCGGCGAAATGGAGGCGGTCTTGTTCGTGGGTCCGAGCGACCCGACGACGAAACGCGGCCGATCGGGCTCTCGCGCCTCCGCGGCGTCGGCCGCCGCCCGGGCGATCCGAGCCGCCTCCACGTGGATCTCGTAGGCCACGGCCTGCATCCCGTAGTCGGTCTGGGCGATGCGGGTGGCTGTGAACGTGTTGGTCGAGATCAGGTCGGCGCCGGCCTCGAGGTAGGCATCGTGGACGGCTCGAACCACGTCCGGTCGAGTCAGGCAGAGAAGGTCGGTATCGCCGCGAACGTCGCGGGAGTGGTTCTGAAACCGCTCACCGCGAAAGTCGGCCTCGGTGAGGCCGTAGCGCTGGATGAGCGTGCCGGTCGCCCCGTCCAGGACGAGGATTCGTTTCTGGAGAAGGGGCCGGAGCAGGAGCAGGCGCTCCTCACGCGTCCGGGTGCCACCTCCCGGTGGCCGGGCACCCGCTGGTGCCTCATCGCCGGCCGGGGATCCCTGGATCGATGTCGCCGGTTCGTTTCGGGCGACCCCTGCGGGCGCTATCGAGGGCTCGTGAGTATTGGTGGGCCTGCCTCCTTACCTGCGCAGTTTACCCAACGGCCGGCAGTGCGCCCATGCGGACCCGCCGAGCCGACATCCCGGCCTTGTCCCGGCATTCGACACCACGCCTCGAATCGGCATCGAATCTGGGCCCAAGTCGGCGATGATTGCCACATGAGCACTGACAACCGTATCGACCAGCCGGCCGCGTCGGCCGTTCGGGTCGTCGACTGCGCCATCGTCGGCCGGCGCGGCGGGTCACGAAACGCCACCCATCTGGCCCAACCGAACTGCGGTGGGAATTGGGCGAGAGTGTCAGCCTCGATGAGCCCGGACAGGGTGGGCGCTTCCCTCGTCGCACGCTCACACGAGCGTGATCGAGGCTCGTCAGGTCGCCATCGGGTGGCAATTCGGACTCATAGCGGTTCGCTCTCTCGACCAATTTGCATGCCCGGCAAGTTGGGCAATCTGACCGCCTGGACCGACTAGAACGTCGCCCCACAATGGCGCCGACCAGCCGACCAGCCGACGATTGGGGCTCGGTGCCGGGTAGTCAGCCGGCGGAGGGCTTTCGGGCCAGCACGAAGACCGACGGGCCGGGGGTGATGGGGCCCAGCGGCTCCTGGAGGTGTTCCTCGAGTCGGGCCAGGGCGGTGGCCGTGCGTGGTCCGCTCAGGCCCCGCAGCCTGAAGAGCGACACGGCCCGCATCCGCTCGATCGCCAGGCCGGCCGCCCGCAGCGAGCGACGGATGGTCACCGGGGCGTGGTCGTAGTGGAACGGCTTGTACTCGACCGCGCCCAGTCCGAATGCCGACCAGCTTTGGCGTCCCAGTAACCGGCGCACGATCGACTTCAAGTTGCGTCTGTTGGCGTACTCGAGGACCAGCACGCCACCCGGCCGCAGGACTCGGCCCAGCTCCGCGATGATCGGGCCGGGGTCGCCGAAATGGTGCAGGAGGCGGACGCAAACCGCGGCGTCGAAGTAACCGTCCGAAAAAGGAAGTGCGGCAGCGTCGCCCAGCACGACCTGGTACCTCGGGTCGTCGCCCAGGGTCTCGAGCGCGGCGGCAACGTGGACCTCGGACGAATCGAGCATCACGACTTCGCCGTAGCCCGCGTACTCATCGGCCAGTCTGCCGAACCCGGCCCCTACCTCGATCAGTCGGCCACCCGAGGGCGGCAGGAGGGCTCGGAGGGCCACTCGATCGCAGGCGTCCTCATAAGTCCGGCGAGCCCAGAAGACGTCGCGATAGCCCAGATCCTCGTAGGTGGCGAACGGCCGGAGGGGAGGCGTCGAGGCGGTCAATGACGGGGCCCGTCAGTGTGGCGGGCCGAATCCGATCAGGACGGGCTGGCGGCGCCGACGGCGCGGCGGTGGACGGCAAACTCGTCAGCGTTGCCTGCCCAACCGCAATCGCACCGGACGATGTTGGTCCGGGCGTTGTACTCCTCGATCAGGTGCGACTTGACCGGTCGGAGAGGGTTTGGGGCGACCGCCGTGCGGACGGGCCGAGCCATGAGTTCCTCCTCCATATCCCAACCCTGGTGTCGCCGCCGCGATCAATCGCCCGACGCCCGCTGCCAGACAAAGCCACGGGCACCCGGATGCAACGAGACCATTTGGGGAGCGGTCTCTATTCTACCAGACGAGCGGCCGATTCCCCTTGCGACCGTTGCAGCCGAGCGCCGTTCCGATTGGCGGCGACCGCGCAGGTGTTGTCGCTACGCAACGAACTTGACCCGCACGCGACTTGAGTGCACACAAGGCGGCACGGTGCCGCGCTGCGAGGCATAGAATCCCCGTAACCGAGGAGCTGCTTCCGGGGAACGCCACGTGCCCGTGGAACTGTTGGTTGGGATCCTCCTGTTCAGTGTGATCGTCAACGTCGCGCTGTTCTTTTGGCTGTCACGGGCCGACAATGTGAAGATCCATTGGTCGGGCCGCCTTCAGGATCTCTTCAACTCGACGAGGGCGCTACCACCGCTGGACGATGTTCCAAACCTGCGTCGGCGCTCGCTCTTCGTTGCCGTAAACGCAACCGTCCAGGGTGGCGAGGCTGTGCGCTCCGGGCAGGGAGCGACCACCCCGAGTCCGTCCGCCTCTCGGGTGGCGCTGGCCGAGACCCTTCCTCCAGATCTGGCCGAATTCCTGTCAAGCCCCGCGTCGATCGCCCCGCAACCCGAGGGCTTCGGCTTCAACACTACCGAGACCGGCGCCGACGGGATTGCCAATGCCGTGGCGACCGCGAGCGACGGCGGGTCCGACATCGTGGCTCGAGTATCCGCCCCGTCGACCGGGCAATCGATCGAGCTGGCTCAGGATCCCCTGACGGGGATCGAGGGACCGGCCAGCTGGAGTCGGATCATGGAGATCGAGAACGCCCGACTCCTTCGATACCGCCGGCCGGCGACCGTGGTCATGGCTGAGGTCGAGGGCTTGCGGCTGCTGGCCCAGCGGCTGGGCGATGAACCGGCGGATCGGTTGCTACCGGTGATCGCGGACGCCCTCAGGCGCGAGGCCCGGTCGTCCGACTGGGTCGCCCGTGTCGGCAAGAGCCGCTTCGCCGCATTCCTTCCGGAGACGGACGAGATCCAGGCAATCAACTATGTCGAGCGGATCCGGCTCATGTGCGAACCGTGGCTCGCATCGTCGGCCGTGCCACTCCGACTGGCCATCGGTTGGTCGAGCCCCGGCGCCTCGTCAGACCTCGAGCTCGCGTTCCAGCGTGCAGAGGAGCGGATGCATTCCGACCGACGGATGCCCGGCAAGCCCATCGAGCCACCACGCGTGGCGCCGGCCCGCGTCGTGTCGCTGCCTCCGAAGAGCGCCGGCTCTTCAGGCTCCGCCGAGTCGATGCCGGCGCTGGAGTCGCAGGTCCCACCTGCCGAAACAGGTGGAAATGGCGACTGGATGGGGACAGTTACTCCCCCTGAGGGCGCACGTGACGCCTCGTCAGTAGAGGTTTCAAGCGAGAAAGGGCGCCGAAGAGCGTCTCGGACGACAAATCGCCCAGATGGTCGGCCCGAAGTCTGAACCGCCTGACGCGTCGCCACTGAGGCCTGCAATTCCATCTGGTCACGTTTCTGACTGGGGTGTAGGCTGCGCAGGTTCTCATCGGCCTCTAGGACCCGTCATGTAGGCCGAAAAGGAGCGTGGAAGCCAGACGTCCCGGCAAAGGACGGCGCTGGCCCAGTTGGAGAAGGAGGCTCGACTCGTGCTCAATGAATTGTGGGCAAAGATCTCGGCCCGCGAGCGGTTTGTGGTGTACGGGGCGGTCGCCGTACTGGTTGGCTGGCTTGTTGGCCAGTTCATCGCGACGGTCAACCTCTGCGGTGGCCTCAACATTGCCGGCTACAGCTGCCCTAGCTTCAGCTACTTCAGCGCTGGCAATTCCGGTAGCTTCGCGATCCTTGGGCTCGTTGCCGCGATCGCGGCCGTCGTGATCCTCTACCTGAAGGTCGCGCCGAACATGAACATCACCTGGCCGATGCCGGTGGGTCAGATCCTGCTGGGCGTTTCGGCGGCGACGCTAGTCTTTGGTGTCCTCGTCGTACTGATGCAGCTGTCCTACGGCCTGAGCGGCGCGCCGGTCACCATGTGGATCGCCGACCTGCTCTTCGTCGGCGGTGGCGCGGTCATGGCCTGGTTCGAATACCAGGAGTGGATGGCCAGCAA
>PMYK01000033.1:0-40559 GCA_003171255.1 Chloroflexota bacterium
CGCGCGCCCTGGACCCACTCGTCGCCTGCCTCATTGACGCGAGCTGGAGTGTCCGTCGAGCTGCTGCCGAAGCTCTGGGCCGGATCGGTGACCCGCGCGCGGCCGAGTCCCTCAAGGTCGCGTTCAAAGACAGCGACTCGAACGTGCGGAGTGCTGCGGCCGAAGCCCTCGGGGCGCTTGGCTGGCGGCCGAAGGGCACAGTCGATGAGTCGGCCGGAAGGGCCACGACGGCGGACCGAGACTAGTCGACGCCGGTTCCCGAGCGGTGGGCACCGCCTGACCTCTATCGACGCATCTGGCCGCCCGAACTGTGAGACGCGCTCAGATGCCCGTTCCAGGCTCCGCTGTCGGCCGCTGAACGCGCCCGGCGGGAGCTGGTCAGCCTTGCGGCATTGGGAGTACTGGCCGCCGCCGAAGGGGCCCGAGCCTGCGACTGACTGAGGTCAGCGGCGCGTCTTGGAGTGGCAGGCGACGCAATCGGTGGCCCAGGGCAGGGCCTCGAGCCGTTCCGGCGCGATCGGCTGGCCGCAGGTCTGGCAGCGCCCGAAGGTCCCCACCTCGATGCGTCGAAGCGCGCCCTCGATCGCGACGAGGTGCTTCGAATCGCGCTCGCGCATCTGCTCGCCGCGCTGGCTCTCGGTGACCTCGGTGGCGGCGGCGGTCTGCGCGCCGTGGGCGACGCGCGGGTGGTCGACCTCCTCGGCCAGCTCCAGCTGCAGCCTCTCACGCTCAGCTTCGAGCGTTCGACGCGCGTCCTCGACCAATTTGGGCTCCATGGCTCGCATCGTACGCCGCTCGATGAGGTAGCGCGAGCCCATCCGAGTACCGCCCGCCGGTCCGCAGACGCATTCGGACGCGCGCGAGGGACGACCTGCGGGTTCGGGCTTAGACTCGACCGGGCGTTTCCCGCCACTGCGGGCGCCGACGAAACACGACCGACCTGTCGGCCGAAGGAGAACCATGGCGAGCGCCAAGGATCCCGTCTGCGGGATGGAAGTCGACACCGCGAGCGACCTCAAGTTCGAATACGAAGGCGAGACCTACTACTTCTGCAGCCGCGGCTGCAAACTCGACTTCGAAGAGGACCCGGAGAAGTACCTGGACCCGGAGTACGAGCCCCATATGTAGGCGACGCCCGCGTAGCCGGCCCCGCCCGTGACCGGCTTGCGTGGTACGCTCACAGGCAGCGTTGGGAGTGCCGCTGGGCCTCCAGCCTGTTGAAGAAACCACGACTCCAGGAGAAGCCCGATGGCCTATGTGATCGCCGAGCCCTGCGTCGACGTCAAGGACCAGGCGTGTGTGTCCGTCTGCCCGGTCGACTGCATCCATTTCGATGACGGCGTGGACCGCACCCTGTACATCGATCCGAACGAGTGCATCGACTGCGGCGCTTGCGAGCCCGAATGCCCGGTCAATGCCATCTTCACAGAGGACGCCCTCCCCGCCCAATGGGCCGGATACACGGAGATCAACGCCCTCTGGTTCACGGACAAGGATGCTGCCCGCAAGCTGGTCGACGCCGCCAAGCCGGCCTGACCCTCGCGCCAACTCGACGAGCGCCCGGCCCGATGGGTCGGGCGCTTTCGAATCCGGGCTCCTCTGGGGCGGCCGCGGCCGTGGCCGCCGGCGCGCCCGCCGGCGATCGGGACGGTTGATCGGCGGTTTGTCCACCGCGGCTAGACTTCCCCGATGCGTATCGTTTCACTGCTCCCTTCGGCGACCGAGATCGTCTGTGCCCTGGGTCTGCACGAGCAGCTCGTGGGCGTGAGCCATCGTTGCGACTTCCCGCCGGAGATCGAGGGAGTGGCCGTCGTCACGAGACCCGCCGCGGGGCCCGGCGCGAACGCCACGTCCGCAGCCGGCGCCACGTCCGCAGCCGGCGCCACGTCCGCAGCCGGCGCCACGTCCGCAGCCGGCGCCACGTCCGCAGCCGGCGCCTCGTCCGCGTCGGTCATGAGCCTCGACGATGAGCTGGGGCCGTGCGAGCTGGACCGAGTCGCGCTGCTTGCGGCGCGCCCCGACCTGATCCTCGTGCGAGATACCGGCTTCGGCCCGACCTCCCGCCAGCTCGAGGCCGTCCTTGTCGGCGCTGATTTCACGCCCGCCATCGTCGTCCTGGACCCGATAACCCTCGAGGGCATCTTCAACACCATCTCCACGCTCGGAGCAATGACCGAGGCCGAGGACGATGCCATCGAGCTGCTCGGGGACCTGCGCGAGGACATCGGCGAGATCGAGCAGCAGGTCGTCGCCCGTCAGGACCTGGGGACCCGGCCGATGCGCGTGGTGGTGCTGGAGGGTTTCTCGCCACTTGTGGCCAGCGGCCGTTGGATCCCCGAGCAGGTCCGCCGATCCGGCGGCTGGGAGCTGCTCGGACGCGAAGGCGAGCCTGCCTCGCCGACGACCTGGGAGGCGATACGCGAAGTCGACCCGGAGATGCTGATGTTCGCCCCGGCCGGGCTGACCCTGCGCCAGACGAAGGCGGCCTGGCGCGAGGTCGAGCGGCCCGACTTCTGGGAGGACCTCGAGGCCGTTCGACGCGGCCAGGTCTTTTTCCTCGAGTCCGTCTACTTCTGCCGGCCGGGTCCCCGCGTGGTTGACGGAGTGGCCATGCTGGCCGAGATCTTCGACCCCGACGGCTTCATCGACACGTCGCCGCCGAACAGCTGGACGCCCTTCTTCGAGTAGCGCAGTAGCGTTCTGCGAATTCGCCGGAATTCAATGAGCGCGCGGCTCTACTTTCAGGATAAGTTCAGCAGCTCGGGCGAATATACGCATCAGCTCCTCCCTCTCCTCCCAGGGCAAAGACGAGATCCCCCAGCCGGTCGCTTTCCTCCCTCAGCGACCGGCTCTCGTCTGCCGGGGGCCCCGCACGGCCAGGGGCCTTCTCGCCGAGCAGCTCGCACACGGCGCAATTACGCGCGAAACCGGCCTTCAGCGGCCCTCAACCGCGCCTATACTCGCCGACATGTCGCCGCTTTCCAACCGAACCGTCGCAACAATCGGCTCTGGAGTCATGGCCGAGTCGATCATCGCCGGGCTGCTCCGGGGCAAGCTGGTGGAGCCCGGGCAGATAGTCGGAAGTGAGCCTCGGGCCGATCGGCGTGAGGAGCTGGCGGGCCAATACGGCGTGCGCATGGTCGCCGCCAATCTCGAGGCCGCGCGCGACGCCGACGTGATCCTCCTTTCGGTCAAGCCCCAGACACTGACCAAGGTCGGTCATGAGCTGGGTGGTCATCTCCGGCCGAACCAACTCGTCGTGTCGATCGTCGCGGGCGCCAATTGCAATGTGCTGACGAACCTGCTGGAGCACCGCGAAGTCGTCCGCAGCATGCCGAACACGCCCGCCCAGATCGGCCGCGGCATAACCGTCTGGTACGCCACCCCGGAGGTGACGGAACTCCAGTGCGACCAGGCCCGCGTCCTGCTGCGCGCCCTCGGCACCGATCTCCAGGTCGAGGACGAGCGCTACGTCGAGATGGCAACGGCTGTCAGCGGCACCGGCCCGGCCTATGTCTTCCTGGTCATGGAGGCGCTCATCGACGCGGCCGTCCACCTCGGCTTCCCGCGCCACATCGCCCACGATCTTGTCATCGAGACGCTGGAGGGCAGCACGGCCTTCGCCAAGGCGACGGCCCAGCATCCCGCGGTTCTGCGCAACATGGTCACGTCGCCCGGTGGAACCAGCGCCGCAGCCATCCACGAGCTCGAGTCGGGCCGGCTCCGAACGGTTCTGTCGGAAGCGGTCTGGGCCTCGTATCGGCGGACGGTCGAGCTTGGCGCCGAGCTCGAGAAGGGGCTCGGACTCAACGAGGGTCGGCCCGAAGGATCGACCGACGGCACGGCTGCGAATGGCGCGGGACCAAAGGCGTCGGCCGCCCGGCGATCCGGCCGCTGACGTGCCCGGCGCAAGCGAACCCAACCCGACCGTGACGCCCAGGGGTCTGCTCGCGATATTCGCGCACCCCGACGACGAGAGCTACGGCGCCGGTGGCGTGATGGCATTGGCCGCGGCCGCGGGAAATCCGGTATGGGTCCTGTGTGCCACGAACGGCGACCAGGGCGGGCGTCCCGGAGAGGTCGGCGTCGACCACTCGCTCGATCCCGAGATTCGACGCAACGAGCTGGCTTGCGCCTGCAGCGAGCTCGGCGTCGCCGAACCCATATTTCTCGGCTATCGCGACTCGGGCATGGAAGGCTGGGGTGCGCCCGAAGGTGCGCTGAGCCTGGCCCCCGAAGCGGAGGTCGTGGAGCGGATCCTCACCGTGATCCGCCGGCTGCGGCCCGCGGTTGTCGTCACCTTCGACCCTGGCGGCGTGTACGGCCATCCCGACCACACCGCCTGTTCGGCCACGGCCACGGCCGCGTATCGGGGAGCGGCGGCGGAGCCGGGCGGGCCGGTGGCGCTGTACCACCAGGCGATGCCACGCTCGGCGGTGGCGGCGATGCAGGCCGCGATGGCGGAGGAGCAGCGCCGCTCCGGCAACGATTCCCCTCCCACCGAGGACGACATTCGCCAGCAGGAGGCCTTCCAGAAGCTGGCCCGACTTGACGAGGAGATAACCACGGTCATCGCGATCGCCCCGGTCCTGGAGCGCAAGATCGCGGCCCTCGCCTGCCACGACAGCCAGATGCGCGGCCGCCGTTGGGACGATCCCGAGCAGCGGGCCCAGCTCGAGGCGATGTTCGGGCGCGAGACTTTCGTTCGCGTCGACCCGCCGCCGCAACCGGGCGAGAGGGAGGATCGGTTCATGTCTCTGAAGTGGGCCGATTGATGACGGACGTTGCGGCCGGCATCTCCGACATCTCCGGCTGCGCGGCCTCCACGTCCCGTCGAGCCGTGACGGACGTCACGCGCGGTGCCATCGAGAACGGCCGCGGGCGGCGGCCCTCACGCGACGGGTTGACGATAGAGCAGGCCGCGGCCGTCGAGTCGCCGCGCGAGTTCCGGCTGTCGCCGGACGGCCGCCACGTCGCCTTCACTGCCGAAGCCGCCGGCGCCCGCCAGGTCTTCGTCATGCCCATTCGCGGCGGCTACCCGGATCAGCTGACCGCCAGCGAACTGCCGGTGTCCGATCCGCAGTGGTCGCCGGACGGCCGCCGCGTCGCCTTCGTCCGCGAAGAAGCCATCTGGATGATCGACGTCGAGGGCTCCCATCAGGTCCTGGTCACCCAGCACCCGGCCGGCAACCGCTCGCCGCGCTGGTGTGCCGACGGGCATCAGATCGCCTTCATATCGCGCCGTCGCGGCTGGGATCAGCTTTGGACCGTCGATGCACCTGTGCCCCGCCGCGGCCGTCCCGCGACCCGGCCTCGCTCGGCCGAGCCCGCCGCGCTCACCGAAACCGGCGTCGACATCGAGGACTTCGTGTGGTCTCCCGACGGCCGCCGCATCGCCGTGACCTCGCAGCGGCTGCCCGACCTGATGACTGTTCAGGTCCACATCATCGACGTGGCTACAGGTCGGGATCGACTGGTCGCGGGCGAGTCGGCCTGGGAAACCGGTCCGCGCTGGCTGCCCGACGGCTCGGGGCTGCTGATGATCTCGGACGCCGACGGCTGGTTCCAGGCCGTCCGAGTCTCGGCCGACGGCAAGGAACGGACGGTCCTGACCGCCGGCAATCGAGAGCACGGTGAGCCGGGTGGCAGCTGGGGCTACGTGCCGCTGGCCTCGCCGGATGGCAGGCGGTTCGTCCACATCGAGATCCACGATGGCCTGGTCGACCTGCTCGTCGGCGACATCACCGCCGGCCCGGCCGCCCCGGGCGCCGGGGCAGCTCCGACCGACCGCCGGAACCCGGCGATCGTCAGCCCGTTCGATGGCGTCTGGCTGGCCGTCGGCTGGCTGCCCGACTCATCGGCCATCCTGGCCGTCGGCTCGAACGATCGCCTGCCGGACGATCTGTGGCTGCTGCCCATGCCCGAAGCCGTCGCCGATGGTGCCAAGCCGCGCCAGCTGACTCGTTCGTTGCCCACCGTCGTTGATACGCTTCACTTTGCGGCCGGAACGCGCATCGCCTTCGAAGCTCGCGACGGGTTGGTCGTCGAAGGGACCCTCTACCTGCCCGCGAGCGCCGTTGGGGAGGAGGCGACGCGCGTCCCCTGCGTGGTCCACTCGCATGGCGGACCCACCCATCAGGCGCTGCGAGACTGGCTGCCCTTTCGCCAGCTCGTCGCCGAAGCGGGCATGGCCTTCCTGTCAGTCGACTTCCGGGGCTCCACCGGCTACGGCCGTGGGTTCCGTTGGGCAAACCGCGGCGAATGGGGCCACGCCGACGCCTTCGACGTCATCGACGGCGCTCGCTGGGCGGCGGCCCAGCCGTGGTGCGACGGTCGTCTGGCTCACTACGGCGCCTCGTACGGTGGCTACATGACGCTCTGCGTTCTCACCGAGGAGCCCTCGCTGTGGCGCGCCGGCATCGATTTGTTCGGCGACTCGGAGATCGCGGAGAGCTACCGGCACGGCGACCGCCCGGGTCGGATCGATCTCGAGCGGATGATGGGCAAGCCGGACGACCCCGAGGCCGCGGCTGCCTACCGGCGCGGTTCCCCCTTGTACAAGGCCGAGCGTATCGAGGCGCCGCTGCTGATCCTGCATGGCCGCAAGGACAAGCGTGTGGTGCCGCTGATGACGGAGAAGATCGTCGAGGCGCTCGAGATCGAGGGCAAGCACTACCAGGTCCATTGGTACGATGAAGAACTGCACGGCTGGAAGAAGCGCGAGAACCGGCGCGACGCCTGGAAGCGCTGCATCGAATTCCTGCGGCGCCATCTACTCGACCAGGTAGACGAGGACTGAGGAAGGGGATCGACCGATGTGGGGACGGCGACGGGGCGTGAGCCTGGTCGACACCGAGGCCATGGAGGCCTTCTTCGAGCAGCTCGACCGTCTGAACAAGGAGCAGCTGCTGAGCATGAGCGCGGCCTGGCGATCGACTATCCGGCAGATCCACGAGGACGCCTGGACGTCGGTCCGGGCTGCTGGAGCCGTACAGGGGCTCGGCCCGGAGATCGAACGGGTCCGCAGGAAGGCCCTGGCCTGGACGACCCGCAACTCCAACGCAATCCCGTACCAGCTCAACAACGACCGGATGTGGCAGCAGATCAAGATGGAAGCGAGCGAGGCCATCGTCGACGCGGCCCTGGCCGTTGCGCTTGGCACGCGCCTGGACGCAGAGAGCCACAACATCCTGATCGAACCCTGGCTGCGCGCCACGGAGATCCAGCGCTAGCCGGGCCACTCCCTGGGGCCGGGTTCGGTCACCCGGACCCGTGATACGGCATCTCGGTCGGCCAGCCTGTTTTGACGGGCGGATGTAGGCTGCGGCCGTGGCAGACCTTCGAGTCGAATTGCTGGCCGTCGAGGATTGCCCGCACCTCGAGCAGGCGCGTCGCGATCTGGAGAGTGTCCTCCGCAAGGGGATCATCGAGGTCCCGATCCAGCTCATCTTCGTGACCGGGGTCGAGGACGCCGAGTTCCTCGGATTCCAGGGCTCGCCGACCATCAGGATCAACGGCGACGACGTGGTCCCGGCGCCCGAGCTACCGATCGCCTTCGGCTGCCGGATATACCGCGACGCCGAAGGTCGAATGCTCGGCTCTCCGCCAATCGAATCGATCAAGGCGGCCGTCGATGCTCACCGACGCGACCGACTCGAAGCCTTCCAGCGCGAGGAGGCAGCCAGGGTCGCCGAATTCGCCCGCGAGGCCGATGCAGCCGATCCCTCGACTGGATCAGGCGGCTCGAGTGACGCGAGCCGGGGCAAGTCTCGGGAGGACTGAGCCATGGGTATCGCCCAGAACGTCCGGTTGGTCCCGAATCGAGCGATGCGCTCGCTCTTGATCGGGTTGTCGCACCGGCGGTCGGTGGCTCGCCTCGCGGTTCGGAGCCCGCTGACTCGCCCTGTGGTGGCGCGTTTCGTCGCCGGAGAGACGCTCGGCGAGGCGCTGCCGGCTATCGCCGCGCTCAAGAGGGCGGGCCTTCGGACCACCGTCGACGTCCTTGGCGAGTCCGTCACGTCGCCCGAACTCGCGACGGCCGCGGTCGATCGATACCTGGCCACCATTGCCGCGCTCTCGGAGCAGGGCCTCGACCCGAACGTCAGTCTCAAGCTGACGCAGATGGGCCTGGAGATCGGCCGCGACGTGTGCGAGGCCAACGTGATGCGGATCGTCGAGGCGGTCCACGGCGCCGGTGGCTTCGTCCGGTTCGACATGGAGGACCACACCCGCACCGACTCCACTCTCCAGATCTGGCGGGCGGCTCACGATCGCTACCCGAACGTCGGCGTGGTGATCCAAACGGCCCTGCGTCGCAGCTCGGCCGACGTCGACGCGATCATCGCCGTCGGCGGCCGCGTCCGACTGTGCAAGGGCGCATACGACGAGCCCGGCAGCGTCGCCTATCGAACCAAGGCGGCCGTGGACGCCAACTACGCGCGCCTCACTGAGCGGCTGCTGCTGGCGGACGTCTACCCGGCCCTGGCCACCCACGACCCCAAACTGATCGCCAAGGCGATCGAGATCACCGAGCGCGAGGGAATCGGCCGCGACCGTTTCGAGTTCCAGATGCTGTACGGGGTTCGCCGCGATCTGCAGCGGACCCTCGTCGACCGCGGCTACACGGTCCGCATCTACGTGCCGTACGGGCAGGAGTGGTATCCGTACTTCATGCGCCGCCTGGCCGAGCGACCCGCCAACGTTGGCTTCATGCTGCGGGCGATCGTCAAGGAGGAGGGGCGTCGGATCCGCGGCCGGTAGGCTAGCGTCCGCCCGTTGTGCGCTGGCGCCTGTGGCCGCGTCCGTCCGGCCGCTCGGTGAGAGTCACGCCCTGACGGCAGCCTCGGCGTCGAGCACGGCGGCCATCTGCTTGCAGTGCTCCTCGAGGTGTTCGGCCAGCATGACGTCGACGATCTGCCTGATCGTCATCTCGCCTCGCTGCTTGTGCAGGCCCCGCCGGGCGACCTGGCGCTCGTCGAGCTCGAGCAGCCGGCGCAGCGCCCGCTCGAGCGAATTATCGAGACGCGCGTACAGCTCGTATACCGGCAGCGTCCGATCGCGATCGATCGTTAGGATCCGCAGGAGGTCGGTCGGCTCGCGCCCAAATGGCACGGGCTCGAGGTGGCCCGCGATGACGCGTTCGATCTCGCCCAACCAGTAGGGGAGCATCTCGTCGATGTGGGCGAGCACTTCGCGGCCGACCCATTCGCGGCGCCGTGGGAGATCCTCCGGCGGCAGTGCGCTCAGCTCGACTCGGTTGCGGACCCGAACCAGATTGTCGCGGGCCGTTCGCATCCGTTCGACCTGTGCGTAGAGAGTGGCCATCTGCTGGGTGTTTCTCCATAGGCGGGCCGATCCGCGCCGGCCGCAGGCGGAAGCGTAGCGACTTCCCGGCCTCGTGTGACCCCCCCCGCCGTCGATCGGTTCGCCCGAGCACCGGAACGGTTCCTCGGCGCACCGGCACCTACGGCTCCTCGAGCACCACCGCTCGGGCTTCGGATGGCGTCGCGAACTGGGCCAGAAGCACGCCGGCCAGGACGATCGCCGCCCCGACCGCGCGAATCGGAGCGAAGGCTTCGCCCAGGAATGTGATCCCGAGGAAGATCACCACGATCGGCTCGACGGTAGCCATCAGGGATGCCTGGGCGGCGCCGATCCTCGCGGCCGAGGCGTAGAACGCCTGGATCGCTACCGCGGCGGCAAAGACACCGATGCCGATCAGACCCGGCCACGCGGCCGAGGGGATCTGTGTCGGCAGCATCGGCTCGCTGGTCAGGACCCCCAGCACCAGAGTCGCGATCCAGGTCCCGGTCATCATGATTGCCCCGGCCACCGGTGGTGGGACCTCGGCCCCTTTGCCTCCTGACCGCATGTCCGCGGTCTGGCCGGGCCGCTCGCCGGCCGTCCAGGCCGTCAAGACGATGTACCCGGCGTACGCAACGGGAGACAGCAGCGCCAGGATGATCCCGCCCTGGTTCGTGTTGGGATTGACGCCGCCGACGGTTAGGATCGTGCCGAACACGACGATGGCCAGCGATCCCCAGGCCAGCTTGCCCTCGAACTTGTACCCGAGGCGGAGCGACATCACTGCGACGAGGGCCGGGTACGCGCTCATGAGAAGAGCTACCAGCGAAGTGTCGATCCTCTCGATGGCGGCGTAGTAGACACTGGCGTTGACGAGGAAGAATGCGCCGTTGAAGAGCAGCCGAGCGACAGTTCGGCGGTCGAGCTCTCGAAGGCCCTGTCGTGCGCGAGGCTGGGCGAGCAGCCAGACCCAGCTCACCAGCGTGGCGAAGGCGAAGCGCCACGCCAGCATGGCGATCCAGTCCACACCGGCCGGATACACGTAGCCCTTGAAGAAGAGCGGACCCGTGCCATAGGCGGCCCCGGCCAGGGCGCCCAACCCGATGCCAACGATGCGGCGGCGATCCATTCGGGAAGGCTATCAGGAGGTCCCCGGGTACTGCTGCGGGCTCGTCAGATCGGGTTGATGGTCGCCGCTCGACAGGGTGGTGACAGGACGCACTCGGGTGGTGACGGCACGCACGATGCGTTCGGATTAGTACTCATCCCACCTGTGGACCCCTCCATCGAGATTACTAACTGAGTACCGTCGAAGCGGTACGAGTGAGTCATATGCCCCGCGAGACTCCACCCCTAGCATCTTCCCATCGAAGCGGTTGAATGACCGCCACGTCTGAGGTCGGATGCGATGACTCGGGCCCGCGAAAGCTGCCCCCGCTGCGAAAGGCGCCTGGTGAGCACGCGCTTCGACACTACGTTCCGACTGCCCGATAGAAGCGAGCGACTCTGCTTCGGCATCCCGGGTGGTCTGTGCGAGGACTGTCACCAGCTGTACATCGACCCGGAGCTGATCGAGCTGCTCGATCTCGGCCAGGGCCGCTGCGTCTTCGCAATCGAGAGCGATCTCGTCGTTCAGGAGCAGGCCTGGTCCAGCGCCGACTGACCTCGGCGCCCGCTCGTCTCTGTCGCTCGTGGTCGGGCGTTCGGCGCGCCCGACTCGTTCCGGGCGATAGCCTACGGTCGGCCGACTTGCGCAGGCGGCGCACAATCGACCGCATGAGTGAGCTAGATCGCGCCCCCGCGGTCCCGATCCAGGACGGCGTGGCCCCTGCCCGACGACCTGCGGGCATCTGTCATGGGGCGGGCCTCATCGTCGTATACGGCAACCCTGCCTTCATCGCCACGTTCGGTAGACAGGCAGTCGGGGTGCCCGCCCGCGAGAGCCTGTTGGACCTGCCCCGCGGCGCATTCTCCCTCCTGGACACGGTGCTGGCGCGTGGCAAGCCGCTGGTCCGATGGATCCGCTTCGGTGGCGAGGAATGGCGTATGACCGCCGCGCCCCGCTCTGATCCGGGCACAGGCGAGGCCTACGGAGTGGCATTTCATCTGAGGGCCCGGTCTGACACGGCCGACGCGTCTGACACGGCCGACGCGTCTGACACGCCTGAGCGGCCCGACGGTCCCAGCCTGATCGAACCAACATCAGGCATTCGAGGGTTCGTTGGGTGACCTCGCGGCGACCCGTCGCGGGCGCGACAATGGACAGCGAGCGAAGCGGCGCCAGACTCGTTGCTCGCCGACTGCCTCGCCTGTCGTAGTTGGGGACCGCCAATGGCCACAACCGATGAGTTGATCGCCCAGCTCAGCCTCCGGGCCCAGGGCCTCGAGATGATGAACCCGCTCAAGTCGGCGGCTTACGCTGAGCTCAAGGCGCGCGGCAACTCGGTCGTGGAGCCGCTCATGGGTGCGCTGCCCGGAGCCGATCCGGAGGCCGCCTCGCCGATACTGAGTCTCCTCGGCCAGGCCGGCGACACGCGGGCGATCGGCCCGATCATCGGTCGCCTGTCGGACCCGAACAGCAATGTCAGGTACGAGGCCATCACGGCCCTCGGGCTGTTCACGACGTCCGACCTGGCGGTTGCCGGGGCGGCACCGGCGCTGGCCGGCCGGGCCCAGGACCCGGATCGGTATGTCCGCGAAGCCGCGGCGGCCCTGGCGGCGAAGCTCGGAGCGCTTCCCTCCGGCTCGCCCTGGTACTCGGGCGCGGCGGGTTGGGAGCCGCTCGCGAGGGTTTTTGTGGAGCGAGAGCTGACCAGACGCGACCCCGACTTCCGTTCGCTCGCCGACCAGCTGGCCGCGTGCTCAGCTGCCGAGCGCCACGCCGCATGGATCGGGGTGGCCCAGGAGGCGCCGACGCGCATGGGCCGCACCCGGGCCTATCTAGAGGCGCTCCACAACGATCCCGATCCGACCTCGGTGGCGTGGGGCTGGCTCGATGGCGACTTCGATCTCATGGGCAAAGTCGAGCACGTCATCGGTCCCGCCGATGCCCGAACACTCGCGACGGTCGAGGCCCAGCGCGACCGGCTCGGTTCGATCATCGAGGCAGGAGGCGGCGAGCTCGCCGACGCCGCGGCCAAGGCTGCCGCTCCCCAGCAGAAGGGAGTGACGCAGGTCGCCTCGCCGACGCTGTCGTTGACCCCGCAGGCGGTCGTGGCCGAACCCGTCGCGGCCCGGCAAGTGGCCGAACCGGTCGCGGCCCGGCCGGCCGCGGCCCAGCCGGCCGCGGCCCAGCCGGCAGTCGTCCAGCAAGTGGCGGCCCAGCCGGCGGCAACTCAGTCAGTTGGAGCCCAGGGCCCCGCCGCAGCACAGGTCGCCGGGCCCACCCCGGGCTCGCTGACCACCGCAGCCTGGTCGCCGACCCACTTCGTGCCGGCGGGCGGGCTGCCGGCATGGGACTACCCCGATCCCGCTCGTCCGCCACGGGTCGCGCTCAACGTGGGACTTGGCCTCGTCGTCGAATCCGTCGCGGGCGACTGGGCCCTCGTTCGAGCGGTCAACGGTTGGCGCGGTTGGGTCGACGGTCGCCGCCTGAACCGGCGCGCCTGACCGCAGTCGGCAGTGGGCCCGTCGGCTCGACGTTCATGGTCTAGCATTCGGACCGCAACGGGCTCGGCCCAGAGCTCGAGGGAGGAAGCGATGGCTCAGACTGCGTGCTCCGGCTGTGGAGCGGTCCTGGTAGATGGGGCTCCACGTTGCACCGCGTGCGGCTTGCCGGCGGACGCCCTCGGTGCGCGGGTCGTGACCCTGTCCGAAGAGCCTGAATCCGGCTCGTCGCGGCGAGCTCTCCAGGTCTTCACTCTGGGCATCGTCGCGGCCGCCGTCCTGTACCTCTCGAGTGGACTCGCGGGAGTGCTCATCCACGATATCCAGCATCCTCCGGCGCCCGTCTGCGATGGCGTGGCAATGGCCCCGCACAGCCAGTGCCAGCCCGTTTACGGAACTGACTTCTCGGGACCGAGCTATTCCTACGAGGACGAGCAGTTGCACTACCAGGTCGCTCGCTTCTTGGAGGCCGCCATCGTCGTGACCGTCTCGGTCGTCAGCGGCGTGCTGGCAGCGACCTTCCTGTTCATTGCAGGCCTCAGCCTGGTCTTCGGTGTCCCGGTGTCGGCCGCCGACATTGCGAGTGCGTTCAAGCGGGGCGTCCGGGATGCCTAGCGAGCACCGGGCCGGCGGACGTAGTCGGCGATCCAGAGACTGACAGCGGCGCGGCGGCGGAGATCGCCGCCGGCGTGGCCCTTCAGAGTCGCGTCCAGGTCCAGCAACCCGACGAGGGCCGCGTCGAGCTCCGGCAGGGCCCATGTCCGGGCCTGTTCGGCCAGTCTCTGGGCCCGATACGGGTTCAGCTTCAAGATGCGCACCAGCGTCGCCGCCGGAGTGCCTGAGGCCAGCAGGTCCGCGATGTCGATCAGCTCCTTGACCCGCCGGTGGAGATGTGTGACGAGGAGGGGAGCTGGAACGTCTTCGAGACGGTCCGCCAGCTCGGCTGCCTCGCCGGCCCGGCGCATGCCCACGGCATCGAGAAAGGCCCAGGTGGATCCGGGCACGGCGTCGGCCACGAGCGCCTTGACGTCGTCCGGGCCGATCTGGCCGTCGAGGCGGTACAGCGCCAGCTTCTCGAGCTCGGCCACTGCCAGCTCGCCCTGCCGGCGGCGGTCGACGTCCCGCTCGCGGACGTTGGCCCCGACTCGCTCGGCCAGGAGCGCCGCCGCGGCCGGAGATATGCGGATGTCGCGCTCGCGGGCCCGGTCGCCGATCCAGCGGGCCATCTGATCGCGGGTCGGCGCGATGAACTCACGCACCTCGCCGCCGGCGTCCGCAACGGCCTTGCGCAGAGCCTCGAGCGAGGCCGGGCGGCGGGCGGTCCCATCGACGGTGTCGAGAAAGGCCATCCCGTTGCCCGGGGCAACCGCCGCCAGCGCCTCTGTCAGGCGCGCGGCCAGCGCCTTGGTGGCCACGAGCGGCGCGGGATCCAGCACGACCACGAGCGTGCCGCCGCCGAAGAGTGTGGCTGTGGCCACCTTCTCGGCGATCTCGTCGGCAGACGTGGCCGCGCCACTCAGCCGGACGCGATCCAGTGGCGGCCCGTCCCCCGCCAGCCGAGTGGCCAGCGCGTCGGGGCCGCGGCTGACGCCGTACGAGTCGTCGCCCCAGTAGTAGCCGAGCGGTGCGGTTGCGGGCATCAGCGGTGCCACCCGGCAGCGACCGCGGCGATCGCGCGGCCAGTCCATTCGAGCCGGCGCACTTCATCGGGCCTTATGCCCGAGAGCTCGCAGACCCGACTCTCCAGTTCTTCGGCCCGATGCCACACCTGCTCGACCGTGTCGGCTGTCCAGCTGCCACGGGGACGCTCGGCGCGTACTGCCGGTGGGTAGCGATGCTCCCAGGACGCGAAGCGCTGCGCCATCGACTCGAGGCGCTGGCCGGCCCGTTTGTCGGCATAGGAAACGATCAGCGTCTCCGGAGTCGACGAGGCGATCCAGGTCTCGAACCAGGCGCGATCGGCCAGGAGCGTCACCGGGTGCCCGGAGATGGCCGGCCCCAGCTCAGCGTAGCCCCGCCGCGCCAGCCAGTCGGCCGAGCCCTGGGCGTGAGTCAGGCCATTCACATCGGGCTTCACCCGGTCGAGCTTGTCGACGTCATGCAGCAAAGCGGCAGCCTCGACGAGGGGGCGGTCGAGCGATCGACCCGCCGAATACGCTCGCCACGCCAGCCAGGCCGCCGTCTCCGCGACGGCTCGCGAATGGCGGAGGTGCCAGATCGGCGGATCGAGTGAAAGAAGTAATGCCGCGCTCTCGCGACGGCTCGGGACGGACATCGATCGAATCGTACAGGACCCCGACCGCCCGGTCCGCGGCGGCCGACGCGATCGAGGCAGCGCCCGCTCCCCGGGCCGCCGCAGATGAAGCGACCGTGACCGCCGCCCGGTCGATCGTCGTTTCGACGGTGCCGTCCTGGTCTGTCCTGAGCACGCGCGACGAATGCGCCCGGAGCCGCGCTATCGTCGCGGCGTTCGGGTGTCCATATGGGTTGTTGGCTCCGACCGAGACGACGGCGACGCCCGGCCGGAGAGTCGCCAGCAGCACGTCCGATGAAGCGGTGGCACTGCCGTGGTGGGCCACCTTGAGCATGTCGACCGCCGGCAGCCCGCGGCTCACGAGGATCGGGTCGACGTCTTCCTCCGCGTCGCCGGTGAGGAGGAACCGCCGACCCTCGTATTCGCCGAGCAAGACGATCGAGGCGTCGTTCGTCTTCCGGTTGTCCGTTGCATTCGTGTCGAGATAGCCCGGCCGGGTGGGGCCGTCGTCGGGCCACAGAACGCTGAGAGTGGCGTCGTCGAGACGCAGGACCTCGCCCGTTGCCAGGCGTTGCGCCTGCAACCCGCGAACCGCAAGGGCCGACTTCCAGGCTCGATACGCCGGAGTAGTTGCCGGCCAGCCCGACTCGAAGGCCTGACCGACCTGGTATCGCTCGACCACCGCCACGAGGCCGGCCACGTGGTCATCGTGGGGGTGGGTGAGAACGATGGCGTCGAGCCGGCGATCCCAGGTCGGAATGTAGCGGTCCAGGTCCGACATCAGGACGTTCGGATCGGGGCCGCCGTCGACGAGGATGCGTCCGCCTCGGTCTCCTTCGAGCAGGATGGCGTCGCCCTGGCCGACGTCGAGGACGATGACGTGGACGCTGCCGTCGGGCCTTGCCGCGACAACGGACCCGCTCAGGAAGACCAGAAATGCGGCGCCGGCCAATGCCCACCGATACCTGGTGGGGACGCGAGGCCGGGCCTGGCGGTCAGGGATGGGGAGTGCCGGGCGGGCTTGCAGCTTCCGCCTGCCCGTCCTCGACAGCGCCCGGTTCATCAGCACCAGCAGGCCGATCGCTGCCGCCGCCGCGGCCACGTTCGCCGGGAACGGCAGCGTCTCGTTGGCGCCGGGAACCGCGGCCGCGACCCGAACCACGGCGATGAGGGCGGCGAGAAGCACCGCCGCCGGCATGGCCAGAATGCCGGTAGCCCAGGCCGGCGCCCCGAGCGTGGCCAGCCAGCCCGCAGCGAACGCCAGTGCGCCCGCGGCCATGGTCGGTGGCACCAGCGGGACCGCGACCAGGTTCGCCGCCGGAGCGATCACCGCCAGTCGCCCGAAGGTTAGGAGCACAATCGGCAGGGTCGCCGCCTGGGCCGAGAGCGAGACGCCCAGACTCTCGCGCAGGGCGCCGGGTATGCGCGGCGCGCGCGCCGCCAGCCAGGCGGTGAGGGGCGTCGCCCACGCCACAAGCCCCGCGGTTGCGGCGGCGGACAGCTGGAACCCAACGTCCGTGACGGTCGCGGGCTCCACCAGGACCATGATCGCCACGGCCCAGCCCAGCCCCACGATCACCCTCGACCCGCGGCCGCTCTCCACGGCTCCGAGAGCGACGCCGGCCATGACCGCGGCCCGCACCACGGACGGCGAGGCTCCCGCGAACACCGTGTAGCCGACGATCGCCAGGATGGTCACGAGCGCCCGACCGCGCCGGCTCAGGTGTCCGCGCAGCAGCGCCGCCACCGTGGCGGCGACGATCGCGATGTTCCAGCCCGAGATGGCAACGATGTGGCTGACGCCGGCCGTGGTGAAGGCCGCGGCCAGGTCTCGATCCACGCGGTCGCGCAGCCCGATCAGGATCGCAGCGGCCAACCCGCCCCCGGGCTCGGGCAGTACTCGCTGCAGGGCGTCGCCCGACGCCTGCCTGATGGCCTCGAGCCGCCCGGCTGGGGAGTCGTCGTGGCTCAGGACCGTAAGGTCCGTTGCCTCGCAGCTGGCGACGATCCCCTGGGACGCGAGGAACCGGTCGTAGTCGCCGTCGGTCAGCGGCCGGATCCGGCCGGACCACGAGATCGCGTCCCCGGCGATCAGTCGGGGGTAGGCGGGCATCAGCGCCGAACAGAGTACCGGCGGGTCGGTCGATGAGATCGCGATCGAGATCGTGGCAATCTGCTGCCCCTTGGCCTCGTGAGCGCTCTGTGCCGTGGCCGGCCACGGGCCCGTGCCTGCCGGCAGCACCGTGGGCCCGGGCGGGCCCGAGCCCCCGCCAACGACGAGCCCGATCGCAAGTCTCGCCGCCACGAGCGACGCCCCGAGCGAGGCTGCCGCAAGCGCGGAACCCAGCCCGCGGCGACCCACCGCGCGGGCCGCGTAGCACGCCACCGCCAGCGCAACCGACGCGAAAGTGGCCACGACCACCGCCACGGCCGAATCTCCGTCGAGCGGCCAGTAGGAGGCAGTTCCTGCGGCGACCAGCACACCGAGGGCCAGCCAGGCAGGCCTGGGCAGCATCGTCTCAGACCGTGACCTGATCGCGGAACTTGGCCAGGACCGAGGCGGACAGGATCTTGCGCGTGACCAGGTCATCGACCGACGCGAACGGAAGCTGCTGGCGAGAGGCGATCATCTTGGCCGCGGTGGCCGGACCGATCCCGGGCAGGGAGTCGAGCTGCTCGGCGCTTGCTGTGTTCAGGTTGAGTAGCCCGCTCGGCGCCGCGGAGGCGCCGCCGCCCGGCGAACTCGCGGCCGAGTCGCCGCGCCGCGGCACGACGATCATCTGGGCGTCCTGTAGCCTCGCCGCCAGGTTGAGCTTCGACTCCGCGCCGCGCGGATCCACCTCGGTGGAGTAGCCGCCGGCCGCCTGTATGGCATCGGCCACGCGCGAGCCCACCGGCAACGAATAGACGCCCGGTCGAGCCACGGCTCCGGCAACTTGCACGACAACCAAACTCGGCGAGGCCGATGCCCCGGGTCGAGCCGAGACGCCGGGGCCGGAAACTACCTCCACCTGTCCACCCGGCCGAAGCTCGACGAACGCCGCCACCGCCAGCGAAGCCACAGCCACGACCATCGCCGCGGCCAGCATCAGGCGATGCGCGGACGGCGAGGACGGGGTCGCGCGGCTGCGGGCCGCCTCAGCCTGGGCTTGATCCGTCGCATCCAACGCCCGCCAGGGCGCGCTCGTATCCATCGGCATCTCCGATTGCGTGCACGGCGGGTTTCAGGCCAAACGCTATCGGGCGCCGCTAAACCGCGGCTTATCGCGCGCTTATCGAGCAGTCAGAGCCGTCGGCGACAGCCATCTCGCGGCGGCGTCGTACGCCACGGCCGGATGCGTGGCCGCGGCACCAGCCACTGGCTACGGCGCCCTGGCGACGATCTCCTTGAGGTACGCGTCGATCGTGGGGACCGAGCGGAGCGCCCGCTCGAAGTAGTCGTTGACCGCCTTCATGGCCGCGTTCTGAACGTCCGCCATGTCCTCGGCTCGGTCGGCTTCGACGCCGCGCTGCTGGATCGAATTCCGCAGCTTCAGCAGATGGCCGACCATCTCGGCCTCTTCGGGCCCATCGAGCGCCTGGATGGCCGACATGATCAACGTGTCAACCTGGGCCGTCATCGTCTCGACCTCGAAGTCCTCGCCCGCGCCGGCCGCGTCGTCCAGGGTCTGGATCAAGGCCGCCACCTGGTAGAGCGCGGTGATCGGCTCATCGAAGAGCTCGCGAATGAAGGCCGCCTCGGCGTAGTGGCCGTTCATGCGGAAGACGTTGTACAAGCGCCGCGCGACCTTGCCGTAGCTCGGATGCTCGACCGTGTACTTCCAGACCTCGTGCTCGAGCGCGTCGACATAGTCGTCGACCGTGTCGGCGGAAAGCTCCTTGACCAGCTTGGAGAAGATCGGGATCGAGGCGGCGTCGAGATAGACCTCCTGGAAGTAGGGATCGAGAAAGCCGTCGAGCGGCACGATCTTGCCGTCCGGCCCCTCCCAGGTTGCGTCCAGGACGTTGCTGGCGTTGGCCAGCTTGCCGCGCGCCTTGTCGGAGATCACCCAGTCGAGCTTGCACCAGCCGGGGTCGCGGGTCGCGTCGGCCCAGGTGTACACGGCGGTCGAGCCGTCGGTCAGCGTGACCTCCATCTTGCCGGCGCGGATCTCATCGATCGTCCACGACATCGGCGACTTCACGCCTACCGGCTTGCCGCCCTTGGTCCCCTCGCACGGATGCTGGCCGAACTTGACTTCCCACAGTCGATGGCCGGGCCCGCTCGCGGTCGCGAGGGCCTTCTCGTGGATCATGTCGGCCAGGATCGCGCAGGCCTCCTCGCGGGTGGCGGCCTGGATGTTGATGCGCTCGAAGAAGTCGCAGTCGGCGGGGAACGAGTTGATCTTGCTCTGGGCGGCCGAGCCCGAGATCGAAAGCGCGGTCAGGACGTTGGGTGGCCGGTCGTCGAAGCCGACGATCCTGCCCATCTCGCGGAACCGGGCCAGGTCCTGCGGCTGGAAGTCCAGCATCGAGACTCGATGGCCGTACACGCCCGTGTTGACATCGACGAGCAGGTCGCCACCGGCCGCCTCGTTGGCCATTGCCTCGACCCACTCCCGCGCCTCGCGCTCGTCGAGCTCCACGCCCAGGCGCTGAGCCGATTCGATCACCATCGCGATTGCGTCGGGACCCTCCACGACCTTGCCCTTCGCGGCGCCGCCCGGCGCGGCCGGCTGGCTGACGGTGCCTGGCTCCATGGCGGATCCTCCTTTGCCATGCCCCGACTCCCGGGCTGCGCCGATTGTACGGCCGGGGAGGAAGGATTCGGCCCGCTATCTGCCGACGTGCGCGTTCTACACGCTGGTGTGTGCGTCCGTCGATACATGTTCGACCAACTTCTCCTTTGCCGGCCCGGGAGGTTGTCGAGATGGCGCGTCCACAGCTGTCGATCCGACCGGGAACGCCCGGGAGAGTCGATCTTGCGCGTCGCGGAGCACACACTCGACCGATGTAAGCCGGCCGTGAGAGCGACGTATCCAACATGCATCTCCCGACGCGGACTCAAGCCGCGCAAGGGGAGTCCGGGTCGACATTGCATTCCGCGACGCGCACGAGCGACCGACCTGGCCAGGTGCCTGCAACGCGCCCGCCTGCGCGTCGCCGGAGGCGGGCCTGCGTCAGCCGAGCTGTACCAGCCGGAGGACGCGGCGTTGCTTCTGATTCGCTGAGCCGCCCGTCTGCGAGTGTCCTTCGGCACTAGGCCGCCGAAGCCTTGCGCAGCGAACATATCGGGCCAGCGGCCAGTCTGCCGTGGTGTCTGGTTGAGTGAGGGCGGACGGTGTCCACTACGTGTATCGCCTGCGGGCAGCCCCTAGCTCTGAATTCGGCATTCTGCATCGGGTGCGGACAGCCAGCGCCGCGGTGGTGCATCTTTTGCGGAGGCCCCCTCAGCGTCGGGGCAAGTTGGTGCGGCACCTGCGGTTCGAAGGTAGGCGCCGCCGTTGGCCCGGCGACCGCGACTGTGCCGCAACCGCTGGCTCAACCGCCGGTCCCGCCGGCACAGCCGAACCCGCCCGTCTGGGGTGCCCCAGCCACCGTTGCCGGCCGGCCGGGCGGCCTGATGCGCTCCGCCCGGCGGCGTCCCATGCTCATCGCCGGGGCGGCCGTGGCAGTTGTCGCCGTGCTCGTAGCAACCACCGTGTTCGGTGGCCGTCTGCCATGGAACTCGTCGGGCATCCCGCTGGTCGAGACGCCCATGGTGGCCCCGACCGTCATCGACGTGCCCACAGAGGACGCAAGCCTGGCCATCGCGCCCGGCAAAGCAGGCCGGTTGGATGCAGATGGAGTTTCGCTCATCGTGCCCGCCGGCGCCGCCCTCTCGAATTCCACCGTCACCATGAAGGAATTCCAGGAGCCCTTCCACATGACCATGTGGCAATCGCCCCAGGAGGCCGGAACCAACCCCACGGTCGTCGGCCCGGTGGTGGACTTCGGACCTGAAGGCACAACCTTCAGTGAGCCGGTGACCGTATCCGTTCCCTACTCCCAGATGGCGCTGCCGGCCGGCGTGTCGGAGGACTCGATCGTGGCCGCCTATTGGAATGGGCAATCGTGGGTGGCGGTCTCCGGGACCGTCGACAAGAGCGCGGACACGGTGAGCGTCAGGCTCAAGGACTTCAGGGGAACCGCCTTGGTTACCGTCGCGGCTTTGGGGGCCGTGATCGTGGGAACGTTTGGCTATGTAGGCTACCAAGGCTATAAGTGGTTGAAGGGCGATGCGATCACGCAGGGCAACGCCAGTGACTGGGTCACCCCCGGCACCGCCACCGTCCAGAAGTACGCCAAACAGGCGGTGATCACGGACGCCACCACGAATGTCCAGATGTCGCTTCAAGATCCCCAGTTGCCGGCCTGGCTCGCCGCCGGCAGCGCGCAGGGCCACGCGATGAACATGGGCTACATCTCGAACGTCGGCCAGGTTCAGGCGATCGGACATGATGAAAAGGGAGAGGGCTGGCAGACGCCCGATCACTTCTTCCTGACCGGCGACGACAAGGGGCCGCTGAATGGCGACTGCACCGACGCAGCGAATTCGTCAGTCAGTGTCTTCATCGCCTCCGGGTTCAAGGCAAAGGGGGTCTTCGGCTACGCCGCTGACAATGGCGCGGCCCACGCATACGCCGAGGTCGCCATCGGTGGCCAGCTATATCGGATGGACGAAGGCGGCCTCTACACAGAGGAGAACTGGAAGAAGGGGAACTTCCCGACCTACAACCCGCCCTCCTCGTGGGACCGGCGCTCCGACTCGATGTGGGACAACGTCGGGCAACAGCCTTACAACAAGGACTGGTGGAGAGAGCTGAAGCTGACCCTCGACCCGCCCACGACGAGCGGCATGACGGCCAAATTCAAGGTCACCGCGGATGGGATCCCACTCATCACGCAGGATCTCTCCTTCTACTGGGATTACGGGGACGGGGCCACAGATACGAGCGATGACATCAAGGCTCCGTACACCCAGCCGTTGTCTTCGGAGATAAGCCACACGTACGCGAAGCCAGGCGACTACACGGTCAAGGTGACCCTGTACGACGACACTGCCTACAACACGATCGCTGGGGCCACCATGGACAAGCTCACCGAGACCACCGTGACCGTGAAGATCGCAGCGGCGACCGGCGGTCACTGGGAGCTGGACAAGATCAAGTCCGTAAAACCTCCGACGGGGGGGGCCGGAAACACGTACGACCTGTCCGATGGCGGAGTCGCCATGTCCTTCCAATGGCAAACGTCCGGCGGGAAGGGCTCCGGGTCTTGGGCGCCACCTCCCGCAAGTGCGGTCCCAGGCGACACCTGGACGACGACCCTCTCCGCCAAGATGACCTGTACCGGTGACACCGGCCTAAGCGCGAATCCGCGCCTTCGCATCATTACCCCGGATGGTAGCGGCGCCATTACCCCGGATGGTAGCCGCGGGGTTGAGGCGACTTGCTGGAACGGCCCGCAATCATCGCCTCTGTCCCTCGTCTTCCCAAGTGCCCCGGGCGCGGATGAACCAAGCTCGTTCGATTGGTTCCTATACATAGATGGGCAAGTGGCCAGCGGCAGTTGGCAGTACCACTACACATGGCAGCCTTGAGCGTCCAACAAGCAGCGCGAGTCCATTGGCGCGTCAACCGGGCAACGTCATCGTCACTGGCATGAGGTGCGGGATATGAGACATTCACGGACGTCTTTGGCCGGCTTGGCCGCGGTCTCACTGATGCTCGCGGCCTGCACCTCGAGCGGGCGCTCGCTGGCGCCGCTCGTGACGCCGGCTCAGGCCGGCGCGCAGTCGGCGGCAGTGGGGGCGCCGCCCGCCCCGACCAACTTCACCGCGACACGCAAGAGCGGATCCGTTCCGTGCCCCAGCGCCGACGACTCCTGCTCCCAGACCGACCTCGCATGGCAGTCGACCGCCGGCGCGGGAACGTGGTTCAAGATCTACTCGACGGGGACGGGCGAGGATCCGGCAGCCACCTGCCTCAGCGTGCAATCCCAGGCGGTCAGCAAGCTCAACACCAAGCCCGACGCCACGAACGCTCAGGTCTTCGACCCGATGGCCGTGGGCGGCGGTCAGACCTGCTGGTGGATAACCGCCGTCACCGGTTCGGGCGAGTCGGCGCAGGCTCCGGCCGCGAGCAACTCGTCGTCGGCAGTGGCGCCGTCGTCGGCAGCTGCGGCGCCACCTGCGCCCACCGGCTTCACCGCCGCACGCAAGACTGGCGTCACCTGCCCCAGCGCGGATCCCAACGGCGACCACTGCTACCAGGACGATTTTGCCTGGCAGGCGAGCGCCGACCCGGAGACGGGGTTCAGGATCTACTCGGCGGCGACCGGGTTTGATCCCGCCGCCACCTGCGCCACCGAGCAGGCAAACGAGACTGTCCAGTTGGAGGCGAAGCCGGCCGACCGTAGCGCCCAGGTCTTCAGCCCGATGGCCGTGGGCGGAGGCAAGATGTGCTACTGGATCACGGCCGTCAGCAGCTCGGGCGAGTCGGCGCAGGTGCCCGCAGCGGGCAACTAGTCCGGAGCTTCACTGCGCCGTTGATCGGGCGCACACAACAAGAGACGGCGAGCGTAGTGGCCCGCCGTCTCCGGCTGCAGGGGCGAGTCGACGTCGGCCGCGTGGCCTACCGCACGACGATGTTGACCAGCTTGCCGCCCGCGTGGATCACTTTGAGGGGCGGCTTGCCCTCGAGGGCGGCGACGATCTTGGGCCGGGCCAGGACCAGCCGCTCCAGCTCCGCTTCGGCGATGCCGACCGGGACCATGACGCGGTCGCGGAGCTTGCCGTTGATCTGTACCGGAATCTCGCGCTCGTTCTCGGTCGCGGCCGCCTCGTCTACGGCGGGCCAGGCCTGCGTGTGGATCGACGACCACGCCTCGCTGCCGCTCGGTGCTTCGCCACGGGCCTCGGCCAGTCGCGACCACAGCTCCTCGGCGATGTGCGGCGCCGCCGGCGCGAGCATGAGCAGCAGCAGCCGGACCGCTTCGTTCCAGGCCGCGCCGCCGGCGATCTCCGTGCCGCGGTAGCGCTGGAGCAGGTTCGATAGCTCCATCAGGTGCGCGACCATGGTGTTGAAGCGCAGCTCGGCATATTCCTCCGACACCACGCGCAGGGTCCGGTGAGCCGCGGTGCGGAGCGCCTTCTCGGCCGCGGCGGCGTCCTGGCCGGCCGGCAGCACGCCCGACTCCGGATCGCCGCTATCGACGCCGTGCGGATCGAGCGCCGAGTACCAGACGCGGTTGAGGAAGCGGCTGATGCCGCCGATGCCGCTCGGGCTCCACGGCCCGCCCTGGTCCCACGGTCCCATGAACATCAGAAAGATCCGGACTGCGTCGGCGCCGTGGCGAGTCACAAGCTCGTCGGGATCCTGGACGTTGCCGCGGCTCTTGCTCATCCGCTCGCCGTCGGTGCCCAGGATCTGGCCCTGATTGAAGAGCCGCTTGAACGGCTCGCGCTCGTGGACCAGGCCCACGTCGGCCATCGCCTTGGTGAAGAAGCGGGCGTAGAGCAGGTGCATCACGGCGTGCTCGGCGCCGCCGGTGTACTGAGCGACCGGGCACCAGCGAGCCTCGATCTGGCGGTCGACCGGCGCGCTCGGGTTGGCCGGTGACAGGTAGCGGAACCAGTACCAGCTCGAGTCGATGAAGGTGTCCATCGTGTCGGTCTCGCGCCGCGCCCGCCCGCCGCACTTCGGACACGTGGCGTTGACGAAGGACGCGTCGTGCTTGAGCGGGTTCTCACCGCGGCCGCCGTAGTCGACCGTGTCGGGCAGCCGCACGGGTAGCTGGTCGTCGGGGACGGGCACGATGCCGTCTCGGTCGCAATAGACCACGGGGATCGGCGTGCCCCAATACCGCTGGCGGCTGATCAGCCAGTCGCGCAGCCGGTAATTGACCGCAGCCTTGCCCTTGCCCTGGGCTTCGAGCATGGCCACGATGGCCGCGAACCCTTCCTTCGCCGGCAGCCCCGCGTGCGGTCCGGAGTTGACCATCCGGTCGGTGGCGTCGTGGGCGATATAGGCGGCCTCCAGCGGCGTCTCGACTTCCGCGTCCGAAACCTCGGGACCGGCGATGACGCGGCGGATCGGGAGGCCGAACTTGCGGGCGAACTCGAAGTCGCGCTCGTCGTGGGCGGGCACGGCCATGATCGCGCCCGTGCCGTAGCCGGCCAGCACGTAGTCGGCGATCCAGATTGGGATGCGCTCGCCGTTGACCGGGTTTGTCGCGTGGGAGCCCGTGAAGACGCCGGTCTTCTCGCGCTCGGTCGACATCCGTTCGATCTCGGTCGCCCGACCGGCAGCCGTCACGTAGGCCTCGACTTCGGCCTTTCGATCCGCGTGCGTGAGCTTGGGCACCAGCGCGTGTTCGGGCGACATGACCATGAAGGTCGCGCCGTACAGCGTGTCCGGGCGGGTGGTGAAGACGCGCAGTTCGTCGCCGCCCGGCTGGAAGTCGTCCGGGGCGGTGGTGAATACGACCTCGGCGCCCTCCGACCGACCGATCCAGTTGGTCTGCATGATCCGGATCGGCTCCGGCCATTCGATGCCGGTGAAGTCGAGCAGCTCGTCGGCGTATTTCGTGGTTCGCAGATACCACTGCTCCAGCTCGCGCTTCTCGACCCTCGCGCCGCAGCGCCAGCAGTGGCGGTCAGTGCCCTCGACCTGCTCACGCGCCAGCGTCCCGTCGTTGGGACACCAGTCCACGGGCGAAGTGGTGCGATACGCCAGCCCGGCCTCGAGGAACCGCAGGAAGATCCACTGGTTCCAGCGGTAGTAGCCGGGGTCGCAGGTGACGACCTCGCTCTTCCAGTCGAAGGTGGCGCCCATGGACCGAACCTGGCGCCGCATGTTGTCGATGTTCTTTAGCGTCCACTCGCGCGGGTGGATCTTGTTCTTGATCGCGGCGTTCTCGGCGGGCAGCCCGAACGAGTCGAAGCCTATCGGCAGGAAGACGTTCTCGCCGTGCATCCGGTGGAACCGGGCCAGCGCGTCGGTTGGAGTCATGATGTACCAGTGACCGATGTGCAGATCGCCCGACGGATAGGGGTACATGGTCAGCAGGTAGTACCTGGGCCGGGTGTCGTCGAGCAGATCCGTGTCGTGAAGGCCGAGCTCGGCCCAGCGCTTCTGCCAGCGCGGCTCGAAGGCCGCGGGATCATAGCGATCGATGCGGGTACGCTCTGAGCGCTCTGCAGCCGACACGGTGGACCTCTTACTGGCTCGTGACCTCGGGCCTTGCCCATCGGGCGCGGCGCTGAGAGCGTCAGTTTATCCGACGCCCCCCACCGGGGGCTCGCAACCCGCCAGGTCCCGTGGCCCCGCCCGAGGTTCGTGGCGCGGCCGGGACACCAGGTCGCGCCTCACGCCCGCCACCGCCAGCCGGCCGCAGCTGGCCCGCCTCGCTGTCGACATGCCTCGCAGAGCCCGAGACTTGGACAGATGCCAACCCCCGTAGCGCCGGTCGAAGTCGGTGGTCGTCAACAGGTCGAATCTGGGCCCGCCGCACCATCCTGGGCCGCGTTTCGGCCCGTCCGAGGCCGCAGGGGAGCCGTTGACTGCCCTCGGACGGGGCTCGCTTTCGGTCTCGCGCCACCCGGGTTGGAATCTGTCCAGAATGCCAGGCCCGTGGTGGCCTTCAGGGGGTGTCTCATGAGCACGCGCAGCTGCCGGCCGTCCAGCTGGAACCTAGTCTGCAGCAGCGTCGAATGCTCGGCCGCGTGCCGCCTGTTCGTCTTCGAGTCTGCCACGATCAACCAGGCGCTTATGGCGGTTGGGTGCCAGCCGCGCGTAGCGGAGATCGCGCCGGCCAGGCGCCGCTTGCGGTCGAACGTTCCGAGCATCTCGTTGACGTCCACGAATCCGGTCTTGAGCTCGACCACGAGCAGGTGCCCGGTCGCGGGGTGCCATGCCAGCTGGTCGACGACGCCGCGCGCCCCGTAGAACGAGAAGGAGACCTCCGGCTCGACTATCCGGCCTGGCTGCGCGGCGAGGAATGCCGCGAAGCTCTCCGCGAGGTTCGAGTGCCGGCGGCTCAGCAGCCGATCGGCGTCACCACCGCGCCATCGACCGAGCAGGTCGACCCGAATGTCGGTCGCGCCGGCCACCCGTCTGAGTGTTGCCAGCGAAAGGGTCTCGCAATAGCCGCGCTCGATCGGCGAGACCGTGGCTCGCGACACCCGAGCGGCCGCCGCCAAGTCCTGTTGTCGGAGACCGCGGCGCAGTCTGACCGCGCGAACGAGCGCTCCGAATCGAAGGTCATCCACGGCGGGATCGTCTCAGGCGCCGGTTCGCGCCGGTTTATCCGCGGATCACACTTGCCGGCCGGGGACGCGCGCAGCCGCAACCGCGGACGGTGTCAGTGGGGATTGGTGGAGCTACAGGGACTCGAACCCTGGACCTCCTGCATGCCATGCAGGCGCTCTTCCAGCTGAGCTATAGCCCCACGCGACCGCGAATGTTACAGCAACCGGACCGCGCTGCGCGCGATCAGCTTGCGATGGCTCCGCATCTCGGCACCCCTTCTCTCGTGGCGTCCACCACGGCCGACACCACCACTCGTGAAGGTTGCGACGAGCAAGGGTCTGGCTACATGGGTCTATTGCGCTGTTCAGTCTGCCAGGCAGGACACCGAATTCTCCGACACGATGACGTTCCCGACAACTAGCTCCGGCTAGCTCCGGCTCGGCGACCCCGGCGGCGGCGCCGGCATCTCCTTGGTTCGGTGGCCGATGCGGCCGGCGTTCTTGTGGGGCCGCCCCTGGGCGGCGTCGCCAGGCGCGCCGACCGATCCGGCACGATCGCCGGCGCCGATGGGCGTTACCCTTGGGCCCGTGATGGCGACGGCAACGACCGAATGGCGGGCGAACCTGCGACTTCCGGGCGGCCGCCTCGAGTGCACGGTTCGGCGATCGACTCGCGCGCGGAATCTCCGCCTGACCGTCGATCCCCGACACGTGGCAATCGTGACGGTGCCGGCCCGCGCGGCCCGAAACCGAGGCGAGGCCGAACGGGTGGCGGAGTCGTTTGTGGCCGAACGCGAGGCGTGGCTGCGCCGGCACCTCGACCGGCAGGCCCGCCAGCGTGAGGAGCTGGCGGCGCTGGGCCCTCTCCGCGACGGAGGCTTCATCAAGTTCCGCGGCGAAACCCACCGTCTGCGGGTAGTGGCCGCGGCCGAGCGGCGGCGCACGATCGTGAGCCGCGAGGGTGGCGATGCCGGAGACGAGCTGGTCGTACGTCTGGGCGGTTCGGAGCGCCGCGGCCTGGACGCGATCCTCGAGCCGTGGCTTCGCGAGAAGGCTCGGGCCGCGATCCATCGCGAGATCGAACGCCACGCGACGGCGTTGGACGTGACCCCGGCCGCGATCACGATCCGCGATGCCCGGACTCGCTGGGGCAGCTGCTCGCGGGCGCGGCGCCTCTCGTTCTCGTGGCGCCTGGTCCTGGCGCCGCCGGAGGCGCTCGAGACCGTCGTCGTCCACGAACTGGCCCATCTCCGCGTCTTCGGCCACGGCCCGGGCTTCTGGGCCATCGTGGCCAGTCGAAGGCCCGACCATCGGCGCTGGCGGCGCTGGCTGCGCGACCACGCCATGGAGCTGCACGGCGCGCTGGCCTCGGCCGAATAGGCCGCCCGGGTCGACCTCGTTGCGCGTAGCTCATCCGGTTCGGACGGCCCTTGGCGGGGGCTGGACGAGGGGAATAGAGTGAAATGGTGCCGATCGAGGAGCCGCTCAACGGCCTTCCGAGGATCGACGCGTGCGGACGAAGGAGCCCGAGATGCCCATCGTCACCATCTCTCGGCAGTTCGGCGCAGGTGGCTCCAGTGTGGCGGGTATCGTCGCTGCCGAGCTCGGCGCCGAGGTGGTCGACAAGAAGCTGATCGAGGAGGTCGCGAAGCGACTCTCGCTTCGACCGAGCGATGTCGAAGCCGAAGAAGAGCGACCCCGCTCCCTGCTGGAGCGCCTGGTCAGGTCCTTCTCATCGCTGGAGCCTGGCCTGGGAGCGGGCTGGACCCCGCCCTATCCTGACCCGCTCTTCGATCCCCGCAAGGAGATCATCCATCTCACCGAGCAGATCATCGGCGAGGTGGCCGACACCGGGAACGTGGTGATCGTAGGCCGCGGCGCCGGCTTCGTCCTGCACGAAAGGCCCGGCGTGTTCCGTGTCTTCCTGCGGGCGCCCGACGGCGCTCGAGTCAAGACACTGATGTCCCGGGACGGGCTGGGCGAAGCCGAGGCCCGGCGAAAGATGCACGAAACCGATTCGAATAGGGCCGCCTATATCAAGCAGCTGTACGGCCGCGACTGGTGCGATCCCGATGAATACGACCTGGTCGTGAACACCGGCCGGGTCAGCTACGCGACTGCCGCACACATGATCCTGCTGGGAGTGCGAGAGCGATCTCTGGCGCCGGCCTGATCGTTCGGCAACCGCGCCGGTCGGTCGCTATTGGACCTGATCGCCGCCGGGGACCACCCAGGCCGGGCCGCTCTGCGGCGCCGATGACCACTGATCGGCCGACAGGCTCGCCCTCGAAAGAGTGACCATGGACCAGCCGACAGCGAGCGCCAGGATCCAGATGACGACTACGAGGTCGAAGCGGCGGCCGAGCGCCTCACGCATGGCGAATTCCTATGGGACGCCTTCGCGGCCGGGTCCGTGCCCGACCCTGACCGAAGCATCGGCTCCGCCGAAAAGGTGAGACAGTGCTCTACGGGTCGATTCGCCGGGTAGGAGGCCTCTTAGTAAACCGGTAAACCTTGAGCGAGTCAGTGGGTGCTCAGGGGCCCGGAGCGTCGCAGAAACGAGGCGGCCGCCCTCTCGGGCGGCCGCGAATGGGCTCCGTTCGGCCGCCCTTTTGGGCGGCCACTCTGCGACGGGCAGAACCGCCATCACCCCACGGCCACGGCCTCGGGCTCGACGTCGAAGAGACCGGGCACGGACAGGTACCGCTCACCGGTGTCGTAGGTGAAGGCCAGAATGCGAGCCCCGTCCGCGATGTCGGGCAGCTTGTTCGCTACGGCGGCGAGGACCGCGCCGGACGAAACGCCGACGAGCAGGCCTTCCTCGCGAGCGAGACGCTGGGTGTACTTGAGGGCATCGGGGGCCGAGACCTGGACGATGCCGTTGACCGCGGCGGCGTGGAAGTTGCCCGGCACAAAGCCGGCGCCGATGCCCTGGATCGGGTGCGGGCCCGCGGTTCCGCCGCTCAGCACGGGGGACAGTTCGGGCTCCACGGCAAAGACCTTGAGCTTTGGCCAGCGCGGTCGCAGGACCTCGCCGACCGCCGTGGCATGGCCGCCCGTGCCGACGCCCGCAAAGATGTAGTCGAGGCCGTCCGGGAAGTCGCGGGCGATCTCCTCGGCCGTGGTCCGCTTGTGGGCCTCGACGTTCGCCGGGTTGTCGAACTGCATCGGCAGCCAGGCGTTGGGGGTCGAGGCCACGATCTCACGGGCCTTGGCGATGGCACCCTTCATGCCGAGCTCGCGGGGCGTCAGCTCGAAGGTGGCGCCGTATGCAGCCATGAGCTTGCGTCGCTCGACAGAGAACGACTCGGGCATCACCAGGATCAATCTATAGCCCTTGACGGCTGCGACGAGAGCCAGGCCCACGCCGGTGTTGCCGGATGTCGGCTCGACAATGATGCTGTCCGGCCGAAGGATGCCGCGCTTCTCGGCGTCTTCGATCATCGACAGGGCGATGCGGTCCTTGATCGAGCCGCCCGGGTTCTGTCGTTCGAGCTTAACCCAGACCTCCACACGCGGGTCGAAGAGCTTGTTGATGCGAAGCTCGGTTGTGTTGCCGATGGTTTCGAGAATGCTGTTGGCCTTTGCCATGGGATCTCCTCCGGAATGTGGGACGCACGCGGACGGCAGACCGACTGCGTAGGGGTTGGATGCGATTGCTATATGACCCAGTCGAGCGTGTCGGCTTCGTCTCGGCCCTGCCGGACATGGACTTCGCTGCGCTGGTAAACGATGGAATTGGACGGGACACTCGAGGTGATCCAGGTATTGCCGCCGATCACGCTGCCCCGACCGATGACGGTCTCGCCGCCGAGGATCGTGGCGTTGGCGTAGATCACCACGTCGTTTGCGATGGTCGGATGACGCCTCGTCGAAGCGAGCGACTTGGTCACGGAGAGCGCGCCGAGGGTCACGCCCTGGTAGAGCTTCACGTTGTTGCCGATCACCGCGGTCTCGCCGACGACGATGCCGGTGCCGTGGTCGATGATGAAGGGGTGGCCCACAGTCGCCCCGGGGTGGATGTCGATGCCCGTTCGCTCATGAGCCCACTCGGTCAGCACGCGCGGCAGGATTGGCACGCCAAGCTCGCGGAAGCGGTGGGCGATGCGATGGACGGCGATGGCCAGGAACCCTGGGTATGCCACGATTACCTCGTCGACGCTCTCGGCCGCGGGGTCGCCGCGCTCGATTGCGGTGGCGTCGATCATCAACTGGCGGTGGATCTCAGGTAGTGACTGGAAGAACGCGGCGGCGATCGCGGCGGGATCCTCGATATCGTCCTCGAGTGGCCGCAGCAGGGCTCGAAGCTCGGCCGCCGACGCGTCGAGCGCGTCGCGCACCTCGCCCGCCGTGGCGTATGTCTGCTCGGCGGCCTGCGGGAAGAGCGTGTCGATCAGGGCACGGATCCACGCCGCAACGCGTGCCTTGGCCAACCGCTTGCCACCGTCCTCGCCCAGGACGTTGTGGAGACGCGTCGCCAGGCCGTCGAGCGGATCGCTCGGTGCGTGACCGGCCTTCTGGGTCTTGATCGATCGAAGCGGGAGAGCCATTTCTGCCTCTGAGCTGGGGCCGAGAGGGAGCGGGCCGTGGGGCGCCGGCTGCTCCTGGCAAGGGTTCGGGAGCGGGCGCGCTCGGAAGCGCGCTTTGCTGTGTTGCGCGGCGCGTCCGGTGGGAGGAAACAAGAAAGCCGCGGTTCCTGACTAGGACCGCGGCCCCTGGAGCGACTCGGCGAGCTCCCGGCGGGGAGCGCGATACAGCCGGCTACCTCCTGCGGCGGGGCCGCCGGGGACAGAAGCAAGCGAAATCGCACGAGTTCATTGGTGAATCATGCCTGTAGCCAGGTGGACTCGTCAAGGCCGGGGCTTTGGCGCGGCTTCTCGGCTCGCGGCGCGCGACGCGAGCAGCGCAACCATCCAGGCAATCCACGCCCCCGGGACTCCCACAACGCTCTCCACGCCGCGGTGGGCCCGACCTGCCGTTGTCGTGATAACTTGGTCGCGAGCCGGCGTTCTCATGAGCAGCCGGCACACGGGACACGGGGAGGTCTGAATGGTCCGGTTCGTCCAGGGGCAAGGCCGCGGCTTGCTCGTCCTGTCGGCCGTCATCGCGGTTGCCCTGGCCGGTTGCTCCGGCGGCTCCGCCACGGTGGCGCCAAGCGGCACCGGCGCTACGGGGGCGACCGGCGCCCCGACCGACAGCACCCAGCCGGCGAGCGTGGGTCTCGGCGGAGCGGCAAGCGCCCTCTCGGCGCTGGACAGCTACAAGTACACCATGACCCTGGTCGGTGGCTCTGTTGTCACCCAGATCGAGATGCTCCCCGGCGTGTCGATCTCGGACCCGAACACCCCCGTCACGATCAAGGGCACCGTGGTCAACCAGCCCGACAAGGGCGTCGACATCAAGATCGCCGACTTCCACATGATCGCGATCGGCGGCTTCGACTACTTCGACACCGGCGCCGGCTTCACCCAGGCCTCTGACACCGGCCTCGTCGACACGCTCCTGCCGGTCCAGGCGTTCTCCACGGCAATCGACCCGACCGCAGTGTCCGGCTACGACAAGATCGGGACCGAGTCCAAGAACGGTGTGCAGGCCGATCACTACCAGGCCTCGAAATCGGCTCTCGGATACCTGGCATCGATCGCCGGAGTGGAGGGCACGTGGACCTCTGACGTCTGGGTTGCCACGGATGGCGGCTATCCGGTGAGCATGGCTGTCGTGGCCAAAGCCAGCGACAACACCATCGCCTACGAGATCCTGTTCGACATCACCGCCATCAACGCCGCCTCGAACAACGTGGCCGCCCCCACCAACGTGACGGGCGCGTAGCCCGACTCTCCGGCTCCCGAAGGCTGGCGGTACAATCGGGAAGAGGAGTGACTGGGCCTATCCGCTCGTGTGGAGTCCCAGTCCCGCCGGAGGGTGTCGCGCTCCGGCAGTAGAGCGGAGCGGAGGATAGCCGGTGGTTACGTCTCAGCGATCGATTCGTGGTCTCGTCGCAATAGGTCTGGCCGTGGGGCTCGTGGTGGCCGCGTGCGGCGGCTCGACCTCGACCTTGAACCCCTTCAACCTGCCCGGCGGAAACACCGGCGCGGGCACCAGCAATGCGCCGGGCGGCGGCAGCTCGCTCACCTCGGGCCTGTCGTCCAACCTCGACCAGCTGGACAGCTACCAATTCACTGAGTCCATCGGCGGCTCGACGTTGGGCGGAGCGGCTTCGCCCGGCGAAAGCGCATCGACCTTCCTCATCACCGGAACGGTCATCAACAAGCCCACCAAGGCGATCTTGGTTAACGACCTTGGCGTGCAGTTCATCGTGATCGGCAATGAGGCCTGGAGCTCCTTCGACGGCAGCACCTGGTACACCAGTAGTCCGACGGACACGAGCCTGGCCAATCTTCTGCCCGGTCATGACTACTCGACCTGGTTCGATTCCAACTCGACCGGCTTCAGCGTTGTTGGCGACGAGTCGAAGAACGGCGTCCAGTGCGTCCACTACAAGGGCAGCGACTCGCTTGGCAGCCTCTACTCCGGCATGACCGGAGTCTCGGCCAACTTCCAGGCCGATCTCTGGATCTCCAAGGATGGCAACTACCCGGTGAGCGGCATCTACGGCTTCTTCGCGACGTCCGGCGGAGAGGGCGGAAGCTTTGGCTATCGCTTCGACGTCACCCATATCAATGACGCGAGCAACGCGGTGACCCCGCCCACGAACGTCGTCGCCCTCCCGAGCTGATAGCGCGGTGCAGTCGCACCTCCGGCCACTCAGTTAGAGCGAAACCCCGGTCGGTCGACCGGGGTTTCGTCTTGATGTGCTGCCGCGGCACGGGCGCCGGCGATGCTAGACTGGGCGGGAGGGGTCAACCCGTCCCGACCTAGAGTTCGGATTCTTGTGGGCCGATTTGTCGGTCGCCGACGAAGGGAGCCACAGTGACGATCTGGGCGCGAGCCACCGGCTGCATGGTCCGGATCGGCTTCGGCGCATCGACAAGGCGACACGGCAAGACTCGTCGGGCGACCCTCCTTGGCCTGGCGGGCCTTCTGGTTGCCTTCGCCGTGGTCGGTTGCGCCGAGGAATTGCCGGCAGGCTCGCCGTCGGACGGCCCGACCGCCGTCCCTTCGGCGGAGGGTTCGGTGACGCCGATGGGCGGGTTCATCGCAACCGGCTCGATGAAGACCCGTTACTACCAGAGTGCGGCCCTGCTCTCGAATGGTCGCGTGCTCATCGCCGGCGGCAGCACCGACATTACCGGTCTGGGCGACACCTCGGCCGAGCTGTTCGACCCCGCGACAGGCACCTTCACGCAGACCGGCTCGATGGCCGTCGCCCGCATGAACCAATCCGCCACCCGGCTGCTCGACGGCCGCGTCCTGATCGCCGGAGGGTCGGGCGACGCCTCGGCCGAGCTTTACGATCCGGCATCCGGCACCTTCCGTTCCATCGGCCCGATGACCGCAATTCGCTCCCAACCGACCGCTGTGCTTCTCCTGGACGGTCGCGTCCTGTTGGCGGGAGGCTCGGCGGACCTCACCTCAGTTGAGCTCTACGACCCCCAGACCGGCAAATTCACCAAGACGGGATCCATGACGACCGCCCGCGCCGGAGCCACGGCGACGCTTCTCTCCGACGGCCGCGTGCTGGTCGCCGGAGGCTCGGGTCTCGCCTCGGCCGAGGTCTACGATCCCAGGACGGGTGCCTTCACCGCTACTGGACCGATGGCCGTCAGTCGCTCTGACCATACGGCGACGCGGCTGGCGGACGGCCGCGTCCTCATCGCCGGTGGCCGGGTGATAGGGCTGTCGAGCCTCGACTCGGCGGAGATCTATGACCCGATGACGTACGACCCAAAGACACGGACGAACGGCTCATTCAGTCCCGCCGGCACGATGACCACGAGGCGTTCTTCGCACACGGCTACGGCGCTGGCCGACGGCCGGGTCCTACTCGTCGGCGGGGCCGGATCGGGCGCCTCGGCCGAGGTCTACGTGCCCAAGACCGGCCAGTTCATCGCGACCGGCTCTCTGGTTTCCGAGCACTCCGTCCAAACGGCAACGCTGCTCGGCGATGGTCGGGTCCTGATCGCCGGTGGCAACGGTGGTTATGGCGGGAGTGCTCCGGCCGAGTTGTACAAGCCGTAGGCACGCAGCCTTTGACGGACGCGAATGCACCCTGCCGGGGCCCAAGATGGTCCCGCGACGACAGAGGTACCCCGTTCACTCCCGGCGAGGCCGTACGTTACGACAGCATCTCCCGGTACCTTCGGCGTAGTGCTCGGACACGTTGGCCGCCCCATGATCGCCCAGAGGCCCACACCCCTCATCATGTAAGGGTGGGCCGAGCCCATTGGGCGCGGGACTTTACTCAACGCCCCGCGCCGGATACCAGCGTGTCCTTCGTCGTCCGAGTCAGGACGGGGACCGAGACCATGGAGATCGCGTGAGCGAGTTGGCGCCGCACCGCCTGAACTCATTCCTTGCGAACCTGACGCAGGCCATGCGTTCGACCGCTGAGACGGCCAGGGTGGCGTCGATCGAGCGGTGCCGTATTGACGCGAAAGCGTACGTCGAGCAGGTCCAGGCCCGAACTGTGGACGAGGCCGGGGCCCTCCGCAGCGACTCTGAGGCCGATGTCGTCACGATCAGAGCACGCGCCAAGGCGCAAGTCGACCGGGTCCGCGTTGAGACCGAGGAGCGGGTCGCCCGACGTCTGGATCTCCTTCAGCAGGAACTGGCTGACTACAACTCAAGCATCGAGCTCGAGGTCGTGCGCGTACAGGAGCGCGTCGCGGCCTTCCAGGACGAAGTGGCCCGGTTCTTCGAAGAGATCCAGGGGGCCGATCCATCGGCCCTGGCCAACATGGCCTACGAGATGCCGAGTCCGCCTGAGTTCGATCCGGAGCGCGAGGCGCTGGCGACGGAGCCCGAGAAGTTGGATCGGGAGATCGACAGCGGGCCACGAGCGGAGATGGTTCCCCCAGGTGGGCCTCGGGCGCCTTCTGGTGGGCGCGTCGCGCCAGCCAGAGGGGCTCTTGCGCCAGGCACGTTGTCTGGCGCGGGGGCAGTCCGAGGGCGGCTCTACTCTGAGTGGTACGGCGAAGTCGAGCGTCTACGGCAGATTGGCGACGAAGACGACGCCATAACCCTGCTCTTTGACATCGTCGCGGGTGCGGAGGCCGAGTCACAAGCCGACGGCTCGCCTGTCGCGCCCCGGGCCTACGAGGAGCTGGCGGCCATCTATCTTGGTCGTAATGACGCCGAGGAGGAGCAGTCGATCCTCGAACGCTTCGCCCGCCAGGAACACGCCCCTGGCGTTGTGGCATCGCGGCTCCAGGAGCGCCTGAAGACACTCAGGAAATCGTCCAGGCGTTGACGTCGGGTCGGAGTGCGCGAGCCCGCTGAAGTTGGTTCGAGCGGCACTCATCGTTGCCGCAGTCGAGCCGAGCGCGGCCGGTAGGAACGTAACCACGAACCGCTGATCCAGCAAGCCATATTCGACGCGGCTCAGGCGATCTTGGAGCACCCCTCAGCTGAGCCCAGGCTGCGACGAACCGACGGATCGGATTACCTGCTCTAGGGCTTGGTGCTCGTGTGCGACCGGTGGGCCACACCCTTATTGGGGCCAGCGCCAACGGACGCCACGGCAAGCGCTACGCCTACTACGGAAGCTCTGGCCGACGTTCGCAAGGCCACGCCGACGGCCGCGGAGCATGGCTCTGCTGCGGCTGCTGATCGAGGAGATCCGGGTCGTGTCGCCAATGGACATCCGGCCCACGTATCGGGTACCCGCCGTACCTGCTCCGGTGGAACCGCCACTTGGAGCGGTTCGTCTACCGGAGGCTATGGTGGAGATGAGGGGACTCGAACCCCTGACCCCCGCGATGCGAACGCGGTGCTCTTCCAGCTGAGCTACATCCCCACGCGAGCGAGGAGTCTAGCACAGCCCCCACGGCGCCAACCCAGGAACGTCAGTCCCGCGGCCGTTCTGCTCGCGGCTGCCGTGGCCGCCTGCAGCGGCGCCGCGTCCACTCCGCAGAACGCGGGTCTGGCCACGAATGGCGCCGCCACGAACCCGGCCGTCACGCCAACCGCCCGCGCCACCTCTGCCACGGCGGCATCGCCGGCCGCTGCCGGAGCTACGGCGGACCCCGTCCTGGCCAACGTCCTGACGCAGCTCAATGGGCTCAGCAGATACCAGTTCAAGTTCACGCTCAAGGGCGGCAGATACGCGTCGTCGGTCGGACCGGAAGGCGTCGTCGGGACCGTGGTCAACAGCCCGAGCTTCGCCGTCCAGTTCTCCTACGTGGACGTCGAGATCATCGAGATCCACGGCAAGAATTGGACCAGGAACGGGTTCGCGTGGGACCTGAGCCCGTATCCCGATTCGCCCACGACCTACGACAGCTATGGCCCGGCGATCCTCAACAGCATGGCGAGCTACTGGGGCGTCAAGCCCGGAGCCACGCTGGCGGGCGACATCTGGATCGCGAAGTCGGGCGGCTACCCGGTCCACTGGAAGGTCACCGGTACCGGCACCGACGACTTCGAGTTCCTGGTCGACATCACCAAGGCCAATGACGCGGCCAACGTGATCGCTGTTCCGGCTTCCTAGCCGGGCCGCCGGCTGAGTCCGCAACCGGGCCACTCGCGGGAGCTAGTGGCCCGTGCTCTCGTAGCGGCTCAGGCCGCGTCGGAAGACCCAGACGGCCACGAGCAGGCAGTAGACAGCCACGAGCGGCGTCAGCAGCCCCAGCGCGCTCCAGGCCTCTACGTTGAATAGATAGGCCGTCGGGAAGAAGCTCACGAAGGCGAACGGGATGGCCACCACGACAAGAGCCTGGACCGCCATCGAGTAGATCGTGATCGGGTACTTGGCGAACTCGCCGAGCTGGTGAACGAAGAAGGGCACCATGCTCCAGGGCGTCCTGATCCAGAAGGCGCTGGCTGCGGTGCCAAGGTTGATCGCCACGCGGATCGTGGCCGCGCTGACGATCAGGATCGCGAGCATCAGCAGCCGCCCCGGCGTCCATTGGACCTGGACGTTCCCGAGGGCGATCAGCATGAGAACGCCGCCGGTGATGATGTTGCCCAGGCCGTTGAAACCGACGTCGGCCGCCAGGACCTGCACGATGGGCGAGACGGGCCGCAGAAGCATCTGGTCGAAGTTGCCGTTGTAGATCAGCCTCGAGACACGCCACGTCCCCTCGAAGAACAGCGACCCCACACCTTCGGTGATGAAGATCAAGGAGTACATCATCACGACCTGCCAGAAGGTCCAGCCGTTGATATCGGGGATGCGCTGGAAGATCGTCCAGATGAAGAGGAAGCCCGTGATCTGCACCAGACCCGCCGAGATCATCAGGATGACGAAATCGGCCTCGTAGGCCAGGATCGCCTTCATCTGCTGGCCCAGGCAGCGAAAGTAGATGTACACAAGCCAGCGAGCGTGCCGCAGCCTAGCCGCCATTGATCGTCACCGCCTTGACTGCGCTGCGCCACAGCAACCTGCCGCAGAGGAGCAGGCCAAACGCCCAGACAGCCTGCGTGCCGATCATGAATGCCGTGGTCGGGCCGTCCATGGCGCCGAGGTATGTCAGGGCCGGTGTCGAGATCATCCCCTGGAACGGCAGGACTGAGGCCAGCCCGCGCAGCCAATCGGGGAAGAACACGAGCGGGATCAGAGCGCCAGAGAAGATGTTCTGAACGGCCATCCGCGCATTGCTGACGCCCTGCATCCCGGTCGTCCAGAACGCGGTCATGGACACGCAATAGATGATCGAGAACTTGAGCAGCGTGGCCAGGGCGGCACTCACGATGAAGAGTGCCAGGTGGACCGGATCGGCCGGGAGGGCGATGCCGCCGAACACGAAGGCGACCACGGCCCCGATTGCCACCGCCGAGATGAGCTCGAAAGGAACGGGCCCGGTCGCCTCGGCGAAGCGCTTCAACTGGAAATCGATGGGCCGGGCGAGGTCTATTGCCACGCGGCCTTCGCGGACGTCCTGACCCATTGAAGACTCGTCGAACCAGGTCATCGTCGAGTTGAGGATGAAGGCCACTATCAGGTAGGCCTTCATCTCTGGCCAGGTGAAGACGCCGAGCGCGCCCGGCTTGACCAGGAAGATGGTCTGCCACAGGTAGAACATGGCCACGACGTAGAAGACCGAGCCGATCAGGTTGACGGTGAAGCCGGCGCGGTAGACGAAGATGACCTCGAGCGACGCTTTCGCGATGGCGAAGTACTTGTTCAAGCCGTGCACGTCAGGCCTCCGCGGCGACCGCGGGCTCGGGCGTGTCGGCGATCGGCCCGGGTGCAGCCAGGCTGAGCTGGCCGAGATAGACCTTCCGGATCAGGTCCTCGACCTCGGGCTCGTCGATGTGGAAGTCGATGACCTCGACATACGGCATCACCGCCGCGGCGATCTCGCCCGCCGCGTACTCGAATCGATCGAACCGGACGGACAGGCGCAACCCGTCGTCCACAAGATCACAGGCCGGCAGTCCGGCGCAGATGGGCTCCATCGACGCCGGCGGTCGAGCCAGCTGGAAGTGGATGACTCGATCGCGGGCGTAGTTGTCCTTGAGGGCGGTCAGGTCGCCGTCATGGATGATCTTTCCGCTGTCGATGATGACGATGCGATTGCAGATGTCCTCGATGTCGCCGAGATCGTGGGTCGTCAGCATCACCGTGGTCCCGCGCTCCTCGACCAGGCGCCGGATGAACTTGCGGATGCTGTCCTTGACGGCAATGTCCAGACCGATCGTCGGCTCGTCGAGGTAGAGCATCTTGGGATCGTGGAGAAGGGCCATGCACAGGTCCGCCCGCATCCGCTGTCCGAGCGAAACCTTGCCCGCGGGGATGTTCATGAACTCGGCCAGACCGAGCAGCTCGGTGAACTCGGCGAGGTTTTGCTTGTAGCGCTTGGCCGGGATCTCGTACATGTCACGAGCCAGGTTGAACGACTCGATGACGGGGATGTCCCACCAGAGTGTGGTCCGCTGGCCGAACACGACGCCGATGTTGCGGGCGTTCTGCTGGCGTTTCTCGTGCGGAACCAGGCCGTCGACGATGAGGCTGCCCGAGGTCGGCACGAGGATGCCGGTGAGCATCTTGATCGTGGTCGACTT
>PMYK01000033.1:40649-40944 GCA_003171255.1 Chloroflexota bacterium
GACGGAGTTTACTGCAACCTCGGCAACGTACGGAAGACCAGCCGCAGGCTGTGACGTCTTCCGTCAGGAATCCCCCCTCGTGGGTGGTTCGGTTCTTGCAGACCACTCGTGTTACGTACGGCAGCCGGCCATGGATCTACGGCCGGCAGCGCCCGACCGAATCGCCGGCCTGGTGGAAGGCGAAGTGGAGCCGGGCAGGCGCCGTCGGGCCTTGACTATTAGAACATCTGTTCTATCATTCGGCATCCCATGACGACCCCTCCCCCTAACGTCCAGGCCGCTCTGGCGTCCCTCC